>NZ_BPQP01000025.1 GCF_022179305.1 Methylobacterium iners
CTCAAAGAGGGTCGGTATTAGCCTTCTTGATCCTCTCTCGCCTGGAACGGACGCAGCGAGTGCGCGAGGCGTTCGATGTCCTGCCGCTCCTCCTCGGATGCCTCGGCACCCTCATTGCTTTTGGCGGCATCCAATCGGCGGACCACTTGCATCACTAGCGGCGGGGTTTCCTGCCCATACTCGCTCAGCAGCAGAGACGCTTCGAGAAGAGCGAGGATGTCGCTATCCTTGACCTCACGACCCAGGATCTGCGCGTTGAGAATGCGGTCGGCGAGGAGGTCCGCCATGCGCGCAACCTGCTCCAGCCGATCATCCTTCGACGGCATGACAGTCCCTGAGGCTGTCTCGCTCACTTCAGGTAGCCTTTCGCCTTCAGGTACTTGGTGTAACGCACGGCAACGCTCCTCGGCCACTAAGCCGTCAAGCAGGGTCCGGCAGGGTACTGCGGGCGGCAAGCAACTCCAGCGTTCGTAGGATCGCGAAAGCTGCAGCCTCAGCGTCTGCCTCGCCGTCCGGCGTAGAAGGGTAGGTCGCCACCGGCTCGACCTCGTTTGAAGTCAGCGCACCCACCACGATCCTGACGACCGGGCCTTCCTGGACGGCCTCATCACGGATCAGAGCGACAGCGTACCCAGCGACGTCCCCGAACACGCGAAGCAGAACATACGCCCTGGGAGAGGATGGCGCCGATCTTTCGGAGGCCTCACTACGCCCGAAGGTTGGTCGAATCACGTTGCTCATGGCCGCATCATAGCGGGTTGGCTGATGTGGTGATGATGTTGGGGCGATGCCTGACAGTACGGCGAGCCTGCTCTTGGTTGGAGCAGGCCTGGATGTCATTCTGTCACCATGCCCTACTCGGTCGAAATCACGTTGGCTGATCTGCCCTCCTTCGATGAGGATGCCGGGATACCGATGTATCTGCTGCCCGACATGTTCGACACGATCGGCGAAGCCAAAGATGCGGCAGCCGCCCACATCGCGAGCTTGGGTCGTGACCCTATCACAGTGCTGTTTGCCATCACCGACCAGAATGGCCTGACGATCATGACGAGCGCAGACGTGAAGGAGTGATCAGTCGCTCGTCGGCATCACGCCTCTTTTCCGAGCAAGATCGAGGAGGCACATTGCCTGAGCTGTCTTGAGCGCCATGAGGCTGAGCAGGCAGGAGGCCTCATGGCGTACGTCATCGCTGGCGCAAACCTCTCAAATCGTGAGGCGCCAACCATCGCTGTCAGAGCTGAGACGGCCAAGGCCGCCCTTGCGGAAGTCACCAGCGCTGAGGCGAACGGCTACCACGTCAGGATCTCGAACTCTGAGGGACAAGAAATCTCGGTTTCCGACTTGCGAGGTCTGGCTGGCGCTGAAGGCGAGCTCGGTGCTCAGGATGCCGCTCCGGATCCGCTGAGTGGTAGCTTCTAGGCAAACCTGAGGCCGAGCGACATGCCCCACTGGCTGTTCCTTCCACTTTGTATGCTGGTGTTCTTGCCTGCCGGCGTAGCCTTCTGTGCGGAGGTCTGGCCGCTGGTGATGCGCCGACCTTTGCCCAATGCCTTCGGCGAGGATTTCCTGCTCATCACGGTCGGCGGAACGCTCCTGAGCGGCCTTGTGACGGCGATGTTGATGGCCAGCGAACGGAGTCGGCGTGTCCAGCGCTAAGCCGGGCTTAACTCAGCACGCGAAAAAGCCAACCGCGACGCGAGCCGGGCGGGCTGAAATCCCGATGTTCGATGCGAAGGTCGCGTCAGATCAGGTAGTAGGTGCCGGCCGTCTTGAAGATCTTGGCGCAGTGACCCTGCTCCACAAGGCGCGTCGTCCGCAATCACCCCGACCCTCGCAAGGTCGCCGAAGGTATGGTCCGCCACTACTGCTTCCTGCCTCCTGGCGGCATCAGCCGGTGCACCCACGCGAGAGAAATGAGTTGTTCGGCGGACTGCGCTGGCCCTTCATTGACGCAGAAGAAGCCCGGCCGCTCAGCCGCCGCGACGACGCGCAGGCCCGCAGCTCGAAGAACCTGGATGGCCTCGCGAAGTGCGAGGGTCTGGGTAGGAGTTGCCGGAACCGCTTCGATCACTGCACCGACCCCATGCCGTGCGTTTCAGCGTAGCTTAGCAGGCCTGGAGGTACTGGGGCGAGTCTGCTGCGCGCCGTTCTGGGAACGCGTGCTCGTTGTGGTCCTCGACAAGCATCGGCTCCTGACGACGCCTTAGTAAGATCAGCGCGAGAGTGTCCGTGACGATCCTGCGAGGCGGTAGTTCTGTGGTGCTTGGCCGCTACCGCTAGCGTTTACAGACTCGGTTGATTTCACCCAGGCACAGCGGCGATGCGCGTCTTCAATCCCAAAACCGGCAAGCAGATCACCATCTCGGACCGAGGGCCGCGGCAAGTAGAGGCGGATCGGCAAGCCGAAGCCTTGCGTCAGCAACCCCCTAACACCCACGTCGACGGATCAATCAACCCAGAAGAGCCTCAGCGCCTAAAGCCAAACAGCCGGTCTGAAGTCAATCAGACCTAATCACGCCTTCACCGGCCGAGCCAGCAGGATCGCCGTGCGTACCTCGCCTGCTGGCGTTCATCGAACGCGCCATCGAACGATGGCAGCGATGCCCGCGATGATGACGGCCGCGATCATCCAAACTGGTCCGCCCTCGGCAGCGTAAGCAATGGCGGCGATGAAGGCGAACAGGCCAATTAGGATGAAGGTGGTCTCCAAGCCTGTCATCGGCGCATCGCTTGAGCCGCCAGCGTCGCACTGCGAACTGCAGCCCTGACCGCAGCCTTGCCCGTCCTGCCACTGTTGAGGAACTTCTTCGCAAAGGCATGCGCGGCAATGGCAGCGGTGATGTCGACCTCATAGCCGGCACTCAGGGGCACGATCCCTGGGTCAGGCGCCGCCAGGTAAGCCGTCACGGCTGCCTCAACGTCTGCGTTGCTGATCGTGCCTGTGGAGACGAGGTGACTGACTGTGGGGTCGGGTTCCATCCGCGGTAGCTAACGCAGTCTCAGCGCAGCCAACAACAAGGCCCGCCGCGAGATCTGATCACGGGCTGGCGGCTGGAACCACCGGCTCGGAGCTGACCCGAGCATGCAGAGCTTTGCAGCCTCCTGGTGCAACCCTCACCGACCGGGGCAGCGTCGCTGCGGGCGTTCGAGTGCGGCCGGTCCAATAGGTCAACCGATCCGACCGCACTCGACGGCGAGCCGGGCAGGCCGGCGCAGCGTCGCAGCCTGCCTGATCCGACCTTAGCACCTGCTTAAACCGATGCGGCGAAGTCGGGCGAACAACTTCACTTTCGCAGAGCGCCTAAGACCGCCACGCTCGGAGTGATCTCTACCGTGAGCGGACTTAACTGTGACGGCCGAGTTGGTACACTTCAGGCTGTCAGCCGATCGTCCGCCATTCCAAGAGACCCAGCAAGGTATGCGCGCGCACGGCACACCCGGCTCTTTGCGGTGCCAACTTGGCAGCCCATGACCTCGGCTGCGGCCTCGTAGGTCAAACCTTGTGCACCCACGAGCAGCAGAGCCTCACGCTGGAGTGGCGGCAGCTTGGCAAGGGTCGTCCAGACCTGCTGCAGCTCGACGCGATGCTCCTGGGACGGCAACATGATCAGCGTGCCCGCATGAACCCCGTCCGCATCCTCGACCTCGCGCTTACGCTTCCGGCAAACACTGTAGAAGTGGTTGCGCATGATGGTGCACAGCCAAGCCATAAAGTTGGTGCCCGCCTGGAAGCTGCTCTGGTGCTGCCATGCCTTCAACAGCGTCTCTTGGAGAAGATCGTCCGCTTGAGTTGGGCTGTTACTTAGCGAGAGGGCAAACGCCCGAAGGCCTGGTAGTGCTGCCACAAGGTCACTGCGGAAGTCAGAGGTGAGTGCTATTCCGTCCGTAGCGAGGGCGGCATCGAACTGGGTGATCAGATCGAGGAAGCGGCGCGGTTGCTCCTCAACAATCAGCGAAGCGTAGAGCTCCTTCAGCTCCGCGCCGAGATGGTCCTGCACCTGCCGCGGGAGTTCGTGCGTCACAGGTAGCGACCGGTGATCCACGTGAGGGAGCGCCGCACCAACTTGATCAGCTTGCATCACCTAGTCCGCTTCCTTGCTCCACGACTGCTTCAGGGATGGTCAAGGGATCTCGTGGGAGCGTGCGGGAGAGGAATGGGGAGCGCCCCCTAACGAAGCGTGTTGCCAATCATCGACACGGCTGCCTGCGCACAGATGGCCGGCCGCACTGAAGCATCCTCATCAGGAAAGCAGCAGGCGCGCGTCCCCGGTCAAGCTAAGCACCGGACAAGGAACGCTTTTCTCTCACTGCTCGTTTCTCGCCCCCAGGTGGCGCTCACGCTAACCGCATCATCAGGCGAGCCCTGGAACACGGGAGTAAACTGCCATGAACAAGTTCCTTCGAGGTACAGCGACCGCTGCCATTCTGATGCTCGGAGCCGCAACAGCCCTGGCCCAAGGCGCTGGCGGGGGTGGCGCTGGTGGGGGCGGTGCTGGTGCAGGAGGAGGCGCAGGCGGAGTCGGTGGAGGCGCAGGTTCGGGAGGTGGAGCAGGGTCGGCTGCTGGCGCTGCCGGAGGCGGCAGCATGAATACGGGTGGTGCCGGAGCTGGCGGTGGCGCAGGGACGCGCGGTGAGACCGGCGGTGCTGGTGGTGGAGCTGGAACACGCGGTGAGACGGGCGGAGCTGCTGGCGCACGCGGCGGGGAGAGTGGTGCCGGGGCACGCAGTGGCGAGGGCGGTGCTGGTGCTGGGAGCGGCGCATCGCAGCGCGACGGTGGAGGCGAGCGTGGTGGTGCCGTCGACCGCAGCGGCTCCGGAAGAGGCTCAGAGCGAACCGGCGGCCGAGAGTCCGGTACTGGGAGGACTGACGGCGCCAATGAGCGCGGTGGCCGTGACGGGGCTGGTACTCGGGGCGAGCGTACCACCGAGCAAGGTAGCCGCACCGAAGCGCGTGGCGCTGTCAGTCGCCTCGACACTGCCAAGCGCACGGAGTTCCGGCAGACGATCACCCGCAGCGGTGTGTCGCCTGTCACCAACGTAAACTTCAGCCTGAGCGTGGGCACGGCCATTCCGCGCTCGGTCACGCTGAACCCGCTGCCACCGGCCATCCTGAGCTTGGTTCCGGCGTATCGGAGCTACCGCTTCGTCCTAGTCCGCGACGACATCGTCATCATCGATCCTGACACCTACGAGATCGTGGATGTGATCTCCGGCTGAGCGAAGCTTACTTGATGGACGAGGCTGCGTCGCTCGTCCGACGGGACCCCGGCAGCAGAATACTGCCGGGGCTTCTTTGTGCCGCGGTGTCTCAACTCCTGATCACTGACCTGCTGGCTTGTTCGTCGGGGCAGGCACGACCGGCGTGGTCGGAGTTCCTGCTGGGGTAGTCGGGGCCGCTGTACTCGCCGCAGGTGGGTTTGTGGTTTTGGGTGCCTCAGCCTTCTTCTCATCCTGACAAGCAGCCAGCGTGAGCAGGCCGACGAACGGCAACACGGTGCGCATACGCATGAGGGTTCCTCCATCTTGTTGTGAGCCTTGGGGCTAGGCCAGGTAGAACGCTGGGCGCAGTGTAAGCGTTCAGGCCCCTATGCCGGTTACGCACGAACTGCTGGAAGCATCAGTCCAGCAGGGTCTGTTGGGAAGAAGCCAAGCATTACTCTCTCGGCTGCGCGCTCCAAAGGCTGAAGGCTGCTGGTGATGTCCTATGTAAAAGGTACGAGGGATCGATTTCTAGGGCACTCACGTTTCGCCCCACGTTTGCAGGGCAGCGTAGTCAGGGTGGTGAATGGCGCAGCCAGTGATCTACAGCATCATCGACTGCCCTGATGGACGGTTCGCAGTCGAGGCTGTCTCAGCCTCCGGCTCTGTCCACTGCCGCTCTGGGTTCCTGACGCTGGCAGAGGCTGAGCAGTCCGTCGAAGACCTACGCGAGGTGATGGCCGCTTGTAGGGCTCCGCTGGCCCGCCGAGACGCCGAGCTGTCCGGCTTAAACCGGCAGGCGTTCTTCTAAGCACCGAGGCCGCACTTCTACGGCCTGTCATCACTTGGTGCACCTTGGGGTGAGGGAGCGCCTGTCACTCGCAGGAGGAACACTCATGACCGTTGCTCATATTCTTGCTGAGAAGGGCTCCTCCGTCGTCACGGTGGCACCCGAGCACACTCTCGGCGAAGCCATTCACCTCCTCGCTGAGAAGGGCATCGGTGCCCTCATCGTCACCGACGAGGACCAGAGTGTGGTGGGCATCATCTCGGAGCGCGATATCATGCGCGCCGTGGCGCATCAGGGTGCCGCAGCGCTCGATGCGCCTATCTCCCAGTACATGACCCCTGACGTCGTCACCTGCCAGCGTGAGGCCACGAACGACGAAATCATGCAGCTGATGACGGAGGCGCGCTTTCGCCATCTGCCCGTCTGCGAGAACGGCAAGCTGATGGGGGTGGTCTCCATTGGCGACGTGGTCAAACGCCGCCTTGCCGCGATCGAAGCGGAGCAGCAGGCCATGCGCGAGTACATCAACAAAGCATAATTGCGAGACTTTCCAAGCCTCACAGGAACTGCTCGTCTGTAGATCCGAGCGTTCGCAGTTCGCTCCTAAGCAAAGGCCAGTCTGCATGCCGGAGCGAAGAACGCTTCATGGGCCTGTGCCACTGCCGGTTCGTAGGCTGAAAGGAAGCCACGCGGCTTGAGAGAATTTTGCCCTCAATTCGACTGTACGCTCAATCTCGTTGTACGCCCCGCGTGTCTCGGCCCTGAGGCATGCGGAACGTCCTATCGGAGGATACGCGTTTAGCGCGCGAGTGTGACTCGGCTGGCCGAAGTGGAGCGCAGGCGAGATGACCGGCGACCCTGCATGACGTTACATTGCTGCGCAAAACTGAAATTCGCTGACGGGCCAGAGTGCGTGGATCCCAAGTCCTGCACTGGCAAGAATGGCTGCCGAGCCGTCTAGAGCGTTTTCGGTTTAATCTGGTTCGTATCCTGGGGCGGCGAAGCAGTTGGCGCACTCTGCGGGCGTGACGGTCTCGATGAGCCGCCCGATGGCCGCCCACAGTCCCTCGACGGTGCGCGCGGCCGCCTTGCGCAAGCCCGCCTTGAGCTTGGAGAAGGCCATCTCGACCGGGTTGAAGTCGGGGCTGTAGGGCGGGAGGAACAGCAACCGCGCCCCCGCGGCTTCGATCGCCGCTAGCTCCGGTGTTTCAGCCGGTCATCGCGAGGAGCTGCCATGCCAACGATATCTGCCATCGACGTCGATCGCACCGTGGGCCAGCGCATTCGGGCGCTCCGCGAGAGCAAAGGCATAAGCCAGACCACGCTCGCCACTGCCATCGGCGTCAGCTTCCAGCAGGTCCAGAAGTACGAGAAGGGCAAGAACCGCGTAAGCGCAAGCCGATTGCAGGAGATCGCCCGCGCTCTCGACGTCCCCGTCTCGGTGCTGTTCGACGAGGCTGAGGCTAGCGGAGATATGGGCGAAGCCTTCGCCTTCCTCGGTACGACCGGCGCCGTGGATCTGCTGCAAGCCTTCGCGGCTATCGAGGACGTTGGGCTCCGACGCGAGGTCCTCGCCCTCGTGCGTAGTGCAGCGCGGATCGCTGCCGATCCGGTCGAGAGCACGGAGCGAGGCTGACCACGCTATGCACTTCCGCCTCAGGTCCTATGACGCGCGCCGCTTCCATGATGGACGCGATGTTCAGATCAACAAGCCTGTCCCTGCAGGCGGCATGATCGCCGCTGTTTTCGCCTATCGCTTATCCTTCATCCAGGGTCGGGGAAGCTATTGATAAAGCGCAAGCCGTGCCAGAGATCGAGAGCCCGCCCGTCCATCAAGCCGAGGGTGAGCTGGATCGCCTCACTGTCATTTGACGCTTCAAGGGTTTTGACGCGTAGAACCCTGCCGTCTGGGTTAAGGAAGTGAACGCGATACGATAGGTGCGGTCGCGGCACCAGAACGTCCCAGTGCTGAGAGACGTGCTCGCTCATACCTGCGGTTCCTTTGTCGAGGCGGGAGCGCAAAGATCTCTCGGTCACCGAACCTCAGGATTGTTCATCCGGTGATCACAGGATACTCGACTGATTCGCTGACTCGCGAGACAGCCTATGATCGCTTTCCGCAACTCTACTGCGCGCCAAGCCGTCGCGGGCTGTAGGTGCGAACGGTATAATCGCCAATGAAATAGCCCGCCGCGGCGCGAGCCGGACGGGGTTAAAATGGCGTCGCCGTCGAAGGTGTCATCCAATCAGTGACGAACGTCGTGGCTCTTGGTCTCGAACCTTCCTCGTCGTCCCGAGGAAGGACTTGGCATCCGGGGCGATGAAGGCCGGGGCGTTGGCCATCACGAAGTCCTGGGTCTTGGCCCCCCGCCCCTGGCAGCCGCTCGCCCTCGACGCCAAGGACTTTGACAGCAAGGCCGCGGGGCGTCGAGACGCTGTCGTCGAGGATGTCGCCTGGGTTGGTGGAGAACCGCAGCACGACCTCGTGTGTCCCGGGGGTGGCGGCCAGACCCTGAGCAAGATGGGGCGGTAGGCCAGGCAAGACCTCAAGCGAACCTGTCAGAAGGCCATGCCCCTTGGCGTGGACGCCTCGGACGGCATGGCCGTAATCCTTGAGCGTGATGGTCTGTATCTTGGCGAACTGCTCGACCATGCCGGCGTGGACCTGATCCTCGTCGGCCTGCACGGTTTCCAGGGTAGGTTCGTAATGAATTGGGGATCGGGTCGGCACGAGTAGCTCCGGACAGTGGGCCGTCTCATCTCGCCGCGGGAAAACCTCGTCAGTTTCCACCTCCTAGGACAAGTCGGAGGGAGCGGGCGAGTTCGTCGCGGCGGTAAGGCTTGTTGAGGACTGGCAACTCGCCGCCGCCGATGACCTGTCCCTCATCGAGGTTAGCGACGTAGCCGGAGGTCAGCAGGATCTTGAGGCCCGGCCGCACCCGCGCCGCCTCGACGGCGAGCTGCGACCCGTTCATGCGACCGGGCATCACCACGTCCGAGAACAGGATATCGATGCGCTCGACACCCCGGAGGTGTTCCAGCGCCTCCGTGGCGTTTCGTGCGACGATTACCCGGTAGCGAAGTTCCTCCAGGCTTTCGACGGCCATGCCGAGCACCTGCTCGTCGTCCTCCACGAGCAGGACGGTCTCGCCGTCACCGGCACGACGCAGAGGCAGGTTACCGACTGATACGGTTTCCGTCTCCTCGCCCGCCGGTTCGTTGGAGCGGGGGAAGTACAGGTTGACCGAGGTGCGTCCGGCGGCAACGCCTGCAGCAGGCGGTTGCGCGTGTCCAACACGCTCATGCGGTGCTCCAGCCGTTCCCGCCAGCCGGGAGAGGCGTCTGCCTCTGTTTAGAACTAGATGATGCGACTGACGAAGGCGAGCGTCGTGGGAGTACGGAGCGGCGAGAGGCAACGCTTGGATCCTCCGCCTCGCCACCACAACCGGCGCTCTCAGAACGCCCGCTTGCGGGCCGTGCAGCCGCGCGTCTGCGGCAAGTTCGGGTCGAGGCGGAACGTCCGCTTCGGGTCGACGAGCCAAAGTCCGCTTTCCACCCATAGCCGCCGCCGGCCAACGTCTCACTTGTGTGGTTTGCAGACCTTTTCGGCTCCGGCATGATCCGGGGCATGAGGGACTGGATCCAGCACTTCCGGGAATCAGCAAAGGGATTAGTTGTCATCCACGTCTGGCGCGGCTACGGACCGACGCTCTTGATCGAATTTGGCAACCTGACACCTGCGATCGGCATACGCAGAAATGGCACTCCCCGCGCCCCTTTAACGAGCTTCAGGTGACGCAGCGGGAGCTTGCCGCTTACGTTGGCGCGGCGCGGGAAAGCGCAAACCGCGTTCTTCAGGATTGGCGTCGGTCCGGCATCATCGATCTTGGGCGATCACGCTTGAATGTGAAGTTCGCACAACGTCTGGCGGTCCTTGACAGGCCGTCCCGGATTTGAGGCGGCAGAAGGGATCCACACCATGAAAAATTTGGCACGAGTCGCGGCCGCACTCGCCGCCAGCGTCATCCCCGATATTGCTCTTGCACAGACACGCTGCACAGAAACGACACGCTTCGATCCGCCACTGCGGATCCTTCATTGCACGGATGGTCTTTCGCTCGAAACCGAGCAGTCGGCCACGCTGCGGCCGATCGATCGGAATGGCGACGGGCAATTGGAGGGAGCCGAGATTGGCGGCCGCGCTGTTCTGGTGACCTTGCCGCCCCGCTCGCGTCCCCAGAAGGGCGGCTTCCAGATCCTCACGCCCCACGCGATTGCCTCCGTGCGCGGCACGGTCTACGCCGTTGATGTAACCGCCACCAAAACAGCGGTGTTCGTGTCTCGCGGCCGCGTCGTCGTCGCGCGTCGCAACGCACTGGGCGTTTCTGTCACGCTGGCCCCGGGTGAGGGCGCCGATGTCGATGGAGATCAGGGCGCCTTGAACGTGCAGCGGTGGCCACCGGAACGAGTCAGAGGTTTGCTCGAACGCTTCGGGCGGTGAGGGCAGCTGGCCTGATGCGGGGGCGTGAGCCAATCTCGAACCGCCGTTGGATGACCCAGCGCTTCACCCTCCTTGTGTTGGCGGCCGCGCTTGGTTGGAGCGGCTGGCTCGCCCATCTGCACATCGCCGGACGGGCAACGCCTCTCGACCACCTCGAAGCGGCCATGACAGACCTGCGCATGCGGCTGGCCGGTCCGCGCACGCCTCCTGGAGCTATCGTGATCGTCGCCATCGACGACGAGATCGTCCGCCGGGAAGGAGGCTTCCCCATCTCGCGCGCAACGATGGCGCGGTTGATCGAGACGATCACCACCGCCCGCCCGCGCGCGCTCGCCGTAGATGTTCTGTTCCTGGAAGACGGGCGGCAGCCGGAGGCGGATCGTGCCCTCTCCTCCGCCCTTGCCAAAGTGCCGGCCGTGTTAGCGGCGGCGGCCGTTTTCGACGACGTCATGAACGAGGATGGTATCCCGGTCGCAACCGCCGTGCACCAGCCGATATCGGGGATCGGCGCGACCGCGCTGACGGGGCTCGTCAATGTCTCCGAGGACGCGGCGGGCGTGCCGAGGCACCTTCCTCTTGTCACCAGGACGGATAAGGGCATGGCCACGGCTTTCGTCCTGCGCACTGCGGCCCTGGCAGCCCGAAGCGATCCGGTCCTGAGCGAGGGACAGGTCCGGATCGGCTCTGCTGTCATCCCGCTCGATCTCGGCTATCATCTTCCCCTTCGCCTCTACGGGCCGCGGCGCACGATCCAGACCCTTAGCGCCGCCGCAATTCTCGATGGTACGACACCAGTCGCAGCTCTGACCGACCGCATTGTCTTAATTGGCGCGACGGCACTTGCAGGCAGCGACACCTTTGCCACGACGTTCGATCCCGTGAT
Organism: Methylobacterium iners; assembly: GCF_022179305.1. Taxonomy (GTDB): domain Bacteria; phylum Pseudomonadota; class Alphaproteobacteria; order Rhizobiales; family Beijerinckiaceae; genus Methylobacterium; species Methylobacterium iners. The sequence continues at coordinate 11,377 of NZ_BPQP01000025.1, forward strand.
GCCGGGTGTCGAACTCCTTGCGACCGGTGTCGCCCACCTGACCACGGGTGACGGCCTGGTGCGCGATACACGCGTGCGGCGGCTCGACGCTTTAGCGGCCATGGTTCTCGCGGGCGCTGCTGTGCTTCTGATCGCGTTAGCTCCCCCGGTCCCAGCGACCATCCTTGTGATGCTTTTGCTGGGTTCATGGTTTGCCGTGGGCACTGTCGCTTTCAGCCGTGGCATCTGGTTGAGCGCCGCCCTCCCGCTTGCAGCTGTTGGACTACCAGCGCTTCTGTGTGCAGTGGGGCGGCAGACTCTGGATCGCCACCGAGGCGTGCGGCTGGCGCAATCGGAACAGGCCCTGCGCCAGCTGCAGCCCGCAGCACTCGCGGATCGACTCACCTGGGACCCAACCTATCTGGCTGAGCCCCTCGCGCGCGCGATCCCGGTGCTGTTCATCGATCTCTCCGGCTTCACCCGCCAGAGTGAGCGCCTTGGCCCGGTACGCACCCGCACGATCCTCAAGACGTTCCACGATCTCGTGGACGAGACCGCGTCGTCACACGGAGGTCTCGTCGTCAACTTCATGGGCGACGGTGCGATGGTCGTGTTCGGCGCACTGGATCCCGATCCGGCCTGTGCGGAAAACGCCGTGCGGGCAACCAGTGACCTCATCCGACGCACCCGGGATTGGATTGCGCGCGACCTTGAGCTGGCAGGCGCAGGACGCGCGCTCGATGTGCGCATCGGCGCCCATTACGGGCCCGCAATCCTCTCTCGCCTCGGCAGTGACACCAATCAGCACATCACGGCGACGGGCGATACGGTCAATGTCGCGAGCCGCCTCCTAGCGGTGGCTTCTGAGAGAGCGTCGCGACTCGCCGTGAGTGCCGATCTCCTGAAAGCCGCCGGTATCGATACGCCGGACGAAATCTTCGACGAGCAACAGACCGCGGCCATCCGTGGACGCGCTCAGCCAATCGAGGTTTGGCTGCGGCGCGACCCACCTCCGCTGTAACATCTTTCGAGGCAAGGTGAGCGCTCGGGTATTCGTCACTCAGATCACAGAGATCAACCACCGTTGAGGGCAGAGTGCGTTCACCTCAACAGGGCGTCCACGACCGCCTATGCGGCGGCAAATGCGGCGCTCACCAGCTACAGCAAAACTCTCTCCAAGGAGCTCGGCCTAAAAGGTGTACGGGTCAACGTCGTGTCGTCAGGTTGGATCTACACGGCAGCACCCCGAAGGAAGTTCGGAATAGCCTTCTCCGGGAGCTCGGAGGGATTCCGCTGGGGCTCCCCGCGAGTCCTGACGGGGTAGCCGAGCTCATCGCCTTCCTCGCCTCGAAGCGGGCCTCTGTCGTCCACGGCGCGGAGTGTGACATCGACGGCTGCACGACATCAACGGTGTAACCGCTTGCAAGTCGGTGGCTCGTCCGCCCGGCGGTGCGTCCCATGAGAAAGACGTGTACGGCTTTTAGGTCGCGGCTGAGGCAGAGGTCGTGATCGTCACGGTCCAAGAGAAGCACTGCCCACCAGCCGCCGGGTGAATGTGAGCTGATCAGGTTCGACTGGGCGCTTGCTGCCGCTCCGTGCGACGGAGAGAGTCGCGCAGCTGGCGCTCGGTGGCGCGGAGGCGCACCTCCGTTGAGGCCATGGCAGCCAAAGCCCGGAGCGCCTCTGCCTGTTGTGCGCCGAGCGTCCGACGCTCGAAGTCTATCACGCACAAGGAACCGACGGCATGGCCTTCGTTGTCCAAGATCGGCGCACCGGCATAGAAGCGGAAGCTGGGATCCCCCGCCACGGCGGGATTGTCAGCAAAACGCGGATCGCAGGCCAAATCCTCGACGGAGAAGACGCCCTTCTGCAGGATGCTATAGTTGCAGAAAGCCCAGCTCCGCGGCGTCTCCTGCAGTTCAAGCCCGAAGCGGGACTTGAACCACTGGCGCGTGGGTGTCAGCAGCGTAATCAGAGAGATCGGCGCCTCCAGGGTTCGGGCAGCCAGCCAGGTCAGCCTGTCGAACGCCTCCTCGGGCGCGGTGTCTAGCAGCCCCAGGCGCTCCATGGCCACGAGCCTCTGGCCCTCGTTCAGCGCGATCGGAAAGGGCAGGCCGGTCGCTGGCGAGGCAACCGGCGCGGCTTCCGCGAGCGATCGGCGCACTGATTCGAGGGCGTAATCAGGGGTGTCGAGATAAATTACCCGCCCAGTCCCGTCTGCGAATGGCGCAGGCGACCCAACGGCTAGGATCCGGCTGTGCCCCAGCGCCGGGTTTCGATCGAGACTGCGTAGGAGCGTCAGACGCTCAATGTTCCCGTCCGCGAGGTCCACGAGCACCGCGTGCGGGCGGATAGAAGCGATCGCGAACAGCGCCGTGTGCGGATCCTCGTGGATTTCCGCCGCGCACTCGGCGGTGCCCTCGAACAGTCGCCGATAGAGTGCTCCGCGATCTGGCGGCGCGACGATCACGACGGTGGCGGACGGCGACGCCCCGCCTGACGAGCGGCCTTCGATGAGGGCCTCGATGTCGCTCCGGTAGACGCGGCGGTGCCCGCCGGGCGTCTTCCAAGATGGCACCGAACCTCCCTCAATGAGGAGCTGGGCCGTCCGCACCGAGACGCCGAGCAACTTCGCCGTGTCTGCTGTGGTCAGGATCTCTCGGTCCGTCATTCCCTTGGTCCTCGTCCCCTGGCTCCTTCGTGGGTGGGTGCATGCGCGCCCGTACCGTAGGGGCCTCACTACCTTGATCGATCTCAGGACCGAAAACAAGCAGACTTGATAGATTTGATATAATTGATATTAGGAGCGCGCTTCACGGCTACGGTTCCTCCGTCGCCTTGGGGTGCGTCCATCCGAACCGCGATTCCTGCGGCGATCGGCAAGCGCCACGCGAACGATCTTCGTTCGATGCGAGAAGGAATTTTCAGATCATGAGCCAGGTCGCCTCCTCCGATGACCATGATTTCTCCTGGCGAGCGCGCGAGAACCAGGCGCGTCTGACCGCCGATCTTCAACCGGTCTACGACTTCGTCGTCTGCGGCGCTGGCGCGTCGGGCTCCGTCGTGGCCCGGCGCTTGGCTGAGAATCCCGAAGTCCGGGTTCTGCTGCTCGAGGCGGGCGGCAGCGACGAGGCCGAGTCGGTGCTCGACCCAGCCCTCTGGCCAACAAACCTAGGGGGTGAGCGGGATTGGGGGTTCCGTGCGGAGCCGAACCCCCACTTGAACGGACGCGAACTCTCACTGTCGATGGGTAAGGGGCTCGGCGGTGGCTCCAGCATCAACGTGATGGTTTGGGCGCGCGGGCACCGCAGCGACTGGGACTTCTTCGCATCGGAGGCGAGCGACCCGGCCTGGGGCTACAACAATGTGCTCGACATCTATCGGCGCATCGAGAACTGGAGAGGAACGCCCGATCTTACGCACCGCGGGAGCAATGGGCCCGTCTGGGTGCAGCCGGCCCCCGATCCGAGCCCGGTAGCGCTGGCGATGCTGGACGCGGCGCGGGAGATCGGCGTCCCGACGTTCGACAATCCCAACGGGCGCATGATGGAGGGTCCCGGTGGAGCGGCCATCACCGACATGTTGGTCCGGAATGGTCGGCGGCACTCGCTTTACCGTGCCTATGTCCATCCATGGCTCGACCGCCCGAACCTAACGGTCCTTACAGAGGCCCTTGTACGTCGCGTGACGTTCGACGGCCGTCGCGCGACAGGAGTCGACTTCGTTCACGAGGGTGAGGTGAAGGCGGTCGCCGCTCGCGTCGAGGTGGTGCTCTCGCTGGGCGCGATCAACACACCCAAGGTCTTGATGCATTCGGGGATCGGAGATCGTGCGGAACTGGAGCGGTTTGGGATCCCGGTAGTGCAGCACCTGCCCGGCGTCGGGCGGAACCTCCAAGACCACGTGTCCTTCGGCTGTACCTGGGAGTATTTGGAGCCGATCGCTCCACGAAACAGCGGCAGCGAAGCCACGATGTACTGGAAGAGCCGGCCCGAGCTCGACGCGCCCGACCTGTTGTTCTGCCAGGTCGAGTTCCCGGTTCCAAGCGATCGGACGGCAGCGCGCGGGGTGCCAGCACACGGCTGGACGATGTTCGCAGGCCTCGCCCAACCTGCCAGTCGTGGCCGCCTGCGCCTGCAGAGCGCCGATCCTCTCGCGCCGATGGTGATCGAGGCGAACTTCCTGTCGGACCCCAGCGATGTGACGACGGCACTCGCCTGCGTCGAGTTTTGCCGGGACCTCGGCAATGCGCAGGCATTTCGGCCCTTCGTGCGGGCCGAGGCCATGCCCGGCGACATATCGCACGAAGCGCTGCGCGACTACGTGCGCGACGCCGCCGTCACCTACTGGCACCAGAGCTGCACCGCCAAGATGGGGCAGGACGAGATGTCAGTGGTGGACGCACGGCTCCAAGTCTACGGGGTCGACGCCCTACGGGTGGCGGACGGATCGATCATGCCGCGGGTGACCACTGGCAACACCCAGGCGCCCTGCGCGGTGATCGGCGAGCGAGCTGCTGAGGTGTTGAGGCAGGCACACGGCTTCTAGCGTTCGCCACCTCGTCGGGATCCTAGGGATCCCGACGCAGGGTGTTGCAGCCGCGAAGGGCATGCCGGCGCCGCTCAAGGCCGCGACAGCCGATCCTCACCTTGCTGCTTGCGCAACGGCGAACGCTTCGGGGCGTATCATAATGCAGCAGGTGAGAACGATGTCCGACATATTGAGCAATCTCGTGACCGAGCTAGGAAACCCGCCACTCGCTTGAGTGGTGGCAGGACTTCCTAGGGGGCGAATCCCCGACAGCCGTGACTGAATTTCGGACAGCACTCACCTCCAGGATCGAGGTGGATAGGTGCGGGGCACGCTGAAAATAACCGTTACGGCTCAATGGCACTATTCGCCCTAGGTGCGGGGCAAATGACCTTGAACAGACACGATTATTCTAGATCTGCTCGGGGAGCCAATTCGTTTGCTAAGATGCTGTAATTATTTGGCCTTTTGAGCTTTGCCCCGCACCGGAAGTCGGCTGACCCAACAGTAAGCTTCCGCTTCCGGTTCATTGCGGAAGTCCCGCTCACGACGGCTTCGTGCCCTTAGCGGACACTGGGCTCAGGTGGGCTGAACTTCTGCTCTCGACCGATTGTGTTGAAAAACTCAGGAGGCGGTCGAAGCGGCCCCTGCGACGTAGCTCAGAGCAGAAGAGCTTTCCGCCAAGCTCCTGAAGATCTACTCGCTGGGGCAAGCGAAATTCTTTGGAATAATTGATTGATTAACGATGAC
>NZ_BPQP01000026.1 GCF_022179305.1 Methylobacterium iners
GCTCGCAGCGCGCGGAGCCGAAGTCGTGTGGCTCGTCCAGTTGCGCGATCGGGTTCACGCAACTCAGGTCGAGAAGGCTGGTGACCATCATCAAGGCTCGCCGCGTGACCCGCAGGTCCCCTCTCCTAGGGGGAGAGGGACAGGGTGAGGGGCGTGCCCTCTCCGGAGAATCTACTCCCCTCACCCCAACCCTCTCCCCCTGGGAGAGGGAGTTCCGTCGCAGCTCCCGCGCATAGCGACCAGGTGATTCGGGAACGCCATGACCGCGCGCCGAGGGTTGGGAGGCGCATGACCGATGCGATCGACCGGCGCCCGGCATCACCCCCGCGACGCGTCCAGATACGGCGCCAGCCAGGCGAGTCCGGCCCGCGTGCCCTGCCGCGGATGGTACTCGCAGCCGACGAAGCCGGCATAGCCGAGCCGGTCGAGCGCCGCGAGGACGAAGGCGTCGTTCAGCTCGCCCGTGCCGGGCTCGGCCCGATGGGGCACGCTCGCGATCTGCACGTGCCCGATCAAGGGCATCAGGCGCGCGAGCCGGGTCGTCACGTCCCCGTGCAGGATCTGGCAGTGGAAGATGTCGAACTGGAGCCGGATGTTGGCGACGCCTTCGGCCTGCATCCCCGCGACGAGATCCGCGGCGGCGTCGAAATCATCCAGGAAGTAGCCCGGCATGCTGCGGGCGTTGATCGGCTCGATCAGGAGATCGATGCCGTTCGCGGCGAGCCACGTCGCCGCGTGGCGCAGAGCACGGCCATAGGCCTGCCGCGCCGCCGGGTCCCGCCGGTCGGCGAGCCCCGCCATGAGGTGAAGGCGCCGGACGCCCGTGGCCGCCGCATAGGCCAGGGCGGTCTCGACGCCGCGGGCCATCTCGTCGAAGCGGTCGGGCAGGGCGGCGAGGCCGCGCTCGCCGGCCGCCCAATCCCCGGGCGGCAGGTTGAAGATGGCGAGCTCGAGCCGGTTCGCCCGAAGCCGCTCCGCGATCGCCTCTGGCGGGTGCTCGTAGGGGAACAGGAACTCCACGACCGCGAAGCCGGCCTCGGCGGCCGCCGCGAAGCGGTCGAGGAACGCAAGCTCGGTGAAGAGCAGGCTCAGGTTGGCGGCAAGGCGCGGCATCGGCGTTTCAGTCCCGGACGGTCGCGCGAGCCTGCGCCGTCACTCCCGGATCAGCTTGCCCGTGTAGACGACGGGCCCCGTCGCGGCGCCGGTCGGCGAGCCGCCCGGGGGCTCGACCGAGACGGCGAAGAGGCCTTCCGACAGGCCCGCCGGGTCGGAGGCGGCCGGCAGGGGAAGGCGCTTGGCCTCCGTCCCGATCACGCCCAGCGATTTCGGCGCCTGTCCCGCACCGACATACCAGAGCTCGAGGCTCTTGCCGGCCGGCGCCTCGGCGCCGACGGGGCGCACCTGCGCCGTCCCGGCGGCCACGTCGATGCTGATCAGGAGGGCGGGCGCCTCGCCGCCCCGGTTCACGACGGCGAGGTAACGCGACTGCGGCGCGCCGGGTCGCAGGCCCGCGACCTCGCCCAGGAAGATGAACAGGGCGAGACCCGCCGCCAGGGCGCCGGCACCCGCCGCGGTCCATCGCCAGCGCCGGACCGCCCGGGCAAGCTCGGCGACGCGGTTGTCGTTCGCGGGCGCGGGGGCGGGCGCGACGGCACGGCCGCGCAGGGCCGCCTCGATGGCGGCCCAGACGCGGGAGCCCGGGGCGGCAGGAGGCACGATCCCCGCGAGGGGCGCGAGCCGCCGCTCCCATCCCCGCACGGCCGCCTCGGTGTTCGGATCGACAGTGCGCTCCAGCTCCATCGCCGCCCGCTCCGAGGCGGAGAGGGTGCCCAGCACATATTCGGCCGCCCGGAGGTCGCGGTCGTCTGGATCGCCGCTCATGCCGCCGGCTCCAGGCAGCCGCGCAGGGCGGAGAGGCCGCGGTGAAGCCAGGTCTTGATCGTGTTGACGGGCCGGTCGTAGCGGGCGGCGAGCTCCTCGCGCGAGTAGCCCTCGCAATAGGCGAGCACGATGCAGTCGCGCTGCGTCGTGTCGAGGCGCGAGAGGCAGGCCCGCAACGCGTCGCGTCCGAGGATCGCACCTTCGCTGTCATGCGGGTCGGCGAGCCGTTCCACCCAGTCCTCCCCGTCCTCGGTCACAGGCCCCTGCACCTCGCCCTTGCGGCGCACGACGTCGATCGCGCGGTTGCGGGCGATCGCGCAGAGCCACGGCATCGGGGCACCGGCGGACGGCTGGTACGAGCCCGCGCTCTGCCAGATCCGCAGGTACACGTCCTGAAGGACGTCCTCTGCCGCGGTGCGATCTCTCTGGATACGCAGCACGACGCCGAAAAGTTTCGGGGCGGTGGCTTCGTAGAGCGCCTTCAGGGCCGCCTCGTCGCCGCGGGCGATCTCCGCGATCAGACGCAGGAGGGTGGCGTCGTCACGCACGGGGCGAAGCGTCCTCTCTGCGCGACATGGGTCCGAAAGCCGTTCGATCTGGCGGGAACGTTGGCGCGGACCGTAATGCAGCGCGCCGCTGCGCGCTACCGCATCGCGCAGGACCGGTGTGGATGCGCCGGACGCTTCGCCGCGCGAGGCTGTCGGCGGTCGGGCCCGCGACCTATCTCCGAATCCGGCAGGATGAGCGGAGAGGGAGTGTGGGCATGGCCTCGCAGGGAGACTGGAAGATTCCCGCCGCCGCGCAGCCGAAGCCCGGCGATTACGGCTACGACTTCGAGCGGGCGCTGACCGCGATCGTCTCGCTCTCGACGCGGGTGCCGCCCGAGGCGTTCACCGCCGAGACGCTCGGGACCGAGCGGGCCGGCAACGGCGTCGTCATCGGCGAGGACGGCCTTGTCCTCACCATCGGCTACCTGGTGATGGAGGCTGAGACCGTGTGGCTCACGACGCACGACGGGCGCTCGCTGCCCGGGCACGTGGTCGGCTACGACGCCGTGACCGGCTTCGGCCTCGTTCAGGCGCTCGGCGCCCTCGATCTGCCCGCCCTTCCCTTCGGACGCTCGGGGACCGTCAGGGTCGGCGACCAGGCCGTCGTCGCGGGCGCGGGCGGGCGCCAGCGCTGCGTCGCCGTGCAGGTGATCGCCCGGCAGGAATTCGCCGGCTACTGGGAATACGTGCTCGACGACGCGCTCTTCACCGCGCCCTCGCATCCGCATTGGGGCGGCGCCGCCCTGATCAGCCGGGAGGGCGAGCTCCTCGGCATCGGCTCGCTGCAGCTCCAGCAGGGCGGCACCGGCGCGGCGCGGGCGATCAACATGATCGTGCCGATCGATCTCCTGCCGCCGATCCTCGACGACCTCGTGCGCCGCGGGCGGGCCGACCGGCCGCCCCGCCCCTGGCTCGGCCTCTACGCCACGGAGGGCGAGGGCGCGGTGGTGGTGATGGGATTGGCCGATGACGGGCCGGCCGAGAGCGCCGACCTGCGCGCGGGCGACGTCATCGTCGCGGTGGCCAGCGAACCGGTCGCCGACCTCGCCGGCTTCTTCCGCCAGGTCTGGGCGCTCGGCGAGGCCGGGGTGCGGGTGCCGCTGACGGTGCGGCGGGACGGCACGGTGCTGAAGCTCTCCGTGACCTCCGGCGACCGCGAGCGGTTCCTCGTGACGCCCCAGCTGCACTGAGCCGGCCGTTGCCCCGATCCTGCGCTAAGTCTATCCCGTCGCGATGACGCAACCCATCCACATCATCGGCGGCGGGCTCGCCGGCTCCGAGGCCGCCTGGCAGATCGCGCAGGCCGGCCACGCCGTCGTCATCCACGAGATGCGGCCGGTGCGCGGCACCGAGGCCCACAAGAGCTCGGACCTCGCCGAGCTCGTCTGCTCGAACTCCTTCCGCTCCGACGACGCCAACGGTAACGCCGTCGGCCTGCTGCACCAGGAGATGCGGAGCCTCGCCTCTCTCATCATGCGCGAGGGCGACGCCCATCAGGTGCCCGCCGGCGGCGCGCTCGCCGTCGACCGCGAGGGCTTCGCCGGCGCCGTCACCCGCGCGCTTGAGGCGCATCCGCTGGTCACGATCGCCCGCGAGGAGGTCGAGGGCCTGCCGCCGCCCGAGTGGGATCAGGTCATCATCGCCACCGGCCCCCTCACCTCCCCGGCGCTCGCCGAGGCGATCCGCGGGCTGACGGGCGCCGAGGCGCTGGCCTTCTTCGACGCGATCGCGCCGATCGTGCACCGCGATTCCATCGACATGGACAAGGCCTGGTTCCAGTCGCGCTATGACAAGGCCGGCCCCGGCGGCACGGGGGCCGACTACATCAACTGCCCGCTGAACCGCGAGCAGTACGACGCCTTCATCCAGGCGCTGATCGCGGGCGAGAAGACCTCGTTCAAGGAATGGGAGGCCTCGACCCCCTATTTCGACGGCTGCCTTCCCATCGAGGTCATGGCCGAGCGCGGCCCCGAGACCCTGCGCCACGGGCCGATGAAGCCCGTCGGCCTCACCAATCCGCACGACCCGACGGTGAAGGCCTGCGCCATCGTCCAGCTCCGGCAGGACAACGCGCTGGGCACCCTCTACAACATGGTCGGCTTCCAGACGAAGCTGACCTATTCCGAGCAGGTCCGGGTTTTCCGCACGATCCCGGGGTTGGAGAAGGCCGAGTTCGCGCGGCTCGGCGGCCTCCACCGCAACACCTATCTCGACAGCCCCCGCCTCCTCGATCCGACCCTGCGCCTCAGGGCGCAACCGCGCCTGCGCTTCGCCGGCCAGATCACCGGCTGCGAGGGCTATGTCGAGAGCGCCGCGACGGGACTGATCGCCGGCCGCTTCGCCGTGGCCGAGCGGGAGGGCCGGAGCCTGGCGCCCCTGCCGACGACGACGGCGCTCGGGGCGCTGATCGGCCACATCACCGGCGGGCACATCCCCGCCGAGGATGCGGGCGCGCCCCGCTCCTTCCAGCCGATGAACGTCAATTTCGGCCTGTTCCCGCCCCTCGACCAGGCCCCCAAGGGAGAGGCTGGCCGGCGCCTGCGCGGGCCGGAGAAGGCGCTCGCCAAGAAGCGCGCGCTGACCGACCGGGCGCGGGCCGACCTCGCCGCCTGGATCGGCGACGGGGAGCGGCGCGAAGCGGCCGAGTAGGGCGACACGTCCCCTCGCATCGTGTAGAGGGAGCGCCTTCCCTCGGAGGCCCCTTTGCTTCACGTCTCGACCCGCGGCGCCGCCGCGCCGCTCAACTTTTCCGACGCGCTTCTCGCCGGGCTCGCCCGCGACGGCGGCCTCTACGTGCCCCAGACCTGGCCGCAGATCTCCCGCGAGACCATCGCCGGGCTCGCCGGCGCCCGCTACGCGGATGCGGCCAAGGTCGTGCTCAGGCCCCTGATCGACGGCGAGATCGCCGATTCCGACCTCGACCGGATGATCGAGGATTCCTACGCCACCTTCCGGCACAAGGCGGTCTGCCCCCTGGTCCAGCTCGACGACAACCTCTTCCTGCTGGAGCTCTTCCACGGCCCGACGCTCGCCTTCAAGGACGTGGCGATGCAGCTCCTCGGCCGCCTGATGGACCACGTGCTGCGCGCCCGCGGCACCCGCGCGACCATCGTCGGCGCGACCTCGGGCGATACCGGCAGCGCCGCGGTCGAGGCCTTCCGCGGGCTCGACCAGGTCGACATCTTCATCCTGTTCCCGGAGGGCCGGGTCTCGGAGGTGCAGCGCCGGCAGATGACCTCGGTAGATGCCGAGAACGTCCATGCCATCGCCATCGACGGCAATTTCGACGATTGCCAGAACATCGTCAAAGCCCTGTTCCAGCATGCGGATTTCGCCGAGGACCTGAAGCTGTCGGGCGTAAACTCCATCAACTGGGCCCGCGTCGCGGCGCAGTCGGTCTATTACTTCACGAGCGCGGTGGCGCTCGGCGCGCCCCACCGGCCCATCTCCTATGCCGTGCCGACCGGCAATTTCGGCGACATCCTCGCCGGCTGGGTCGCCAAGCGGATGGGACTGCCGATCGATCGCCTGATGATCGGCACCAACGCCAACGACATCCTCGCGCGCACCCTGGAGCACGGGGCCTACGAGGTCCGCGGCGTCCAGCCGACCACCTCGCCGTCGATGGACATCCAGATCTCCTCGAATTTCGAGCGTCTGCTGTTCGAGGCCCTGGGCCGGGACTCCTCAAGCCTCGGCCGGCTCATGGCGGGCCTGAGGCAATCGGGCGGGTTCAGCCTGGACGAGCCGGTGCTCCGAACGGTGCGCGACGAGTTCGACGCCGCCGCCGTCCCGGAACCCGCGGTGAAGGCCGAGATCGCGCGGACCCATCGCGAGACCGGCCTCGTCATCGATCCCCACACCGCGATCGGCGTCCATGCCGGGCGCAAGCTCCTCGACAAGGACCCGCGCACGCCGGTCGTCGCGCTCGCCACCGCGCATGCGGCGAAGTTCCCGGACGCGGTCGTCGCCGCGACCGGCGGCCTGCGCCCCGCCCTGCCGCCGCACCTCGCGGATCTCCTGGACCGCCCCGAGCGCTTCGCGCGGGTTCCCAACGATCAGGCGGCGGTCGAAACCTTCATCCGCGAGCGCTCGCGCGTCACGAAAGCCGCCTGAGCATGAACCAGCACTTCGCGACCCACGGCGCCTCGCCGGACCTCAAGATCACCCGGCTGGCCAACGGCCTCACCGTGGCGACGGAGGCGATGCCCGGCGTCGCCACGGCGACGCTCGGGGTCTGGGTCGGCGCCGGCTCGCGGCACGAGCGCGCCGACGAGCACGGCTTGAGCCACCTCATCGAGCACATGGCCTTCAAGGGCACGCGGACCCGCTCCGCACGCAGGATCGCCGAGGACATCGAGAATGTCGGCGGCGACATCAACGCCGCCACGAGCGCCGAGGGCACGAGCTACAGCGCCCGGGTGCTCGGCGAGGATGCCGGCGTCGCCCTCGACGTGATCGGCGACATCCTCACGAACTCGGTCTTCGACGAAGGCGAGCTCGCCCGCGAGAAGGGCGTGATCCTCCAGGAATACGCGGCGATCGAGGACACCCCGGACGACGTCGTCTACGAGGCCTTCACCGAGGCCGCCTTCCCCGACCAGCCGATCGGCCGCCCGATCATCGGAAGGCCTGAGACGATCACGAGCTTCGACCGCGACGGGATCGAAGTCTACATCGCCCGCGAATACACGCCCGACCGGATCGTGCTGGCCGCCGCCGGCGCCATCTCGCACGACGCGATCGTCGAGGCGGCCGAGCGGCATTTCGGGTCGCTCAAGCCCGCGCAGGCGCCCGAGACCGTGCCCGGCATCTATGTCGGCGGGGAGCGGCGCCTCGCCAAGAAGCTCGAACAGGCCAACCTCGTCATCGGCCTGCCCGGCCTCTCCTTCCGCGACGACGGCTACTACGCGCTCCACATGTTCGCGCAGGTGCTGGGCGGCGGCCTGACTTCCAGGCTCTGGCACGAGGTCCGCGAGACCCGCGGCCTCGCCTACGAGATCCAGGCCTTCCATTGGCCCTTCTCGGATTGCGGCCTGTTCGGGATCGGGGCGGGCTGCTCCGGCGGCGACCTCGCCGAGCTCGTGGACGTGACGATCGCGGCGACCGTCAAGGCGGTCTCCGACCTCGACACGGTCGAGATCGCCCGCGCCAAGGCGCAGCTCAAGGTCGCCCTGCTCTCCGCCCTCGAGACGCCCGGCGGCCGCATCGAGCGCAACGCCCGCCAGCTCCTGTCCTGGGGCCGCGTGATCCCGGCCGCGGAGGTCATCGCCAAGGTCGACGCGATCGAGGTCGAGGACGTGCGCGAGGCCGGTCGCCGGTTGCTGGCCGGCACCCCGACGCTGTCGGCGATCGGCCCGATCCGCAAGCTGCCACCTCTCGAGCAGATCGCGGCGGGCCTGCGGGCCGGGTGAGGGTGCGGCGACCGGCATGTTTTGGCCGCAAAAGGCGGTGATCGAAGGCCTTCGCCCTGGGCAGGAAGCGGTGGGTGCCTCCCTCGCGGGAGCTTCCGCGCCTTGCCCGGACAGGCACCCATCGGTACGACTCTGCACCGAACTGAGCCGTACTCGCCGGTGACGCCGCCCGGCCGGAATCCTCGCCCGTTGCGTATTGCCTCATCCGTCCTCGCCACCCTCGTGACGGCGCTGCTCGGCGTCCTCGCGCTCAGCCTGCCGGCGCGGGCGGTGGAGGCCGTGCGCATCACTCTCGACGCGCCGGCGATCGACCTCACGCCGATGATCGAGCGCTACCGCTCGGACGGCGACCTGATCCAGATCTCGACCGCGCCGGGCAAGGACGGGATCGTGCGCCGCATCGTGGTCAAGGCGCGCGATGCCGGGGCACGGCCCGACTGGATGGTGTTCGCGCTCACCAACGACACCGACGAGCAGATCGACCGGCTCCTCGTCGCCCCGCATTTCCGCCTCGTCGGCTCCGGCGTGATCTGGCCGGACCTCGGGGGATCGCGCATCGCTGCGATCACCGCGAGCCAGGGCATCCGGCCCGAGCGGGACGAGAACCCGGAGGCCGACCAATTCGTCATCACCGTCGATCCCGGCGCCACCGTCACCTTCGTCGCCGAGCTGCGCGGCCCGAACATCCCCCAGGTCTACCTCTGGGAGCAGGAGGCCTACCGCAAGAAATCGACGGGGCTGACCCTCTACAAGGGCATCATCATCGGCATCGCCGGGCTGCTCGCCCTGTTCCTCACGATCATCTTCGTCGTGAAGGGCGCGATCATCTTCCCGGCCGCCGCCGCGCTCGCCTGGTCCGTGCTCGCCTATGCCTGCATCGATTTCGGCTTCCTGCAGCGCATCTTTCCCGTCACGGAGGGGGCCGAGCGCATCTACCGCGCCTCCGCCGAGGCCGTGCTCGGCGCCACCCTTCTCGTCTTCCTCTTCGCCTACCTGAACCTTTCCCGCTGGCACGTGCGCTACAGCCACGTCGCCTTCTTCTGGCTCGCCTTCCTCGCCGGCCTCGTGGGGCTCGCGGTGTTCGATCCGCCGGTGGCGGCGGGCGTCGCCCGCATCTCGATCGCGGCGGTCGCGGGTGTGGGCCTGCTGCTGATCGTCTACCTCGCCGCCCATAACGGCTACGACCGCGCCATCCTGCTGGTGCCGACCTGGTTCCTGCTGCTGTTCTGGGTGGTCGCGGCGGGCTTCGCCATCACCGGGCAGATCGGCAGCGACCTCGTGCAGCCGGCGCTGATCGGCGGACTCGTGCTCATCGTCATGCTGATCGGGTTCACGGTGATGCAGCACGCCTTCGCCGGCGGCGGCCTCACCCATGCCTTGGTCTCCGACACCGAGCGCCGGGCCCTGGCGCTCACCGGCGCCGGCGACGTCGTCTTCGACTGGGACGTGCCGGGCGACCGGGTCTTCGCCGGTCAGGAGATCGAGGGTCAGCTCGGGCTCAAGCGCGGAACGCTCGAGGGGCCGGCCGCGAACTGGCTCGGCCTGCTCCACCCCTTCGACAAGGACCGCTACTCCGCCGCCCTCGACAGCGTGATCGAGGAGCGCCGCGGCCGCATCGTCCACGATTTCCGCCTGCGCTCCCAGGCCGGCCCCTATCATTGGTACCGCCTCAAGGCGCGTCCGGTGATCGGGACCGACGGCGAGGTGATCCGGATCGTCGGCACCATCGCCGACGTGACCGAGGTCAAGACCGCCGAGGAGCGCCTGCTGCACGACGCGGTCCACGACAGCCTCACCGGCCTGCCGAACCGCGAGCTCTTCCACGACCGCCTCGACGCGGCCCTCGCCCTCGCGAGCCAGGACCCGCGCCTGAAGCCGACGACGATCGTCCTCGACATCGACCGGTTCAAGGCGATCAACGACGCGATCGGCCTCTCGGCCGGGGACTCGATCCTCCTCACCCTCTCTCGCCGGCTCGGCCGCCTGCTGCGCCCGCAGGACACGCTGGCCCGGGTCTCCGGCGACGAGTTCGCGCTGATCCTGCTCTCCGAGCGCGACCCCGACCGCATCCTCGCCTTCGCCGAGATGATCCGCCGGGCCATCGCGACGCCGATCACCTATGCCGACCGCGAGATCTTCCTCACCGTCTCGGCAGGCCTCACCCTCCACGAGACCGGCGCGAACCTGAAGCGCGAGGAGGTGTTCAAGAACGCCGAGATCGCGATGATCCAGGCCAAGCGGGCCGGCGGCGACCGCATCGAGATCTTCCGCGCCAACATGCGCAACGAGCGCAGCGATCGCCTCGTCCTCGAGAGCGACCTGCGCCGCTCGCTCGAGCGCAACGAGATGAAGGTGCTGTTCCAGCCGATCGTCCGTCTGGAGGACCGCACGGTGGCGGGGTTCGAGGCCCTGCTGCGCTGGGACCATCCGAAGCTCGGCCGCATCCCGCCCGCGACCTTCATCCCGGCGGCCGAGGAGAACGGCTTCATCGTCAATCTCGGCGTCTTCGTGCTGGAGCGGGCCGCGATCGAGCTCGCCGCCTGGCAGCGCTCGCTGGACGTCGAACCGCCGATCTTCGCCTCCGTGAACGTGTCCTCGCGCCAGCTCCTGCGCCACGACCTCCTGCACGACGTGAAGACCGTGCTCGCCCGCTCCGGCGTGCTGCCGGGCTCGCTCAAGCTGGAGCTCACCGAGAGCCTGGTGATGGAGAACCCGGAATACGCCGCCCAGATGCTGGCGCGCATCCACGACCTCGGCGCCGGCCTGTCGCTCGACGATTTCGGAACCGGGTACTCGGCCCTGTCCTACCTGCAGCGCTTCCCCTTCGACACGATCAAGATCGATCAATCCTTCGTCCGCCAGATCGCCACCGGCCAGACCGCCATTCTGCGCTCGATCGTGAGGATGGCCCAGGAACTCGGCCTCGCCATCATCGCCGAGGGCGCCGAGACCGAGGCCGATGCGCAGGCGCTCGCCGAACTCGGCTGCGACTACGCCCAGGGCTTCGCCTTCGGCGAGCCGATGTCGATGCTCCAGGCCCGTCAGCTCGTCGGGGCGGCGCCGGAGGCGGCTTGAGGTCGCCGGTCAGCGCGCCTTGAGCACCGTGCGGCAGGCGGCCGGCAGGGCGGCCATCGTCATGGGTGGCCGCGCCTTGGGTGGCGTCGTCGACTTTCTCGGGTTCAGCACGGCGTCGCTGAACCAGTAGGCCAGTTCCTCACCGCAGCCGTCCCCGGGGGGCGGGGCCGCCTGGTCGTCGCAGGCCGCCTCCCCGCCCGGGCAGGAGAGGCGGATGTGGTAATGGTAATTGTGCCCGTACATCGGGCGGACCTTGTTGAGCCAGCCGCGGTCGCCGCCGGCCTCGCGGCACAGGGCCTTCTTGATCGCCGGATTGACGAAGATGCGGGCGACCTCCCGCTCCTGCGCGGTCATCCGGATCAGCTTCGTGTGCTCGGGCGTCCAGACGTCGGGATCGATGTCGAGGCGGTCGGCCCGCACGACGTTCGTCGCCGACATCTCCTCGCGCTCGGCGCGGCTCAGGCGCCGGTTCGGCATCGGGGTGAGCCAGATATCGGCGTCGAGACCGAGCTGATGCGAGGCGTGGCCCGTCAGCATGGGGCCGCCGCGGGGCTGGGACATGTCGCCGACGAGAAGGCCCGGCCAGCCGGCGCGGGGCGCCTTCCCGGCCAGGCGCTCGATGAAATTGACGAGGTGCGGCGTGCCCCACATCCGGTTGCGCGACAGGCGCATCACCTGCCAGTTCGGCCCATCGACGGCCAGCGCCTCGCCGCCGGAGAAGCAGCCCTTGGCGTAGCCGCCGTAGGCCTCGGAGGGGCCCGGCGCGGGCGTCGTCGCGCGGCCGAACAGCTCCTTGGCCGGGGTCGAGGGCGCGTCCGGATTGGCGAGCGGCGGCAGCGGCTTCGGGTTCACGCTGCCGCGGTCCTGGGCATGAGCGGGCATGCCGACGGCCAGGAACGCGGCGAGGGCGAGGCGGGTCGGGCGAAGCGGGATCGGCATGAAGCGAGGCTAGACCATCCGCCCCGGACCCGTCGAGACATTCGGTGAGCGGCTCAGTCCACCGCGACCATGACGTCGGAGGGTTTCATGACGGCGCAGGCCGGTGCGCCGACGGACCGCTTGAGGCTGTCGACGGCCTCGTTGGTGATCGCTGCGGTGACGGTCTGGCCGGCGGCGATCTCGATTTTCACGTGGGCGTCGTGGGGCCCTCGTCGATGGCGACGACCGTCCCCGTGATGACGTCGCGCGCTGATCTGCATGACGTGACCTTGTTTCGCTGTCGCAGGGCGGACGGCTCTCGGCACCCCCTTACAGCGAGCGGACAGGCCAGGGCGCCTCGGATGTTGATCCCCTCTGCCGAGCGATGAACCGGTTTCGGATGCGATCAGAGCTCCGCCTCCGGTTCCTCCTCGATCCGGCGGCGCACGCCCCACCCGGCGAGCACGTCGTTGAGCTCGTCGAGGACGAAGTGGCGGGCGCTGTCCCGGTCGTACCCCTCGTCGAGAAGGGCGTCGTATTCGGTGAAGGCGTGGCGGGCATAGGCCACGAGGGCGAGCCAGGCTGCGTTCGGAGGCGCGGCGCCCCGCAAGCCGGGGCTCGTCAGCGCACGCGTCAGCACGGCCTCCGCCTCGAAGTCCAGCAGGCGCGGCGCGAGCAGGGTGAGCGCGGCCGCCACGGCCTCGCGACGGTTCATGCCCCTCGCTCCTGGTGCGGCACGGCACATCACCTTTTCTTCAGCCTTGCAGCACCATGCTGCGGCCCTCACCTGCCCTGTAACGTGGGCCGTGGCCGGTCGTGGCCGCCGTCATAATCTGAGCCATTCTCCGCGATAGGGGAATGTCGCGCGGTCGTCCGGGGGCCGGCCTGGCTTGCCTCCGCGTCCCGCGTTTCTCGAGGAATCGATTGTTATGCGCCGAAGCCTAGTCGCCTCCGCCCTCCTCGTCTGCCTGCCCGCGATCGGATTGCTCGCCCTGCCCGCATCGGCTCAGCAGCCGAACGGCGCCCGCCCCCACCGCAGCATCACCGCGACGGGCGCGACCAAGCCGCCGGGCGCCGCCGACCGTCAGACCCCCGGCGCGCCCTTCTCGAAGGCCTCGACCGAGGCCGACATGCTGAAGGCCCAGCGCGCCGCCGCCGCCCGCGACAAGGCCTGGGACAACAAGATGCGCACCACCATGGGCTCGATCTGCAAGGGCTGCTGATCCCGCGGCCCTGCCGGTGATCGCGTTCGAAGCCGTCTCGAAACGGTTCCCCGGCGCGGATCGCCCGGCCGTCGACACGCTCGACCTGACGGTGCCGGCCGGCACCATCTGCGCGCTGATCGGCCCCTCGGGCTGCGGCAAGTCCACGACCCTGCGCATGGTCAACCGGCTGGTCGAGCCGAATTCCGGGCACGTGCGCGTCGCGGGCGAGGACGTGATGCGGATCGACCCGATCCGCCTGCGCCGCTCCATCGGCTATGTCCTGCAGGGCGTCGGCCTCTTCCCCCATCGGACGGTGGCCGAGAACGTCGGCACGGTGCCGGCCCTGCTCGGCTGGACGCGCGCGCGCGTCGCGGCACGGGTCGATGCCATGCTCGACCTCGTCGGCCTCGACCCGGCGCAGTACCGTCAGCGACGGCCCGACGAACTCTCCGGCGGTCAGCGCCAGCGGGTGGGCGTCGCCCGCGCGCTCGCGGCCGATCCGCCCATCCTCCTGATGGACGAGCCCTTCGGCGCCGTCGACCCGGTCGTACGCGGCCGGCTGCAGGCGGATATCGGCGCCATCCTGCGGGATCTCGGCAAGACCGTGATCGTCGTCACCCACGACATGGACGAGGCCGTGCGCCTGGGCGACCAAGTGGTGCTGATGCGGGAGGGCCGCATCGTCCAGGCCGACGCGCCGGATCACCTGCTGGCCCGACCCGCCGACGCCTTCGTCGCGAGCTTCGTCGGCGAGGATCGTGCCCTGCGCCGTCTCGCCCTGCTGAACGCGGGCTCGCTCGCCACGCCGGGTGAGGCCGGGGGGGCGCCACCGATCGAGCCAGGCAGCTCGCTCAAGGACGCGCTGGCGCTCATGCTCGCGACCGGCGCCGACCGTCTCACCGTCTTGGGCAACGATCCGCGGGTCCTAACCCTGTCGGCGATCCGGACGGCGGCCACGGAAGCATAAACCGCGGGGCGGCGGATCCACGGCGAAGCAGCGTCATCCGCCTCTCTGCCACGCTCGCAACCGCGCGGGGCGGACGGGTTCCCGGCAGGACGGAGGAGAATTTCCCAGGCTCAGCTCGCACCTTTCGCCGGCCGCGTGGTTCCCTTCCTGAGACGGCAACCGACCAGCCATGCTGAAGGAAGCAACGCGATGGCCAAGGCGAACAAGCACACGATGGGTCCCGGCTCGCAGGGCAAGGGCTCGGGTTCGGGTGCGATGACGGACCTGCCGGAAGGCATCCTCGAGGAGAACATGGTGCTGAGCAACCGCGACAAGTCCCGGCACAGCGACGAGCGCGGCCTCGACAGCAAGACCGTTCAGACCGAGCAGTACCAGGATCACGCCGCCAACCGCGAGACGGATGTCGACATCTCCGGCGACGGCAACACCAGCGGCCTGTCCGGCCAGATGACCAACACCTCCGGCGCCGACAGCGCCGTGGGCGGGCGGCAGCAGAAGTAAGCCTCCGCGGATCGCGAGACGGGTGCCGCGGCCACGGGAGCTGCGGCGCCCGAGAAGCTCTCAGTCGAGCTCCGCCATCAGGCGGGGGATCTGCGCCGGGAGGTCGCGAGCGAGAAAGCCGAGCGGGCCCTCCTCCTCTGCCAGACGGCACCCCGCTTCCCCGTGCAGGTGGACGCCCCAGAGCGCTGCCGCCGCGGCCTCTGCACCGCGTGCCAGGAGACCGGCGAGGATACCGGCGAGCACGTCGCCGGAGCCCGAGGTGGCCAAGCCGACATGGCCGCCCTCGTGGAGCCAGGCTTCACCCTGGGGCGACACGACATGTGTGCGCGCGCCCTTCATGATCACCGTTGCTCGAAAGGCCTGGGCGGCTTCCCGCGCAGCCGCGAGTGGATCTTCCTCGATCGCCGACCGATCCCGGCCGAGGAGCCGCGCCATCTCGCCGGCATGCGGGGTCAGGAGCACGGGCGCTGATCGCTTCTCCAGGATGGACCGCTGCGCTCCCAAATCTGTGAGGGCACCGGCGTCGAGGATCACGGGCTTGTCCGGATGCGCGGTCAGCAGCGTCCGCAGCACATCGCGGGTGCCCGCGTCACCATTCAGGCCAGGGCCGATCAGGAGCGACTGGCAGGCCGCGGCGTGGCTCGTGAGCAACCGCCCTGCCCCTGGCCTCAAACCGCCGCGCGCGGTCTCCGGCAGTCCGATCACCATCGCCTCCGGCATGGCGAGGCCGAGGGCGAGCGCCAGGCTGCGGCCGGTGGCGACCCGGAGACGGCCCGCGCCGGCGCGGAGAACGGCGGTGGCGGCGAGCAGCGCGGCGCCGGGCAATTCACGGCTGCCGGCGACCACCAGCACACCGCCGCGGGCATCCTTGCTGCCGGCATCGGGTTCCGGCTGCGGCAGAGGCATGCCGCGCAGGATTTCGCGGGTCAGCTCGACCGGCTGTGACATCGGGGCCTCGCTCGAACGGGGTGGCAGGAGAGCCGTGCCGCCCGACCGCCGCATTAACCCGCGTTACGAGCGGCCGGTCCCGGCCCTCAGAGCATGCTCGGGAGGATGCGGTCCGGCGGGCGGTGGCCGTCCATGAAGGTCTTGATGTTGATGATGACCTTCTCGCCCATGTCGGTGCGGCTCTCGTGGGTGGCCGAGCCCATATGCGGCAGGAGCACGATCTTCCCTGAGCGGGCGAGCTTCACGAGGCGCGGGCTCACGGCTGGCTCCTGTTCGAACACGTCGAGGCCCGCGGCCGAGATCTCGCCGGCCTCGATGAGGCGCGCCAGCGCATTCTCATCGATGACCTCGCCGCGGGCGGTGTTCACGACGATCGCCTCCGGCTTCAGGAGCTTGAGGCGCCGGGCCGACAGCAGGTGGTAGGTCGCCGGGGTGTGGGGGCAGTTCACCGAGACGATGTCGACGCGGGCTAGCATCTGGTCGAGGGATTCCCAGTAGGTCGCCTCGAGCTCGCCCTCGATCGCGGCGGGGACGCGGCGGCGATTGTGGTAGTGGATCTGCAGGCCGAAGGCCTTGGCACGCCGCGCCAGCGCCTGGCCGATCCGGCCCATGCCGACGATGCCGAGGCGCTTGCCCGTGATGCGCCGCCCCAGCATCCAGGTCGGCGACCAGCCGGCGTCCCAGGCGTCGTCGGGGATGATGCGCGCGCCCTCCGTCACCCGGCGGGCCACGGCGAGGATGAGCGCCATGGTCATGTCGGCGGTGTCCTCGGTCAGCACGCCCGGCGTATTGGTCACCGTGATTCCGCGCTCGAGCGCCACCCCGACATCGATATGATCGACGCCGTTGCCGAAATTCGCGATCAGCCGCAGGTTCGGCCCGGCCTGAGCCAGCAGCGCGGCGTCGATCTCGTCGGTCACCGTGGGAACGAGCACGTCGGCCTCGCGCAGCGCGCCCGCGAGATCCTCCTGTCCGAGGGGCTGATCGTCCGGGTTGAGGCGGCAATCGAACAGCTCGCGCATGCGCGCCTCCACCGCTTCCGGCAGGCGACGCGTGACCACGACGAGCGGCTTGCGCTTCAACGACGGCATGAACCCTCCCTGCGGCCGCGCTCGGCGCTCACCCTGCGAGACCCGGTCCGCGCGCGGCCGATCCGGCGCGCCGGCCTTGCCCCGGGGATCGCGGCCCGGCTTTACGCCATTGTTAACCACGTGTCGGCCAAACAGGTGCCGAAGGTCGAAAGCCCATCGGCTTGCGGCCCTCGGCCTCTCTAGCAGAGCAAGGCCGGAACACAACGTGCCGAACATGCCGCGCGCTCGGGCGCGATGAGCCGGGACAGGAGACGGACGATGCGCTTCCTCGCTCGATTGATGGCCTGCTCCGTGCTCGCCGCCGTGTCGCAGGTCCAGGCGGCGCCTACGGGCGCGCCTCCTGAGGTCGCCACCGGCCCCGTCACCAAGCTGCCGCTGCCGCGCTACGCCAGCCTCAAGACCGACCGCGTGAACCTGCGCGAGGGTCCCTCCAAGGATCATCGCACCCTCTGGGTGTTCCAGCGGGCGGGACTGCCGATCGAGATCATCGCGGAATTCGAGACCTGGCGCCGCATCCGCGATTCGGAGGGCACCGAGGGCTGGGTCCTGCACTCGCTCCTGTCGGGCCGGCGGACCTCGATCGTCACGGCGGGTCGGGGCGGCGACAAGGCCGCGGCGGTGCCGCTCTACGCCCGGGCCGACGAGCGCTCTGGCGAGGAGGCCCGCCTGCAGGCCGGCGTGATCGGCAGCGTGAAGAACTGCAACGGGAGCTGGTGCCGGGTCATCGTCGCCCTGCCCCAGAGGGGCGGCGACGTCGACGGCTACATCCGCCAGGACCGCCTCTGGGGCGTCTATCCCAACGAGAAGGTGGATTGAGCGATCAGGCCTGGCGGTGGCCGGAGCGGCGGCGCAGCCTGACGATCACCTCGACGCCGGCAATCTCCATGCCCTCGGGCGCGTCGGGGAGCGATTCCACCGTGATGCCGCAATCGGGCATGTCGAGGACCTGGCCCTCTTCCTCGAGGAAGAAATGGTGGTGCTCGCTGGGGTTGGTGTCGAAATAGGCCTTCGAGCCGTCGAGCGCGAGCTGGCGCAGCAGGCCGGCTTCCGTGAACTGGTGCAAGGTGTTGTAGACGGTGGCGAGCGACACCGGCACCTTGGCCCGCATGGCCTCGTCGTAGAGCATCTCGGCGGTCAGGTGGCGGTCGCCGCGGCCGAACAGCAGCCAGCCGAGGGAGAGGCGCTGCCGCGTCGGGCGCAGGCCCGCCCGGCGCAGGCGGTCGCGGAGATCCGAGAGCGGACAGCCCCGGCGCGCGCCGCCCGCCTCACCCATGGCGGCGGTGGCCCGCGCATTCAGGGCAGTCTGCAGGGCGAGCAGGTTGGACATGGCGACGCTGATATCTCGCTGACGGCGGAAATTTAAGCCTGAGTTATACGGAACCAGCGGCGGCGTCGCAACCCGAGGGTGATCGCGAGGCTTGCACCGCGCACAGGACTGACCGGCGCAGGGCCCGTCGTGAGGCCCCGGCTTTGAGCCGTTCGGGCACTATGGTAACGAGGCGCCGCTTTCGAGGACCTGCAGCGGGCCAGCCCCGCTCAACGAGGACCGAACCGCCCGCATGTCGTCCGATTCCCACAGCAACGGCGCGTCCGACGCCGCGCCTTCGAGCCCGGCGCGGGCCTCGCAGTTCTCCTACGAGGATCTGCTCGCCTGCGGGCGCGGCGAGCTGTTCGGGGCCGGCAACGCCCAGCTGCCGCTCCCGCCGATGCTGATGTTCGACCGGATCGTCTCGATCGGCACCGAGGGCGGCGCGCATGGCAAGGGCCACGTCCTCGCCGAGTTCGACGTCCGACCCGACCTCTGGTTCTTCGGCTGCCACTTCAAGAACGATCCGGTGATGCCCGGCTGCCTCGGCCTCGACGCGCTCTGGCAGCTCGTCGGCTTCCATCTCGGCTGGCTGGGCGCCCCGGGCCGTGGCCGCGCGCTCGGCGTCGGCGAGGTGAAGTTCACCGACCAGGTGCTGCCGACCGTCAGAAAGGTCGTCTACGGCATCGACATCATGCGCGTGCGCCAGGGCAAGCTCGTGCTCGGCATCGCCGACGGCTGGCTCGAGGCCGACGGCCGGCGCATCTACGAGGCGAAGGATCTGCGCGTCGCCCTGTTCCAGGCGCAGAGCCCCGCCGGCGGCTGAGCGGGCCTGACCGGTTGAGATTGCCGCGGCATCGTCCTACGTGACGCAGGATGCGTCGGCGCTCGCTGGCCGGCGCCCGGGAGAGCTGCGTCCTTCATGCGCCGTGTCGTGATCACCGGGATGGGCATCGTCTCGTCCATCGGCAACAACGCCGACGAAGTCGCCGCCTCCCTGAGGGACGCGCGGTCCGGCATCGCGCATTCGCCCTCCTACGCCGAGCACGGCTTCCGCAGCCAGGTCGAGGGCCGGCCGAGCCTCGACCCCGAGACGGTCGTCGACCGCCGCGCCATGCGCTTCCACGGCGGCGGTACCGCCTGGAACCACGTCGCGATGGATCAGGCGATCCGGGATTCGGGTCTCGAGCCGGGCGACGTCTCGAACGACCGCACCGGCATCATCATGGGCTCGGGCGGACCCTCCACCCGGGTCATCGTGGAATCCGCCGCGATCGCCCGTGAGAAGGGCCCCAAGCGCGTCGGCCCCTTCGCGGTGCCCAAGGCGATGTCCTCGACTGCCTCGGCGACGCTCGCGACCTGGTTCAAGATCAAGGGCGTGAACTACTCGATCGCCTCGGCCTGCGCGACCTCGAACCATTGCATCGGCAACGCCGCGGAGATCATCCAGGGCGGTCGCCAGGACATCATCTTCGCCGGCGGCTGCGAGGATCTCGACTGGACGCTCTCCGTCCTGTTCGACGCGATGGGCGCGATGTCCGCGAAGTACAACGACACGCCCGCCCGGGCGTCCCGCGCCTACGACGTGAACCGCGACGGCTTCGTGATCGCGGGCGGCGCCGGCGTCCTCGTCCTCGAGGAGCTCGAGCACGCCCGTGCCCGCGGCGCCCGGATCTACGGCGAGGTCGCGGGCTACGGCGCGACCTCGGACGGGCACGACATGGTCGCGCCCTCCGGCGAGGGTGCGGTCCGCTGCATGCGCCAGGCCCTGTCCGGCCTGAAAGGTGCGCGGATCGACTACATCAATCCGCACGCCACCTCGACGCCGGTTGGCGACGACAAGGAGATCGAGGCGATCCGGGAGGTCTTCGGCCGCGGCGAGGCTTGCCCGCCGATCGCGGCGACGAAGTCCCTGACCGGCCATTCCCTCGGGGCGACCGGCGTGCAGGAGGCGATCTATTCGCTCCTGATGATGCGAGAGGGCTTCATCTGCGAGAGCGCCCATATCGACGAGATCGACCCGGCCTTCGCGGACATGCCGATCCTGCGCCAGCGCCGCGACGGGGTGCAGCTCGGGCACGTCCTCTCGAATTCCTTCGGCTTCGGCGGCACCAACGCGACGCTGGTGCTGAAGCACGTCGACGCCTGACGGCGCACGTCAGACCAAGCCCCGCTGTGTCATTTCGGGCTCTGCTACGCAGCCCCGGAATGACAGAGTGGGAGGGAGCAGGTAGACCGCCTCCCTCGTAACGGGTCCAGGGGAGACGGCATGACGGGTTTGATGGCAGGCCGGCGCGGCTTGGTCATGGGGGTCGCCAACGACCACTCGATCGCCTGGGGCATCGCCAAGACCCTGCACGCCCACGGCGCCGAGCTCGCCTTCACCTACCAGGGCGAAGCGCTCGGGCGCCGCGTCGCACCGCTGGCCGCCTCCCTCGGCTCCGACACCGTTATCCCCTGCGACGTCGAGGATCTGGCGAGCCTCGACGCGACCTTCGCGAGGCTCGACGAGCGCTTTCCCGAGGGCATCGACTTCGTCGTCCACGCCATCGGATTCTCGGACAAGGGGCAGCTCAAGGGCCGCTACGTCGACGTCACCACCCGCGAGAATTTCTCGCGCACGATGACGATCTCCTGCTTCTCCTTCACCGAGGTTGCCCAGCGGGCGGCCAAGCGCATGCGCGCGGGCGGCTCGCTCCTGACGTTGACGTATGGCGGCTCGACCCGGGTCATGCCCAACTACAACGTCATGGGGGTGGCCAAGGCGGCGCTGGAGGCTTCCGTGCGCTATCTCGCCGGCGACCTCGGCCCCGACGGCATCCGGGTCAACGCCCTCTCGGCGGGCCCGATGCGCACGCTGGCGGGGGCCGGCATCGCCGACGCGCGCCTCATGTTCAACCACCAGAAGGCGCACGCGCCCCTGCGGCGGACGGTGACGATGGAGGAGGTGGGGGGCTCGGCGCTCTACCTGCTCTCGCCTCTGTCCGGCGGAGTGACCGGCGAAGTCCATTTCGTGGATTCCGGCTACAACATCATCTCGATGCCCCGTCCGGACGTGCTGCAGGCCCAGGACGAGGCCGGCGTCGTCGGAACCGAGTAGGGCCGAGCGAGCTTCCACGGATCGACGTCGCAGCGGTTCCGGCGCGAAGTTGCCGCGGCCGTTGCAGAGCCGCCGGGCCGGTTGTGTGGTATGGGTCACGGTCGCCCGAAATCGTGTTCGGTCGTAACGGAGCCGTCACGCTGATGTCGGATCGCTCCGGTAGGGCGTCGGTCCGGATTGCTCGGCGAGACGCCCGCGGATCCGGCGAGGAACGTGCGAGCGGGAGCGGGTAGTGGTGAAGGGACGCGATTCAGCCGAGATCGTTTCGGCCCTGGCGCGGTGCAGGACGGCCTTCATCGGCGTCGGCGTGATGAGCGGCCTCATCAACGTCCTCTACCTGACGGGCTCGTTCTTCATGCTGGAGGTCTACGATCGGGTCATCCCGAGCCGCAGCGTGCCGACGCTCGTCGGCCTGATGGTGCTGGCCCTCGTGCTCTACGCCTTCCAGGGCGCGCTCGAGGCGCTGCGCTCGCGCATCCTGGCCCGGGTCGGCGCGGCGCTGGACGAGGCGCTCAGCGCCCGAGTCTTCGACATCGTGGTGCGCGCGCCGCTCAAGGGCGCGACCCCGGGCGACGGCCTCCTGCCGCTGCGCGACCTCGACCAGCTGCGCGGCTTCCTCGCGGGCTCCGGTCCCTCGGCCCTGTTCGACCTTCCCTGGATGCCGATCTACCTCGTGATCTGCTTCCTGTTCCACCCGCTGATCGGCGTCGCCGCCCTCATCGGTGCCGGCGTGCTGGCCGCCCTGACCTACCTGACCGACCGGTCGACGCGGGCGCCCTCGCAGGCTTCCACGGTCCACGGCATGCGCCGCAACGGCCTCGCCGAGGCCGGGCGGCGCAACGCCGAGGTGCTGGCCGCCATGGGCATGCAGGGCCGCTTCGCGGCGCGCTGGGGCGAGGCCAACCGCGACTACATGATGACCCAGCAGCACGTCGCGGACGTGGCGGGCGGCTTCGGGGCGGGTTCCAAGGTCTTCCGCATGGCGCTGCAATCGGGCGTGCTGGCGCTGGGCGCCTGGCTCGTCATCAACAACATGGCCTCGGCCGGCATCATCATCGCGAGCTCCATCCTGGTGGCCCGCGCCCTGGCGCCGGCGGAGCTCGCCATCGCCAACTGGCGCGGCTTCGTCCAGGCCCGCCAGAGCTGGACCCGCCTGTCGGAGCTCTTCGCGCGCATCCCCGCCGCGAACGATCCCCACGCCCTGCCGGCACCGACCGAATCCCTCGTCGCGGAGGGAGTCAGCGTCGTTCCCCCGGGCACGCAGCGCGTGGTGGTGCAGGACCTCAGCTTCGGCCTGCGGGCCGGCCAGGGGCTCGGCGTCATCGGACCGAGCGCCTCGGGCAAGTCCTCGCTGGTGCGTGCCCTCGTGGGCGTCTGGCCGCCGGCCCGCGGCAAGGTCCGCCTCGACGGCGCCGCCCTCGACCAATGGTCGAGTGCCGATCTCGGCCCGCATATCGGCTTCCTGCCGCAGGAGGTGGAGCTGTTCGCGGGCTCGATCTCGGAGAACATCGCCCGGTTTGATCCGGGCGCCCGCTCGGAGGACGTGATCGCGGCGGCGAGGGCCGCGGGCGTCCACGAACTGATCCTGCGCCTGTCGGAGGGCTACGACACCCGCATCGGCGAGGGCGGGGCGGGCCTGTCGGCCGGCCAGCGCCAGCGCATCGGGCTGGCTCGGGCCCTCTACGGCGACCCCTTCCTCGTGATCCTCGACGAGCCGAACGCCAACCTCGACAACGAGGGCGAGAATGCGTTGACCCGGGCGATCATGGGGGTGCGCGAGCGCGGCGGCATCTGCATCGTCGTCGCCCACCGGCCGAGCGCGCTGGCGGCCGTGGACCTGATCCTGATGATGGCCGACGGGCGCGCTCAGGCCTTCGGGCCGAAGGACGAGGTCCTCAAGCAGGTTCTGCGGCCCGCGCCGGCGCCGCCCGCCGTCGCAGCCAAGCCCGCCTCGCCCCGCGCCGTCGCCCAGCCCGAGCCCGGCGGAAGACCGGGTCCGGGCAGGAGTAAACCCCCGGGGGATGGGGGCGCGCAGCCCCCCGGCCCCGTCACCCTGGCGGAGAGCGCCTGATGTCCATCTCCATCAGCCCCGGCGGCGCTCTGCCGGCCCTGCCGCGCCCGACCGCACACGGCTCGATCCGCCGCCACCTCGCGCTGGCGATCGGCCTCAGCGCCGCCCTCGTCGTCGGCGTCGGCGGCTGGGCCACCTTCACGGTGATCTCCGGTGCGGTCATCGCGCCCGGTCAGCTCGTCGTGGAATCCGAGGTGAAGAAGGTCCAGCACCCGAACGGCGGCGTCGTCGGCGAGCTGCGCGTGCGGGAGGGAACGCGGGTCAAGGCCGGCGAGGTCCTGATCCGCCTCGACGACACCCAGACCCGGGCCAACCTCGACATCGTGCGCAAGGCCCTCGACGAACTCGCCGCCAGGCGGGCCCGCGACGAGGCCGAGCGCGACGGCGCTTCCTCCATCGCCTTCCCGCCGGAGCTCGTGGCGCGCAAGGACAGCGATCCGTCCGTCGCCCACCTGATCGAGGGCGAAACGCGGCTGTTCGCGGCCCGCGTCGCCGGCCGCGAGGGCCAGAAGTCGCAGCTGCGCGAGCGCGTCCTGCAGCTGCGGGAGGAGATCAAGGGCCTCACCGAGCAATCCGCGGCCAAGGACCGCGAGATCGCCTTCATCGGCAGCGAGCTCAAGGGCGTGCGCGAGCTCTTCGCCAAGAACCTGATCCCGCTCTCGCGGGTGACCGCGCTCGAGCGCGACGCGGCCCGGCTGGAGGGCGAGCGCGGCCAGCTCATCGCCTCGACCGCCTCGGCCCGCGGCAAGATCACCGAGACCGAGCTCCAGATC
>NZ_BPQP01000027.1 GCF_022179305.1 Methylobacterium iners
GGGCCTTTCTCATGTCTGGGCCTTGGGCTGAAGTCAGGCTGACTTGGCCTCGCGGCGACGGGCGCTCTGCTGAAAGAACAGCGCCTGGCTGATCACGGCCGACACGTTGGCCGGCTGGAACGGCTTGGCGATGAGGAAGGCCGGCTCCGGCCGCTCGCCCGTCAGGAACCGCTCCGGATAGGCGGTGATGAAGATCACCGGCACCTCGAAGGTCTTCAGGAGATCGTTCACGGCATCGAGGCCCGACGAGCCGTCGGCGAGCTGGATGTCGGCGAGGATCAGCCCGGGCCGCGTTCCCTCGGAAGCGATCTTGACCGCCTCCGTCCGGGTGCGCGCCACGCCGATGACGTTGTGTCCGAGCCCCTCGACGAGGGCCTCGAGATCCATCGCGATCAGCGGCTCGTCCTCGATGATCAAGATGTCGGTGGCCATGTCGGCCGCCAATTCGCGACCCGCCTCGTCGACGAGGTCGCGCACCTGCGCGACGTCCACGTCGAGGATGATCGCCGCATCCTCCTCGGAGAAGCCCTCGAGGCAGGAGAGCAGGAAGGCTTGGCGCGGCAGGGGTGTGATCTGACCGAGGCGGACCTCCGCCGGCAGATCGTGCTGGACCTGCTCGCTGTGGCCGTTGACGGACAGCGAGTTCCAGATGCGGGTGAAGACCCGGAACAGATCCGCCTTGACGTTGCTGCTGCGGCCGAGGGTCTCGGGTTCGTTGACCAGCGTCTCGAGCGTCGCGGCGACGTAGGCGTCGCCCGCCACTTGACTGCCCGTCAGGGCGCGGGCGTAGCGGCGCAGGTAAGGAAGGTGCTGCACCACCAATTGAGCTGTCGACATCCGGTCCCCTTCGGCTTCGCCGTTCTTGCAAGACTTCCCGCGCTAACGCGGACGGTCCAGCTCCGTTCCCTTGAGCGCGGAACCGATCCCGTGCCGTAGCGTTGCTGCTGCAGCCATGACCTATGTCAAGCCGCAAAACAATCGCGGCGCTGCCGGCCGTCGGCAGCAGGGGATCGTTGAATGAACGATGACGGAAAGTCCGCCGGGTCCTCGCCAGGGGACCGCACGGCGGGTGTGTGCAGCGGCGCCCAGGGAACGGGACTGAGCGACCAGACCCAGAAGCGCATCGGACTGCATCTTCGAACGATGTACGACGCCATCGTCCAGCAGCCCGTTCCCGATCGTTTTCGCGACCTGATCGATCGGCTCGACGATTCCGACCGTCCCTCCTAGGCACCGAAGCGAGA
This sequence comes from Methylobacterium iners, assembly GCF_022179305.1. Lineage (GTDB taxonomy): Bacteria > Pseudomonadota > Alphaproteobacteria > Rhizobiales > Beijerinckiaceae > Methylobacterium > Methylobacterium iners. The sequence continues at coordinate 1,245 of NZ_BPQP01000027.1, forward strand.
GAGGCCGCCCGCCTGAGCGGAGCGGCCCCCTTGCTTGAGACGGGACGCGGGTCCCGGAACCGCCTCTAGAGCGTCGACGACCGGCCGCGCATCAGGCCGATGACGGCCGAGATGGCGAACAGGACGATCGCGACGAAGAAGACGAGCTTGGCGGCTTCCATCGCGGTTCCGGCGATGCCACCGAAGCCGAGCAGGGCGGCGACGAGCGCCACGACCAGGAATGTTACGGCCCAACCGAGCATGTGCTTGATCCTTCTCCAACGGCGCGACGTCTAGGCCGCGACCTCATGACACCATCAACGTCAAGTCCTCCGACAGGGTTCCTGGGGCTGCCACGCTTTCGTCACAGTTGGGTCACGAGTTGGGCAGGCACCGCCGCTGCGGCGGATCGCCGTGGCCCCTCGCGCTCAGCCTGAATGCTTGCCAGATTGGGTGTGCGGCGATGTCGGAACCCACCCGGCGGCGTCGCGTTCGTCCCCAGGCCCTGCTCGTGGATGACATCATGAGAGAAACCGCCTCCCCCTCCCCCGCGCGTCGCCTGATGAAGGCGGTCGCGGCCGTCGCCGAGGCGATCGCCCGGGAGGCCGGCCGGCTTCTCGAAGGGGCCGGTCCGGCGCCGCAGCCGGTTCCCGTCCGCGTGCGCTCCGGCCGGAGCCGCTGAACCACCGGCGATCGGCAGGGCTTAGAAGCTGTAGCCGATCCTGAGCCGCAGCTGGTGACGGTCGAAGGTCGTCAGGTCGAGGTCACCCCGCTCGCCGACCGCCCGTCCGTGGACTTGTCTACCCCAGGTGAAGGACAGCCAGGCACGCTCCGACAGGGCGGTGTAGAGCGTAGGCCCCAGATAGACCGCGTCGCCCGCGAAGTCTTCGAGCGCCAGCCCACCATAGGCTCGCACGTAACGGGCCTCTCCGCCCAGGAACAGGCCGGGTTGGATCTGGTAGGCCAGGGCCCCGGCGACTTCGAGGTTCGAGCCCTCCGCGGTTGCGCCGCCCGCATCGCTGCGGACTGAGGCCAGGCCGTAGCCGAGGTTGATCGCACCCACGACCAGTCCCGGGATCAGCTCGCGGTCGACCAGCAGGCCGAATTCGCTGCCGTAGCTGCGCACTCGTTGGCCGGTGCCGGCATCGATCCGTCCGAGGCTCGGCACGACGTTCAGCGTGAGGCCGAAAGGCGCCGCATCGCGCCGGAGCAGGCGGAAGCGCGCCTCGACGAAGGCGCCGCTGAAGGTGCCGACGGAGCGGTCGGCGAGGCCCGGCACGCCCCCGATGTCGTAGGCCGCGAAACTGATGCCCGGCGCGACGCGAAACCAGTCGGTCAGCGGCATCTTCAGCGCGAGGCCGCTGTCGAAGGCCCTGAAGCGGCCGCCGCGCTTGCCGACGCGGCTCGTGGTCTCGGATTCGAGCTCCCGCTCGCCCGGCACGCCGATATCCGACCCTTCCGTGAAGCCGAACAGGTGCTCGGTATCGATCCCGTGCGGCTCGGCCGAGGCCGGTCCCTGGCCGGCGACGGCGAGAAGGAGGCCGAGGAAGGCCGCAGACGCGGCGGGCCTGCCTATCCGGTTCGCACGCATCATGAAGACCTCCCTTCAAGGTATAGCAATTGGTATAATCATCGGCGCAACGGGGCCACGTCGCCGGCATGCGCCGTCAGCCGCCGAAGATCGTCTCGAACAGGAGCTTGAGGTTGAGCGCCACGATGATGCCGGTGATCGCCCAGGACAGAAGCTTCAGCCAGGTCGGGATGACGAGGCTGCCCATCTTGGAACGGTCCGAGACGAAGCGGACGAGCGGAATCACCGCGAAGGGAAGCTGCATCGAGAGCACGACCTGGCTCAGCACGAGGAGCTTGGCCGTGCCCGCGTCCCCGTAGAGCGCCGTCACGATCACGACCGGCACGATCGCGACGCTGCGCGTGATCAGCCGCCGTGCCCAGTCGGGGATGCGCAGGCGCAGGAAGCCTTCCATCACGATCTGGCCGGCCAGCGTCGCCGTCACCGTGGAGTTCAGGCCCGAGGCGAGCAGGGCCACGGCGAAGAGGGTCGAGGCGATGCCCACGCCCAGCAGCGGCGAGAGCAGCTCGTGGGCCTGCTCGATCTCGTTCACCTCGGTGCGGCCGCTCGCGTGGAAGACCGAGGCCGCCATGATCAAGATCGAGGCGTTGACGAAGAGCGCCAGCATCAGCGCGATCGTCGAATCCGTGACGGCGAAGCGCAGCGCGCCGCGCCGGCCCTCCTCCGTGCGGGGATAGTTCCGCGTCTGAACGATCGAGGAGTGGAGATAGAGATTGTGGGGCATCACGGTGGCCCCGATGATGCCGATGGCGATGTAGAGGGCGGCCGGGTTCGTCACGATCTCGGTCGAGGGGATGAACCCGGCGAGCACCGCCTGGACCGGCGGCGCGGCCAGCGCGATCTGGATGCCGAAGCAGACGAAGATCACGATGAGCAGCGCGATCACGAAGGCTTCGAGCGCCCGGAAGCCGCGCCGCAGCAGCAGCAGCACGAGGAACACGTCGAGCGCCGTGATCACGGCCCCGACCACGAGCGGGATGCCGAACAGCAGCTTGAGGGCGATGGCGGTGCCGATCACCTCGGCGAGGTCGCAGGCGATGATCGCCGCCTCGCAGATCAGCCAGAGGGCGAAGCCGACGGGCTTCGGATAGGCGTCCCGGCAGGCCTGGGCGAGGTCGCGTCCCGTCGCGATGCCGAGCCGGGCGGCGAGCGCCTGCAGCACGATCGCCATCAGGTTCGAGAGCAGGATGACCGCGAGCAGCGTGTAGCCGAACTGCGAGCCGCCGGCGATGTCGGTCGCCCAGTTGCCCGGGTCCATGTACCCGACCGAGACCATGTAGCCGGGGCCGATGAAGCCCATCAGGCGCCGGAGCCAGGTGCCGGTGGCCTGCACCGGCACGCTCCCGTTCAGGCGGCCGAGGCTCGGCTCGTCCTCATTTCCGCGGCTGAAGCGCCACGCCCGATCGTCCTGCAGCACGTCCACGACCCGTTTCACCCGTTGCAACGGCCGGGTTCATAGCAGGTGCTATAATCGAGATAAATGGCTAAGTTCGATCCGTGGTTGCCAGGGGTGCATGCCAGCCTGGACGGGTCCATGGTGATGCCATGGGGAAAGGGTCAGAGATTGCCGCTCCATCGTCCCAAGCGAGTCTCGTCGCGGCAAGGCGGCACGGGTAGTAAATCGCGGTCATGGTCTGACCCCGCCGCCCTCCCGCGCTGATGTCGGATGCATTCATAATTTCGATAGTAAGTATTTGGCTGCATAAAAATTGGGATGGCCTGTGGTTTGGATATCGTTTTTCACAAAGACTGCTGATAGCTTGGGTTTGGCCGTCGCGGGGCTGCAGGAAACCTTCAGGATGAATCGCGCCGGCCGGGATCAGGACGCAAGGTGAGGCAAGCTTCCGATTTTTCGCAGATGATCGTCGACGGCACGCGGCAGGACGCCGACCAGATCGCCGAGTCGCTCAGCCGCTGGTACGTGCCGGTCGATGTCGTGCCCCTCGCCGGGGTTCCGCGCCTGCGCCTTCGCGCGGCCTGCGGTGCCCTGCCGGGCATCAGGTTCAGCCGCAGCGAGATCGTCGACGGCCTGCGCATCCTGCCCCGCGTGGCCTTCGATGCCGTCGGCTTCGTCCTGCCCACTTCCGGGCGCCTAGAGGTGAGCGGGACCCGTGAACCCGCCTCGGCCGGTCCGAACGAGGTGCTCGCGGTCGACGGCACCGGCTGCCAAGCCCTGTGCTACTCGCCCGATTTCCGGACGCGCAGCATCGCGATCGATCGCGGGGTGCTGGCCCGGCGCCTGGCCGCCCTCATCGACCGCCCGATCTCGCGGGAGATCGAGTTCGCGCCGCGGATCGGGGCCCAGGCCATACGCTATGGCGCCCTGTCGACCCTTCTCGCCTGCGTGACGGACGAGACCTTCGGCAAGTCGCTCGGGCACTCGCCCTTCACGGCGGCGCGGATGCCGGCCGTGCTGATCGACTTCATCCTGGAGACTTGGCCGCACACCTACTCGCGGGAATTTGAACGCGAGCCGCCCCTGATCGCGCCGCGCTACGTGAAGGCGGCGGTCGACTTCATCGAGGCGCATCCGCAGGCCCCCGCCCCCGCCACGGACATTGCCGGATTCGCTGGAGTCAGCCTGCGGGCGCTGCAATACGGTTTTCGCCGCTTCGTCGGCCTCTCCATCACCGAGTATCAGAGGCGTGTCCGGCTGCAGCGGTCCCGTGCGAAGCTCCTGACGAGCGCCGATTCCATCGAGGCGGTGGCGCGCCGGTGGGGGTTCTCGAATGCCGGCCGCTTCAGCCATCACTTCAAGGCCGCCTTCGGCCTGTTCCCCTCCGAGCTGACCCGCGACTGACCCCCGGGCCGATCCTGCCGGGCTCTCGGTGGTTTTGCCCCGTTGCCTCGCCCTGGGCGCTGCGCTCTAACCGGACCGGCCGCGCAGGCTCGGCGGGCAGACCCTCTCCGGGGGGCGGCGCCAGGCCCGGCGATCGGGAGGACGGAGGCTTGGGAATGGTCTGGACGCGCTTGGTTCCCTCCCGCGCACGCCGGCAGATGATCGCGACGGCGCTCGCCGGCCTGGCCCTCGGCCTCGGCGGCGTGACGGCGGGAACGAGCCTGGTCCAGGCCTCCGAGCGCGGCGGTCTCCTCGGATTCTTCGAGGAGCTCTTCCGGGGTCCGCCCCCGGCGGCGCCCCAGCCCCGCATTCAGGCGCAGCAGCCGCGGCGCTACGCGTCGCTGCCGGATGCCCGCCGCATCGCCGCCCCGCGTACCGCCTCCTACACGCCGCGGCCGCGGGTGGAGCTTGCAAGCGAGGCTCGGCCGCGGTTGCGCCGGCCCAGCCGAGCGTCCTCCGCCCCGGCCAGCGCGGCCCTGGCCACCACGGCGCTCGGGGCCCGCACCGTCTGCGTGCGCGCCTGCGACGGCTACCTGTTCCCCTTGGGGCAGCTGCGCTCCCGCAAGGACCTTCCCGTCCACGAGGCGGCCTGCGCCGCCGCCTGCCCGAACACGCCGACCGCCCTGTTCACGCTCGCCGGCAACCAGAGCGACCTCGACCGGGCCGTCGGCCTCGACGGCAAGCCCTACCGGTCCCTGCCGTCGGCGAACCTCTTCCGGACGACGCGGGTCGCCCATTGCGGCTGCCAGCCGGAGGGGGGCGTGCTGCCGCCCCTGCCGCTCGCGCGCGACCTCACGCTGCGCACCGGCGACGTCGTCACCACCGCCGAGAGTGCGCGCGTCGTGACCCGGATGCGCAGCGGCGGCTTCACGATCGTGGATTTCCGCGAGGCCAAGGGGCTCTCCCGCCGGACCCACCAGGAGATCGACCGCAAGATCGACGTGATCCGCCGCGAGGCCGAGGCCCGGTCCTTCCGTCAGGCCCTGCGCGCGGCCGATCGCGGCCCGCGTACCCGTGTCGCGCAGATCGGCGGATTCGAGACGCTCGCGCCGCCGATCGAGGTCGAGCCTTCCTTCGCGACGGTGCGGGTGGTGGTGCCTTCGCCCTTCAAGCTCTGAGCCGCCCGCGATTGTCACGCCCCACCCGATCGCGTAGGCGCGTCCCTCCGATGGGGCCGGACCGGGCATGACCAACACCAGCGCCGGGACCGATCCGGTCTTCGACGGGACGATGCCGGCGAGCGGCGAGACCCGGCAGGTGTCGCCGCTGATCCGGAGGCGGGTCTGCGGCAATGCCGGGCCCTTCACCGCCAGCGGCACCTGCTCCTACGTGGTCGGCTCCGGCGAGGTCGCGATCCTCGATCCGGGACCGGCCGATCCGGACCACATCGCCGCCCTGATAGACGCCATCGCCGGCGAGCGCCTCGCCGCGATCGTCGTGACCCACACCCACCGGGATCATTCGCCGGGAGCCAGATTGCTGCGCGAGCGCACGGGCGCGCCGATCGTCGGCTGCGGCCCGCACCGGGCGGCCCGCGGCCTCGCCGAGGGCGAGCTCCGCCTCGATGCCGGCGCCGATCCGGACCACGACCCCGACCGGATCATGGTGGAGGGGGACGTCCTCGCCGGATCGGGCTGGACCCTGCGCGCCATCGAAACGCCGGGCCACACCATGAACCACCTCGCCTTCGCGCTGCCGGAGGACGCGGCCCTGTTCTCGGGCGACCATGTCATGGCCTGGTCGACGACGGTCGTCGCCCCGCCCGACGGCTCGATGCGCGCCTACATGGCCTCGCTCGATCGCCTCCGCGACCGCGACGAGGCGGTGTTCTGGCCCGGGCACGGCGGTCCCGTCCGCGAGCCGCGCCGGTTCGTGCGCGCGCTCGGTGGCCATCGCCGCCAGCGCGAAGCCGCGATCCGGGCGCGGATCGAGGGCGGCGACCGCGACATCCGGACGATCGTCGGCGCCATCTACCAGGGCCTGAACCCGGCCCTGACCGGCGCCGCCGCCCTTTCGGTCTTCGCCCATCTCGAGGATCTGGTGGAGCGCGGGATCATCGTCAGCGACGGGCCGCCCCGGCTCGACGGGCGCTACGCACCCGGGCCGGCGGCCTGAGGCCTCCAAGAGAAGCCGGCTTCGCGAGGCCGTCATCCGACGGCAAGGAGCGGGGACCTCGCGCGGCGGCCCCGAACGCGCCGTCAGCTCAGGAGACTCAGAACTTGCCGCCGACGCCCATGCCGCCGCTCGCGCCCATCTGCGGCCCGAGGGTGCTGCCGCCGCCCCTCGCGCCGCCCTCCCCGGCGCCCTCCAACTCCTCGCGCCGGATGCGCCGCTCCTGCGGAGTGCTCGCCCGGCCCTGCCCTGCGGCCGCGCTCTTGGGCAGATCGAGGCGGCGGGTCGGTGCCGTCTGGAGGGGAACGCCGTCCGGGTCGACCTCGGCGGCGCGCGCCTTGCCCGGGATCGCGCCGCGCATCGAGGGCGGCGGCCCGACCTCGCTCTCCGGCATCACCCCCGTGCTCCCGCCGAGAGCCTGGCAACCGCCGAGGGAAAGGGCGATCAGCGCCGCGGCGCAAGCGTTCGACGGACGGGGCATCGGCGCACTCCTCAGGCACATGCCGCGCCCGGACGAAACCGGTCCGGACGTGACTTCTTCGTTGCCGTTTCTCTACGATGCGCGGCCGATGAAAACCAGACGCCGCTTCTCGGGCGCGGGGTGGGATCCATCCTGGCCCCTTACGGAACCAAGCCGGCGCGATACGTTTGCCTGCAGGGGCGCCCCTAGGCCAGATGTGATGCGGCGGTTATACGCCCTCCATGCCGAGCGGTGGAGGAAGCGGATTCACGATGAGCGGGTCGCTGCGGAAGATCCTGGTCATGGGGCTCCCCGGCGCGGGAAAGACCACCCTCTCGACCCTCCTGGCCGAGCGCCTGAACGCCGTGCATTTCAACGCCGATGCGGTTCGCGAGAACATCAACCGCGACCTCGGCTTCGCGCCCGCCGATCGGATCGAGCAGGCCCGGCGGATGGGCTGGCTCTGCGACAGGGTCGCGGTCACCGGCACCTTCGTCATCGCCGATTTCGTCTGTCCGACGGCCGAAACCCGGGCGGCGTTCACGGCCGGCGGCGAGGCCTTCGTCGTGTTCGTCGACCGCATCCCGGCCGGTCGCTTCGCCGATACCAACAGGCTCTTCGAGGCGCCCGAGCGGCATCACCTGCGCGTCACGCCGGAGGGAGATCCGACGCATTGGGCGGACGTCACCGAGGCTGCGATCCGCGGCCTTCCGGTGCCTGGTTCTCCCAGGTGAGCCGGCGCTGAGAGCCCGCTTGGCCCCTCGGCGCCGCGATGGGCTTGCTACGAGACAAGGCAAGGCCCGGGAGCCGCTGCCGGCTCCCGGGCCTCGAGGTTCGTTGGCCGTGCTATTGCGGTGCCGCGGGCGGCGTCGCCGGTGTGGGAGCCGCCGGCGCAGCGGGTGCGGGGGCCGCCGGCGCGGCGGTGTTCGACGCGAGCTCCGGATAGGCGTCGATCACGTTGGCACCGTTCAGCGGCTTGTTCACGCCGTTGTGGCAGGTCGTGCAGTTCACTTTCGCCACGTCGCCCAGCACGCCGAGGCGGTGGGGCGGGAAGGTCGAGGTCAGCGGCTCCATGAAGTTGCCGTTGATGTCCCGGACCATCCGGATGCCGTGCCAGGCCGTGGTGCGCCTCGGGGTGCTCTCCGACCAGTCGGCGATGGCCCGCGTGTTGTGGCAGTAGGTGCAGTTGACGCCTAAGCCCTGCGACATGTGGATCATCAAGCCGAAGGTCTTCTCGGCCTGCTGGATCGGCTTGCCGGGCGCCGTCGGCAGGGCCGTGGTCGCGTTCACGCGGATCGCGTTGTTGTCGATGGCCTTGTCCGCGAGGTACTCGGTGAAGGTGTCGTACGGAAGCGAGGACAGCCCCACCGATTTCGCGGCGATGTTCTGTCCGTTGTTGCGCGGCCGGAAGCCCGACATGGCACTCGGCCCCGGATCGGTGAACCAGATGTTCTGCGGCACGGGATTGCCGCGGTGGCAGGTGTAGCAGGTCACCCCGGCGCCGCCGACGTGGTTGCCCTTCCAGTCAGCGTTGATGTGCTGGGTCATCTGCAGCATCCGCCGGGCGACATGCTTCTGATACATGCTGTCGTCGGCCATGTTCTCGACGTTGTGGCAATAGGCGCAGCCCTGCTCGGGCGAGACCCATTCCGTGATCGAGACCATCAGGCGGTTGAACTGCTCCGTGGAGATGTTCTGGAGCACTTGGACGTTCTGATAGGTCTGGCCGGCCCGCTCCCCGCCCGTATCGACGGGGTCGGCGGGCGCCGGGGCCACGTTGGCGGCCTTGACCTCGGCCGCAGCCTCCCGGTTCTCGACCTGGCCCATCGCGGTGCCGCGGAAGCCGTTCTGGCTCGAGACGAGGGGCGGGTGGGTCCAGCCCGCCGTCCCAAACATCGCGATGGTGAGGAAGAGGGCGGCGACGGCGCCCGCGACGGCGAGCAGGGTCTTCATGGGGTGCCTCCCGGTGCGCTCAGGGGATCGACGATGGTCGGAAAGACCTGCGGATAGGGCGGCGCGACGCCGTGCTTGACCGCCCACAGGTACCAGTTGTCGACGACGGTGCCGGTGAGAAGGATGCCGATGCCGCCGGTGAGGGTGGTCAGGACCGCGAACCACCATTGCCAGCGGTGCACGGATTCCATCGTGGCGTTCCAGCCCATGGTCCAGCGCCAGAACAGGGCGGCGCGCTCGGTGGCGGTGCCGCGGTTGACGATCTGGTCGATCTCACGCTCGCCGCCGTAGCGGCCGACCGCGAGGATTGTGGCGCCATGCATCGCGAAGAGCAGCGTCGACCCGTAGAGGAAGACGATCGAGAGCATGTGGAACGGGTTGTAGAAGAGGTTGCCGTAGCGCAGCGAGAAGGCGGCGGTCCAGTCCAGGTGCGGGAAGATGCCGAAGGGCACCGCCTCGCTCCAGGAGCCCATCAGGATCGGCCGGATGAAGCCGAGGACGAGGTAGAGCCAGATCGCGGAGGCGAAGGCCCAGGGCACGTGCATCCCCATGCCGAGCGCCTTGGCGCGCCGATAGAGCCGGACCCACCAGAGCAGGATCGAGACGGTGAGGAAGAAGCCGGCGATCAGCCACCAGCCGCCCTCTTCGAGGGGAGGCAGGATCTTCAGCCCGTATTGGGGCCGGGGCGGTTCGAGGGCGAGCCAGGGCAGTTGGCGCACGAACTGGACCGGATCCCAGTTCACCGAGGCCCACATGTTGAGCCCGATGATCTCGAAGGCGATCAGCCCGCAGACGAAGGACAGGATGCCGAGATAGCCGCCGTAGATCGGGCCGACCTGCGAGTTGCCGAACAGGCCGATCAGGTAGCTGTTGAAGGGCCGGCCCCAGCGGCGGTCGACGGCGACGGGGACGCCGAACTCGGGTTCGACCGGGCGGACCTGCACCTGCGTGAGGATGTTCTGATAATACGCCATGGCGTGACAGGTCCCTCTTTAGCGCCAGACCGGGAGATTGAGCCACCAGCCCCACCATTCCGGCCAGCCTTGGGTCCAGAACGGTCCGCTGATGATGATGCACACCGCGCTCCAGAAGCCCGCCGAAAGGGCCAGGAACAGGCCGAGGCGGTGGATGCCGAGCGTGCCGATCGAGTAGCCGATGGAGTCGCGGAAGAAGGTGTCCTCGTGCTCGGGCGTCTTCACGACCTCGCCCTTGCCGGGATTGGTCGAGGACAGGATCAGCGAGCCGTGGAGCGCCAGCGCCAGCGTCGTCGTGAAGAAGAACGTCACGCCGAGCATGTGCGCCGGGTTGTAGTGGAAGTGCAGGTACTGGTAGCCGGTGTTCGAGACCCAATCGAGATGGGAGAGGATGCCGTAGGGGAATCCGTGCCCCCAGGCGCCCATCAGGAAGGGCCGGATCACCACCAGCGCCACGTAGGCGAAGATCGCCACGCCGAAGGCCACGGGCACGTGGTAGCCCATGCCGAGCTTGCGGCAGATCTCGACCTCGCGCAGCGCCCAGGAGACGAAGGCCCCGATGGCGCAGAAGGTGATGATCTGCCAGAGGCCGCCCTCCTTGAGCGGCGCCAGCGCCAGCCCGTACTTGAGGTCCGGCGGCGCGATGTTGATCTGCCAGATGTTCCAGGTCGGGCCGAGCGCCGCGCCGTAGATGATCAGCGCGGTGCCGAGCACCGAGAAGAAGATCGTCGTGACCCCGAAGAAGCCGACGTAGAACGGGCCGACCCAGAAATCGAACAGGTCGCCGCCGATCAGCGTGCCGCCGCGAACCCGATATTTTCGCTCGAAACTCAGCATCGCCATCGCGAAACCCTCCCGGCCTCACCTGCTCACGGTGTTGTTTGGTGCCGCGGACGGGCCCCGACCCAAGTCGGAGGCTCATCCGCGGACAATCGCGGGTTCCCTCTCTCGGAAGGAGAGGGACGGGGTGAGGTGTGTGACATCCTCGGAGCGGCCACGCCCCTCACCCCAGCCCTCTCCCCTTCGGAGAGGGAGCCCCGGCGTGCTCCGCCCTCGTCAGGCGGGCATCGTCGGCAGCACGAGGGACTGCGCATCCGCAGCCCTGGGTGCCTTCGGGCCTTCCAGCCAGTTGAACCGTTCGGTGCTGAGCAGGATGAAGTGGATCAGCAGCGCCAGGACGAACAGGAAGGTGAAGAGCGCCACGAGGGTGCGGCGCGGATCGAAGAGAAGCCAAACCTTATGCATGGTGTCCTCCTCAGGAGATCATGGAGACGAGGCCGTGGGCGGCACTCGTCACGCTGTCGAGGGCGGCGTAGCCCTTGGGTCCCGGCAGCCAGGGGCGCCACAACCAGACGAGGATGTGCGCGACCACGGCGATCGCCGTGAAGATGATGAAGCTCGTCAGGAAGATCGCGTGGAACTCCTTCGCTTCAGGCTCCGTCAGCCCGGATAGGCTGCTCGGTTTCTCGACTATTCCATTGGCCATCGATCGAACCTCCGCTTTGACTGGCCGCGCGATTCAGGCGCAGCGGGTATCGTCGGGACCGCGAGCGGCCCGACGGATCTTCTCCCCATTCGACCGGGCGCGCGGGCCGTGGACGGCCCGGCGCGCGTCAGCCCATGAAGGCGAAGGGAATGGCCTGGACCGCCATGGCCTTCGCCTCCGCGAAGACCGAGCGGCGCTGCACCGGCAGCGGGCGCGCGCTCGCCGCGGGCGCCAGGCGCTGGGCGATGGCGGCCACCAGGAAGAACGGGTAGGTCGCGGCCAGGATGACCCGGAACTGGATCTCGTCCTGATGCTGCCGAGAGGAGGTCGCGCTGAGCGTGCGGGGCATGGCGTGGGTCTCCATGTGGCGAACCGCGGAGTGCGGCTGGGCCGAGGGCGAGGTGAAGGCGTGGCGCGGGGCGGCTGAGGCGGTCATGCGGCGACCCCGAGCTTGAGAGCGTCATGGGCGCGGGCGACATGGACCTCGCCGACCTCCGGGGCGCCCTGGGTGCGGGCGCCGCGCTCGGCGGCGTCGCGCAGGCGCTTGGCCATCGAGATGCGCACCAGAACCGGCTGGCGCTCGACGAGGTCGTCGAGCAGCGTGCGGGCGTCGTCGTCCCAGGCGAGCTCGCGATGGAGCCGGGCCGGCGTCGCCTCGACGGCCGCATCCATGTCGCGGGCCAGCGGCAGGATGTGGAAGAGCATGTCGAAGAGGGCGTTGCAGACCTCCTGGATGAGGTAGGTCGCCCCGGAGAAGCCCATGAACGGCGTCCCGGTGTGGCGCCGGATGATGGCGCCGGGGAACGAGGCCGGCACGAACACCGCCCGGCATCCGGCTTCGGCCGCGTACATGCGTTCGTTGAAGGAGCCGAACAGGACGAGCGGCGGGTTCTTGGCGATCATTTCGCGGACCGCCGCATTGTCGGTCTTCGCTCCGGCAAGGCGCGAGATCGCGAAGTTGCAGGGCAGGCCCATCTCGTCTTCGAGGAAGCGCCGGACGCCGCGGGCATAGGTCTCCGAGGCGACGATGCCGAAGCTCGCGGTGCCGAAGAAATCCTGCGTCACCGAGCGCCACAGGTCCCAGACCGGCTTGATCGTCGTGTGCTTCTCGCGCTCGATGAAGGGCTCGGGGTCGAGCCCCAGGATCTCGCCGAGCTTGCGCAGGAACTTGGTGGTGGCGTGGATGCCGATCGGCGCCTGCAGGTAGGGGCGTTCCAGGCTCTCGCAGAGGAGCCGCCCGAACTCGCGGTAGAGGCAGATATTGGCATCCGCGTTCACGAGCTTGGGCACGTCGGCGAGGTGGGATCCCAGCGGAAAGGCCAGGTTCACCTCGGCGCCGATGCCCTCGACGAGGCGGCGGATCTCGGCGAGGTCGGACGGCATGTTGAAGGTGCCGTAGGCCGGGCCGATGATGTTCACCCGGGGCTTCACGCCCTCCTTGCGCTCGGGCCGGGCCGGGATGCCCTTCTTGGCGAATTTCCTCGCCCCGTATTCCTGCCAGAGCCAGGACATGGCCCGGTCGGCCGTCTGCCACTGGTCCTCGTCGATGGTGCGGGGCAGGAAGCGCTGGAGGTTGGTGCCCTCCGGCGTCACGCCGCCGCCGATCATCTCAGCGATGGAGCCGGTCACGACGACGCTCGGCATGCCCGGATCGAGGGTCGCATGCGCCCGCTTCATCGCGGCCTCGGTGCCGTGGCGGCCGAGCTCTTCCTCGGCGAGGCCCGTGACGACGATCGGGAGTTCGTGGGGCGGCAGCGCGTCGGTGTAGTGCAGCACCGAGGTGACGGGCAGGTTCTCGCAGCCGACGGGACCGTCGATGACGACCTGCAGGCCCTTGATGGCGGTGAAGACGTAGACGGCGCCCCAGTAGCCGCCGGCCCGGTCGTGATCGAGGACGAGCATCAGGCCATCTCCCCGATCGGATTGTGAGCGGGCTTGGCCCGAGTGGCCGAGGCGACGTTCTGGCGGAGCTGCGGGACCTCCTCCCAAATGCCGGCGGCGTAGCCCTCGCCGACGCCCGCGAAGAAATCGCGCATGGCGTCGAAGCGATGCTGGTTGCCGAGGGCGGCGTTGATCACCTTGGCGAGCGAGCCCGCGCCGGCCACGCCCATCAGCGGGCGGGCGGAGATGAGGTTCGTGAAGTAGAGGGCGGGAATGGCCAGTGCCTTCGCCTTCTGGACGACGGGCGTGGTCCCGATCGCAAGGGCCGGCCGGTACTCGTGCATGGCGGCGAGGTCGTCTTCCAGCGAGGCGCGGTAGCGGACCTGGACGCCGTGGGCCTCGAGCCAGTCGCGGTCCGCCTCGGAATAGGGCGTCCTCGGACAGGCGGTGCCGACGTAGCGGAGGTCCGCGCCGCTCTCGACGAGGAGGCGCCCGACCAGAAGCTCGGAGCCCTCGTAGCCCGAGAGCGTGATGCGGCCCTTGATCGGAGTCGCGGCGAGCGCGCCCCTGATCATCGGCAGGAACCGGTTCTTGGCGGCCTCGACGGTCGCGCGCGGCACGGCGCAGGTCTCGCCAATCCGGTCGAGCCAATCGGCGGTGCCGTCGTGACCCACCGGCGCCGAGCCGACGATGGGCCGGCCGGCGGCCTCGAACTCGCGCATCGAGGCGGTGTAGAAGGGATGGATCGCCGCCACCGCGGCGCAGTCGAGGGCGGCGTAGAGTTCGCGCCATTCGCGGGTCGGCACCACGGGGCCGGCAGCGAGGCCGAGGGGCTCGAGCATGGCGCCGATCACGACCGGGTCGGCCGGGAACATTTCGCCGAGCAGCGTCACCGTCGGGCGCTCGGAGCGGCCGGTGCGGGGCGCCTGGACGGGCCCCTGCTCGGCTTCCGTGCGAGCGAACTTCAGCATCGCGCCGGCGAGCACGTCCTTGGCCTCGGCATGGGTCGGCACGCCGAAGCCCGGCACGTCGATCCCGATGATGCGCACGCCGTCGATCTCCTTCGGGAGAAGGCGCAGCGGCACGCCTGAGGCGGTGGGCACGCAGAGATTGATGATGACGACGGCGTCGTAATCGGCGGGCTTGGCCGTCTCGCACACCGCTTCGCGAATGTCCTCGAACAGCTTGCCCGTGACCAGCGTCTCGGAATTGAAGGGCACGTAGCCGACCGTCCGCTTCGCGCCGTAGAAGTGCGAGGTGAAGGTGAGCCCGTAGACGCAGCAGGCGCTGCCCGAGAGGATCGTCGCCGTGCGGCGCATGCGCAGGCCGACGCGCAGCGAGCCGAAGGCCGGGCACATGCTCTGGGGCTGGTCGTGGGGACCCTGCGGGTAGTCCTTGGCGTATTGCGCCAGGGTCTCGCTCATGCCGGCGGCGTTGGCCGCAGCCTTCATCGCATCCTTGCCGGCGTGGCAGCCGAGCCCGTCGGACGTCGCCGCGGCGAGGTTCACCGGTTCGGCGGCGAGCGTCGAGGCCGGGCGCTCCTTGCGGGCGCGGAGATCGGCGATGTCGAGGGTGACGGCCATGTGCGTCAGACCTCGTCGTAGACGACTTCGAGGGACGGCTTCACGACTTGCGCCGTGCCGCACATGTCCTCGAAGGTGGCGGGCACGAGCGTGACGCCGCGGCCCACGGCCTCGCCCTTGAACAGGCCGAGCAGCCCATCCTGGCTCAGGGGGGTCGGGTGGTTGGCCGCCGCGTCGTGGACGTTCTGCGCCAGATCCGCGAAGAGCGAGCCCCAGGGGCTCTCGGGCCGGCCGATGATCTCGTAATTCGCGCTCTTCTTGCGGATGTCGTCGTCGGCCGGGATCGAGGCCAGGACCGGGATGCCGACCGCTTGCGCAAAGGCCTGGGCCTCGCCGGTGCCGTCGTCCTTGTTGATGACGAGGCCGCCGACGCCGACATTGCCCCCGAGCTTGCGGAAGTATTCCACCGCCGAGCAGACGTTATTGGCGACGTAGAGCGACTGCAGGTCGTTCGAGCCGACGACGATGACCTTCTGGCACATGTCCCGGGCGATCGGCAGGCCGAAGCCGCCGCAGACCACGTCGCCGAGGAAGTCGAGGAGGACGTAGTCAAAGCCCCATTCGTGGAAGCCGAGCTTTTCCAGCAGCTCGAAGCCGTGGATGATGCCGCGCCCGCCGCAGCCGCGGCCGACCTCCGGCCCGCCGAGCTCCATCGCGTAGACGCCGTCGCGCTTGAAGCAGACGTCGCCGATGGCGACCTGCTCGCCGGCAAGCTTCTTCTTGGTGGACGTTTCAATGATGGTCGGGCAGGCGCGGCCGCCGAAGAGCAGGGACGTCGTGTCGCTCTTCGGGTCGCAGCCGATGAGCAGGACCTTCTTGCGCTGCTGGGCCATCATGTAGCTGAGGTTGGCCAGCGTGAACGACTTGCCGATGCCGCCCTTGCCGTAGATCGCGATGATCTGCGTCTCCTTGGTCGCGGCGACGGGCACCGGATCGGGGTCGATCCCAGCCTCGGCGCGCAGCGCTTCGGTCGCCTTCAGGGCCGCGCCGTTCAGGTGCATGTTCATGCGGCGGCTCTCCAATCGAGGATCATCTTCAGGCATTCGGGATCGCCGAAGGCCATGCGGTAGGCCGGCTCCGCCTCCGCCGCGGGGCGGCGATGCGTGATCAGGCCGTCGAGGGAGAGGCGGCCGCCGGTGATCAGGGCTGTGACGGCTGCGAGATCCTCTGGCCGCCACTGCGCGGCGACCCGGATGCGGGCCTCGCGCAGGAAGGCCGGCGGGAAGGCGAAGGCGAGCGGCGCCTCGTAGAAGCCGGCGAGCACGATCTCGCCGCCGGGGCTCAGTCTGGCGATCAGCCGGTCGAGGATCGCGGAATCGCCGCTGACGTCGGTGATGGCGGCGTAGTCCGCCCGTGCGTCCGCCTCGGGCGCGAGGACGGCGTAGCCGTGATCGCCCGCGGCCCGAATCGGGTTCGTCTCCCACACCACCGGCTCGCCGCCGGCGGCAAGCGTCAGCCGGGCCAGAAGGCGCCCGAGCACGCCGTGACCGACGATCAGGGAGCGGCGGCCCGGCACGACCTCGGAGAGCGCGTGGTGGGCGGTGGCGGCGAGCGCGATGAGGATGCTATGCTCGGAGAGCTTCGCATCGATCGGGACGAGGCGTGAGCCCGCGCTGACGAGGTGGGAGGCTGCGCCGCCGAACAGGCCGCGGACGGGGCCGAAGCAGCGGGAGCCCGGAACGAACACGGTCTGGCCCACCCGGGTGCCGGACTCGGAACCGGCCTCCACCACCTCGCCGACCGACTCGTAGCCCGGCACCAGCGGGTAGCCCATGCCGGGGAAGGCCGGCATCCGGCCGGACCAGAGCAGGCGCTCGGTCCCGGTGCTGATGCCGCTCCAGCGCACGGCGACGACCGCGTCGGCGGGGCCGGGAGCGTCGAGGGCCAGGCGGTTGAGGCTGAGATGTTCGGGCTGTTCCAGGACGACGGCGAGAGCATGCATGGTAATCAGACCCTCCCTTCGTTCTGCGGCGCCACTCAAGAACGCCTTCAATGTGTCATCCTAGATAGACACTTTGGTACGTCAACTCTTATTTACGTGTGCGAGGGATCGCGGTGGGCCGTGACGAGACGCGTCAACAGGGGACGTCGCGTCGCCACCTCGCGAACACCCACGAACCCGGCCTCGCTCAGGAGGCGGCTCAGCTCCGGCAGGCTGCGGCAGCGCCCGCTTCCCATGGCGAGCAGGTAGAAGCCGAAATACGCGTCCGCGATCGGTTTGGCCCCGTCCGTGCCCGACATCGGCTCCGCCAGGATCAGGGTTCCTTCCGACGGCAGGGCGTCGTGGACGCGGCGCAGCAGCAGGCGCACGACCTCGTCGTCGTGGTCGTGGACGACGCGCACCAGGGAGATCGCGTCGGCGCCCGTGGGCAGCGGGTCGTCGAGGAAGCTGCCGCCGAGGGCGGCTGCGCGCGATGCCAGCCCGGCCTCGGCGAAGCGACGCGCGGCGCGCTCCGCCACAGGCGGCAGATCGAACAGCTGGAGCGACAGGGCAGGCGCCCGGGCGGCCGCAGCGCGCAGGAAGGCACCCTCCCCGCCCCCGACATCCATGAGGCAGCGGTGCCGGGCGACCGGATAGGCGTCGAGGATGTCCTCGGCGATGAGCGCCTGCGAGGCCGCCATCAAGGCGCTGTAGGCGGCCACACCCCCTTCGCCGATCAGGTCGGCCTTCGTGCGGTCGGCATAGGGCCAGTAGCCGCCGAGCCGGGTCGGCCCCGATTCGCCGCGCAGCAGCGCCACGGGATCGCTGAGATCCTCGTAGAGCATGGAATGGTGGTCGATCATCGCCGCGATCGAGGGATTGCCGACGAGCGCCGCTCCGAGATCGGCGAGCGCGAAGCGGCCATCCGGCAGGACGGTGAGGAGATCAAGCGAGGTGGCGGCCTTGAGGAGCCGCAGGGTCCGCTCCGGCGGCAGCCTGAGGCGACCGGCCAGCGCCTCAGGGGCGAGCGGCCCCTCGCTTAGAATCGTGAAAAGGTCGAGCCGGACGCAGGCGAACAGCACCTGCGAATAGACGAAACCGGCGCAGAGGTCGAACAGCGCGCGGGTGTTGCGTCTGGCGATGCGGCGGGTGAGCGGGAAGCTCGCGGCCCAGCGCTGGAAGGCGGGATTCGCGATCGTGCGGGTGCGGAAGGCCAGCCAGCGCTCGCGCCAGGATCGCGGCGGCGCCGGGGCCTTGTGGGCCAGGGAGGGGGAGGACGCCACCGGGCGCGGGCCCCCGCTCAGGCGAGTTCCTGCGCCAGGCTCGCGGGCAGGAACAGGCGCGTCTGCGCCTCGATCTCAGCCCGCAGGATATCGGCGCCGGGGCAGGCCGGGATCACCTCGATCGCCTCACGCGCGAGCCGCTTCAGGCGGGCGAGAGCCCCGCCCATGCCGAGCAGCGCCGCCGCGTTCGGCCGGCCCAGCGTCGCGTCGCGCCCCACCGGTTTGCCGACCTCCTCCTGCCGGCAGGCGACGTCGCGCAGGTCGTCGGCGACCTGGTAGGCCTCGCCCAGGCATTCCCCGAGCAGCCGCCAGGGCAGCGCCTGGGCACCCGCCGCGGCAGCGCCGGCGACGGTGGCGGCGGCAAACAGAGCGCCGGTCTTGGCCTGCTGGTACTCGGTGAGCCCGACGGTCTCCTCCGATTCCCAGGCCTGGCCCGCCACGATGCCGGCCGGCGAGCCCGCGGCTCGGGCGATCAGCCCGACGAGGGCGGCGAGCCGGGCGGGCGAGCGCGCCGCGCCGCGGGCCAGCGTCTCGAAGGCAGAGACGATGAGAGCGTCGCCGGTGAGCACCGCGAGCGGCTCGCCGAAGGCCGCGTGCACGGAGGGCTTCTGCCGCCGCATCGGGGCGTCGTCGAAGCAGGGCAGGTCGTCGTGGACCAGCGAGGCGCAATGCAGGAGCTCGATCGAGGCCGCCGCGGCGTCCGAGGCCATCGGATCGTCGTCGCCGCAGGCGCGCGCCACCGAGAGGCAGAGCCGCGGCCGGATGCGGTGACCGCCGGGGAAGACGGCATAGCGGATGGCCTCCGCCAGCCTGGGTGGGGCGCCAGGCGCCTCGGCATGGGCGACGGCCGCGTCCAGAGCCTGCTCGATCCGACGATTCGCGTCCATGCCGACCCTCCCATGTATCTTGATGTTGTCATTTCAGAGTGTCAGATAATATTGACACTCGTCAAGGTGACGGCCAGCGGCATCGGGGGGCTTGAGGGTTTGGCGGAGCAGCGGGTCGTGGTGATCGGGGCCGGAATCGCGGGGCTTGTCGCGGCCCTCCGGCTCGCCCATGCGGGCCTTGACGTCACGGTGGTGGAGCGGGCCTCCCGGCCCGGCGGCAAGATGCGCAGCGTCGCGGTCGGCGACGCGCCGGTCGAGGCCGGCCCTACCGTCTTCACCATGCGCTGGGTCTTCGACGAGATCTTTTCCGATTGCGGTGCGGATCTCGATGCCTGCGTGTCCCTGCAAAAAGCCGAGATCCTCGCCCGTCACGCCTGGGGACCCGACGAACGCCTCGACCTGTTCGCGGATGCGCAAGCGTCGGTCGACGCGATCGCCGCCTTCGCGGGACCGGGCGAGGCCGAGGGGTATCGCCGCTTCCGCGCGCGAGCCGCCGAGGTCTACCGCACCCTCGAAGGACCGTTCATCCGGGGCGAGCGCCCGAATCCGCTCGAGCTCGGGCGCCGGGTGGGTCTTTCGGGAATGGGCGATCTCTGGCGCATCCAGCCCTTCACGACCCTATGGGATGCGCTCGGCACCTATTTCCGCGATGCCCGGCTGCGCCAGCTCTTCGGGCGCTACGCGACCTATTGCGGCTCCTCGCCCTTCCAGGCGCCCGCCACCCTGATGCTCGTGGCCCATGTCGAGGCCGAGGGCGTCTGGACGATCGAGGGGGGGCTGAGCCGGCTCGCCGCCGCGATCGCCGAGCTCGCCCAGGCTCGCGGCGCCCGCTTCCGTTACGACGCCGATGTTGCCGGCATCGCGGTGGAGCGCAGTCGCATCGCTGGCGTCACCTTGGCCTCCGGCGAGCGCATCCCGGCCGATCACGTCGTCGCGAATGCCGACATCGCCGCGCTCGGTGCCGGTCTGTTCGGCCCGGAGGCTGCGCGCGTCACCGGGCCGGTTCCGCCCTCCGAGCGCTCGCTCTCGGCCGTGACCTTCTGCATGAAGGCGCGCGCGGACGGCTTCCCGCTCGTCCGCCACAACGTCTTCTTCTCGGCCGATTACGCGGCCGAGTTCGCGGCCCTGCGCCGGGGCACCTTGCCCGCCGACCCCACCGTCTATGTCTGCGCGCAGGACCGGGACGACGCTGCGCCGCCGGAACGCGCCGAGCGCCTGCTCTGCCTCGTCAACGCATCCGCCAACGGCCTCGAACACCCCCTCACCGATCCGGAGATCGCCCGATGCGAGACGAATCTGCGCGCCCGCCTCAGCCGTTGCGGGCTGACCCTGGCGGAGGCGCCCGGCACGGTGACGACGACGCCCGCCGGGTTCGAGCGACTGTTTCCGGCGACCGGGGGCGCCCTCTACGGCCGCGCCTCGCACGGCTGGATGGCCTCGTTCAAGCGGCCGGGCGCGCGGACGCGCCTGCCGGGGCTCTACTTGGCGGGGGGCAGCGTCCATCCGGGGCCGGGGGTGCCGATGGCGGCGCTCTCGGGGGGACTCGCGGCGGACAGCCTCCTGTCGGATCTCAGGCGGAGCCGCGCTTCGACACGACGGTGGGCCGGGGCGGCTATGTCTGGTGGTACGTCGACGCCCTGAGCGCCGACGGGCGGCAGGGGCTCACCATCATCGCCTTCATCGGCAGCGTGTTCTCGCCCTACTACGCCTGGGACCTCTCCAAGGACCCCTTCGACCATTGCGCGGTCAACGTCGTGCTCTACGGGGAGCGCGCCAACCGGTTCTGCATGACCGAGCGCGGGCGCGACAGCCTCAGCCGCGACGCGCGCTCCATCGCGATCGGTCCGAGCGATCTCGAATGGGACGGCACCACCCTGACGATCCGCATCGACGAGCGCACGGCGCCGATCCCTTCGCGGGTCCGGGGCACCGTCAAGGTCCGGCCGAGCGGGATCACGGCGGAGACCTTCACCCTCGACAGCCACGGCGCCCATCGCTGGTGGCCGATGGCGCCCCTCTCACAGGTCGAGGTCTCGCTGACGGAGCCCTCCCTCGCCTGGACCGGCACCGCCTATTTCGACACCAATCACGGCGATTCGGCGCTCGAGGACGCCTTCACGGACTGGACCTGGTGCCGGGCGGAACTCGCGCGCGGCGCGGCGGTCCTCTACGACGTCCGGCGCCGCGACGGCAGCGGCCAGAACCTGTCGCTCCACTTCGCGCCGGACGGGACGCGCCGGGAGATCAAGCCCCCGCTCGCCGCCTCGCTGCCCCCGACCCGGCTCTGGCGGGTGCCGCGCTCGACGCGCAGCGACGACGCGAAGGCCGCGGTGGTCCGCACTTTCGAGGACACGCCGTTCTACTCGCGCTCGGTCCTGGCCTCGACGCTCTGCGGCGAGGCGGTGCGGCCGGTCCACGAGAGCCTCTCCCTCGACCGCTTCAAGAACCCGCTGGTCCGCCTGATGCTGCCGTTCCGGATGCCGCGGCCGATGGCATAGCAGATTTGGGTAGTCTATTTCTGAGACGGTGACGTCTGCCGGGTCGTCACGTTGTTTCTCGATCGCGGTCAGAGGGGCAGAGCGTGAAGGCGAGATACGACTCCGACGCGGATGCGCTCTACATGCGCCTGGCCGACGACTCGGTCGTCGAGCGCGAAGAGGTCAGGCCGGGCATCGTGCTCGATTTCGATGCCGAAGGGCGCGTGATCGCAATCGAGATTCTCGATGCCAGCCAACACCTCGCGCGCGTTTCGGATTTCGTGCGGTCGACCGCGGCCTGACTCTCCTGGTCCGGAACCTATCGATCAGGTAGGCTCAGCTCGTCCCGCACCGCAGCCCCCCGGTCCGCCCGGATGCTGCGCCGGACCTTCACGAGCTGCCAGATCGCCAGCCCGAGGATGACCGCGAACGGGATGCCGAAGAGCAGCCATATCCTAATGCCGCTTAGCACCCAGAGAATGATGTCGCCGATCATTTGGTCCATGGCTTGGTCCGCTCGGTGTTGTCGGCGCCTTCCCGGTCGCGCCGAATGCTGCGCTGGACCTTCACGAGCTGCCAGGCCGCCAGCCCGATGACGAGAAGTTCGAGGATCGCCAGGGCGATCATGGTGGATCGGCTTGCCTGGAGCGGGCGGCGGCCTCGGCCTTGTCGCGGCGGATGCTGCGCTTGAGCACCACGAGCTGCCAGATCGCGATGCCGAGCACCAGCCCGAAGGCGAGGAGGATCTCGAAGACGCCGTAGAACGCCTCGCTCATGGCACGGCGTGCGAGGGCCCTTCGCGGGCGAAGGCCTCGCGCTCGCGCAGGATCTCGATGATGTCGAGCACCCGCACGACCTGGCCCGGCACGTCCCACCACGCCGGGCGGCGCGGGATCGGCGCCCGGGCGGTCACGGATTCGATGAGGAAGGCGACCTCGGGAAGGGCCGGTTCGCCCCTCGCGCCGCCGGTCGGCAGGGGAAGCACCGCGCGGGCGAGGAGCGCCGCCTTGCGCCTCCCCGGAACGCGGGCGCGGGTTCCGACCGGGTCGAGGCCCCCCCGCTCCAGCGCGCGGCCGATCTCGGCATAGATCAGGCGCGCCGCACGGATCGCCGGCCGGCAGCCGGAGGGCAGGCCGGCGATGCCGGCCTCGGCGCGCGCGTAGAGCAGATCCGCCGCGGCGAGGAGGCGGGCGACGACGCCCTGCAGGGCCGGCGTCGTCACCGGATCGGCGAGGAAGCCGTCCGGGTCGATCCCGGCCTCGCGCAGCCAGGCCAACGGCAGGTAGAGGCGCCCCGCCCGCGCATCCTCGCCCACGTCCCGGGCGATGTTGGTGAGCTGCATCGCCACGCCGAGATCGCAGGCCCTGGCGAGGACCTGAGGGTCGCGTACGCCCATGATCAGGGTCATCATCGCGCCGACGCTCGCGGCGACCCGCGCCGCGTAGGCGCTGAGCTCGGACAGCGTCTCGTAGCGGCGCCCTCTCGCGTCCCAGGCGAAGCCTTCCAGGAGCGCCATGGGAAGCGCGGGCGGGATCGCGTGCTCGACGACGAGGTCGGCGAGCGCCCGGTCGGCGGGGCTGTCGGCGGGACGGCCCTCATAGGCCCGGGCCAGCCGGCGGGAGAGCCGCCCCACCGCCTCCGCCCGATCGCCCGCGGCGCTCTCGTCGACCGCATCGTCGGAATGGCGGCAGAAGGCGTAGAGGCCGTAGGCCGGGCGCCGGACCGCCGGGGGCAGCAGCATCGAGGCCGCATAGAAGCTTCGCGATCCGGTGCGGATCGCGGCCCGGCAGGCGGCGTGGTCGGCGGCGGCGGCGTGAGGCCCGAAGGCAACGACATCAAGCGAAGACGCGAGCATCCGGCACCACGCGATCGAGGATTCTGGCGGAGGACAGCACCCCGGGCAGGCCGGCGCCCGGATGGGTGCCCGCACCGACGAGGTAGAGGTTGGCGACGTCTTCCGAAGCATTGTGCGGCCGGAACCAGGCCGACTGGGTCAGCACGGGCTCGAGGCCGAACCCGGACCCGCGGAAGCTGAGGAAATCGCTCGCGAAATCCTGGGGCGTGGTCACCTTCGAGGTGACGACGCAGTCCGACAGGCCCGGCATCACGGTCGCTTCGAGGTGTCGCGCGATCGCCTGCCGATAGGGCTCGGCCTCGACGCTCCAATCCTGCCCGCCGTCGAGGTTCGGCACCGGCGAGAGCACGTAGAAGGCGTCGCAGCCGGGCGGCGCCATCAGCGGGTCGGTGGCGGTCGGTCGGTGCAGGTAGAGGCTGAAGTCCGGCGACAGCCGCTTCGTGCGAAAGATGTCGTCGATGAGCCCGCGGTAGCGCGGCCCCATCAGGATCGTGTGGTGGGCAAGGTCCGGGTATTTCCGGTTCGTGCCGAAATACCAGACGAACAATCCCATCGAGGAATGGCTCGTCGCGAGCTTGCGCCCGCTCCATCGCCGGCGGGGCGCCTGCGGCAGCAGGTGCTTGTAGGTGAAGGCGGAGTCCGCGTTCGAGACCACGATGTCGGCGGCGATCCGCTCGCCGCCGGTCAGGGCGATGCCGGTGGCGCGGCCCTCCTCGACCAGGATCTGGGCCACGTCCGCGCCGCAGCGCACACCGCCGCCCTGGCTCCGAATCAGCCCGACGAGACCGTCGACGAGGCGGCCGGTGCCGCCCATCGCGAAATGCACGCCCCAGCGCCGCTCGAGATGGGCGATCAGGCAGTAGATCGCCGTGGCGCGGAAGGGGCTGCCGCCGATGAGGAGGGGGTGGAAGCTGAAGATCGTGCGCAGGCGCTCGTCGCGGATGTGCTTGGCCACGAGGCCGTAGACGCTGCGATGGGCTCCGAGCCGGATCAGGTCGGGGATGAGGCGGACCATGTCGCGGATCGACCCGAACGGCACGTGCCCGAGCTCCTCGAAGCCGACCTCGCAGATCTTGCGGCTCTGCTCCATGAAGCGCTCGTAACCCGCGACATCCGCAGGAGAAAACCGCGCGACCTCCGCTCGCATCGCGGCGAGGTCGCCGCTGTAGTCGAAGGTGGCGCCATCATCGAAACGGATCTGGTAGAACGGCGACATCGGGGCCAGGGTGACGTCGTCCGCCATCCGCCGTCCGCACAGCTCCCAGAGCTCCTCGAACAGGAAGGGCGCGGTGACGATGGTCGGGCCGGCATCGAAGGTGAAGCCGTCCTGCCGGTGGACCCGGGCCCGGCCGCCCGCCTGCTCCAAGCGCTCCAGCAC
Source organism: Methylobacterium iners (assembly GCF_022179305.1). Lineage (GTDB taxonomy): Bacteria > Pseudomonadota > Alphaproteobacteria > Rhizobiales > Beijerinckiaceae > Methylobacterium > Methylobacterium iners. The sequence continues at coordinate 25,904 of NZ_BPQP01000027.1, forward strand.
CGTGACGCGGTAGCCCCGCGCCCCGAGCCGGATCGCCGCCGCAAGACCGCCGAAGCCGCTGCCGATCACCACCGCGTGGAGTCGGTCGGGCTTGGCATCCGCGATCGTCGGCGAGGCGGCGAGTGTCAACATGCGTTGACACTATGCGGGAGCATTGCGCGAAATCAAGAGCCGTTCCGCCGAGTCTTCTTTCGATCGGTGGCGGCCCGGATTCAATTCGCTGCGAGCAGCCCCGCCGCGCGGGCCTCACGGAGGATGATCGCCGCGACCTTGTCGGGCGCCTCCTCGTGCGCGAGGTGGCCGAGGTTGCGCAGGAGCTCGACGCGGGCGTTGGGCAGGCGATCCTTCAGTGCGAAGGCGGTCTCGGGAGCGATCGCCTTGTCGTCCCCGCCGACGATGAGGAGCGTGCGCGTGGTCAGGCGATGGATGTCGCGGTCGAGGGTGGCGAGGTCCCAGTTCGCCATCATCCCCAGCGCGCCGGCGACGTGGGCGGGGTGGCGGAACAGGCGGCGGTAGAGGTCGAGCCCCTGCGCGTCGAGCCGGGAGCCGGTGCCGCGGATGAGCCGCTCCACCGCCGGCTGGTCGGCCGACCAGGCGAAGATCCGCGGCGTCACGGGGTTGAGGAACAGCATCCTGGCAAGGCTCGGGAACAGCACGGAGGCGAGGCCCGGAAACGGCGTCAGCGCGCCGTTGAGGGCGACGAGAAGGCCGGGCGCGGCGCCGCCGTCGAGGCAGAGCCGGACGAGGATCGCGGCGCCGGCCGAATGCCCGGCGACGAGCACGGGGCTGACCTCGAGCGTGCGCAGCAACCCCCCCACCGCCCGGGCCATGCCCGGTAGGGAGAGGCGCCCGGCCGGCAGCGGATCGGTGAAGCCGTGGCCGGGTAGGTCCGGCGCGATCACCCGGAAGGTTTCCGCGAGGAGCGGGGCGAGGCCGCGCCAGGAATGCGTCGCTGCCCCGGTGCCGTGGAGCAGCAGCAGCGGCGGCGCGTCCGCGGAGCCCATCTCCTGAACGTGCCAGCGCAACCCCGCCGCCTCGACGAAGCGGCTCGCCTCGCGGTTCGGCCAATCCGCGCCGTCGCGCGCCCAGTCGGGACGCTCGCCGCTCATGCTGGCCCCCGGTCGATGACGGCGCGCACGGCCGCGCTCATGGCGCCCGAATCGGCGTGCGGCAGGGCGAGGTAGCGGGCCTCCATCGCGGCGGCGAGGCGTCGGGCAGGCTCCTGCGGCCGTGGGGCGGTGTCGATGAGGATGGCGCGCACGCCCAACGCGCGGAAGGCGCGTGCGGCCCCGAGGGCGTCCTCGAGCGCCCGTGCCCGCCCGCCCTCGCCGGAGCGCGCCACATTGGCCCGGCCGTCGGTGAGAAGGACCACGACCGGGGTGCCCCCGCCCCGGCGCACGCCGAGCGCGAGGTTCGTGGCAGCCTCGATGCCGCCGGCGAGGGGCGTGCCGCCGCCGCCGGGCAGCGCGGCGAGCCCGCGCTTGGCCCGCACCAGCGAGCGGGTCGGCGGCAGGATCACGTCGGCGCCCTGCCCGCGGAAAGCAACGAGCGCCACCCGGTCGCGGCGGGTATAGGCCTCGGCGAGCAGCAGCTCGACCGCGCCCTTGGCCTCGGCCAGGCGCTCCAGGGCGGCGGAGCCGGAAGCGTCCACCGCGAAGATCGTCGTCGTCTCGGTGCGCTGGCGGAAGCGCGTGATCCGAACGTCCTCGGGGCGGACGATGACGCGGCCGGGCGCCGCGCCCCTGATCCGCTGCCAGGGCGCGGCAGCGCGCAGGGTCTCGATGAGGTTGAGCCGGCCGTGGCGCGGATCGCCGGGCCTGGCGCCGATCGGCCGGCCGGATCGGGAGGCCGCCGCGGAGGCGCCGACGCGCCCGGCCTTCGGAGCGCGGAGCCGGGGGCCGCCGCCGCTCAGGAGCGCGAGGAGGCCCGGAGGGATCGCGGCGCGGGCCGCCGCGATCACCTGCTCGTCGAGGGAGGGCGGACCGCCCTCCTCCGCGTCCGGTGACGATTCGGGCGCTGCGGCCTCGGCCGGCGACTCGGGTTCGGTGCCGGTCTCGTCCAGATCCGTGGGCTGCTCGGGCGGGGCGTCGGAGGCCGGAATCCGCGTGGCCCGCGGCGCGAGCACGAGGCGGGCCGCCTCGATGGCATCGGCCTCCGCGACCGCGTTCCGCCCGTCGAGGGCGGCCGCGATCCGGGCCACCCGGGCCGCCAGCAAGGGGCCGCGCAGGGAGAGCACGCCCAAGGCTGCGGCCGCCTCGCAGAGGGCGGCGACGCTATCGTCGTCCATCCCAACATGATGGGGCTCGACGCATCTCCCTCTCCGCTCTGCGGAGGCAGCGTTTTTCGCGTCGCGCAGTGCCACGTCCGTGAGGTCCACGCGGAACGCCAGCCGCTCGGCGAGCACGGCGGGCGCGGCCTCGTCGTCGATGCCCTCGTCGAGCAGGATGAGACCGAAGCGGGCGGGCAGGCGCTGCTGCAGCCCATCGCGCTCGACGAGCACCACGCCGCTGTCGAGGGCGGCGGCGAGGCGGGCGGCGGTGCCCGGGGGCAGCCGCTCGGCCATCGGCACGACGAGGAATCCGCCGTCCGTCTCCGCCAGGAGGCCGCGCTGAGCGACCGGGCGCCCGGTTCGAAGCGTCGCGGCGAGGTCGAGGCCGCCGATCAGCCGGTCGTCGGCGATGCCGGCGGGCATCCGGCGGACGGGGGTGTCCTCGCCGATCAGGCCGCGGAGGACCGCGAGCCAAGCATCCCGTACCGGCCCGGCCCCCGCCCGGACGAGGATTCCGCCGCATCCATGCGGATCGGCGGCGGCAAGGTGCGCCACGCGCAGGGCGTCGGACCAGGGATCGCTCATGGCGGGGGGCATTCCCCTCCCCCCGCCGGGCGGGGAGAGGGAAAGGCGCATCGCCGCCGCGTCACTGCGAAAAGACCTGCTCCACCGCTCGGGTCACCCGGGCGGTGGAGCCGGCTTCGTCCAGCGGGTTGCGGCGCAGGCGGTGGCGGAGCGCCGAGGGGGCGATACGCTTGAGGTGGTCGATAGCCACGATGTCCGCGCCCTCGAAGGCGGCGAGCGCCCGGGCGGTGCGCATCAGGGTGAGTTCGCCGCGCAAGCCGTCGGTGCCGAGCGCCAGGCAGAGGCGGGCAGCGGCCTCCAGGGTCGCGTCCGGCACGTCCATCCCGGGAAGGCGCGCGCGCGCGGCGGTGAGCTGCTTCTGGAGGGCGCGGTCGGCCCGCTCGTAACCGCGGCAGAACCCGTCGGGATCGCGCTCGAAGGCGTCGCGGCGGCGGACGACGTCGATGCGGGTCGGGAGATCGGTCGGCGTCGTCACCTCGACGGCGAGGCCGAAGCGGTCGAGGAGCTGAGGGCGCAGCTCCCCCTCCTCCGGGTTGCCGGAGCCCACGAGCACGAAGCGCGCCGGATGGCGCACGCTCAGGCCCTCGCGCTCGACGGTGTTGACGCCGCTTGCGGCCACGTCGAGCAGCAGGTCGACGAGGTGGTCGTCGAGCAGGTTGACCTCGTCGATGTAGAGGAAGCCGCGATTGGCTCGGGCCAGCAGCCCCGGCTCGAAGGCCTTCTCGCCGTGCGCCAGCGCGCGTTCGAGATCGAGGGCCCCGACGACCCGGTCCTCGGTGGCGCCGAGCGGCAGGTCGACGACAGGCACCGGCACGAGCCCGCTTTTCCGCGGGCCGCCCTTCGCGCAATGCGGGCAACTTTCCGCCGGTTGGCCGGGATCGCAGGAATACGGGCAGCCGGCCACCGCCTTCATCTTCGGGAGGAGCGCCGCGAGGCCGCGGATCGCGGTCGACTTGCCGGTGCCGCGGTCGCCGAAGACGAGGACGCCGCCGACGGACGGGTCCACGGCGGCGATCAGGAGCGCCCGGCGCATCTCGTCCTGGCCGACGATGGCCGAGAAGGGGAAGGTGGTCACGCTGGGGTTACTCGTTCCTCGGGAGCCCGCGCGTCTCTCCTCCTCCTTGTGGGGAGGAGTTGGAGGTGGGGGTGGCTGGGTGACCCTGCTTGGCGGCAAGCGGAGCCACCGCCACCCCTACCCCTCCCCACAAGGGGGAGGGAAGAGCCCTTCTCACCGCCCGCTATTCCGCCGCCGCGCGCTGCACGCCCATCCGGCCCCAGATCGCCGACAGCGCGCCGACGAGGTGCTCGATATCCGCGTCCGTGTGCAGCGGCGAGGGCGTGATGCGTAGGCGCTCGGTGCCGCGGGGCACGGTCGGGTAGTTGATCGGCTGGACGTAGATGCCGAACTCGTCGAGCAGGGTGTCCGAGATCGCCTTGCAGAGCACGGGGTCGCCGACCATCACCGGCACGATGTGGCTGTCGTTCGGCAGGTAGGGGATGTCGGCCGCGTCGAGTCGGGCCCTGACCTGGGCGACGCGCTCCTGGTGGCGGGCGCGCTCCACGCCGCTCTCCTTGAGGTGGCGGATGCTCGCCGCCGCACCCGCGGCCACGGCCGGGGGCAGCGAGGTGGTGAAGATGAAGCCCGAGGCGAAGCTGCGCACGAAGTCGCAGAGCTTGGCCGAGCCCGTGATGTAGCCGCCATGGACGGCGAACGCCTTGCCCAGCGTCCCCTCGATGACGTCGAGGCGGTGGGCGAGGCCCTCGCGCTCCGAGATGCCGCCGCCCCGCTCGCCGTAGAGGCCGACCGCATGGACCTCGTCGAGATAGGTGAGCGCGCCATGCTTCTCGGCGACGTCGCAGATCTCGGCGATCGGCGCGATGTCGCCGTCCATCGAGTAGACCGATTCGAAGGCGACGAGCTTCGGCCGGGCCGGGTCGATCAGGCTCAGCTTCCGGTCGAGGTCTTCCGGATCGTTGTGGCGGAAGATGTGACGCTCGGCGCGGCTCGCCTTGATGCCCTCGATCATGGAGGCATGGTTCTCCGAATCGGAGAGCACGACGCAGCCGGGAAGCTTGCCGGCGAGCGTGCCGAGGGCCGCCCAGTTCGAGACGTAGCCCGAGGTGAAGAGCAGGGCCGATTCCTTCCGGTGCAGATCAGCGAGCTCGCGCTCCAGGAGGACGTGGTAATGGTTGGTGCCCGAGATGTTGCGGGTGCCCCCTGCGCCGGCGCCGCAACGGTCGAGCGCCTCGTGCATCGCGCCGAGCACCTTGGGGTGCTGGCCCATGCCGAGATAGTCGTTCGAGCACCAGACCATGACCGGGCGCTGACCGCCGGGGCTGTGGTGAGTGGCGTGGGGGAAGCGGCCGTTCTGGCGCTCGAGATCGGTGAAGACGCGGTAGCGGCCTTCACGGTGGAGGCTGGCGAGCTCGGAACCGAAGAAACGCTCGTAATCCATGGCCGTCCCCTTCCCCATCGCGCTTCGTTGTTGTGACAAGTCAGCTTGACACTGTGAGATGACAATAATTCTAGACGCCGAATTTGCCAGCCCTTTTTTCTCGGCTCGCATCTTCGTCAGGATGGGTGATTTTTAGGTGATGTCGTGCGGGCAGGCCGGGACCGGCTCGGGCCCGTCGAGGCGGGGCGCGGGCGGCTTGGCGCCGGGCAGGCTCCAGCTCCAGAGGGCCGCGGCCGGCAGGGGAAGCATCAGGAACCAGTGTTCCAGGGTGGCGAGCGCCACCAGCGTCGTCAGGATGGTCAGGCCGACGAGATCGTGGGGCGAGGCCGTGCCGTCGAGGGCGGCGAGGCCGAGCGCCACCGTCAGGATCGTGCCGGCGCTCACCGAGAACGGGAAGAGCAGGTTCATCGGCTTCCGGGTGAGGAAGCAGGCGAGATAGCTCAGGTGCTCGGGCAGGAACTCGGCGTTGAGGTTGCGCACGCCGAGGAACATGTTGAGCCGGGCCGAGAGGTTCATCCCCCAAAGCACGAGGTAGGTCCATAGGGCGAAGCGGTTGGGCTCGCCCCAGGTGAGGGCGAGGATGGCGAGCGCCCCGGCGACGATCGCCGCCTCGTGCCAGAGGCTGGTCGCCGCCGCCGCCCGGAAACGGGCGAAGCCCTTGGTGCCGGGCGGGCAGCCGGTGGTGCGCGGGCCGGAGACGAAGCCCATGTAGTAGCTCATCTCCTGCCAGCCCCAGACCAGCAGCGCCCCGGTGAAGGCGATGTAGGCGCCGGCCTCGCTCGCATCCCCGGCGCTCGTCGCGATGGCCCAGAGCGCCCCGACGAGGACCAGGGTCGCCCCCGCCATGCTCCAGCCGTGGGTGTGCCGCGGCTTCAGGTCGAGGAGCAGGATCAGGCCGGTGGAGAACCACCAGACCACGATCGCGTAGAGCGCGGGGAGCGCGTAGGCGCCCACGCTACCAGACCGGCTCGAGGCGGATCTCGGCGGGCATCGGGTTGTCGATGGTGGGGATCGCGTAGAGCCGGGCGAAGTTGATCGCCGACATCGCGATCCAGGCGCCGTGCTTGATCTTACCGACGATCCCGCCCTGCGCCTTGGCGTCGGCGATCCCGTTCGAGCAGGCGAGCAGCCGGTCCAAGGCCGCCTTGAAGCGCGGGTTGTCGAGGTCCAGCGTCAGCGGGAAGGTCTGCTTCGAGATGTCGGAGGTGATCCGGAAGACCTTGAAGTCGTATTCCGTCGGATCGACGCCGAGCGCCTTGTGGAAATGCGGCCGGCAATGGTCGCGGACATACATCGTCGCGAAGACGGCGAGCAGGAAGAACTTGATCCAGTAGCGGTTCACGCCCGTGGTCAGCTTCGGGTTGGCGCGCATCAGGAGCGCGAAGGCCTCGCCGTGGCGGAACTCGTCGTTGCACCACTTCTCGAACCACTTGAAGATCGGGTGGAAGCGCTTGTCCGGGTTCTTCTCGAGCTCGCGGAAGATCGTGATGTAGCGGGCGTAGCCGATCTTCTCAGAGAGATAGGTGGCGTAGAAGATGAACTTCGGCCGGAAGAAGGTGTACTTCTTCGATTTCGTCAGGAAGCCGAGGTCAACGCCGATGCCGAAATCCTTGAGCACGTCGTTGATGAAGCCGGCGTGCCTCGCCTCGTCGCGGCTCATGAGGCCGAACAGCTCGCGGATATCCGGGTTCTTGGCGCGCTTCCTCATCTCGGCATAGAGCACGCAGCCCGAGAACTCGGCCGTGATCGAGGAGACGAGGAAGTCCATGAACTCCTTGCGGAGCTCCGGGTCGAGGCCCGACATGTCGACGTCGAACTCCTCGTTGCGCACGAAGTGGCGCTTGTTCGGGTCGGCCTTCAACTCCGCGATGAGCACGTCCCATTGCTGGCGCACGGGCTCGACGTTGGTGCGGTCGAGCTCCACGAAATCCGTCGTGTAGAAGCGGGGCGACAGGAAGGTCGTCTCCTGCGCCGCCTTGGTGCCCTCGTTGAGCGGGTACTTCGGCTGAACCCCCTTGGGAGCCTGATGCTGGATCGAGACGTTCACAGGCGCCTCCTTTCGGAAAAGCTGACTTCGTAGAGCTCGGTCAGTTCAAAGTGGCCGGCGAGCTTTGTCCAGAGCCGTTCGAGCTTGCCAGCGCGGGTGATCGTCGCTGTGCGCTGCACCACGATGCGCTCGCCGTAGGGGACGCTCGTCGGCGCGCCGTGGACCTGGACCTCGTCGCCGGGCTCGATCTCGAAGGCGGCGTCGAGGGTGACGTGGGCGTGCAGGCTCTCGGGCGTCTGCTCGATCTCGACGGTGCAGGGCACCTCGATCGTCTCTCGTCCGATCCATCCGCTCACTGTGCCGCCCCCGTTCCGGGCATGATCCGGGCGAAGGCCTGGAGGTTCGTCGGTCCGAAGGCGCCGAGATTGACCCGGCGGCCGGTGGCGTCGTCGCCGAGTTCGAGGCTGCCGTCCTCGAAGCGCGTCAGCCGGAAGGGCTGCTCGCGCGTCAGACCCTCGCGCAGGCGGGCCTGGGCGAAGGCGCGCAAGGTCGCGCGCACGAAACCGTCCTGACCTGGCATCACGGTGGCGATGAGGTGATCGCTGCCGGCGTCGCGCAGGGTGATCGAGCCGTCGGCCTGGTCGTCGACGCGCAGCGCCACGCTCTGCCGGGCTTGTGCGGGCTGCGCCTCCGGCACCGCCACGCCGCCGGTCCGGCCGAGGGCGACCACCAGCATCGTGAAGCCGATCAGCGCTCCGGCCCCGATCACCAGGAAGCCGGGGATCTTCCTGTCCAAGCCGTCGCTCCTCATCGCAACCCTCTCCTCTTGCCGTGCCGCATTCTCCCTCGCCGAAGCGGCTGCCGCTTCGGCGGAGAATGCTCTAGCTCGCAGCGGCCAGGCGCCCCTGGCGGACCGGCGCGCGCGGACGCCCGACCACCATCGGCACTGCCGTTTCCTCTCCGGTTTCGCGCGCGCCGACAAGGGCGTGCGCGAGGACCGATGCCACGGTCGCGGCCTCCGGGATCGAGCGCAGCATGGGCTCGGGCCGGGTGACGTGCCAGGGCCGGGCATGAGGCCAGAGGTGAAGGTAGGCGACGCGGATGCCCGGACGCAACTGCAGGGGCAAGTCGCCGCTGCCGTCGGCGAAGCGGCGCAGGCCGGCGCCCTCGATCATGGCGAAGGGCAGGTTGAAGGTGACGGGAAGGGCGATGCCGACCCGCATCACGACCCGCCGGTTGGTGATGGTGTAGGTGGTGGTGCGCGCCGCAAGCCAGCCGAACAGGGCGAGGAGTGCGAGCGCGCCGACCCCGATGGCCAGCGTCGGCAGGGCGACGAGGAGGGCCTGTCCCGGGGAGCCCTCCCCGGCCGCGCTGAGGCCGGCGACGAGCGCCACCGCGCCGAACCAGAGCGCCACCAGCCGCGCGTGGAAGATCCGCACGGTCACGCCGAAGGCGCAGGGGCGGCCCTGCCAGAGGATGTGCTCGCCCGCCGGCAGCGGTCCGGGCAGGCCCGGCGGCGCGTCGAAGGCGTTGGGGGGAAGGGCGGCGGCGCGGCTCACAGGTAGGCCTCCTGGCGCTCGGGCGTGGCGTAGAGGGTGCCGCCGCCGAAATAGGCCATGATCCGCTCCTCCTCGTAGAGGGTGACCGAATCGGGGTCCTTGGTGCCCGGGATGTCGGCGAATTGATGCGCCAGCAGCGCCTCGGACTTGACGGTGCGCGAGAAGCGCCCGGTCGTGCAGAAGGCGTGGGGCATCAGCACCCGCCGCCCGCTCCCCGCGAGCTCGACCTCGTAGTAGCGCACGAGGCTCTCGCCGCGGTCGATCCAGAGATCGGCGACGGTGCCGGCGACCTTGCGGTCGGCGCCGACGACCGGCATGCCGATCGGGTTCGGCCCGTCCTCATGGACCATGAAGTGGTCGGCGACGCGCAGGGGCACGATGCGCTTGGCCCCGTCCCAGGTGTGGTCGTGCGCATCGTCGCGGTCGACGTAGGCACCCGGCCCGATCATGTCGTTCAGGCCGCCGTTGTCCGGCTCCATCGGAGCGCCCGGCCAGATCTCGCGCTTGTGGCCCTTGTAGTTCCGGGCCGGCTGCATGTCGGTCTGCGGCGCGTTCTTCACCTTGCCGTCCGAGAGCAGGAACTGCTTCGGGGTCGGGATCAGGATCGGGTCGGGCCGCTTGAGCCGGCCGGCCGCCTCGTTCTCGAGGGGATATCCCTCGCGGCGATCCTCTCGGCGCAGGTAGAAGACGAGACCTGCGAAGAAGATCCAGAACGCGTACAGGATGATCTGCGCGACGTCGATGTAGCCTGTCAATTCACCTCTCGGCATGGCGGGTCTCCTGGCGGTTCAGCGGGGCCGGTTGACGTAGGCGGGCGTGAGGAGGGTCCGGCCCTCCCGCTCCCGTGTGGCGGTGTCGCGAACGAGCGGACCGATCGCGACGAGGGTCGCGAACAGGAGCGCGATCTCGATGTGGTAGACGATGAGGTAGCCGACGGCCGGGTCGCTCATGGCCTCGCCGAGCGCGCCCGAGGCCGAGAGGCTCGACCCGATGTCGCGGACGATGCCGCTCGCGGCGATGGCGATGCCCGCCGCGCTGGCCTGCACCGCGCCCCAGGCGCCGAGCGCCAGGCCCGTATCCTCCGGACCGGCCTTGGCCATGGAGGCGGTCAGCGTGCCGTGGGCGAAGAGACCGCCGCCCAGCCCGATCAGCATGACGCCGGTGGCGAAGAGCTGCGCCGAGGCCAGCGGCGCGGCGAAGATCACCGCCGAGAAGGCCGCGATGCCCACCACCGTCCCAGCCGCCGCGACGCGGAACGGATCGCCGCCGCGGTTGAGCCAGCGCGCCGCGAACAGAAGCCCGAGGCCGCCGCCGGCGGCCAGCATGGCGGTGAGCGCCGTCGTCGCCGCGACCGGCAGGTGCAGGATCTGGCCGCCATAGGGTTCGAGCAGGATGTCCTGCATCGAGAAGGCGGCGGTGCCGAGGCCCGTCGCGACGAGGCGACGCCGCGCCAGCCCGCTGCTGGCATAGGTTGCCCAGGATTCCGAGAAGCTGGGGCGCGGCAGCGCCCTCGCCGTCCGGCCGGGCTGTCGCGGCTCCTGCTTCCAGAGAGCGAGGCCGTTGAGGATGATGGTCACGAGGGCCGCGCCCTGGATCACCTGGATCAGCCGCACGGCCGAGAAATCCGCGAGGAGCAGGCCGAACACGATGGCGCTCGTCATCATGCCGGCCAGCAGCATCGCGCAGAGCAGCGCCACCACCCTCGGCCGGACATGGGCGGGGGCGAGGTCCGTCGCCAAGGCGAGGCCGACGGTCTGCACCGTATGGAGGCCGGAGCCCACGAGCACGAAGGCGAGCGCCGCGGCGATCTGGCCGATCCAGAGCGGCCCCGTCGTGTCGCCGGACAGGAGCAGCAGGGCGAACGGCATGATCGCGAGCCCGCCGAACTGCAGCAGCGTGCCGAACCAGATGTAGGGAACCCGCCGCCAGCCCAGCACCGAGCGGTGGTTGTCGGAGCGGAATCCGACGAGGGCCCGCAGGGGGGCGAAGACCAGAGGGAGCGACAGCATCACGGCCACGATCCAGGCCGGCACAGCGAGCTCGACGATCATCACCCGGTTGAGCGTCCCGATCAGCAGCACCGCGGCCATGCCGACGGTGACCTGGAACAGCGACAGCCGCAGCAGTCGGCCCATCGGCAGCTCCGGCGTCGCGGCATCCGCGAAGGGCAGGATGCCGGGGCCGAGGCGCATCAGGGCGCGGGCTGTGAGGTCCGCGACCTTCATCGCGATCCTCCCCCCATTGCGGGGGGAGGAGTCATCCGCGAGAGCTCGATCGCGTTCGAGAGATAGAACCCGCTGTTCACCCGCTTCGTGCGCCCGACGGCGAAGCCGCCGAGCACCGGCTCCCGCGCGATCCGGCGGCGCAGGCCCGCTTCGGTGATCGGCACGATGGCCGGGGCCCGGTCCGCCTTGGGGAAGAGCTTGCCGGCCGCGTGCATCAGCGTCAGCAGCGCGGTGCGAGGCGCCACCGTGAAGACGATCGACCTGTCGGTGCGAAGCCCGAGCTCGGCCAGCGCCCGGGCGATGTCCGGGCCGTTGTAGTGGATCAGCGAATCCATCGCGACGACGTGGTCGAAGCGGCCGAGCCAGGGGTCGAGCATGTCGCCGACCCGGAAATCGATGCGCCCTCCCCCGGGCACCGCGCCGAGGCGCTCGCGGGCGAGGCCGATCAGCGTCGGCGACACGTCGATCGCGACGACCTCGGCGCCGCGGCGGGCGGCCTCGATGCTGAGCGCCCCGGTGCCGCAGCCGGCATCGAGCACGCGCCTGCCCGAGAGATCCTCCGGCAACCAGGAGAGAAGATTCGCCCGCATCGCGTCGCGGCCGGCCCGCACCGTGGCGCGGATCTTCGAGACCGGCGCGTCCGAGGTCAGCCGCGCCCAGGCATCGACCGCGGTGCGATCGAAATAGGTGGTGAGCTGGGTCCGGCGCTCGGTGTAGGAAGCGGTTGCCATGGCGCGGGGTCCGATCAATCGAAGCCGAGGAATTCGAACAGGTCGCGGTCCTTCATCGGCATCGCCGAGAGGGGCTTGCCGCCGGCCCAGAGATGGGCGGCGAGGCGCATGTACTCGTCCGTCACCGCGATCAGCTCCGGCGTCGGCTCCATCTCGAACAGGGTCGACTTCTTGAGCCGCGAGCGCCGGACGACGTCGAGATCGGGAAAGTGGGCGATCCGCTCGAGGCCCACTGCCGCGTTGAAGCGGTCGATCTCGTCGGTCTTGGCCGAGCGGTTGGCGATGACGCCGCCCAGCCGCACCGGATAGTTCTTCGACTTTGAGTGGATCGCGGCGACGATCCGGTTCATCGCGAAGATCGAGTCGAAGTCGTTGGCGGTGACGATGAGCGCCTGGTCGGCGTGCTGGAGCGGCGAGGCGAAGCCGCCGCAGACCACGTCGCCGAGCACGTCGAAGATGACGACGTCGGTGTCCTCGAGCAGGTGATGCTCCTTCAGGAGCTTCACGGTCTGACCGACGACGTAGCCGCCGCAGCCGGTGCCGGCGGGCGGGCCGCCGGCCTCGACGCACATGACGCCGTTGTAGCCCTCGGCCACGAAATCCTCGATGCGCAGTTCCTCCGAGTGGAACTGCACCGCCTCCAGCGCATCGATCACCGTCGGTGCGAGGCGCTTGGTGAGGGTGAAGGTCGAATCGTGCTTGGGATCGCAGCCGATCTGCAGCACCCGCTTGCCGAGCTTCGAGAAGGCGACCGACAGGTTCGACGAGGTCGTCGACTTCCCGATGCCGCCCTTGCCGTAGACGGCGAACACCTTGGCGGTACCGATCTTGAGAGTCGGGTCCAGTTCGACCTGGACGCTGCCCTCTTCCCGGCGTGCGATGACCGGATTGCGGATGGCGATGTTCATGCTGCGACCCCTGTGGTGACGCCTTCGAGGCGGTCTTCGAGTTCCTCCTCGGCACGGTCGAGCGCGTCGCGCGTCTCCGCATCGGGGGTCCAGAAACCGCGCTGGTGCGCTTCGATCAGTCGTTGGGCGACCTTGGCGGACGCCGTCGGGTTCAGTGCCGCCATGCGTTCGCGCATCGCGGGATCGAGGACGTAGGTCTCGGTGATGCGCTGGTAGACCCATGGCGCGACCGCGTCGGCGGTCGCCGACCAGCCCATCGTGTTGGTGAGGTGGGCCTCGATCTGGCGCACGCCCTCGTAGCCGTGGCCGAGCATGCCCTCGGTCCATTTCGGGTTGAGCATGCGGGTGCGGGTCTCGAGCGAGACCTGCTCGGAGAGCGAGCGGACCTTGCCCTCCCCGCGGGTCTGGTCGCTGATGAAGATCGGCACTGCCTCGCCCTTCGCCTTGGCCACGGCCCGGCCCATGCCGCCCAGGCCGTCGAAGTAGTGATCGACGCTTGTCACCCCGACCTCGACGGAATCGAGGTTCTGGTAGGCGAGGTCGACACGCGCGAGCACGCTCTTCATCAGCGCGCGCCGCGCGGACGGGCGACCGTCGCGGCCATAGGCGAAGGACTTGCGCCGGGAGAAGGTCTCCGAGATCTCGTCCTCGTCCTCCCAGCGGCCGGACTCGACGAGGCTGTTGACGTTGGCCCCGTAGGTGCCCTCGGCGTTCGAGAAGACCCGCAGCGCCGCCGTCTCGATATCGCAGCCGTGCTCGGCCTGATGCGCCAGCGTGTGCTTGCGGACGAAGTTCTGCTCGACGGGCTCGTCGGCGGTGGCTGCGAGGAAGGAGGCCTCGGCCAGGAGCTTGGTCTGTAGGGGCAGCAGATCGCGAAAGATGCCCGAGAGCGTCACGACCACGTCGATGCGGGGGCGGCCCAGCGTCTCCAGCGGGATCAGGCTGGCGCCGCAGAGACGGCCGTAGCCGTCGAAGCGGGGCGTCGCGCCGACCAGCGCCAGGGCCTGGGCGATCGGCCCACCCTCGCTCTTCAGGTTGTCGGTGCCCCACAGGACGATGGCGACGCTCTCGGGGAGCGGCGCGCCCTCCTCGCCGTAGCGGGCGAGGATGCGGGCGACCTGGCGGGTGCCGTCGGCCACCGCGAAGGCGGAGGGCAGGCGGTAGGGATCGAAGCCGTGGATGTTGCGGCCCGTGGGCAGCACGTCCGGATTGCGCAGGAGGTCGCCGCCGGCGACCGGCGCGATGAAGCGGCCGTCCAGCGCCCGCAGCAGGGCCGGCACCTCGTGATCGGCTGCCAGCAGGGCGTCGGTCTCGCGAAGGGCCGCGAAGGCCGCCCGGTGCGCCTCGTTGAGGGCGAGGCCCGCGAGGATGAGCGCATCGTCGATCCGGCCGCCCGCAACGAGGCTTTCGATCCCGGCCCGCTCCGGAACGAGCCCGTGGGAGGCCTCCGCCAGCGCCAGGAGCAGGTCGACGCGCTCTTGCGTCGGGACGCCCTCTCCCGTCACGTGCAGGCCGTGCGGGATCAGGGTCTGTTCCAGCTCGGTGAGGGCAAGGCCCAATGCCGCGACCCTCGCGCCGAGATCGTCGCCCCAGGCCGGCTCGGCGTCCGCGAGGTCGAGGGCCGCGCCCTGCGCCTGGATGAGGTCGGCGAGGTCGTGCCGCTCGGCTTCCGCCTCGGGCTCCAGCCCCCGCCAGCGCTCGATGGAGGCCTTGAGGTCGATGAGCCCGCGATAGAGCCCGGCCTGGGCGAGGCTCGGCGTCAGGTAGCTCACCATGGTCGCCGCCGAGCGGCGCTTGGCGATCATGCCCTCCGACGGGTTGTTGGCCGCGTAGAGATAGATGTTGGGCAGATCCCCGATCAGGCGCTCCGGCCAGCAGGCGGCCGACAGGCCCGTCTGCTTGCCCGGCATAAATTCGAGCGCCCCGTGCGTGCCGAAATGCAGGACGGCGTCGGCGCCGAAATCCTCGCGCAGGTAGCGGTAGAAGGCCGAGAAGGCGTGGGTCGGGGCGAAGCCGCGCTCGAACAGGAGCCGCATCGGATCGCCCTCGTAGCCGAAGGCGGGCTGGACCCCGACGAAGACGTTTCCGAACTGATGGCCCAGCACGAACAGGCTCGACCCGTTGCTGTTGTGGCGCCCGGGCGCGGGACCCCACTGGGCCTCGATCTCGGCGAGATGCTTCTCGCGCCGGACATGATCGTCGGCCGCGATGCGGTGGTGGACGTTGGCCGACGTGCCGTAGCGGGCGGCGTTGCCGGCGAGGATCGCGTTGCGCAGGTCGTCGACGCTGTCGGGCACGGCCACGTCGTAGCCGTCGGCCTTGAGGCCCGTCAGCGTGTTGTGGAGCGACTGATAGACCGAGAGGAAGGCCGCGGTCCCGACATTGCCGGCGTTCGGAGGGAAGCTGAACAGCACCACCGCAACCCTGCGCTCGCGCTTGGGCGTCTTGCGCAGGGCGATGAGCCGGGCGACGCGGGCGGCAAGCATGGCGGCGCGCTCGGGATGCACGCTCATGTCGCGGGCCATCTCGCCCGGCGAGCGCGAGGAGCGGCCGCCGAACACCATCGGCGTCGTCGCCCCGTCGAGCTCGGGGATCGCCACCATCATCGTGGCCTCGACCGGCGAGAGGCCGCGGTCGGATTCCTCCCACTGCTCGACCGTCTGGAATTCCAGCGCGTGGGCAGCGAGGTAGGGCACGTCGAGGCCGCGCAGCAGCGCCTCGGCCGAGGCCGCGTCGTTGTAGGCGGGGCCGCCGACGAGCGAGAAGCCGGTGAGCGAGACCAGGGCGTCGATGGTCGGGCGACCGTCCCGACGGAAGAAGGCCTCGACGGCCGGGCGGTTGTCGAGGCCGCTGGCGAAGGCCGGCACCACGGCAAGCCCGCGCGCCTCGAGCGCCGCGATCACGCCGACGTAATGGGCGGTGTTGCCGGCCAGCACGTAGGAGCGCATCACGAGGAGGCCGACGCGGCCCTTCGCCGGACCGGCGGGCAGGGGCAGCCGCGAGAGATCCTCGCCGACGCGGCCCTTCATGCGGGGATGGTAGAGCCCGGTCTCCGGGTAGCTGAGCGGCGCGGGCGCCGCGGCGATCTCGCGCCAGGCGAGGCGCGGGCCGGCGGCGTAGCGGCCGACGAGGAAGCGCACCAGGCTCGCGATGTTCTCGTCCGAGCCCGAGAGCCAGTATTGCAGGGTGAGGAAATAGGCCCGCACGTCCTGGGCCGAGCCGGGGATGAAGCGCAGGATCTTCGGGAGCTTGCGGATCATCGCCATCTGGCGGGCGCCGTTGCCCTGGGCGCCCGGCTTGCCGCGCAGCTTCTTCAGGAAGCTCAGCGCGCCGCCCTTGGTGCCGTCCATGTCGAAGCGGTTGAGGCGGGTCGTCTTCACGACCTCACTCGCCGAGAGGCAGCCGACCATCGCGTCGCAATGGGGACGGCGGGCGAGCAGGCTCGGCAGGATGGCGCGGACGTGCTCGTCCATGAACAGCATGGTCGAGAGCACGATGTCGGCGCGGGCGATGTCGGCCTTGCACTCGTCGAGCGCCGCCGGATTGGTGTCCCACTCGGCCGCGGCGTGGAAGCCGATGACGAGGCCCGGCATCTCGTCGCGCAAGCGGAGCCGCGCGCGCTCGAGCGCGCTCGCCATGTGGTTGTCCATCGTCACGAGGACGATGCGGAGCGTCGGGCGCTCAGCGGCCGAAATGCGCTTTGGCATCGTACAGAGTCTCGACGGTGATGAGCGCAAGCTCCCGCTCGCGGGCGAAGCGCTCGGTGTTCGCGCGGGCCTTGCCCCGCACGAAGAACGGGATCTTCTTCAGTTCCTTCTCGGCGTCGGCGGCCCAGGGCGCGGGGCCGGCGGGCGTGACGGTGATCGAGGTGACGGGCTCAGGCTCCGGTGCCGGACGCGGCTTGGCCCCGAGATGGGAGGGCGCCGCGTCGGCGTGGAACTCGGAATCCTCCCGGAACATGCCGATGAGGTGTTCCTCGAGGCCCATCATCAGGGGGTGGACCAGGGTGTCGAACAGGACGTTGGCGCCCTCGAACCCCATCTGCGGCGAGTGGCGCGCGGGGAAGTCCTGGACGTGGATCGGCGCGGAGATCACGGCGCAGGGCACGCCCAGCCGCTTTGCGATGTGGCGCTCCATCTGCGTGCCGAGCACGAGCTCCGGCTGCGCCGCCTGGATCGCCGCCTCGACGTCGAGGTAGTCGTCCGAGATCAGCGCCTCGATGCCGTGGGCTTCCGCCTCCGCCCGGACCTCGCGGGCGAATTCCCGGGTGTAGGTGCCCAGCCCCACGACCTTGAAGCCGATCTCGGTCGCGGCGACCCGCGCCAGCGCCAGGGCATGCGTGGCATCGCCGAAGATGAAGACCCGCTTGCCGGTGAGGTAGGTCGAGTCCACCGAGCGCGAATACCAGGGCAGGCGCGAGGGAGCGCCGGCGAGCACCGCCGCCGGATCGACCCCGGCCAGCACCGCGACTTCCTCGACGAACCGGATCGTGGCCCTCACCCCGATCGGCACCGTCTCGACCATCGGCTGGCCGAAGGTCTTCTGGAGGTACTGCGCGGCGGCGCGCGCCACCTCGGGGTAGAGGACGATGTTGAAGTCGGCTTGCGCCAGGCGCCCGAGGTCGGACGGGCTCGCGCCGAGCGGCGCGACCACGTTCACGTCGATCCCGAGCCGGTCGAGCAGGCTCTTGATCTCGACGAGGTCGTCGCGGTGGCGGAAGCCGAGGGCCGTGGGCCCGAGGACGTTACAAAGGGGGCGCCGACCGTCGGCACGCTCGCGCGCGGTTCCTGAGGCGGGCGCTGGTCCAGACAGCGCACGCACCAGCCGGTAGAAGGTCTCCGAGGCGCCCCAGTTCTCTTTCTTCTGATAGGCCGGCAATTCGAGCGGGATCACCGGGATCGGCAGGTTCAGCGCCTTCGCGAGCCCGCCCGGATCGTCCTGGATCAGCTCGGCCGTGCACGAGGCCCCGACGATCATCGCCTCCGGCCGGAAGCGCTCGTAGGCCGCGGCGGCCGCGCTCTGAAAGATTTCGGCGGTGTCGGCGCCGAGGTCCCGGGCCTGGAAGGTGGTGTAGGTGACGGGCGGGCGGGCGTCCCGCCGCTCGATCATCGTGAAGAGCAGGTCGGCGTAGGTGTCGCCCTGGGGCGCATGCAGCACGTAGTGCAGGCCGCGCATGGCGGTCGCGACGCGCATGGCGCCGATATGGGGCGGTCCCTCGTAGGTCCAGACGGTGAGCTGCATCGGCGCTAGACCTCCAGCCGCGTGCGGCGCACGAGGGGGCGGGCGAACAGCTCGGCGAGATCGCCGGCCTGGTCGTAGCCCTGGATCGGCGTGAACAGGAGCTCGATCGACCACTTCGTGGTGAGCCCCTCCGCCTCGAGCGGGTTGGCGAGGCCGAGGCCGCAGACCGTCAGGTCCGGCTTGGCGAGGCGGCAGCGGTCCATCTGATCGTCGAGGCTCTGGCCCTCCACCACCTGCGTGAGGCGGGGCAGGAGCGCCATGTCGTCGGTGAGGTGGCCGCGATGCAGGTAGGGCGTGCCCACCTCGACGAGCTCCGCCTCCATCTCCCGCGACAGGAAGCGGGCGAGCGGGATCTCGAGCTGCGAATCGGGGAAGAAGAAGATCCGCTTGGCCCGCAGCAGGTCCCGGTAGGGTTCGAGCGCGCGGCGCGCCCGCTTGAGGCCCGGCGCCGTCACGGCATCGAAATGCGCGGGCGCGACGCCCCAGGCGTCGGCCGCCGCCTTGAGCCAGCGGGTCGTGCCCTCGGCGCCGAGGGGGAACGGGGCGGCGAGCCGGGTCGCGCCGTGCTCTTCGAGGGCGCGGGCCGTATCCGTGAGGAAGGGCTGGGCGAGGAGGTAGCGGGTGTTGGGCCCGACGGGCGGCATCTCCGCGGCCCGGCGCGCGGGCAGGAAGCGCACCGGCGCGATGCCGAGATCGGCGAAGAGGCGGGCGAACTGGTCCTCGACCACGTCGGCGAGCGCGCCGACGACGAGGAGCGAGGGCGCGGCATCGGGGCTCGCGGCGGGCATCTCCGGCACCAGCGCGGCGAGGCAGGCGTCCTCGCCCTGCGTGAAGGTCGTCTCGATGCCGCTGCCCGAGTAGCTGAGCACGCGCACCTCGGGGCTGAGGCGCCGCGACAGGCGTTGCGCGGCGCGGCCGAGATCGAGCTTGATCACCTCGGAGGGGCAGGAGCCCACGAGGAACAGGAGCCGGATGTCGGGGCGGCGCTCGATCAGGCGGGCGACGACCCGGTCGAGCTCGTCGTTCATGTCCGCGAGGCCGGCGAGGTCCCGCTCGTCCATGATGGCGGTGGCGAAGCGCGGCTCGGCGAAGATCATGACGCCGGCGGCCGACTGGATCAGGTGGGCGCAGGTGCGGGAGCCGACGACGAGGAAGAACGCGTCCTGGATCTTGCGGTGCAGCCAGACGATGCCGGTCAGCCCGCAGAACACCGCGCGCTGGCCGCGCTCCTGGCGGACCGAGACGCCGCAGCCATCGTCGAGAGTGGGAAGTGGCACGTGCGCGTTCATCGCGCGCCCTCCGCCAGGGCGAGGGCCGGGGCCTGGAGGCGCGCGGCGCGCAGCTTGAGCAGGAACTGCGCCGCGTTCACCACGTAGGAGGCGTAGGCCGCGAGCGCCAGCAGCATCAGCACGCTGGTGTCGAACCGGCCGGAGGCCAGCGCGACGAGGTAGGCCGTGTGCAGGGCCAGCACGAGCATGCTGACCACGTCCTCCCAGTAGAAGGCCGGCGCGAACAGGTAGCGCCCGAAGACGTCCTTCTCCCAGATCGAGCCCGTCACCATGATCGCGTAGAGGACGAGCGTCTTCACGACGACGGAGGCGTGGGCCGCGGCCTCGCCGGCCCCGGTCGCCAGCGTGCGCAGGACCAGGGCGAGGCTCAGCAGGAAGACGAGGAACTGCAGGGGGGCGAGGACGCCCTGAACGAGGGTCCAGGGCGAGGCGTCGCGCCGGGCGCGCTCCGCCGCGGAGTAGAGCGGCCGTGTCGCTTGGTCCCGTGCTGGACCCATCGCTTCCGCCCTCATTCGCTCTTGGCAGCGATCCCGTTGGGGGACCGCATTGCCAGGCGAGGTTATGAAGCAGCCACCAAAGTGTCAACCCAGCTTTACGTTCAAGAAATTTGACAGTGATGGATGGCTGCGACTACAACTTGAGCATTGCCAAAGCCAAATGAAGCGGTATCGTTCAGCCTAAGGCCCGCCTGAACGCCCAGGCAGCGTCAAGACACCAAGACGTCTGAGAACGCGAAGCTCGACATTCAACGATCGAGCCGAATCAAGAAGCCGTCAGCAGCATTGGGAGGGGTCCCATGGATGACGTGAGTCGGTTCGGCGAGTGCTTCGCTCATGGTCGGTCCTCCCGCGAGGAGCCGAGCCAGTTCAAGGCGGAAGCGTTCCTGAAGCATGCCCGGGTCGAGCGGCCGGCGCATTGGCACGGCGACCTCGCGCAGGTCGTGGAGGCCGAGATCATCCCCCGCCTGATGCTGGCCCACCGGGCCGATCCGCGCACGGCGCGCCCCGCCATCCTCCCGACCACCGCGCAGATCGTCGCCTTCACCTCTCTGGTGCTGTCGCCCGGTTCCGAGGACGTCGAGTCGGAGATCGCGGCGCTGGTCGAGGACGGCCTCTCCCTCGACAGCCTGCTCCTCGATCTCCTCGCCCCCACCGCCCGGCACCTCGGCGTCCTCTGGGAGGAGGACCTCTGCGACTTCGCGGAGCTGACGGTGGCGGTCGGCCGCCTGCAGCGGATCATGCACGACCTCACCCTGCGCTTCGGCGGGGAGCCGGCCGGGCATTGCCACGGCCGCTCCATCCTGCTGCTGCCCTGCCCGGGCGAGACCCACAGCTTCGGCCTCGCGCTGATCGAGCGGTTCTTCCGCGAGGCCGGATGGGACGTGACGAGCGTCGCGCGCGATCCGGACCACGACCCGCTCCGGCTCGCCCGTGCCGAGTGGTACGACGTGATCGGCCTCTCGGTCGGCTGCGAGACACTCCTGCCGGTGCTGAGACAGGCGGTGGGCGACCTGCGCCGGGTTTCGCGGAACCAGGGCGTTCGCGTCATGGTTGGCGGCCCGATCCTCATCGACAATCCGGCCTATGTCGGTCTCGTGGGGGCCGACGCGACCGCCGCCGACGCCCGCTGCGCCATCACCGTTGCAGAAAGCTTGCTTGATCTGCCGGCCAGACCCTGTTGAAAGACCGCTCCCCAAGACATCACGACGTGGTGATCATTGACCAGCCTGGCGAGCCCTGCGCCGAACGACGCGTTCGCGGCGCTCCGCAAAACACTCGGTCCCCTCGATGCTGAGGCGGCCGGGGTTCTCGTTGCGGCCGCAACGGATCTGTCCTTGGTGGTGGATACGTCCGGCATCATCCGGGACGTCACCTTCGGCAGCCCGGACCTCGCGGGCGAAGGCTGCGAGACTTGGCTCGGCCGCCCCTGGATCGACACCGTCACGGTGGAGAGCCGGCCCAAGATCACGGCGCTCCTGAGGGATGCGGTGCCCGGCGCGGTGACGCGCTGGCGGCAGGTGAACCACCCCTCAGCCATCGGCGTCGACCTGCCGGTGCGCTACTCCGCGATGCGGCTCGCCGACGGTGGCCCGATCATCGTGATCGGCCGGAACCTGCGGGCGATGGCCAACCTTCAGGTGAAGCTCGCGGAGACGCAGCAGGCCCTGGAGCGCGACTACCTGCGCATGCGCGGCGCCGAGACCCGCTACCGCCTGCTCTTCCAGCTCGCCGGCGAGCCCGTCCTCGTGGTCGACGCCGCGACCCGGCGCGTCACCGACGTCAACCCCGCCGCGGCCCGCCTGCTCGGCAAGCCCGAGAAGCGGATCGTCGGCCAGGACGCCGTCGACCTGTTCGATTCCGCGAGCGCCCGGGAGCTCGGGTCGCTCTTCGCCGGCCTGCGCGTGACCGGCCAGGCCGGCGACCTCGTGGCCCGGCTCGGCAACGGCCGCGGCGAGACCCGCGTCGCGGCCTCCCTGTTCCGGCAGGAGACCGTGACGAACATCCTGCTGCGGCTGTCGTCCGCGGGTCCCGAGGCCTCGGAGCGCGGCCCGTCGCGGGCCCATGCCAGCGCGCTGGACGTCATCCACAGCCTTCCGGAAGGCTTCGTCGTCACCGATCCGAGCCGCCGGATCCTGGCCGCCAACGCCGCCTTCCTCGACCTCGTCCAGCTCGCCACCGAGGAGCAGGTGCGCGGCGAGCCGCTGGAACGCTGGCTCGGCCGGGAGGAAACCGAGGCTGCGGCCCTGTTCGCCACGCTCGGCCAGCACGGGTCGGTCCGCCACTTCGCCACTAGCCTGCGCGGCGAGTACGGCGGCCTCGAGGACGTCGAGGTCGCCGCCGTCTCGGTCGCCGGGGGCGGCCACCCCTGCCTCGGCTTCACGATCCGCGGGACGCCGCGACGGGCGGCGCCCGCCGTTAGCGGCGGACGCGAGCTGCCCCGCTCGGTCGAGCAGATGACCGAGCTCGTCGGCCGCGTCTCCATGAAGAATCTGGTCCGCGAATCCACCGACCTGATCGAGCGCCTCTGCATCGAGGCGGCTTTGCGCATCACGCGCGACAACCGCGCCTCCGCCGCCGAGATGCTCGGCCTCAGCCGCCAGGGCCTCTACGCCAAGCTGCGCCGCTACGGCATCGGCGACCTGGACGGGCAGGAATCGGCCGAAGCCGATCGCTGATTCGATCGGCGCCGCGACCGCATAGCCGCCGAACTACCACCCTCGGCGGGCCGGAGCTCCGGAAAGCGGCACTATGGTTCATGGCGTGCTCTCGGCTTCGTGATCGCCACGTCATTCGCGATGGCGAGTCGCGGACGTGAGTGTGTAAACTAATCTTGACACATCCGGGGGTGCATCCTTAGCCTTCGCTCCATGGCAACGCCCGCACCGAGCGCCTTCATCGAGCTCCTGAAGCCGATCACGTGGTTCGCGCCCATGTGGGCCTTCGCCTGCGGCGTCGTCTCGTCGGGCGCGACGCCGAGCGGGCAATGGCCGGTGATCGCCGCGGGCGTGATCCTGGCTGGACCCTTGGTCTGCGCCACGAGCCAGGCAGCCAACGATTGGTTCGACCGTCACGTCGACGCGATCAACGAGCCGAACCGGCCGATCCCCTCGGGCCGCATCCCCGGCCGCTGGGGCCTCTACATCGCCGCGGCCTGGACCGTGCTCTCGCTTGGCGTCGCCGCCGTTCTCGGCCCCTGGGTACTCGGCGCCGCCCTGTTCGGGCTCGTCCTCGCCTGGATCTACTCGGCCCCGCCGATCCGCCTGAAGCGGAACGGCTGGTGGGGCAACGCGGCCTGCGGGCTCTGCTACGAGGGCCTGCCCTGGTTCACCGGCGCCGCCGTCATGGCGGCCGCCATGCCCGATCGCCGCGTCGTCGTGATCGCGCTGCTCTACGCGGTCGGCGCGCACGGCATCATGACCCTCAACGACTTCAAGTCGATCGAGGGCGACCGGGCGCTCGGCCTGCGCTCGATCCCGGTTCAGATGGGCGCCGGCAACGCGGCCCTGTTCGCCTGCCTGGTGATGGCGCTGCCCCAGACGCTGGTGGTCTCGCTGCTGCTGATCTGGGAGCGGACGGGGTACGCCGCCGGCATTGCCGTGCTGCTGGCCGGACAGCTTGCCCTGATGGCCTATTTCCTCAAGGCGCCGCGCGAGCGGGCGGCCTGGTACAACGGCACCGGCACCACGCTCTACGTGCTCGGCATGCTGGTCGCGGCCTTCGCGCTGCGCCCCATCGTGCAGGGGGGCTTGTGATGGCCTCCTTCGGCTGGCTCGCCATCGTACGGCTCGGCCTCGTCCAGACGGCGCTCGGCGCCGTCGTCGTGCTGATGACCTCGACGATCAACCGCGTGATGGTGGTGGAGCTGGCGCTGCCGGCCACGATACCCGGAGCCCTCGTTGCCCTGCACTACGCGGTGCAGGTGCTGCGCCCGCGCTGGGGCTACGGCTCCGATGTCGGCGGACGGCGCACGCCCTGGATCGTCGGCGGCATGGCCGCGCTGACGCTCGGCGGCTTCGGCGCCGCGGTCGCGACGGCGCTCATCGAGACGCATCCGACCGCCGGCCTGGCGCTCGCCGTCCTCTCCTTCCTCACCGTCGGCATGGGCGCGGGTGCCGCGGGGACTTCGCTGCTGGTACTCCTCGCCACCGGCGTCGAGGCGCGCCGCCGGGGCGCGGCCGCGACTTTGGTCTGGGTGATGATGATCGCGGGCTTCGCGATCACCGCGCCGCTCGCCGGGCACTTCCTCGATCCGTTCTCCGGCGCTCGGCTGGTGGCGGTGTCGGGCTCCGTCTCGCTGATCGCCTTCCTCGTGGCCTGCCTCGCCGTGCGCGGCGTCGAGCCCGCCTGCGCGCCGCTTGCCGACGCGGCTCGATCCGACAAAAAACCCTTCCTCGCCGTGCTGGCCAAGGTCTGGGCGGAGCCGGCCTCGCGCCGCTTCACGATCTTCATCTTCGTGGCGATGCTGGCCTACAGCGCGCAGGAACTCATCCTGGAGCCCTTCGCCGGCCTCGTCTTCGCGATGACGCCGGGCGTCACGACGAAGCTCGCGGGCCTCCAGCACGGCGGCGTGCTTGCCGGCATGCTGTTCGTGGCCGGCGTCACCATGGGGATCGGCGGGCCGGTCCTCGGCTCCCTGAAGCTCTGGACCGTGGTCGGCTGCCTCGGCTCGGGCGCCTCGCTGCTGGCCATTGCCGGGGGCGGTCTCTCCGGTCCGGACTTTCCCCTGAGGATCGCCGTCTTCGCGCTGGGTCTCTTCAACGGCATGTTCGCGGTGGCCGCCATCGGCTCGATGATGGGGCTCGCGGGCGCCGGCGGCGAGGCCGAGCGCGGCACCCGGATGGGGGTCTGGGGCGCGGCGCAGGGCGTCGCCTTCGGCGCCGGCGGATTTCTCGGCACGGTGGCCGTCGATCTGGCCCGCCTCGTCACGCCCGAAGCGGTCAATGCCTACGCTGCGGTCTTCGCGGCCGAGGCGGCGCTGTTCGTCGTCGGCGCGGCGCTCGCCCTCTGGATCGAGCACGCTCCCGCGACGCGCACCCCGCGAGCCCTGAGGGCGCAGGCCGCGCTTCAGTTCGAACCCCGCTTCTGAGGGAGATCACCATGGCCGAGCCTGAAACCTTCGACGTCGTGGTGGTCGGCGGCGGCCCGGCCGGCGCGACCGCCGCCACCGACCTCGCCCGGGTGGGCCGGCGGGTGCTCCTCCTCGACAAGCCGGGCCGGATCAAGCCCTGCGGCGGCGCGATCCCGCCGCGCCTGATCCGCGACTTCGCGATTCCCGACGACCTGCTGGTGGCCCGGGTGCGCTCGGCCCGGATGATCTCGCCCAAGGACAAGCGCGTCGACATGCCGATCGGCGACGGCTTCGTCGGCATGGTCGACCGCGAGCATTTCGACCCCTGGCTGCGCAACCGCGCCGTGCTCGCCGGCGCGGAGCTGCGGGCGGCGACCTTCCAGCGGATCGCCCGCGAGGGTGACGGCCACGCGGTCGTCCACTTCACGGTGGACGGCGCGCCGGCGGAAGTCCGCACGCGCCTCGTGATCGGGGCCGACGGCGCCAGCTCGCCGGTGGGCCGGGCCGAGATCCCGGGCCATGCCGCGATGAAGCAGGTCTTCGCCTATCACGAGATCGTCCGCCGGCCGGCCGACGGCATCGGCGACGTCGAGGCCACCCGCTGCGACGTCTACTACCAGGGCAAGCACTCGCCCGATTTCTATTCCTGGGTCTTCCCGCACGGCGAGACCATCAGCATCGGCACCGGCTCGGCGCGAAAAGGGTTTTCGCTGCGCAGCTCGATCCGGGCGCTGCGCGAGGCCACCGGCCTCGACGCCGGCGAGACCGTGAGGCGCGAGGGTGCGCCGATCCCGCTCAAACCCCTCAAGAAATGGGACAACGGCCGCGACGTGCTCCTCACGGGCGACGCCGCCGGCATCGTCGCGCCGGCCTCGGGCGAAGGCATCTACTACGCCATGCTCGGCGGGCGGCTCTCGGCCGAGGCGGCCAACGCCTTCCTGGCGACCGGCAAGGCCGGCGCGCTGGCCCAGGCCCGCCGCCGCTTCATGAAGCTGCATGGCCGGGTCTTCCTCATCCTCGGCATCATGCAATGGGTCTGGTACCGCAACGACGGCCTGCGCGAGCGCTTCGTCTCGATCTGCCGGGACAAGGACGTCCAGCAGCTCACCTGGGATTCCTACATGAACAAGGAACTGGTCCGCGCGAAACCCGCGGCCCATGCCCGGATCTTCTTCAAGGACCTCGCCCACCTGTTCCGCTGGGTCTCGCCGTGATCGAGTGGACGCCGGCCCTCGTCGCCGCCGGCGTCGCGATCCTCGTGGCGGTGGCCGGCGGCGTCCTGACGACGACCGGCCCCTGGTACCGGAGCCTGCGCCTACCGTCCTGGAAGCCGCCGGATTGGGCCTTCGGCCCGGTCTGGACCACGATCTTCACCCTGACCACGATCTCCGCCGTGATGGCCTGGAACGCGGACGAGGGCGCCGGCGCCCGGTCCGCGCTCGTCGGCGCCTACGCCGTCAACGCCGTGCTCAACATCGCCTGGAGCGGCCTCTTCTTCCGGATGCGCCGGCCGGACTGGGCGCTCGTCGAGGTCCTGTTCCTCTGGCTTTCCATCCTCGTGCTGATCGGCGTCACGGCGCGAGTCTCCGGGACGGCGGCCCTCCTGCTCCTGCCCTATCTCGGCTGGGTCGGGGTCGCGGCCTACCTGAACCTCACGATCGTGCGGCTGAACGGCCCCTTCCGGACGAGCGCGGCATGAGCGAGCTCTTCGCGAGCGGCCGGATCATCGACCTCATCCTCGTCCTCGTCGCCCTCGAGGCCGTCGCCCTGCTGGTTTGGCGCTCGCGCAGCGGAGGCGGGCCGGCCCCCTTGCCCCTCCTCTGCAACCTCGCCGCCGGCGCCGCCCTGATGCTGGCGCTCCGCGGGGCGCTGACGGGAGCCTCGTGGCCGGTCATCGCCGCCTGCCTCGTCGGAGCCCTCCTCGCGCATGTGACGGAGCTCGGCCTGCGCCTGCGCGCGGGGAGCGCCTCGATCTAGGTGGTCCCGCCGGGGACCGGACCTGATCGGATCCGGCCCGGACGCAGCGTGGCGCCGCTAGGTCTTCCGTAAGGTTTCCGGCTCAAGATGCCGTCCCGGACATGCTGCAGGAAGGCCACCGTGGCGCCCGAGAACCAAGTCCTCGCGGAGGACACGCCGATCCAGCGTCGCGAGGAGCGCAACCCCACGAACTGGATCGCGACGATCCGGTTGCGCGACGGCACGGAGATCCCCTGCAACGTCAAGGACGTCTCGAAATCCGGCGCGCGGATCGGCGTTCCCGCCCGCCAGGACCTGCCGGAGATCTTCCTGCTCCGGATCATCGGACGCGACTTCCTCTGCCAGGTGCGGCTTGCCTGGCGTCGTGGGGACTACGTCGGCGTCCGGATCGAGCGCGTCGGCAAGGTCCCGCCTCCCGCCCCGCCGCGCGAGATCAAGGCGTCGGAGCCCGCACCCGAGCCGGTGCCTGTGGAGACAGCCAACCCGGAGTCCGGCAGCGTCGGCCTCCGGTCGCGCAGGCGGTCGTTCTCGACCTTCTGACACTCCCTTTCCGCAGAGACCCGCCGGCCTATCGCCCTGCCGCCGCCCGCCGACGCTCCGTCTCGCGCTCGGCCATGCCGGGTTCGCAGAACCGCGGGTCGGCGCGGGCCTCCTCGACGACCATGGCGTCGTCGCCCATTATCGCGTGAACGCACAACGACGCGTCGCGCGGGATCCCCTCGACGTCGGGATCGCAGCGCCCCTCGAACCATTGCCGGTCGGCGTCGATGATCGACGCCGGGGCGATCGGCACGCCGAGCAAATCGCCGGCCGTCCGGCGGATCGTGTCGGACCGCCCGTCGGGCAGACACGAGGGAGTTCCCAGGGCGCGAAGCGCCGCGTGGCCGGACTTCATCGACGTCAATCCGGCTAAAAAAATCGCAGCGCGATCGTGCGGGCGCCTCTCGCCGCCTTCACGTTGTCGAGGAAGCCGCCGACCTCGCGGCCGAGGCTCTCGGAATGCCGCGAGAGCGCCCGGGCCGCCGTGAGCACCTGCGCCGCGGCCGAGGCGGTCACGTCCGCGCCCTGCTGCACCTGCGTGATCGTGGCGGTGACGGATTGGGTGCCCTGGGCGGCCTCCTGCACGTTGCGCGCGATCTCCTGTGTCGCCGCCCCCTGCTCCTCCATCGCTGCGGCGATGCCGGACGAGAACCGCGACATCTCGCCGATCGTGCGCGCGATCCGCTGGATGTCGGTGACGACCGCCTGGGTCGCCGCCTGGATCTGGCCGATCTGGGTGCCGATCTCGTCGGTGGCCCGCGCCGTCTGGCCGGCGAGCTCCTTGACCTCGGTGGCGACCACCGCGAAGCCCCGTCCCGCCTCGATCGTCGCGTTGAGGGCGAGCAGGTTGGTCTGGCCGGCGATGTTGGAGATCAGCGCCACGACGTCGGTGATCCGCTCGGCGACCTGCGTCAGGTGGCGGACCGTCTCGTCCGTGTGCTGGGCGTCCTGCACGGCCTGGTCGGCCATCTGCGCGGATTGCGCGGCCTGCGCGATGATCTCCTGGATCGAGGCCGACATCTCCTCGGTGGCCGCCGCCACGGTCTGGACATTGGCCGAGGTCTCCTCGGCGGCTTGGCCGACGCTCGCCGATTGCCGGATCGCCTGCTCCGCCGTCGCCGACATCGACCCGGCGGTGTCCTCCATCTGGCGGGCTGCGCCGGCGAGACCCTCCGTCAGGGCGGAGATGTCCGCCTCGAAGCGCCGGGTCGTCGCGTCGAGCAGCTCGGCCCGGCGGATCTTGGCCGCGTTCTCGGCGGCCTGCGAAGCGGCCGCCTCGCGCGAGGCGATCGCGTTGTCCTTGAACACCTGGAGGGAGCGGGCGAGGGAGCCGACCTCGTCCTTCCGCTCCGCGCCAGTCACCGCGATCGCGAGATCGCCCTCGGCGAGTCGGTTCATGGCCGCGGCCATGGCCTTGAGCGGACGGCTGACGCCGCCGGCCACGATCAGGCCCGCCAGGCCCATCGCGAGGATCAGCCCGAACGCGCCCGAACCGATCAGGGTCCAGGTCGCCGTTCGGGTCAGCGCGTAGGCCCGCGCCTTCTCCGCGGCGAGCGCGGCCACGTTGACGTCGGCGCGCTCGCCCAGGACGCCCATGAGGTCGCGACGCAGGGCGCGGGCCTCGCCGTCCGACATCTTCGTCGCCAGCGCCGTCTCCCCGCGCATGGCGAGAGCGAGAACCCGCTCGGACACGGCGTAGAAGGCGGTGACCCGCTGCTTCACGCCCTCGTTGGTGGCGCGCCGCTCCGGCGAGTCCGAGAGCCCGACCAGGGCATCGGCCGCGGCGAAGGATTTCTGGCGGGCCTGCGCATAGAGGGCGCCGGCGCGCTCGCGCTCCGTCTGGCTCGTCTCCAGGATGGCGTTCTTCTCCTGGATGGTCGCCTCGTCGATCGCCGCGGTCAGGCGCAGCGCGAGCGTGGCGCGCGCGGCCGACACGTCGACGATGTGATGGGCGTTGTCTTCCAGAAGTTTGAAGCTGACGCTCGCCATGACCACGAGGCCGAGCGAGACGAGGACCAATACAGCGATAGGAATGAGCAACTTGGGGAGCAGAGTCAGGTTATTGAATGCTCGCATCAACATGTTGACGACCGTTCTTTTGACGATTGAATCGCAGTCGAAACCAAGATCCTTTATTCAATAATCGTTCTCCGTCAATTTGCCTTCGTTTCGGTTAACGTGTCAAAAATCCGTGATTATTCATTGTGTTCACTGGCTTGACCGCTCGAAGCTTTGCGGCCGGCCCATGCGCTTGGGCGCAGGCCACGCCTCACGCGCCCGATTCGCGCGGGGCCTGGCAGGCACCGCAGAAGAAGGTCGAGCGGCCGGCTTGGACGATCCGCGTGACGGTGCCGCCGCAGCCCTTCGCCGTGCAGACCTGCCCGAGCCGGTCGTAGACCCGGAACCGGTGCTGGAAGCCGCCCGCCTTACCGTCGGTCTGCGCGTAGTCGCGCAGGGTCGAGCCGCCCGCGGCCACGGCCTCGGTCAGGACCTCGCGGATCACCTTGGCCAGCAGCCGCGCCTTCGGCGTCGGGCCGCCATCGGGGCGTGCGAGGGCCCCGGCCGGCATTTCCGGATGGAGCCCGGCCCGGTGCAGGGCCTCGCAAACGTAGATGTTGCCCAGCCCCGCGATCAGCCGCTGGTCGAGGAGCGCGCTCTTCAGCGGCGTGATCCGGTGCCGGAACAGGGCTGCCACCGCCTCGGCCGTCAGGGCCTCGCCCAGGGGCTCGATCCCCATGGCGGCGAAGTGGCGGCAGGCGGCAAGGCCTTCCGTCGGCACGAGGTCCATGAAGCCGAAGCGGCGCACGTCGTTGTAGGTGACCGTGGCGCCGCTCGACATCGCCATGACGACGTGGTCGTGCTTCGGGCTCCCCTGCGCGCCCTCGAGGTAGAACTCGCCCGGCGAGAGGTTGCGCCCGTCGGGCAGGGCCACGTCGAAGCGCCCGCTCATGCCGAGATGCAGGATCAGGGTCTCGCCGGAATCGAGCGGCGCCGTGAGGTACTTCGCCCGGCGCGCGAGGGCGGTGACGGTGCGGCCCTCGAGCCGCTCCGCGAAGCGCTCGGGGAAGGGAAAGCGCAGGCCCTCGCGCCGCAGGCTCACGCGGGCGAAGCGGGCGCCGACCATGGCCGGCGCCAGGCCGCGGCGGACGGTTTCGACTTCGGGCAGTTCGGGCATGGGTCTCCGGTCGGTGGAGCGGATCGGCGGGGGCTGCTTCGACAGGTTGCTTCGACACATGGCGGTTCCGCGCGCCTTTCGCTATGAGGCCCACGCGAGGGGTGGCCTGCGATGAGCGTTGACGAGGGTTCGGCCGGGGAGGCGAGCACGCATTTCGGGTTCGAGCGCGTGCCGCTCGACGCGAAGCAGGCGCGGGTCGACGACGTCTTCCGCTCGGTGGCCAAGCGCTACGACCTCATGAACGACCTGATGTCGGGGGGCCTTCACCGCGCCTGGAAGTCCGGGCTCGTCTCGATGCTGCGGCCGGGCCGCGACCGCGCCTTCCGCCATCTCGACGTCGCCGGCGGCACCGGCGACATCGCCTTCCGGACGCTGGATGCCGGCGGCCCCCGCACCCGCGTCACGGTGCTCGACATCAACGAGGCCATGCTCCGAGTCGGGGCCGAGCGGGCGGGCGCGCGATACGGGGGCCGCATCGACTTCGTGACCGGCAACGCCGAGGCGCTGCCCCTGCCGGACTCGACCTTCGACGCCTACACCATCGCCTTCGGCATCCGGAACGTGCCCCGGATCGAGCAGGCGCTCGCCGAGGCGCGCCGCGTGCTCAAGCCCGGCGGACGCTTCCTCTGCCTCGAATTCTCGCGGGTGGACCTGCCCGGCCTCGATCGGATCTACGACGCCTATTCCTTCCACGTGATCCCGCGCCTCGGCGCGCGGGTGGCGGGCGACGCGGAATCCTACCGCTACCTCGTCGAGTCGATCCGCAAGTTCCCTACCCCGGGGCGCTTCGCGGGCATGATCGAGGCGGCGGGGTTCTCCCGGGTGAGCCACCGCCCGCTCTCCGGCGGCATCGTCGCGATCCATTCGGGCTGGAAGATTTCGTGAGGCGGATTTCAAGCGCCGTTTCCGCTCCTGGCGCTGGCTCCCTCTCCCAGGGGGGGAGGGTTGGGGTGAGGGGCGTGGACTCTCCGGACGGGGCACGCCCCTCACCCTGTCCCTCTCCCCCTAGGAGAGGAGACCCGCGTCCCGTCGACCTGCGTTCCGCCTGCCTTCCCGAAGCTTCGGCTGCTCTGCGCCTGGATCACCTCTCCGTCGAGCGACATCGGTGCTAGGCGGGATCGTCCACCTCTTCCGCGGCATCCGCGTCGGCTTCGTGCTGGCGCGCGAGGGCGCCCTCGCCTTCGTCGATCCGACGGAGCTGCCGCCCCACCTGCGCCTCGCCCTCAAGCTCGGGCGCTCCCTGGAGCGGCCGGGCCTCGGCGCCGGCGCGGGTCCGGTCCAGCGGGCCCTGACGCGGCTCGGGCCCTCCTACGTGAAGTTCGGCCAGTTCCTCGCGACGCGCCCCGACATCGTCGGCATGGATGCCGCCTTCGACCTCGAGAAGCTGCAGGACCGGGTGCCACCCTTCCCCCAGGACCAGGCGATGCGCGTCGTCGAGGCGGCGCTCGGCAAGCCGGTGCGCGAGCTGTTCGTCTCCTTCAGCGAACCCGTGGCGGCGGCCTCGATCGCCCAGGTCCACAAGGCCCACATCCTCGATGCCGACGGCGCCGAGCGGGTGCTCGCCGTCAAGGTGATGCGGCCGGGCGTCCGCGAGCGCTTCCAGCGCGACCTCCAGGTGATGCGCTTCATGGCCCGCGTGGTCCAGGCGCTCTCGCCCAAGGCCGAGCGCCTGAAGCCCCGCGAGGTCGTCGAGATCCTGGCCCGCTCCGTGATGATGGAGATGGATTTCCGGCTCGAAGCCGCGGCGATGTCCGAGCTCGCCCAGAACACCAAGGACGATGCCGATTTCCGCGTGCCGCGGCCCGACTGGGAGCTGACGGCCCGCGACGTGCTGACGAGCGAGTGGATCCAGGGCATCCGCCTCAACGACCGGGCCGCCATCGTCGCCGCCGGCCACGACCCCCGCGCGCTCGGGCGGACGGTGATCCAGTCCTTCCTGCGCCAGGCGATCCGCGACGGCTTCTTCCACGCCGACATGCATCCGGGGAACCTGTTCGTGGATGCCGACGGCATCCTCGTCGCCGTCGATTTCGGCATCATGGGCCGGCTCGGCGTCAACGAGCGGCGCTTCCTCGCCGAAATCCTGCTCGGCTTCATCCTGCGCGACTACAAGCGCGTGGCGCAGATCCACTTCGAGGCGGGCTACGTGCCCGCGCACCATTCTGTCGACGACTTCGCGCAGGCCATCCGGGCGATCGGCGAGCCGATCCACCAGCGCCGGGCCGACGAGATCTCGATGGCCAAGGTGCTCACCCTGCTCTTCGACGTCACCGCGCTGTTCGACATGAGCACCCGCACGGAACTCGTGATGCTCCAGAAGACCATGGTGGTGGTCGAGGGCGTCGCCCGCTCGCTGGACCCGCAGCTCGACATGTGGACCGGCGCCGAGCCGGTGGTGCGCTCCTGGATCGCGCGCAACCTCGGCCCCGTGGGCCGGATCGAGAGCGCCGGGCGCGCGGCGCTGACGATCGCCGACGTCGTCGCCGACATCCCCGACCTCGCGCTGCGCCTGCGCCGCCTCATCGTGCGGTTCGACGATCAGGCGCCGGGCGAGGCGCGCCGGCTGGCCAACGTCGCCCGCCGCGAGCAGCGCCGCGCCGTCTGGTCGACGCTGGCGCTGTGGGCGATCGCCATCGGGGTGCTCATGCTCGCGATGCGATCCTGAGGAACCTTGCTGTAGCTACACTCTGTAGTTATGACGGGTCATGGGTTTCCAATGGGATCCGGAGAAGGATGCGGCCAACCAGGCGAAGCATCTGCTGGGCTTCCGTCAGGCGGCCGAAATCTTTCGCGCTTTTCGGATCGTCCGCGAGGACACCCGTCGCGACTACGGCGAACGCCGGTTCATCGCGTTGGGCGTGTGCGAGGATGTGATGGTGCGGGTGGTCTATACGCTGCGCGGTGGAGATGTCCGGATCATCTCGGCATGGAAGGCGAGCAGACATGAGTGGGAAATCTACGCGCGGGCGCGAGAACATCGTGAGGTTTGATCGGCTCGACGACATGCCGCCGGCTCAGGCGCTGAGCGACGCCTTCAAGGCCCTGACCGACGCCGAAGTCGAACGGAGGGTGGACGCCGATCCGGATGCCGACATCCTGCCGCCGGGGTTCTGGGACGAGGCCCGGCCGGTCGAGGTGGCGACGAAGGAGCAGATCACCCTTCGGCTCGATCCCGACGTGCTGCGCCACTTCCGAGCCACCGGGAAGGGTTATCAATCCCGGATCAACGCCGTGCTCAAGAGCTACGTGAAGGCCCAGCAGACGCGGTAAGGATCAGCGGCGGACATCCGGCCTCACGGCGCAGCGAGGAAATCCGAGAAGCCGCCCCGCGCCGCGCCGCTCTTCGTGGCGGCCGCGATCGTCTCCGGCGCGATCAGCGCGTCGCGCTCGGCCGCGTAGGCGTAGCCCGGCGCCTCGCCGGGGAAGCCGCCCCCAGTCGCGGGATGCGTGTAGAGCTCGGTCAGCCCGTCCGGCAGGTGCCGCAGCAGCCCCGCGACGCGGGCGGGCGTCATCGCGCCCGACCAGGCGAGGCCCAGCGTCCGGTCCGGGACGAGCAGCCCCGCCGCCCGCGCCCGCACGGCGAGCAGCGCCGCCCAGGGGGCGCTGTCGAGGGCGAGCCGCGGGTTCGCTCCCGGCTCCGCTGCCCGCAGCACCGCGCGAGGCTCGCGGGGCACGCGGATCGCACGCATGCCGTGATCCCGGCCGATCCGCAGCACCAGCCCGGCGATCACCGGATGGACGTGGAAATGCTTGTGGGCGTTCACATGGTCCAGCGGCAGGCCCGTATCGCGAAACGCCTCGAACTGCGCCGCGATCTCGGCCGCGAGCTGACGCCGCGCTGACCCACTCCGCGCGAGGTCGAGGCCGAGCCGGCCCATGTCGGAGCGGATGAGCCCGTCGGGTCCCACGAGGTCGGGCAGCATCTCCGGTGGCAGCGTCGGCCAGGCCTCCACCATGACGAGGTGCAGCCCGACCCGGAGCGAAGGCATCCGCCTCGCGCGGGCCACCGCGTCGGCCGCGGCGGGCGCGGAGACCATCAGGCTCGCGGCGGTGAGGATGCCGTCCCGATGCGCCTCCTCGACGGCCTCGTTGACCTCGCGGCTCAGACCGAAATCGTCGGCGGTGACGACGAGGCGTATCCTGTCCTGCATCAGAGCCCGAGTTCGCTGTGGGATCCAAGCCGTACCAGCTGAAGGATCGCTGGATCGGGCATTCGGTAGATCAGCACGAGATCGGGCTTGATGTGGCAGTCACGATGGTCGCTCCATTCGCCGACCAGGGCGTGATCCCGATATCTCGCAGGGAGGATCGCGTCGGCAGCCAACAGCGTGACGACTGCCGTCAGGTCTGCATCAAGGGTCTTCCGGTGCCGGCCCTTTTGCTCACGTCGGTAGTCACGCCTGAAGCGGGTCGTGTACTCAATCGTCCGCATTGAGGCTGGTCAGCAAGCCGCCGCTTCCGACCTTCACGGTCTCGCCGCGCCGGGCGGCCCGCATGGCCTCGATGGTCTCGGTGTTAGGCACGAGCGTCTCGAACGGAAGTGCCTTGTCCGCGGCCACCCGAGCCAGCATCAGCCGGAAGGCATCGGAGACGGTGAGCCCCATCTCGGACAAGACGGCGCTCGCCTCCTGCTTCGTCTTCTCGTCGACGCGTGCGCGTACGACCGAACTGCCCTTCATGACCGATCCTCATTCCGAGCCACGATGTAGCTCGTCGGCATGGCCCTTTCCAGGTTGCACCAAGGGGCCAAACGAAAATGGCCCGGCATCGTGCCGGGCCATCTCAAGCTTCGCCGAGGTCCTCGCCTCAGGCCGCCTTCGCGGTGCCCTGGCGCTCCTTCAGGAAGCGGTAGAACTCGACGCCCTCGCGCAGGCGCCGCTTCATCATGTCGGGCGAGCGGACCATCTCGGAGACGATCGAGGCGATCTTGGGCGCGCGGAAGTAGAACTTCTTGTAGAAGTCCTCGACCGAGTTGAAGATCTCGCTGTGGGACAGGTGCGGGTAGTGCAAGGGCGCCACCTGCACGCCGTTCTCGTCGACGAGCTCGGCGTTCTCCACGTCGAGCCAGCCGTTCTCCACCGCCTGCTTGTAGAGGAAGGTGCCGGGATAGGGCGCGGCGAGCGACACCTGGATCGTGTGCGGGTTGATGCGCTTGGCGAAGTCGATCGTCTCGCGGATCGTCTCCTTGGTCTCGCCGGGCAGGCCGAGGATGAAGGTGCCGTGGATGGCGATGCCGAGCTCGTGGCAATCCTTCGTGAACTTCTCCGCCACCTCGACGCGCATGCCCTTCTTGATGTTGTGCAGGATCGCCTGGTTGCCGGACTCGTAGCCGACGAGCAGCAGCCGCAGGCCGTTGTCCTTGAGCACCTTCAGGGTCTCGCGGGGCACGTTCGCCTTGGCGTTGCACGACCAGGTGACGCCGAGCTTGCCGAGCTCGCGGGCGATCTCCTCCGCACGCGGGAGATTGTCGGTGAAGGTGTCGTCGTCGAAGAAGAACTCCTTCGTCTGCGGAAACTCCTTCAGGCAGTACTTGATCTCCTCGATCACGTGCGCGACCGAGCGGGTGCGGTAGGTGTGCCCGCCGACCGTCTGCGGCCAGAGGCAGAAGGTGCAGCGGCTCTTGCAGCCTCTCCCTGAGTAGAACGAGATGTAGGGGTGCTTGAGGTACCCGATAAAGTACTTCTCCATCTCCAGGTCGCGCTTGTAGACGCTCGTCACGAACGGCAGCTGGTCCATGTCCGTCATGATCTCGCGGTCCTCGTTATGGACCACGGTGCCGTCGGCATCGCGATAGGACAGGCCCTTGATCTCGGCCATCGGCACGCCGTCGGCGACCTCCTTGACCGTGAAGTCGAACTCGTTGCGGGCGCAGAAATCGACCACCGGGGCCTGGGCCATGGCGCCGGCGGCGTCGACCGCGACCTTGGCGCCGATCAGGCCGGCGATGAGCTTCGGGTTGGCCGCCTTCAGGGCCTCGATCGTCTTCACGTCCGACTTGAAGGACGGCACCGAGGTGTGGAGCACGACGAGGTCGAAATCGTTGGCCTGGGCCACGATCTCGGGCAGCTTGATGTTGTGGGGCGGCGCGTCGATCAGCTTGGAGTTCGGCACGAGCGCGGCCGGCTGAGCCAGCCAAGTCGGGTACCAGAACGACTTGATCTCGCGCTTGGCCTGGTAGCGGGAGCCGGCGCCGCCGTCGAAACCGTCGAAGGTGGGGGCCTGGAGGAAGAGCGTGCGCATGGGGTTCAAGGCCTCAGCGGAGTGACGGGAACAGTGGCGGCGGCGATCAGAGCGGAGACGCGCCGGCATCGGTGCCGAGCGGTCGTTCCGGGATCAGTGTGCCGTCCGCAACCACGCGATAATCATGACCTTTCCATGTCACCGCCCCCGAGACGAAGCTCCAGGTGAAGTTCATGAAGGAGAGGATGTCGCGGATCGGCAACAGCCAGTAGGGGTGCGGCGCCAGGCCGAAGGCCCGCTCCAGGCGGATGCAGAGGAGGACGCGGCAGGCGAGCGCGAGCGCGGCGACGGCGAGCCCGACCTCGCCCGCGCCGGGAATCAGCGCGCCGATGAGGGCCAGCGGGAAGGCGTGGGTGACGATGGAGCCGGCATAGCCCGCGGGGTCGACGTTGCGGATGGTGCGGTTCCAGCGCAGCTCGTGGCTCCAGAGGCCGGAAAGATCGGTGTCGACGCAGGTATGCCCGATCGTGAAGCTCGGGATCGCGACGAGGCCGCCCTTCGCCCGCAGCGCCTCGCCCACCGCGTAATCGTCGGCGAGGTCGTCGCGAAAGGCCTCGAAGCCGCCGATCTCCGTGAGCGCCGCCCGCGTGAAGGCGATGGTCGAGCCGAAGCAGGGCTTGGCGAGGCCGAGGCTTAAGCCCATCACGACGTTGGGCAGGAACTGCACGTCGATGGCGAGCGCCGAGAGATGGGCGAAGACGCCCCTGTTCGCCGGCACGCCGTGATAGAGGCAGGTGACGCCGTTGACGCCCGGCTGGCCGAGCTCGGCGACGATCCGGTCGAGGTATTCGGGGCGCACCACCATGTCGCTGTCGGCCAGCACGACGACGTCGTGGGCGATTCCCGCCGACATGTTGATGAGGTTGGAGACCTTGCGGTTCGAGCCGTGCTGGCGGGCATCGACCATGAGGTCGAGGCGCAGGGCCGGATAGGCCTCCTGCAGGCGGCGCACGATGCCGATGGCCGGGTCCGCCGCGTTCTGGACGCCGAAGACGATCTGGACCGGTCCGGCATAGGCCTGGCGGCAGAAGGTCTCGAGATTCTCGTAGAGGTTCGGCTCGAGGCCGCAGAGCGGCTTCAGGATCGTCACCGAAGGCCACGGCATCCCCTCGGGCAGGGACGGCCGTGCGCGGCGCGCGAAGCGGCCGGCGAGGAAGGCGGCCGCGAGCCCGTAGACGCAGCCGGCGAGCGCCAGGAGGAGGAACAGCGGCGAGAGCCAGGTCGGGTCCAGGAGCCAGGTCAGGTCCATTGGGGGCGTCGCTCGGTCACGGTGCGGACGGGAGGGCCGCCGGGGCGGCGCGAAAGCGGGGCATTCGGGGGCCGGACGGCCCTGTGGGCGTGATTCAAGGCGCCGGTTTGGCGGCGAGGATGCGGGCCGTTCGTTCGCGCAGGAATTTCAGCAGGCCGTCGGCGCCGCCAGTCTTGATCGGCTCGGCGAAGGCGGTGCGCATCGCGGCGATCTCGCTGACGTTGCCGTTGAGGAAGACGTCCTGCACCCGGTTGCCGGCACCGACGAGGAAATCGACCTGGGATTCGTCGCCCTCGGCGTTGGCGACCTCCGTCAGCACGACGCGGTCGGCCCCCCGCGCCTCGCTCGCGGGCTTGACCGTGAACTTGCCGCCGGCCGCCTGAGTGAGGCGGTTCGCGTAGGTCGCGGTGAAGTATTGCCCGAAGGCCTCCGTCAGCGCCGCCTGCTGCTCGGGGGTGAAGCTCGGCCATTTCGGGCCGACCGCGCCGCGGACCATGCCCCCGAAATCGAAGGTCTTGGCCATGACCCCGCCGATCGCGCCGGCGCGGGCCTTCACGTCGGTGGCCGCCTCCTTCAG
This sequence comes from Methylobacterium iners, assembly GCF_022179305.1. Classification (GTDB taxonomy): domain Bacteria; phylum Pseudomonadota; class Alphaproteobacteria; order Rhizobiales; family Beijerinckiaceae; genus Methylobacterium; species Methylobacterium iners. The sequence continues at coordinate 64,480 of NZ_BPQP01000027.1, forward strand.
GGCGCCCTCATAGGTCGCGTAGAGCCCCCGCACCGCCTCGACGGCCGGATCCTCGGCGGCGCGCGCCGGCAGGCAGGCGATGAGGCCGGCGAGGCCAGCGGCCAGGATGACGCGGCTCAGGCGCACTTCTTGAGGTCTCCGAGGTCGGAATCCGCGGGGATCGACACGTAGGCGTAGGCCGGATGGATCACCGGCGGCTGGAGCACCGCGCCGAGGCGGGCGCTGAGATCGATGGGCGCGGCGGGCGCGGCTTCCGGCTCCTTCAGCTCCGGCCTGCCCTCGGCGACGTGCCAGAGGATCAGCCCGGGAACGCCGACGAGGAGGTCGGCGAGGCGCTTGACGAGGGAGAGCGCCAGCGCCGCCTCCATCGGGATGCCGAAGATCGCGCAGAGCGCGATGAGGCCGCCCTCCTGGGCGCCGAGCGCCCCGGGGATGGCGAAGGCCGCGCCGCGCACCGCCTGCGCCAGGCTCTCGATGATCAGCGCCTCGGTGAAGGTGACGGAATAGCCCATGCAGCGCAGGGCGACGTAGACCTCGAGCGTGCCGATCAGCCAGCCGACCGAATGGATGAGGACCCCGTTGCCCACCCGCAGCGGCGCGGCGTAAAGGCGGCGGAGCTCGGCGTAGAGCGCGTCGATGGCGCCGAGCGCCCGCCATTCGCGCCCGCCCGCGAAGCGGTTGACGAGGCCCTGGATCAGGCGGTGGCCGCCCCGGCGCTGGATGATGAAGAAGGCGGCGAGCGCGGGCGCCGCGATGGCGAGCCCGCCCGCCACCGTGCGCACCACCGGCCCGTCTCCGACGAGCCAGACCAGCGCGGCGAGGCCGGCGACCGTGAACAGGAACTGCGTCACCGCCTGGGTCATCAGGTCGACGAGCATGCTGGCGCCGGACAGCGCGCCGGTGAGGCCGCGCTTGACCAGGAGGCGGGCGGCGATGAGGTCGCCGCCGACCTGGGCCACCGGCAGCAGCGTGTTGATGCCCTCGCGCACGAAGCGCAGGTTCACGCAAGTCCCGAGGCTCGGGCGCCCGGCGGCGGGGAAGATCGCGAACCAGCCGAGCCCCGCCCAGGCCACCGCGAATGCGCGGGCGACGACGACGAACAGCGCGCCCCAGCCGGCGCTGACCACGGCCGCGGCCACGTCTTCGACACCCGATGACAGGAAGAGCCCGACCACGGTGCACAAGCCGGCGATCAGGGCCAAAGTCGTCAGACGCTTCATGATCCCCTGTCGACCGTCGTCGATGATGCGATGCTGAAAATCCGCCGCGATTCCGACCACAAAAGACCGTCGAAGGCGGCGAGCATCCCTCGAAGTTGCAGCTTTGCACAGCGTTGTCTATCACCCGATAGACACAGTGCGGACCAAAGCGGCACAGGGGCGAGACCCCATCAGAACGGCTGCAGGTCAGGCAAAAAGGGGCTGAAGATCATGGACCGCGAATCACCCATCACGGCGGACGAAGTCGTGCGCGACGAGGCGTTCTACGCCGGCGGCGGCGCGGCCCGTCCGGGCGTCCCGGCACCGCACTCGCCGGTGATGGCCTGGAACGAGTGGGACCCGCTGGAGGAGGTCATCGTCGGTTCGCTCGACGGCGCCACGATCCCGACCCACCACCTGACGGTCATCTTCAACCTGCCGCGGGCCGCCCAGCCCTTCTACCGCTTCGCCTCGGGCTTCCGGTACCCGAAGTTCATGAAGAAGCTCGCGCAGAAGGAGCTCGACAACTTCATCTCCATCCTCGCCGGCGAGGGCGTGAAGGTCCGCCGGCCGGATTCCATCGACTTCTCGAAGAAGTACAACGCCCCGCGCTGGTCCTCGCGCGGCTTCTGCGTCGCCTGCCCGCGCGACCCCTACCTCGTCATCGGCGACGAGATCATCGAGAGCCCGATGTGCTGGCGCTCGCGCTACTTCGAGGGCGATGCGTACCGCGCGCTCTTCAAGGAATACTTCCGCGCTGGCGCCCGCTGGACCTCGGCGCCGCGGCCCCAGCTCACGGACGAGCTCTACAACTACGATTACCGGGTGCCGAACCTGAAGGCCGGCGAGCCGATGCAGTTCACGGTCAACGAGTTCGAGCCCGTCTTCGACGCGGCCGATTTCGTGCGCTGCGGCCGCGACTTGTTCGTGACCCGCTCCAACGTCACGAACCTCATGGGCATCGAGTGGCTGCGCCGCCACCTCGGCCCCGGCTTCCGCATCCACGAGATCGAGAGCCGCTGCCCGCAGCCGATGCACATCGACTCGTCGTTCATGCCGCTGGCGCCGGGCAAGGTGCTGGTGAACCCGGACTACATCGACGTCGAGAAGCTGCCCGCCGTCCTCAAGAAGTGGGACGTGCTGATCGCGCCCCGCCCCGACCCCGTCGAGGGCTTCATGAGCAAGATCTCGATGTGCTCGCCCTGGACCTCGATCAACGTGCTCGCCATCGACGAGAAGAAGATCGTGGTGGACGCGAGCCAGCCGACCCTGATCAAGGCCCTGAAAGGTTGGGGCTTCGACCCGATCCCGGCGCCGTTCCTGTCCTACGGCCCGTTCGGTGGCTCCTTCCACTGCGCCACGCTCGACGTGCGCCGCCGCGGGCCGCTGAAGTCGTACTTCTAGGGTCCGCGGACCGAGCGGTTGCAGGCATCCGCCCCGCGTTCATGGGGTAGGGACAGCCTGCACCGCCTTAATGCGAGAGGACCGTGTCGGCCGAGCTCGGGCCGACGCCCTCGGGCACGGGCACGTCGCTGCTGCCGTAGCGCGCGTTCAGGATGAGGTTCGGACCCTCGTAGAGGTTCACGAGCCGGGCGACGACAACTGTGTACGCGGATTGGTCCGCGACCGGCTTCTTCGAGTCGACGATCAGGCGGCCGGCCGGAAGATAGATCGTGCCGAGCAACGTCCGGGCATTGTCGCTGATGATCCGATACTGGCGAACGGGCTGACTGATCTCCGGCGGAGGCGGCGGCGTCGCGCCCGACGAGGCATCGGGCTCGGGCGGCAGGGCTGAACTCGCCACGAACCGCTCCTCGAAGAGCAGCAGGCCTTCCATCTCCCCGCCTCTGGGCGCCGTGAGGCTGACGGTGCTGTCCTTGTCGAACAGGAGCCCGCCCCTGTCCCCGGTGAAGTAGAAGCCGACGTTCTCGCCCGCCATGGACCCCCTCCTCTTCACGATGAGGGGACCATTCTTCACCACATAGACGCCGGGTCGAAGCGTGACGGTGGCGCCGTCCGTGATCTCGAGGCCGTTGCAATACGTCCCGGGATTGAGGGTGTAAGTGCCCTTCGTGATTTTGACCGGCTTCGTCGAGTCGGCGGTATTCACGTTGATGGCGGCGTCGAGGACGACGCAGGGTCCGACGGAGGGCGCGGGCCTGTCGACGAGCGGGTCCTTGAGCGTGGGGCACTCGGTGGCAGGCGGCGGCGTGAAGTTCGCGCTCGTTCCCTTGTAGCCTCCGGCCGAGCACGTCGTCAGGGCGGTCACGACGGCACCCTCGCCGGCGCTGATGCTCTCCTGGCTCGTCGAGTTCGAGTAGATCGAGCAGTCCGGGGCCGCGATGCGGGCATATTGCTCGGCGCTGAAGGCCTTCTTGGCGGCTGGCTCGAGCGCGAGGAGGCAGAGGCGTGTGGTGCCGGCGAGCTTGGCGGTGGAGTGCACGACGAGCTCCACCTGCGGTACGTTGAGGAGCTTGCCGAAGGCCAGCGGCACGCTCTCGCGGACCGTCACCTTGACCGAGGAATGGTTGCCCAGCACCTCGGCCTCGACCTGCGGCCGGCGGTCGGTCGAGGCCTGCGCCTGGCCCTGGGCCATGGCGATCGCCGCGCGGATGGCGGCCGCGTCGTCGGTGTTGGCGAGCTTGAACTGGTTGACGCCCGCGATGCTGCCGCCGTCGGCGGCGCGCTGCAGCTCGGTGCGGCGCTTGACCAGCGAACCGTATTCGAGGGCCGCCGAGGTCAGGCCCATCAGCACCGGCAGACCAAGACCGAAGATCAGCAGCACGTTGCCGCCCCGGTCCCGACCCAGCGCACCCAGATGACCTACCATCGCTTAAGCTCCCTGAAGCCTGAGGATGGTTCGCGGAGTGCTGAGAATTCCTGAATCATCTGGGGTGAAGTCGGGGGTACCGACGGATTTGCTTCAAAATATCCGATCAAAATTCCTAGCTTATGTTAAAGCGATTTTCCCGGCTGACGTGGAGCCGAGCGTCATCGGTGCTGCCGCATGGATCTGCCGGACCGCTGCGGACGACCCTCCGCTTCCGGATGCTGCATCGGCTCGAGGGCGCCGACGCGCGCTGCCCCGACCCGGTGCGGCTGCCGTTTCGTCCGGCGGTGCCCGCCGTCAGACCGGCCGGCGCAGCGAGCGGCGCCAGGTCATGCCGGCGAGGGCGAGCGCCCCGGCATACTGGACCATTCCTCCCTCGGCGAGGTCGGAGGGCGTGATCTGCCACTGGATGCCCAGGCGCGTCAGCGCGTTGAGGGCCATCAGGCCGATGCAGAAGGTGGCGGCGGTGAGCAGCGCGGCGATGAAATCGGGCATGGCATCGGCGTCCGGGTGACCGGAGGCTCGTAGCAAGCGTCGCGCCAGTCAGGGCGCGGGCGGGCGCGTGGCGAGCATGGAGGGCCGCTCGGCGAAGCCCTCGAACCAGCCCCCCAGGGCCGGGCGGTTCCCCCGCCAGCCGAGGTCGGGAAAGCGCAGGTCGAGGTAGCCCAGCGCGCAGGCGATCGCGATGGTGCCGATGTCAACCCGGTCGCCGTAGCCCGCCGCCTCGGCCTCGAAGGCGGTTAGCGCGCTGTCGATCTTGGCCTCCTGCCCGGCGATCCAGGCCGCCGAGCGCTCGGCCTCCGGCCGCGCCGTGAGCTCGTAGCGGATGAGCAGCGCCGCATCGAGGAGCCCGTCGGCCGTCGATTGCTCGCCGAGCGCCGTCCAGCGGGCCGAGCCGGCCGGCGGGAAGAGTCCGCCGCCGCCTGAAGCGTCGAGGTACTCGCAGATCACCCGGCTGTCGGCCAGCACGCGGCCGTCCTCCAGGACGAGGGTCGGCACCTGCGCCAGCGGATGCCGTTCGAGGATCCTCGCATCCCGGTTGGTCGGGTGGGCCGCGCTCGGCAGGAGGTTGATCCGATCCGCCAGGCCGCCCTCGTGGGCGACCACCATGACCTTCCGGACGAAGGGCGAGAAATGGGAATGGAAGAGCTGCATCGGAGATCCCGTGCTGGACGGATGCTGGGTCAGGGTCGGCGGGCGGCGGGCTGCCCCGGGCGCGCGGCGCCGGGCGCGGCCGGGCTCGCCGCCGGGGTCGAGGGCGCCGGCGCGGCGCGCGGCGTCTCGACGGCGAGGCGCTTCACCGGCCAGCCATCCGTCCAGCGCTCCATGTCGCTGAAGCGCGCGTTGCTCTTGAGCCCGGTGGCGTCGCTGCCCGCGAAGGCGGCGGCCGCCGCCAGATCGAAGGTCTTCCAATAGGCGAGATAGTCGAGGCTGTCGGCGCGGGCGTTGTTGAGCTGCGACACGAGCGTCGATTGCTCGCCGGTGAGCGCCATGTCGGCGGACCACTTGAAGGGCGGGGGCGACTGCTTCGGGTCGCGCGGCGGATCGGGCGGCAGCTTGATCGCGCCCGCGTCGAAGGCGGGGTCCACGGCGGCCGGCGAGGTCAGGGTGGCGGTGAGCGCGGGAAAGCCGTGGTCGTCGGAGAGCGCGCGCAGGAAGAGCTTGCGCTCGAGCGGGACGGCGCTCGCCTCGCGCAGGAGCCGGCGTGCGGCGAGATCGGCCGCCCGCGCCTCGCGGTCCCCGATCACGGTGACGATCAGGGTCTCGGCCGGGATCTGCGCGAGGTCGCGCAGCTGGATGCCCCGCGCCTTGGCGTCGCTGGCGATGCCGCCCGGCATCACCGCGAAGAGGAGCCGCGGGACGGGGAGCCCCTGCGCTTTGGCCTCGGCCGCGAGATTGGCCGCGATCGGCGCGCCGGCGAGGTGCCCGATGACGGCGAGCCGGCGGGAGTCGGGCTTGGCGTCCGCGTCGGATTGCAGCTCGGCCAGCGCCGCCTTGACCAGTCGCTCGGCATTGGCGGTGGCATCGGCCGGCCGGGTCCGGTTGACCTCCTGGAAGCGGGGAAAGAGCACGAGGTTGCCCATGCGGGCGAGGTGGTCGATCCAGGCTCCGTAGGCCTGCGGGTTGGGCGCGCCCCAGGCAGGCAGGAACACGATGACCGGGCGGCCCTCGGCCGGGGCAGGCCCGGCCTTGTGGAAGGCGAAGGTCGCCGCCGAGGCCCGGCCGAGCCCACGCTTCACGATCGTGGCGGCCCGGTCGCCGACGCCGCCGGGTCCCTCGGCCGGCTGCCCGGGGGGCGCCGCCGCGGGGGCCGGCCCGCAGAGCAGGCACAGGCCGATCAATCCGGCCGCGAGACCAAGGGGGCGGTTCCTGCTCATGGCGTCTGTGGTCGGCTGGTCCGGGGCGCTGGCTGTCCGCCGTCTATACCAGATGATCGGCGGCGCGCGACGGTGGGCACGCAATCCGGAGGGGCCTGCGCTATTCTGGCCGCACCGCGCGGCCGAGCCCTAGTATTCGTCGGCCCCGCCGCGCTGCCGGTCGATCAGGTGAGCGAGCTGGACGAGGTCGTCCGGCGGCGCCGAGGAGGTCACGTCGGCATAGAGGTCGCGCAAATCGTCGCCGATCTTGGCCAGCAGCACTTGCTCGGGAAGCTCGATGGATGAGCGCTCCTCGCGGCTGTAATTGGCGGCGTAGTTGGGGGCGACGGTTTTCATGACGGTCTCGGGACGGCCTCGCGGCGATTGCTTCCGGAGGCGGAACAACGGCCCGGCGCGGCGTTGTTTCCCTTTGACCTATGATAAAATTTTCGAGCCGGCGCCGGGCGGCGTCCCGATGACCGCCGGTCCCTCGTTCGGATCGTGCGGCCGGCCCGCGGCTTCCTCGACCCAGGCCAGGATGTCGGAGGCGCGCCAGGGCTTCGGGATGAAGGTCGCCGAGACGCGGAGGTCGCTCGGCTGATCGCCGGCATCGCCCGAGGTGAGGAGCACGCGCACTCGCGGCCAGGTCACGCCGATGATCCGGGCGAGCTCGAACCCGCCGATGGGACCCGGCGTGCGCACGTCCGAGAACACGACGCTGACCTCGTCGCCGCGGTCGTTCAGGATGGCGAGCGCGCGCTCGGCGGTCTCGGCCTCGATCACCGCGAATCCGGTCTCCTCGAGCATCTCGGCGGCGAGGAAGCGCTCGTCGGGCTCGTCCTCGACCACGAGGATGACGGGCCTCGCGCCCGGCGGTTTGGCAGTGCTCATGGGTCCGGGACGCTCTTCAGGGCCGAACGGCGGACCGCCCGAGCCGTGATTCCGATGAGGCAACGTGGCGAACCATTGTGTCGATCCTGGGAGCATCGTCGAAAAGATTGTTCCGACAGCCCTTTCCGGTGCCGCGCCTCAGCCGACCCCGTTCGCCTTGAGGAAGGCGAGCGCGCGGCTCCACCCGTCCTCGGCCTGCGCCTTGCGGTAGCTCGGCCGGTAATCCGCGTGGAAGCCGTGGGGCGCCTCCGGATAGACGACGAGCTCCACGCTCCGTCCCGCCGCCCTCGCCCGGTCCCGCGCCTCCTCGACCGCGGCGACGGGGATGCCCGCGTCCTGGCCGCCGTAGAGGGCGAGCAGCGGCGCCTTGATCTCGGCGGCGACGTCGCCCGCGGTTCTGGGCTGGATCGGCGTGCGCTCGCCGCCGAGCGGCCCGTACCAGGCGATCGCCGCCTTCAGGTCGGCGCGATGCGCGGCGTAGAGCCAGGTCGCGCGCCCGCCCCGGCACCAGCCCATCGCGCCGAGCCGCTTGCCGTCGCCGCGGGCGGCCGAGGCGGCCCAGGCCGCCGTCGCGTCGAGGTCGGCGATCCACTGGGCGTCGGGGGTCTTGGCGATGACGTCGCGCAGGATGACCTGGACGTCGGTCATCGTCGCGAGGTCGCCCTGCCGCGCGTAGAGCTCCGGCGCGACGGCGCAGTAGCCGGCCTTGGCGAGCCGCCGGCAGATGTCCTTGATGTAGTCGTGGACGCCGAAGATCTCCTCGATGACGAGGACGATCGGGAACGGCCCCTCGCCCCTGGGCACGGCCCGGTAGCCCGGCATCGGCCCGTCGCCGGTCGGAATCGCGACCTCGCCGGCCTCGATCCCCTCCGAATCCGTCCGGATCGCCTGCGCCTCGACCCGCGTCGTCGCGAGTGTGAGGCCGCCGATCAGGCTCGTCATCACGAAGCCGCGCCGGGAGACGGGCGGGGTGATCAGCCCCTCAAGGCCGTCGAGGGGCGATCCCGTGGGGCGCTCGTCGTGCTGCATCCTGTCCTCGCTGCGTTCCTTGCGCGAGGTGATGGTCGTGCAACATCACGGCGACATGACGGTCGGGCCGCCGCGAGCCTCAGGCGCCGGCCGGGACGCGCAGGCCGGCGGGGTCGAGGCCCCGGCGGGCGGCGGGACCGGTGACGGGCATCGCGGGCCGGCGCGCCGAGGGCTTGCGGGCGAAGACCTCGCCCAGCGCGACGAACTCGGTCGAGGTCGCCGTCCGGCCCTGCCCCGCGAGCGCGCCGAACCCGGCGACGAAGGAGCGCGCCAGCGCGGCGTCCCGGGCGACGCCGAAGGCGTCGAGCGCGGCGAGGAAGGCCTCGCGGAAGAGGCGCGGCGCGCACCAGCGCTTCTCGGCCAGGTGCATCGGCCAGTCCCAGAGGCCGTCGTCGCGGCGTCGCCCGAGGAGATCGGCCTCGATGAAGTAGCCCGTGTCGCGATGCTCGAGCCCGTCGGAGAGCAGGCGCCAGGCCGCGTTCTCGAACGGGACGGTGCCGGTGCGATCCAGGTCGGCGTCGATCATCGTGGCTCCCCCTGCGATCCCGGCGCGGCGGCGACCGGACCAGAACGTTCGGGGAACATTGGTCCGGAATGGGATTCGCGTCAAGGCGTGTTCACGGTGCGTTCGACAGGCCCGATCAGCGCCGCTTGAACATCCCGTGCTCGACCCGGTCGCCGGCCCGGATGCCGAGGCGCGCGGTGGTGCCGGCATTAAGCTCGAGCACGGCGAGCACCGGCTCGCCGGAGGGGACCACCTTGGTCGAGAGCGGCTCGGTGTCGGCGGCGATCCGCGCCACGGTGCCGTCGGCGCGGATGAACAGCATGTCGAGGGGCAGGTAGGTGTTCTTCATCCACATCGCGACGGGCGCGACCTGCTCGAAGTCGAAGAGCATGCCGCGGTCCGGCGGCATCGAGCGCCGGAACATGAGGCCGCGCGCCCGGGAGGCGTCGTCGCGCATCACCTCGACCTGGAAGGCCCGGCGGCCCTCGCGGGTGGCGATGGCCAGTGGCTCGAGCACCGCCTCCTGCGCCGTCGCGGCGGCCGCGAGGAGGAACAGGCCGAGGGCGAGAACGGCCCGCCTGCCGCTAAACAACTCGACGATCACGCAGGCGTCCCCTCAATGCGAGGCCGGGAGCGCCCCGTCGAGGAGCCGGACCTCGGCCGCCATCTTTCCCTTGGAGCCGTCGCCGTAGCGAACCAGCACCGTCTCGCCCGGCTTCAGTTCGGCGATGCCGTAGCGGCGTAGGGTCTCCATGTGGACGAAGATGTCCGGCGTCCCGTCGCCCCGGCTCAGGAAGCCGAAGCCGCGCAGGCGGTTGAACCACTTCACGACCGCGGTCTCAAGCCCGCTCGTCGGCGTCACGCTGACATGGGTGCGCGGCAGCGGCAATTCGGAGGGGTGGAGCGCGGTCGACTGGTCGAGCGAGATCACCCGGAAGGCCTGCCAGCCGCGGGCGCGCTCGGTGGCCTCCACGACGATGCGGGCGCCCTCGCTGGCGCTCTGGTGCCCGTCGCGGCGCAGACAGGTGATGTGCAGGAGCACGTCGGCCGCGCCGTCGTCGGGCACGATGAAGCCGAAGCCCTTGGCGACGTCGAACCACTTGATGCGGCCGGCGACCTCGACGAGGTCGAGGGGGCGGCCCTCCTCGCCGGCGAGCCCATCCTGGGCGCGGGCGTCGCCGGATGCCGCTGCCGAACGCGGGCCGCGAAGGCCGGATTCGAATTCATCGGACATGCAAAGCAACTCACACCGAATCGCACTGCGCGGTTCGCTAGGAGAGATTAACAAAGTGCTGACTCGGCGGAAGCCCGTTTGCCCGCCACGCTGCCTTCCGGCTGCGCATTCCGGGCCGAGCGGGCACCGGGGCCACAGGCGCGCGCCCATCGGCGGAGCGGGGGGATCGGCCGCAACCCCGTGATGCGACTCGCAGAAAACCGCCGCGGGCGCGCGGCGATCCCGGTGTTGCGACAGATGATCACGTATTCGCCAGCGCGGCGTCTTGAGGGCGGTCGCGGTCCCGCCCCGCCGGTGCTAGGGCGGCGGCCGATGATGCCCGCCTCTGCTTCCGCCCCGCCGCCCCGGATCGACGCCCTCGACGCGGCGCGCGCCGCCTGCCTCCTGGCGATGGCGGCCTACCACCTCGTCTGGGACCTCGGCTACCTGCGGCTGATCCCCGAACCCGTCGCGATGAGCCCGGCCGGCAAGGTCGCCGCGCACGCCATCGCCGGCAGCTTCCTCGTCCTCGTCGGGATCGGGCTCGTGCTGGCGCATGGCGAGGGCATCCGCTGGCGGTCCGTGCTCCGGCGCCTCGCGCGCATCGCCGGCGCCGCCCTCCTGATCACCGCCGCGACCTGGTTCGCCTTTCCGCAGAGCTACATCTTCTTCGGCATCCTGCACTGCATCGCCCTGTCGAGCCTGCTGGCCCTGCCCTTCCTGTTCGTGCCGGCGCCCCTCGCCGCGCTGGCGGCGATCCTTGCCATCGCCGCGCCGCATCTCGTCGCCCATCCCCTCCTCGACGCGCCGGCGCTGCTCTTCCTCGGGCTGGGCTCCCGGGTGCCGCAGACCAACGATTACGTGCCGCTGCTTCCCTGGTTCGGGCTCGTGCTCGCGGGCGTCGCGACGGCCCGCCTCGCCCGAACCTCCATCGCGACGGCGCCGCTCGCCCGCTGGCGGGCGCGGTCCCGCCCGGCCCGCCTCGCCGTCGGCGCGGGGCGCCACAGCCTCGCGATCTACCTGATCCACCAGCCCCTGCTGCTCGGCCTCCTCACCGGGCTCGCGGCGGTGACCGGCCCCCATCCCCGCGCCGGCCTCGCCGCCTTTCACGCCGAGTACCGGGGCCATTGCACCCGCACCGGCGGCGGAGAGGCGGCGTGCCGCGTCGCGGCCCGCTGCGTGTCGCAGGCCCTGCGCCGCGAGGGGCTGTGGGCCACCGGCGCGCGCGGCTTCACGCCGGCCGAGCGGGCCCGGGCGCAGGCGCTCTCCGAGAGCTGCTACGCCGCCGCGGAGGGCACGGCGGCGCCGCCCTGAAGGTTGTGCCCTCGCGCTGCAGGCAACGCGGTCCGCGCTGTTGAATGCAATATTTCACGTTACACGCGGATACTTCATGATGTGATGCAAGCCGGCATGCATTTAGGGGTTGTAAACGTTCGTATAGTAGGATGACGCGGATCAAGGGAGATTCGCGGTCATGTTCCAAGCGCTTCAACGCCTGCGGTCGGATGCGGGCAAGGTCGACGCGCTGAACAGGTCGCTCGGCACCATCGCCTTCCGCCCCGACGGGACCGTCCTGGAGGCCAACGACAACTTCCTGGCGCTCCTCGGCTACACGCTCGAGGAGATCCGCGGCCGGCACCACCGCATGTTCGTCGATCCCGCCGAGGCGGCGAGCCCGGACTACGCACGGTTCTGGGCGGCCCTGGGCCAGGGCGCCTTCCAGTCCGCGGAGTACCGCCGCTTCGGCAAGGGCGGCCGCGAGGTCTGGATCCAGGCGACCTACAACCCGATCGTCGGGCGGGACGGGCGCGTCGCCCAGGTGGTGAAGTTCGCCACCGACATCACCGAGCAGAAGCTCCGGGCGGCCGATGCGCAGGGCCAGCTTCAGGCGATCAACAAGTCCCAGGCCGTGATCCACTTCGCGCTGGACAGCACCATCACCGACGCCAACGAGGCCTTCCTCGCCGCGACGGGCTACCGGCTCGAGGAGGTCCGGGGCCGGCATCACGGCATGTTCGTCGAGGAGGAGTACCGCCGGAGCCCGGACTACGCCGCCTTCTGGCAGCGGCTCGGCCGAGGCGAGTACGAGACGGGCGAGTACCGCCGCTTCGGCAAGGGCGGCCGCGAGATCTGGCTGCAGGCGAGCTACAACCCGATCTTCGACGCGGCCGGGCGGCCGTTCAAGGTCGTGAAATACGCCTCCGACGTCACCACGGAGAAGCTGTGCAGCGCCGATTCCAACGGGCAGATCGCCGCCATCGGGCGCTCCCAGGCGGTGATCCACTTCGACATGGACGGCACGATCCAGGACGCCAACCAGAACTTCCTCGACACCGTGGGCTACGCGGCGGCCGAGGTGAGGGGCCAGCATCACCGGATGTTCGTGCCCAAGGTCTATGCCGAGGGCGACGAATACACGGCGTTCTGGGCCAAGCTGCGCCGGGGCGAGCACATGACGGGCGTCTACCAGCGCCTCGGCAAGGACGGCCGCGAGATCTGGATCCAGGGCAGCTACAACCCGGTCCTCGACATGAACGGCCGGCCCTTCAAGGTGGTCAAGTACGCCATCGACATCACCCGCAGCATGACCGTGCGCAGCCGCGCGGTGCAGACCGCCGAGGACACCTTGGGCAACGTCCAGGCCGTGGCGAGGGCGGCCGAGGGCATGAACGGGGCCGCGGGCCAGATCTCGGCCCACATGCAGCAATCCCTCGGCGCGGTCGACGCGATCCGGGCGCGGACCCTGTCGGCGGACCGCTCGACCGCCAAGCTCCGGGACGCGGCGCTGGCCATGGACGGCGTGGTCCAGGTGATCACCACCATCGCCGAGCAGATCAACCTGCTCGCGCTCAACGCCACCATCGAGGCGGCGCGCGCCGGCGAGGCGGGGCGCGGCTTCGCGGTGGTCGCCACCGAGGTCAAGAACCTCGCCGGTCAGGCCACGGCCGCCACGGCCCGGATCTCGGGCGAGATCAGCGCGATGCAGGCGGTGTCGGGCGACGTCGAGAGCGCGCTGGCCTCGATCACCGAGGCCGTCGGCGCCGTGCAGGGCTTCGTCGTGGAGGCCGCGGGCTCGATCGAGCGGCAGACCGCCGCGACGGTCGAGGTCAGCGCCAACATGCGGATCGCCGCCGACGGCGTGGCCGGGATCGCGCGCAGCCTCGACGAGTGGGTGGTCGGCGTCGAGGAGCGGCGCGCGAACGACCGCGTCCGCGTCGCCCTGCGGGCGACCATCCAGCGGGGCACGATCGCCACCGAGGCGGGCGGCGGCGCCATCCCGTGCATGATCCTGAACATCTCGCCCGGCGGCGCCAAGATCGGCGTCGAGCCCGCCGGCATCCCCGACCGCTTCGTCCTCTCGATCGAGGGCGAGCCCAAGCCGCGGACCTGCGAGGTCCGGCGCCGCGGCAAGGGCGAGCTCGGGGTGCGGTTCGTCTGACGGCGGCGGGGTCAGTGACGCTGCCAGTAACCTCCGGGCGAGGGGACGGAGCCGCGCTCATGCGAATTTAGCGTGATGAGCCCGGTCCGGCGCGTTTCCCCTCGCCCCGCCCGAAGTCGGGCTTGCCCGACTTCGGTCTTTGCTTGCTGATCCCAGGCAGGCCTGGGATCAGGCGGGGAGAGGGCTTTGCCGACCTCGTCGTCGGCGAAGCGAGGCGGCAGCCGAGGGTGAGGGGGCGGTGCCGGACGAGCCTCACGCGGCGAGGCCCCCTCACCCTCGCTCCGCTCGTCGCATGGACGACGGGGTCCATGCGACCCTCTCCCCGCCCGGCGGGGAGAGGAGGACGCGCACGGCCGAACCGATCGAACGGGGGCCCGCTCAGTCCTTGGCGCGCTCCACGTAGGAGCCGTCGGCCGTCATGATCACGACGCGGGTGCCGGCCGCGATGTGGGGCGGCACCGCCGTGCGCACGCCGTTCGACAGGATCGCCGGCTTGTAGGACGACGAGGCCGTCTGGCCCTTCATGGCGGGCTCGGTCTCGGCGATCTCCAGGGTCACGCGCTGGGGCAGCTCGATCGTCAGCGGCACGCCGTTGTGGGAGGAGATCATCACGGCCATGCCCTCCTGCAGGTAGGGGGCGGCATCGCCGACCACGTCCTTGGGCACGGCGACCTGGTCGTAGTTCTCCGGGTTCATGAAGTGGTAGCCCTCGCCGTCCTCGTAGAGGAAGGTGTGCTCCCGGTCCTCGACGAAGGCGCGCTCGACCTGCTCGGTGGTGCGGTAGCGCTCGGACACCTTCACGCCGTCGGTGATGCGGCGCATGTCGAGCTGCGTCACGGGCGTGCCCTTGCCGGGATGGATGTTCTCGGCGAACAGGATCACGTAGAGCTTGCCGTCCTTCTCGACGACGTTGCCCTTGCGGAGCGTAGAGGCGATCACCTTCACGGGGTCAGGTCCTGCATTCTTCGAAGATCGAGCGTCGCACCGGGGCGGAACACGCCGCCCGCGCATCGACGGTTGCTCGGCACTATCCTATTCGTCGCCTCGTTGCCAGTCGCCGGGTTTGGACCGCCCTCACCCCTGACCGAGCGAAGCCCGACATGCCGCCCGTCCCTGATCGGCCATGACAACCCCCTCCCCCTGGTGGGCGCCGCACGTCCACGCGGACCGGCGCCCGCGCCTCCTCCTGCGCAACCGGATCGTCGCGGGCTTGCGCGCGCATTTCGCGGCGGAGGGCTTCGTCGAGGTGGAGGCGGCCGCGCTGCAGGTCTCGCCGGGCAACGAGGCGCATCTCTCGGCCTTCGCCACGGAGGCGATCGGGCCGGATGGCGCGCGGGCGCCGCTCTACCTCCACACCTCGCCGGAATTCGCCTGCAAGAAGCTGCTCGCCGCCGGCGAGGCCCGGATCGCGAGCTTTGCCCGCGTCTACCGCAACCGCGAGCGCGGGCCCCTGCATCACCCCGAATTCACGATGCTCGAATGGTACCGCGCGGGCGCCGATTACACGGTGCTGATGGCGGATTGCGCCGAGATCCTGGCGCTCGCCGCCGAGACGGCCGGGACGGCCCGCCTGACCTATCGCGGGCGCGAGGCCGATCCCTTCGCCCCCTTCGAGCGACTGACGCTCGCGCAGGCCTTCGCCGAGCGCGCCGGCATCGATCTCCTGGCGACGGTGGCGCCCGACGGCGGCACGGACCGCGACGCGCTCGCCGCAGGCGTGGCCCGCGCGGGCCTGCGGGTGGCGGAGGACGACAGCTGGGCCGACCTGTTCAGCCGGGTCCTCGTCGCGCGCATCGAGCCGCATCTGGGCCTCGGCCGCGCCACTCTCCTCTGCGAGTACCCGGTGAGCGAGGCGGCCTTGGCCCGGCCGAGCCCGCGCGATCCCCGGGTGGCCGAGCGCTTCGAGCTCTATGCCTGCGGCGTCGAGCTCGCCAACGCCTTCGGCGAGCTCACCGACCCGGAAGTGCAGCGGCGCCGCTTCGAGGCGGAGATGGCCGAGAAGGCGCGGGTCTACGGCGAGACCTACCCCATCGACGAGGCGTTTCTGGACGCCCTCGCGATCATGCCGGAGGCGAGCGGCATCGCGCTCGGCCTCGACCGACTGGTGATGCTGGCGACGGGCGCGCCGCGGATCGAGGACGTGATCTGGACGCCGGTGGCCGCGCCGTGACCCGGACCCTGCGCAGCCCCGCCGACCTCGCCCGGGCCGGCCTGATCGCGCCCGCCGACCTCGCGCCGCTGGAGGCGGTGGCGGCCCGCTACGCCGTGGCCGTGACGCCCGACATGGCCGAGCTGATCGATGCGGCCGACCCCGCCGATCCCATCGCCCGCCAGTTCGTGCCGCGCGCGGAGGAGCTCGAGACCGGGGTGGACGAGCGGGCCGACCCGATCGGCGACGCGGCCCACGCCCCCCTGCCCGGCCTCGTCCACCGCTACCCCGACCGCGTGCTCCTGAAGCCGCTCCACGTCTGCCCGGTCTATTGCCGCTTCTGCTTCCGGCGCGAGGTGGTGGGCCCCGACGGGCTCGGCACGCTGAGCGAGGCGGAACTGGACGCGGCGCTCGCCTACATCGCGGCGGATTCGGCGATCTGGGAGGTGATCGTCACCGGCGGCGATCCCTTCGCGCTGTCGCCGCGGCGCCTGGGGCGCATCGCGGAGGCGCTGGCGGCGATCCCGCATGTGCGGGTCCTGCGCCTCCACACCCGCGTGCCGGTGGTCGAGCCGGACCGGGTCGACGCCGCCCTCGTTGCGGCGCTGAAGGCCTTCCAGGGCGCGGTGTTCGTGGCGCTGCACGCCAACCACCCGCGCGAGTTCACGCCCGCGGCGCGCGCCGCCATCGCCCGGCTCGTCGACGCCGGCATCCCGGTGGTGAGCCAGTCGGTGCTGCTGGCCGGGGTCAACGACGATGCGGCGACGCTCGAGGCCCTGATGCGCGCTTTCGTCGAGAACCGGGTGAAGCCCTATTACCTGCATCACGGCGACCTCGCGCCCGGCACCGCGCACCTGCGCACGGGGCTCAGGGAGGGCCGCGCCCTGATGGGCGCCCTGCGCGGGAGGCTCTCGGGCCTCGCCCAGCCCGCCTACGTCCTCGACATCCCCGGCGGCCACGGCAAGGTGTCGGTCGGGCCCGACTACCTTCGCGAGACCCCGGAGGGCTGGCGCGTGCGCGATCCCGCCGGCACCGACCACGCCTACCCTCCCGACGCCGACCCGGACGAGCCTGACGCATGTTCTTCCCGCTCTCGAAGCTGATCTTCTTCGCGATCACGCCCTCGAACCTGCTGATCCTCATGGGCCTCCTCGGAATCGTGCTGGTGCTGGCGGGCCGCGTGCGGAGCGGGCGCTGGCTGGCGCTGTTCGGGCTGGCGGGGCTCCTCGTCGCCGGCCTCTCGCCCCTCGCGAACTGGGTGGCCCGGCCGCTCGAGGAGCGGTTCCCCGCCTTCGCCCCCGACGAGCGGCCGGTCGCCGGCATCATCGTGCTCGGCGGGGCCATCGAGACGCGGCTCGCCCTGGCGCGAGGCCAGCTCCTCCTCAACGATGCCGGCGAGCGCCAGATCATCATGGCCGACCTCGCCCGGCGCTTCCCCGAGGCGCGGCTCGTCTTCTCCGGCGGCAGCGGCAACCTGCGCGGCGACGGCGGCTCCGAGGCCGACGTGGTCAGCAAGTTCGCCGACGTCCTCGCCCTGCCGCGCACCCGGCTGATCCTGGAGGACCGCTCCCGCAACACCCGCGAGAACGCCGCCTTCACGGCCGCCCTGGTGAAGCCGCGGCCCGACCAGCGCTGGCTCCTCGTCACCTCGGCCTGGCACATGCCGCGCGCGATCGGCTGCTTCCGCCAGGCCGGCTTCGACGTCACCGCCTATCCCGTCGATTACCGCACCGGCGGCCCGGCCGACGCGCTGCGCTTCGCCGGCTTCGCCTCCGAGGGGCTGGCGCTGCTCGACCTCGTGGTGAAGGAATGGGTCGGCCTCACCGCCTATCGGCTCGCCGGCTACACGGATGCGTGGCTGCCGGCGCCTTAGGCCACCCCCACCGGTGGCCCCAGCCGGTAGATCCCCCGAAAGTCATCCGGGTCCGCCACCGGCTTGCCCTTCCGCAGGATCGCGATCCGTCCCGCCTTGCAAAGCCGCACGGCCACGCGGCGCACGGGCTGCATCAGCGGCCCCCAGCCGTCCGGATGCGGGCCGCCGAGCGCCCGGGCCACCTCGGAGGGGCAGATCGTCTTGCCCGCCCCCCGCTCGGCGACGAGCCGCAGCAGGGTCTCCTCGATCTCGGGTTCGCCCGCCCCGCTCATGGCAGCCGCGCCCGGGCCAGGGGATCGTCCTCGGCGAGCAGCGCCTCGCGGATCTCGGAGGCGAACTGGCGCCGCCACATCACGGCGACGACCCCGGCCGTGGCCAGGATCAGGAGCCAGGCCCCCACGAACCAGCCGAGATAGGCGAGCGCGAAGAAGAAGGCCCGCTGCCCGCGCGCGAAGTGGCTGCCGGCCGCGATGTTCATGGCCGCCGCGCGCCTGGCCGCCCGCTCCATCTCCCCCGCCGAGACCCCCGCGCCCTTGGGCGGCACCGCGCCGATGAGGATCGCGCCGTAATTGAACAGCCGGTAGGCCCAGGCGAACTTGAAGAAGGCGTAGACGAACACGACCGCCAGCCCCGCGACCTTGAGCTCCCAGGCCGTCCGGCTCGCCACCGCGCCGAAGGGCAGCGCCCCGAACAGGGTGAGCACGTCGTCGCCGGAGCGCGACAGGGTGAGCACGCCGCCCAGCGCGATCAGCGAGGTCGAGGCGAAGAAGGCGGTGCCGTTCTGGAGCGAGGCGTTGATGGTGGTGTCCACCACCCGGTTGTCGCGCAGGATCATCTGCCGGGCCCAGACCTCGCGCTGCCCGTTCATGACCCCGCTCAGGCTCACCCGCCGCCCGCGCATGCGCCCCACGGCGAAGCCGTAGCCGATCCAGACCGCGACGAAGAAGCCGAGCGCGGCGAGGTCGAGGGGCGAGAAGGCGGTGGCGAGGCTCGGTGGTGGCATGATCTCCGGCCGGCGGCCCCGCGGCGAATTTTTGGAATGAGGCTGTGCGGCGCGGCTAGCGCGGATGGGATGGGGCTGTCCAGGGGTGGGGCGGTGGGCAGCCCGTCGAAGCAGTTGCATCAGGGCATCGACGAATGCCATCGCAGGGGATGGCTTGCGGAGCTATGCTTATCGCGTTGTTGCTTCGTAGCGAGGCACCACCCACAGACATGAGCTCACCGCCTGAAAGAGGACGCTTACGGATCTAAGTCGACAATTCCCTTTTTACATCCAACCCCGCGAAGGCACCTAGAGCGGTAAGCTCAATAAGCTTCCTCTAGGCGTCGCCTGACGTATTGCGAGCCAACTTCGGCGCAAACCACCGCGCTTCAAAGGATGCAACCTCACGCGCATAGAACGTCGCTATGTCGTCAAAGTTTTTGTTTCCTCGTCCGTCGTAGCCGCGACTCACGTCTGCTCGACGACGCCAGTAACTCTGACCGCTGCGCAACCGACTCAGGACTCGTCCTGGAATATCCTCTTTGGTCACACGCAAGCGCTGCGGGTAGACGCCCGTCATGACGTACGGTCGTCGATCACCGCCAGCTCCATACACAACGTTCTGGGCAGCCCACAGCCCGTGCGGCAGTGATTTTCCGAAGTACTTGTCGAGCAGCCTAACCACAATCTCTTCAGCCTCTATGTCCGACACCGAAAAGAGCGTGCCGACATAAGCTCGTGCGTTAGAGAAAAGAAAGCGCTCCGCAAGCTCGTGCCAAGATACGCAGGCATTGTTGATGATGATCGGGCTGCCTTCCGCCGCTAGGGTGCGAGGCATAGCAATGTAGTTATGGTCCCACATCATCATCGCGGCAGATCCCACGACACGACCGATTTTTTCTTTGTGCACCGGCTTGAGCGAATTTGCCTTCTTCAACTCGGCCCAGTCGCGCATCGCCGTGCCGACATACAGTCTGGCTTTGGCTACTGGATCGTTCCAATCGACGCCATCTAGCGAATGAAAGCGGATAAACTCCAGTACGCGTAGCATATCAGCGTCGTCAGTCTGGCCGACACCGATAGCGATGTCAGTAACTAACCGACGATCGAAGCCTTCGCTGTCACGAAAGTCATACGTCCATCGCCAGCCTGACGCATCGCCGCAGTGTGTGGCGAAGATTAACAGGTCATACGGAAACAGGTCGACCATTTCGGAGATCGCGCGCACGCTGGCGCCTCGGCCCCTGTAGCCGCGAACAAACATCCCGCGCTCGGGCAACAGCTTGGCAGCGGCCTCAATTTCGGGGGCGCGAACCTTTTCCGGGTCAACTAGGACAGCGACGTTGGTGCCGCGCTTGCCTTTCTGCTCGGCAGTAAAACCGTTGACAACCACGATGCCGAGATCGGGATAGGTGAAGAGATGGGTCGACGGCCTTTCTGGGAACGCTGCGCCGAACGGTAACTGGCGCGTGATAAAGGTCAGCGACCCCCCTTTTGGCAAGTCGATGGCACCAACGAGTTCGCGCAGTCGATTTCTTAGGTGCTTGCGCTCTGCCGACGCATCTACACCCGGCGCGTCAATGCTATAGTAAGCTTGAAGTAGCTGCGCTCGCTCAACTTCGTCCGTCTGTTCAATGATGTGGAGCCCAGCGTCCAGCGAGAAAGCGTAGTTAGCGGCGATAATTTCGCTTAACGGCTCGCCAGCCTCGCAAACAACTAGATGACCCGATCTGGATGCGACCGGCTGCACGGGCGAAGCCTCGTCCAAGAACACGATCAGTTGCCCAGTATACATCGCCAGCAGCACGCCGAGGCCGATGCGATCACGGCCCCAGCGCAGTGTTGCCGCGTCGCGCTTCCCACTGGCGGCGGCAATGATGGGAAGTTGTTGTCGCTGAACCTCCGAGGCGTACCCCTTCGGCAATCTCTCCAACATGACCGTCTTCGACTCGGGAGAGAGTCCCGCAAGAAAAATGTATCGCGCGTCTAAGCGCGCTAGCGCGTTAGTCCGGCGAATGACTTCGGCATCACGATCATCACGGCCCAGCCGAGGGCCGTCCAGCACGCAAACGTAGCGCCTGCGGCGAGCAAGCGCGCATGACAGTTCGCCCGCAAGGAACGCATCATCGCTGACGACAGCAATGGGAGATAGTTTCGGACACTTGATTTCCATTCAATCGACTTTGCCGCTCGACGCTCGCGAAACCAACGAAGCCCCGTTCTAGACCGTACAATGTGGTTGGACTTTATGATGGCTGGGTGGCGCCAACGCGCAGTGTCAAGCGAGAGGGGCCCGGCTGAGAGCGGACGCGGTGGCCGGGCATGGTAAGAGCATTTCCGCCCGGACGCGGACCTCCGAACGTCAGCTCGGGGTCAACATCGAGTTTCCACCAACCGCGGTTTTGACTGTTCCTCGTCTCTAACCCCCTCCGAGCTAAGCCATGCCGACGATCCTGCGCTTAATCTCGGTCCTCGTCCTCCTCGCTAATCTCTCGACCGGCGCCGCTGCGGCAGGGGAGGAGTCGCGATGGGCGCGGGAGGCGGCGACCCGCATCCGCTCGCACCTGGCTTGGCCGAAGGGCATGAGCCCCGCCAAGAAGCGGCGGGCGGTGGTGACGTTCCTGGTGGATCGGGCGGGCGTGATCAGCGAGGCCAGGCTGGTCGAGAAGACCGGCTCGGACATGGCCGACCGCGCCGCGCTGACGGCGGTGAACCGGGCAAGCCCCCTGCCGGCGCCGCCCTTTCCGCCTGACCAACCGAGACTGGCGGTGACGCTGCCGGTGAGCTTTGCCCCGGACTTCGTGCCCCCGCGCTCGATCTGCAACGGCTGCTGACCCCGGCGTCAGCCCCGCAGGATCCGAAACACGCCGCCCGGCCCCGGCCCCTCGAGCTCCCGCACCGCCACTGCCTCCACCCGCGCGCCGGGCGGGCCCTCGCGGCAGGCCGCGAGCATCGCCGCGACCGCCTCCGCGGGGCCGTGGAAGACGGCCTCCACGCTGCCGTCGTCGCGGTTGCGGACGTGGCCCGAGAGGCCCCGGCGCTCGGCCTGGGCCAGGGTCCAGTAGCGGTAGCCGACCCCCTGCACGCGGCCGCGGATCAGGGCCTCGACGTTGCGCGTCGCGGGGGCGGGCGGGAGAGGCTCGGGCATGGCTCGTCGACCTGTCTTGACTACCTGTCTTGGCTACCTGTCCTGGGAGGGCCGGGGTCCCCGCGCCCAGCCTGCGATCTCCCGCAGGTAGGGGGCCGGCAGCTGCGCCGCCGCGCCCGCGGCGAGCACCGCCTCGAGATAGCCCGGCCGCGGCCGGCCGGCGACCGCGCTGCAGCCGAGATAGATCAGCGCCCGCTTCACGCCCCGCTCCGTCGCCACCGGCTGCGAGGCCTTGGTGTAGAGCTTGCCCGCCACGCCCTCGTAGCGGTCCAGCGCCGGCACGTCGGCCAGCGCCAGGTCCCAGACGATGCCCCAGACCGTGGCGTTCGGGTCGCGCACCACGGAGGCGTAGCCCTCGCGCATCACGATGAAGCGGTGGCGGTGGAGCCGCCCCCGGCCGAGCAGGACCGAGCCCGGGCAGCGCAGGGCCATCGCGGCCGCGTCCATGTTGGCGCCGTAGGCGAAGTAGAGGGGCATCGTTCGCCGGCGCCTACGCCCCCCGGCCCGGCGCGGGGCTCGCGGCCGCCCCGGGCCGTGCGGAGGGCCGGCGCGAGGCCGTGATCATCCCACCCGAACCGCGCGAGACCGCGCCGATCGGCGACAAAACGGGCATGATCTTGCGCAAAACCGTGTTGATCATGGGCGGGCCGGATTGATCACGCCCGCTCAGGCGAATTCGAGGATCACCGCGTCGACGGCCAGGCTGTCGCCCTCCTTGGCGGCGATCTTGGCCACCGTGGCGTCGCGCTCGGCCCGCAGCACGTTCTCCATCTTCATGGCCTCCACGATGGCCAGCGGCTCGCCGCTCTTCACCTCCTGGCCCTCGCTGACGAGGATCGCCTTGACGAGGCCCGGCATCGGGCAGAGCACCTGCTTGCCCGCGCCCGCATCGACCTTCACCGGCATCAGCGCGGCGAGCTCGGCCTCGCGCCGGGTGAAGACCCGGGCCTCGGCCGCCGCGCCCGCATGCTGCAGGGCGACGCCGTTGAGCAGCGCGCGCACCTGGATCGCGACGCGCTCGCCCCCGATCGTGCCCGACCAGACCGGCTCGCCGGGGCGCCAATCGCTCAGGACCTCGAAGACCTCGCCGTCCTCGGCGGTGACCACGAGCACGCCGTCCCGCGCATCCACCGTGACGGGGTAGGACTGGCCGGCCAGGATCACGACCCGGTCGCGCTCGAAATGCAGCAGTTCGGGAGCGCGCATCTGCCCGGAGATGCCGCGCTTGCGCTGGTTGAGCTTGTGGTCGATCGCCGCCGCGGTCGCCGCCATGCGCCGGGCGGTCTCGCCCTGCGGCTCGGGGGCGGAAAAGCCCTCGGGGAACTCCTCGGCGATGAAGCCCGTCGAGAGCCGGCCCTCCCGCCAGCGCGGATGCGCCATCAGCGCGGCCAGGAACGGGATGTTGTGGCGGATGCCGTCGATGGCGAAGGCGTCGAGCGCCTGGCCCTGCGCCGCGATCGCCTCGCCGCGGGTCGGCGCCCAGGTCACGAGCTTGGCGATCATCGGGTCGTAGTGGATCGCGATCTCGCCGCCCTCCTCCACGCCCGTATCGTTGCGCACGATCGCGGTGCCGAACCGCCCCTCCTCCGGCGGCCGGTAGGTGGTGAGCCGGCCGATCGAGGGCAGGAAGTTGCGGGTCGGGTCCTCGGCGTAGACGCGGCTCTCGACCGCCCAGCCGTCGAGCCTCACCTCGGCTTGGCTGAGCGGCAGCTTCTCGCCGGCGGCCGAGCGGATCATCATCTCGACGAGGTCGAGGCCGGTGATCATCTCGGTGACGGGGTGCTCCACCTGCAGACGCGTGTTCATCTCGAGGAAATAGAAGGACTTGTCCTGGCCCGCGACGAACTCGACGGTGCCGGCGGAATCGTAGTTGACGGCCTTCGCGAGCGCGACGGCCTGCTCGCCCATCTTGGCCCGGGTCTCCTCGTCGAGCAGCGGCGAGGGCGCCTCCTCGATGACCTTCTGGTTGCGGCGCTGGATCGAGCATTCGCGCTCGCCGAGGTAGATCACGTTGCCGTGCTTGTCGCCGATGACCTGGATCTCGATGTGGCGCGGATCGGTGATGAACTTCTCCACGAAGACGCGGTCGTCGCCGAAGGACGAGGCGGCCTCCGACTTGGCGCGGGCGAAGCCCTCCGCGACCTCGCCGGCCGAGTGGGCGATGCGCATGCCCTTGCCGCCGCCACCGGCCGAGGCCTTGATCATGACGGGGTAGCCGATCTCGTCGGCGATCTTCACGGCATGCGCCGGGTCCTCGATCACGCCGAGGAAGCCCGGAACCGTCGAGACCTTGGCCGCGGAGGCCGCCTTCTTCGACTCGATCTTGTCGCCCATGGCGGCGATGGCCCCGGGGTTGGGGCCGATGAAGACGATGCCCTCGGCCTCGAGCGCCCGCGGAAAGGCCTCGCGCTCGGAGAGGAAGCCGTAGCCGGGGTGAACGGCCTGCGCGCCCGTCTGCTTGCAGGCGGCGATGATCTTCTCGATGACGAGGTAGGACTGCGCCGCCGCCGCCGGGCCGATATGCACGGCCTCGTCGGCCATAGCGACGTGGACCGCGTCGCGGTCGGCATCGGAATAGACGGCCACCGTCCTGATGCCCATGCGGCGGGCGGTCTTGATGATGCGGCACGCGATCTCGCCGCGATTGGCAATCAGGATCTTCTCGAACATCGGGCCGGGCACTCTGGTCGGGGATGGCGGCGGGCGGAATAAGCCCAAGCTCGTCTCCGTTAAAGCAGTTGCGCGGCTTCGCAAAGACGAGGCCCGGGCCCGGCGCGCCTTTCCTCAGGCGCAGAGCTGGGCGGGCAGGAGCGGCCGGTCGATCGCCTCGCCGAGGGTCGGCTCCCAGGAGGGGACGATGCGGTTGCGGCCCTCGGCCTTCGAGCGGTAGAGCGCGGCGTCCGCCAGGTCGATCAGGGCCGCGAGCGTCTCGCTCCGGCGGTCGGTCTCGCCCACGGCGAGGCCGAGGCTGACGGTCACGGGGGCCTTGATGCCGGGATTGGGCCAGGCCAGGGCCTCGATCGTGGCCCGCAGGTGCTCGGCGAAGCGAAGGACGTCGCGCGGGCCCGCGTTCCGCAGGATGGCGATGAACTCCTCGCCGCCGTAGCGGGCGCACATCCCGGTCGAGGGCAGGACCTCCCGGATCGCACGGGCGATGGCCGCGAGGCAGCGATCGCCCTCGGCATGGCCGGCGGTGTCGTTCAACCGCTTGAAGTGATCGATGTCGAACAGCACGATGCCGAAGCTCTGCGGCGGGTTGCTCGGATCGGACCAGAGCCGTGCCGCCTCGTCCTCGAAGGCGCGGCGGTTGGGCAGGCCCGTCAGCGCATCGGTGTTGGCGAGCAGGGCGAGGCGCGCATTCGCGCCGGCGAGCGCCCGCTCCTGGAGGGCGCCGCGTAGGTTGAGCAGGAAGGCGTGCTGCTGGAGGATCATCTTGGTGCGCCGGGCACGGACGACCGCGCCCAGGATCAGCGCGAAGAACAGGGCGAAGACGAGCGTGTCCTTCACCGGGGACGCGGGATCGAACAGGCCGAAGCCGACGAAGCAGGCGATCGACGCGCCCGCGCCGCCGATCGTCCAGGCGAGGGTGACCGGGAAGAGGAGGAGCGCCGTCGACCCTGCGAGGAGGGTCGCGGTGAGGTAGCGGTAGAGCGTCTGCTCCTCGCCGAGCAGGCCGAGGATCCCGCCTCCGGTCATCATCATGATCACGGCCAGCGGCAACGTCGCCCCCTCGACCCAATCGGCGCGCGGTCGCGACCAGACCCAGGCGAGGGCCGCGTAGCCGATGGGCAGGCAGCAGAGCCGCAGCAGGCTGGACGGGTAGAGCAGCGCGGGCACGTGCACCCAGTCGAGCGGGATCATCAGGCCGCTCAAGATCATCGACCAGATCAACCAAGCCCGCGCCAACTGGCTGCGCCGCCGCCAACTCGTATCGAGGTAGAGTCGGTGCAGCCCCCCCCTTCAGATCAAGATCACGGATGCGCCTGGATAACGCTTCATCAACCTCGACGGAGAGCGCGTCGCGACTCTGCGGGTCGAGGGCGTCGAGGACCGCCGCCCAGCGCCCGCTGGACGACCCGCCCTGTCGCTTCGTCTCCGTCCCCATCACAGGCAGATGTCCGTCATCACGGGAACGCATGTCCCCGATCACTTCAGGTACCGCAGCAATTCTGGATTGCACGGGAGGATGAAAGCGCCGATCTGGTTGATAGATGTTCAACTTCAGCTGCTTAACGACGCGCTAAAGTGATGCGATAGTTTTCGAGATCATGCGGCCAAGGGAAAGTGCGGGGCGGGCTCCCGCGCCGCGTTCCGCCGAGGATTGGCTGCAAGCGCGAAGGCAAGGAGCGTCTCGTCGCTGGACTCCGCGGCCTGCACGAGTTCGAGCGCGATGCGGGCACCAATCGGCGTCGGCCCGTTGCGACCGCTGAGAGAGGCGGCGAGCCAATTCGCGACCTCGCGATTGATGTAGCCCGTCGGACGCTCGCCCCAGACCGCGAAGTCGACGACCAAGCTGACCAGAAGGTCGCCGAAGCTCGGATCGCTGTCGGGGATCGCCCGCTCCAGGGCAATCAGCATGTCGGCGTCGTCGCGGCTGGCTAGTCCGTCCCGGAGGAGGCTGCGGGCGAGTTGCTGCACGTCAGCGCGGGCGATCCGACCCGCAGCGACCATACGGTTACAGAAAACCTGAAGAGCAGTGTCAATCATTGGTTGATGCCTCCCCGGCTTTTGCTTGGCCGGCGTTCGTCCTGTCTGGTCATCACCATGACGGACGGGCATCGCTCTTGAGGTTAATACGGAAGTCTGAACTGGCGTTCAGGTTAAAGTCGGCTCACGAAGCAGGCTTTCGGAAGTGTAATTCTGAACGGGAGCTTACCGCACCACGACCTTGGTGCCGATCGGAACGCGGTCGTAGAGATCGACCACGTCGGCGTTGAGCATGCGGATGCAGCCGGACGACACGGCTTGGCCAATCTTCTCCGGCTCGTTGGTGCCGTGAATGCGAAACAGAGTGTCGCGCTTGCCCTCGGCGAGATAGAGGGCGCGGGCGCCGATGGGGCTCGTGGGGCCGCCCTCCAGGCGCTTAGGTAGCTCGGGACGGCGCGCCAGCATCTCCGGCGGTGGGTTCCAGTCAGGCCATTCGCTCTTTCGGTCGATATTCGCTACGCCTGCCCAAGCCATGCCGGCGTTGCCGACGGCCACGGGGTAGCTCATCGCCTTGCCGTCGGGCATCACATAGTAGAGGCGGCGCTCCTTAGTGACGACCACGACGGTGCCCGGCGCCTCCTTCGTCGGATTGTCGACGACGGCCCGCGCGATCTTCGGGTCGATTGCCGCCTGTGGCGCGAGCTTCATCCACTCGCGGTCCCTGGCCTCGCCGGCGAGCGGCGTCGCCGTCGCGACCTGCACCGGCGGCGAGGTCTGTGCCATCCGCGTGTTGCAGCCGGCCAGCGCCAGCACGGGAATCAGGAGGGTGAGGGGAACGCGCATGGCAGGGCCTGTCCGAGATCCCGGCCCGGGTTCGAAAGAACATGGTTGACGGGAGGGGCGGAAACTTAACCTCTGTTCGAAGCCAGGCGTAGCCGGCGCCGAGGGAACCGCGGCGCAATTGCCCGTCTTGTTGCGCCAAGGTGACAGGACGCAAGGCCGGGAGGAGCGATCCGTGACGACCCTTTACCTGAGCCATCCCGCCGCCCTCGATCACGCCATGCCGCCGGGCCACCCCGAGCGGCCCGACCGCATCCGCGCCGTCGACCGCGCGCTTGAGGACGAGCGCTTCGCCGGCCTCGTCCGGGCCGCCGCGCCGCTCGCCACGTCGGAGGTCGCCGCCCTCGCCCATCCGGTGCCCTACGTCGAGGCGATCGTCGAGGCCTCTCCGAAATCGGGCTTCGTCCAGATTGATTCCGACACGCTGATGTCGCCCGGGACCCTCGAGGCGGCCTTGCGTGCCGTCGGCGGGGCGGTGCACGCCGTAGACGCGGTGATGAGGGGCGAGTGTGCCAACGCCTTTGTCGCGATGCGACCGCCCGGGCACCACGCCGAGCGCATGCAGGCGATGGGTTTCTGCCTGTTCAATCACGCGGCCATCGCCGTGCGTCACGCCCGCCAGGTGCACGGGGCGACGCGGGTGGCGCTGGTCGATTGGGACGTCCACCACGGCAACGGCTCGCAGGACATCTTCTGGGACGATCCCTCGGTGATGTTCGCCTCGACCCACCAGATGCCGCTCTTTCCCGGCACCGGCGCCGTGGGCGAGCGGGGCACCCACGACACCATCGTCAACGTGCCCCTGCGGGCGGGCGACGGCAGCGCCATCTTCCGCGAGGTCTTCGAGAAGGGCATCCTCGCCCGCGTCGCCGCCTTCGCGCCGGACTTCATCGTGGTCTCCGCGGGCTTCGACGCCCACCGCCTCGATCCGCTGGGCAGCGTCGAGCTGGACGAAGGCGATTTCGGCTGGGCCACCCGCAAGCTGATGGAGGTGGCCGACAAGCACGCGGGCGGCCGCATCGTCTCGGTGCTGGAGGGCGGCTACGATCTCAACGGACTGGGCCGGTCCGTGGCGGCGCATGTGGATGCGCTGATGGGGCGGTGAAGCGGGTTCGGCGCAGTCTACCGTGATGCGACGGGATAGGCCGTGATGAAGCGCGCGACGCCGTCCCCGTCCGCATCGACCTGCCAAATGGAGCGCAGGCGGAACGCTGCGCCTTCCCGGTCCGAACGACGCTCTCGAAGATCAGCTTGTGGCCGCGCGGTACGACCTTGATCCCGACGAAGTTGCCGAGGTCGGTGTGCCAGTGCAGGCGCTGGATCAGCGCGTCTGGCTCGCTGCGTCGATGGCCGAGGCGCTCGAAGAAAGCCGCCTTGCCGCGGCTGTCACGGCTCGGGGAATTGAGCAGGTAATCCCGGACCTTTCTCGCACCGACGCTGAAGCCCGACGGCCACGAGATATACGCGTTCAAGGGCGCGTCCGTTCGTGCTCGGCGATGAGGTTCGCCGCGACCGTTGCCAGCGCCTGGAGCGGTTGGGCGAACTCGACCTCGTAGGCCTCGCCGGCGCCCCATACGCCGACCACCGTGCCCGAGGATCCTGCCGGAACGATCTCGCCCTCGTTGCTCTCGACGTCGACGGCGAGCGTGACGAGATCGAGCTCGTCGATGGGAAATCGGCGGGCGGTCTCGGTGATCAGGAGATTCGGCCGATGCTCGAAGGACATGGGGAAGGGATAACGGCGGCGGAGAACCACGGTCAATCGCTCGCGAGACCCCTCACCCCTCCAGCCGCTCCTCACCCAACAGCTCGATCCCGAAGCCGGACAATCCGACATAGGCCCGCGACGAGGTCGCGAGATTGCGGATCGAGACGACGCCGAGGTCGCGCAGGATCTGGGCGCCGAGGCCTACCTCGCGCCATTGCCGGACGCGCTGAGCCTCCGCCCCCTCCTCGACGTAGCGAGAGAGCGGCACGCCCGCCGTGCCGTCGCGCAGGTAGACGAGAACCCCCCTGCCCTCGGCGGCGAAGCGGCGCATCACGCATTCGATCATCTTGCCGCCCTCCATTACGTCGGCGACGACGTTCGAGCGGTGCAGGCGCACGAGCAAATCGCGGCCGTCGCCGATGCGGCCGTGCACGAAGGCGAATTGCTGGATCGCCTCGAAGGGCGTGGTGTAGGCGTAGCCCGTCAGCTCGCCGAATTCGGTCTTCACCGGAAAGCTCCCGACCCGCTCGACGAGCTTCTCGCGCGCCTGCCGATAGGCGATGAGGTCGGCGACCGAGACGCGCCGGAGCTTGTGGGTCTCGGCGAAAGCCTCGATCTGCGGCCCCTTCATCACGGTGCCGTCGTCGTTGGCCAATTCGCAGATCACGCCGACGGGGGGCAGGCCCGCGAGCTTGCAGAGGTCGACCGCGGCCTCCGTGTGGCCCGAACGCATGAGGACGCCGCCGTCCTTGGCGATCAGCGGGAAGACGTGGCCCGGCCGCACGAAATCGGAGGCGCCCATGTTGCCGTTGGCGAGCGCCCGCACCGTGTTGCACCGCTGCTCGGCCGAGATGCCGGTGGTGAGCCCGTGCTTCACGTCGACCGTGACGGTGAAGGCGGTCCCGAGCGGCGCGTCGTTCGAGGCGACCATCGGCGCGAGCTGCAGGCGCCGGGCCTCGGCCGCCGTCACCGGCGCGCAGACGATGCCGCAGGTGTTGCGGATGATGAAGGCCATCTTCTCGGGCGTGCAGAGGGAGGCCGCGACGACGAGGTCGCCCTCGTTCTCGCGATCGTCGTCGTCGGTAACGACGACGATCTCGCCGCGCGCATAGGCCTCGATGGCCTCGGTGACCGATGTATGAGGCAAAGGATGTCTCTTCGTAGGTTCAGTTCGCGCCGACCTGCCCCCGGTGCCGTAGATAGTGATCAGCGAGCACGCAGGCCATCATCGCTTCGGCGACGGGCACCGCGCGGATGCCGACGCAGGGATCGTGGCGGCCCTTGGTGACGATGTCGGCGTCGCGGTTGTCGCGGGTCACCGTCCGGCGCGGCGTCAGGATGGAGGAGGTCGGCTTCACGGCGAAGCGGCAGACGATGGGCTGGCCCGTGGCGATGCCGCCGAGGATGCCCCCAGCATGGTTGGCGAGGAAGGTCGGAGCGCCGGCGTTCCCCGAGCGCATCTCGTCGGCGTTCTCCTCGCCGCGGAGCGCCGCGCTTGCGAAGCCGTCGCCGATCTCGACGCCCTTGACCGCGTTGATGGACATCATCGCTGCGGCCAGATCCGCGTCGAGCTTGCCGTAGATCGGCGCGCCGAGGCCCGGCGGCACGCCC
Organism: Methylobacterium iners; assembly: GCF_022179305.1. Lineage (GTDB taxonomy): Bacteria > Pseudomonadota > Alphaproteobacteria > Rhizobiales > Beijerinckiaceae > Methylobacterium > Methylobacterium iners. The sequence continues at coordinate 94,901 of NZ_BPQP01000027.1, forward strand.
TCGGCCACGACCTCGATCACGGCGCCGACCGAGGAGCCGTCCTTGCGGATGCCGTCGAGGTAGCCCTCGTAGAAGGCGGCCATCTCGGCGTCAGGGCAGAAGAACGGGTTGCGCTCGACCTCGGCCCAGTCCCAGCGGGCGCGGTCGATCGCGTGCGGCCCCATCTGGACGAGGGCGGCCTGCACGATCACCTCGGCCGGCAGCACCTTGCGGGCGATGGCGCCGGCGGCGACCCGCGCCGCCGTCTCGCGAGCTGAGGATCGGCCGCCGCCGCGATAGTCGCGGATGCCGTACTTGGCGTCGTAGGCGTAGTCGGCGTGGCCAGGCCGGTAGCTGTCGCGGATCTCCGAATAATCCTTGGAGCGCTGGTCCGTGTTCTCGATGAGCAGCGCGATCGGGGTGCCGGTCGTGAGCTGGCGCCCCTCGGTGCGATCGTCCGCGAACACTCCTGAGAGGATGCGCACCTGGTCGGGCTCGCGCCGCTGCGTGGTGAAGCGGGACTGGCCGGGCTTGCGCCGATCGAGCTCAGCCTGGATATCGTCCGCCTCGAGCGGGATGCCTGGCGGACAGCCGTCGACTACGCAGCCGAGCGCCGGTCCGTGGCTCTCGCCGAAAGTGGTCACGCGGAAGAGGTGGCCGAAGCTGTTGTGGGACATCGCAGGCCCGCTCTAGCGCGGGTGCGCCGACGGCACAAACCCTGCCTGCGCGGCGCGGACCGCGCAATTCCCATTCGGCATGCCGCGTCCGACAGGGAGCGATCCGCCACGCTCGGTAGAGCAACCACGCGCAATCCCGCTCTCATCCACCGGAGCGATCATGGACCGGTTCTCGGGGTCGTGGACTCGACCCTGCAAAGATGCTCCATCTCACGGCCAAGCTTGCGTCGTCAGGCTTGCGCCGGGTGGGGCAGGTCATGAGCCCTTCCGACAACGGCCGGAATGCCCATCGAACAACGGAGCCGTTCCATGAAATCCTGTTTCGCCGCCGCGATCGCGGGCCTGGTCGCGCTCTCAGGCCCGGCTCTCGCAGAGACGCCGGAGGAGACCGCCTTCGGCTTCGGCCAGTTCACCGGAGCGGCGACCTTCTGCAAGATCCCGCGTGAGAAGGTGAATCAGGTCGCCTCGGCGCTCCTCGAATCCGCCGGGATCGATGCGAGCGGCCCGAGCCCCGCGATGAAGCGGTTCACGGAAGGCGTCGCGGACGGCGTCCCCACGATGTCGGGGCCGGAGGCGTCCTCCTGCGCCGACGTCACCACGGCCTTCAACGAGGCCTACGACAAGATCCAGTGACGCCGCGGGGGCCGGGCGAGGGACCGAAGCGGCGTCTCGTCCGGAGGCGATGATCAGGACCCCGCCGGCTGGTTCAGAACGCCGCCCGTCATCGCCTCGCGCACGCCCGTGGTGCTCGGGAAGGTGATCGGCAGGCCTTTGAGCGAGCGCACGGCGAGGTGGGCGAAGGCCTGGGCCTCGAGATAGGCCGAGGACCAGCCGATGGCGTCGGCGGTCGTGATCTCGGCGCGCAGATGGTAGTTGAGGAGGCGGACGAGCTCGCCGTTGCGGGCGCCGCCGCCGGCCACGATCCATCGGGTCGGCGGCTCGGGCGCGTGGTCCAGCGCCCGGGCGACGGCGCGGGCCGTGAAGGCGGTGAGCGTCGCCGCCCCGTCCTCCGTCGAGAGCTGGCCCGCGAGCTTGTGCGAGAACCAGTTCCGATCGAGCGATTTCGGCGGCTTTCTGGCGAAGAAGGGGTGGATCAGGAGCCAGGCGAGCAGCGGCTCGTCGGGCCGCCCGCGGGCCGCCGTGCGCCCGCCGTCGTCGAGGGGACGGCCGGTGCGCTCGCGCATCCAGTCGTCAATCAGCGCGTTGCCGGGGCCCGTGTCGAAGGCGATGATCGTTCCGTCCGAGGCGATCAGCGTCGCGTTGGCGACGCCGCCGATATTGAGGATGCCGAGCGCCCCCTCGAAGCCGGAGGCCTTGGCCAGCGCCCGGTGAAACACCGGGACCAGCGGGGCACCCTGGCCCCCGGCCGCGATGTCCGCGTGGCGCAGGTCGGACACGACGGGAATGCCCAGACGCCGGCTTAGCGCCGCGCCGTCGCCGACCTGCACGCTCATGCGCTGGTCCGGGCGGTGCACCACGGTCTGGCCATGGAAGCCGATGACGTCGATGTCGGAGGGCGTCAGGCCGTTGTCGGCCAGGAAAGCCTCCACCGCCTCGGCATGGGCGGCCGTCACGAACGCCTCGGCCTCGGGCAGGCAGCCCGGCCGATCCTCCCGCGTCACCACGGCCTCGGCGTCGACGAGGGCGGTGCGCAGCAGGGCGCGATCCTCGTCGGTGTAGCCGCGATAGCCCGTCGGCCCGAGAGGTTCGAGGTAGCCGTTATGGCTGCGCACCACCCGCACATCCTCGCCGTCGGTCTCGATCAGGGCCACATCGACGCCATCGAGCGAGGTGCCGCTCATCAAGCCGATCGCACGCATCATGGTCATGGCCCAAGCCCCTGCGCCCCGTGCCTTTCCCGATCGAGGCTGCTATGAGCCCGCTCCGACCAAGACGATCAGCCGAGCTAGCACGCGGGCGCGGCCCTTGTCGCCGGCCCGCGCCAGACGAGACCGCTCCGATGTCCGCCCTTCAATCCGACTTCCTCCGCACCCTTCAGGAGCGGGGCTTCATCCATCAATGTTCGGACCTCGACGGGCTCGACGGGGCGCTGCGGGCCGGGCGGATCACCGCCTATATCGGCTTCGATTGCACCGCGCCCTCGCTCCATGTCGGCTCGCTGGTGCAGATCATGATGCTCCATTGGCTGCAGGCCATGGGGCACCGGCCGATCGTCTTGATGGGCGGCGGCACCACGCGGATCGGCGACCCGACGGGCCGCGACGAGGGCCGCAGGGTGCTGAGCCTCGATGACATCGAGGCGAACAAGGCCGGCATCGCCAAGGTCTTCGCGAAGTTCCTGAGCTTCGGCGAGGACGCCGCGATCATGGTCGACAACGCCGAGTGGCTGTCGGGCCTGAACTACCTCGACTTCCTGCGCGACGTCGGGCGCCATTTCTCCATCAACCGGATGATGTCCTTCGACAGCGTGCGGCTCAGGCTGGAGCGAGAGCAGGAACTCTCGTTCCTCGAGTTCAACTACATGCTGCTGCAAGCCTACGACTACGTCGAGCTGAACCGGCGCTACGACGTGACCCTGCAGATGGGCGGCTCGGACCAGTGGGGCAACATCGTCAACGGGCTCGACCTCGGCCGGCGGATGGGCACCAAGCAGCTCTTCGCGCTGACGACGCCGCTGCTCACAACGGCCTCCGGCACCAAGATGGGCAAGACGGCGGCCGGTGCGGTCTGGCTCAACGCGGAGTCCTTGAGCCCCTACGATTACTGGCAGTTCTGGCGCAACACCGAGGACGCCGATGTCGTCCGCTTCCTCAAGCTGTTCACGCTGCTGCCGATGGCTGAGATCGGGCGGCTTGAGGCGCTGTCGGGCGCCGAGCTCAACGCGGCCAAGAAGATTCTGGCGACCGAGGCCACCGCGCTGATGCACGGACGCGAGGCGGCCGACGCTGCCGAGGAGACTGCACGGAAAACCTTCGTCGAGGGCTCGGTGGCAAGCGACCTGCCGAGCGTCGCGGTTGCGCGCGCCGTGATCGAGTCGGGTCTGGGCGTGCTGACTGCCTTCGGCCCCGATTATGCGAAGCTCCTACCCTCCACCAGCGAGGCGCGGCGCCAGATCAAGAACGGGGGCTTGCGGGTCAACGACGTGCCCGTGGCCGACGAGCGCGCCGTCCTCGGCGCGGGCGACCTGACGCCGGAGGGCGTGATCAAGCTGTCCTTCGGCAAGAAGAAGCACGCGCTGCTGCGGGCGGAGTAGGGCCGGGCACGCAGTGCTTCTGTTGAAACGTCGTCGCCGGGCTCCGGAAAGCCCGGCGACGTGGCTTCGGCGGTCAGCACCTCAGCGCGAGCGGCAGCGTCCCGTGCTCATCCGCTCCTTGTCGCCGTCATCGTAGTTCACGCCGATCGTCCCTCCCGAGAGCGAGGCGATGACGCCGGGGTACCACTTGCCCGAGCCCTGGAAGTTGCACTCGACCCGGCCGCCGATCGCCCAGTTGTAGGGACGGACATTGCTCAGGCTCAGCGTTTCGCGATCACCGTCGTCGTAGGCGATAGTGACCCGGTCACCGGTCACGCCCTGGATGATGCCGGGATACCAGTACTCGCCGCCCTTGTAGCGCGAGAGGACCCAGTCGCCGGTCGTCTGGGCCGATGCTCCGGCGATGCCGGCGGCCAGGACGCTCGCGGCGAGCACGGATTGGAGAAGAGTCTTCACGGCTTGTCCTCGACGCGCGGCCCGATGCGGCGCTCGATGCTTAGCTATTCAGTCATGAGCGTAATGGTCAAGCTTACGTCCCCGGTCGAAGAGTGCTGATCCAAGGCTTCAGCGCACCGGCCTGGCTCCGGCATCCGCCGAGAAGCCGTCATCGCCGCCGGCGCTGAAGAGCTTGCGCAGGATGCCCGGCGCCAGGGCGGAGAGCGGGTTCACGCTCACGTCCGGCGCGGCGAGCCGCCCGGCGACGCGGAAGTTGAGGGCGAAGAGGCCCTCGTTGCGGCCGCCGCCGAGCAGCTGCCCGAGGATGGGCAGCTGCGAGACCACGTTGTTCAGCCCATAGAGCGGCACGAAGGTGCCGTTGACGTCGGTTCGCTCCTTGGCGGTGTCGAGGTAGCCCGAGAGCGTGAAGCCCATCGCAGCGTTGGAGATCGCCGCGTCGGTGAAGTCCACCCGTGAGCCGCTGCGGGTGAAGTTCGCCCGCAGCCTGTCGAAGCCCACTTCGCTGCCCTGCCCCTGGACCACCTGCTTGCGGCCGCGCGCGTCGACGATCTCGTTGCTCGTCGGCCCCTGCGCGATGATGCTCGCCAGCGCCGGCTCGTTGCGCAGCGAGAAGTCGCGGATTTGAACGACGCCAGCCTGGGGTCCATCGTTGAGCGCGCTGCTCATGGAGAGCCGCCCGCCATACATTCGTCGGTAGAGGTCGGCGAAGCGCAGGGTTGCGCCGGCATCGGCGGCCTCCACCGTGAGGACGGGCACGCCGCGCTCGCCCCGGGCGATCTGCGCGGTGACGGGCGCGCCGTTGAACTTGCCCTGCATCTGCGCGGAACGGATGTCGCGGCCCTTGGTTGCGAGCTTCACACTCGCGCCGGTCAGGGCTTCGCCGTTGAAGCCAGTCAGAATGCCGAGGCTGATCTCCGCCTCGACCTCCTTCGGCGCGCTGTCCTTGGGCGATTTGCTGTCGGACCCAGTGAGCGAGCGCAGAAAGGGCCGTGCGTCGGCCACTGCGCCTCGGACACTGACCTTGTAGCCGCCGCCGCTGCGCTCCACTCCGACCCGCATGTCGTCGCCGGGCGAGAGCTTGAGCGCTGACAGCTCCGCCCGTTCAAGCGTGCCCTCCGCGCTGACCGTGGCGCTGCCGCGTGCCGTGGTCGCGCCGGCATCGAGCGCGATGTCGCGCAGCTCGATCGGCCCGCTTCCGGGGGGCTCGGAAAGGATGAAGCTGAGCCGGCCGGGCTTGCCGGCCGGTTTGACGAAGCCCGGCAGGAGCCCGTCGATCCCAGCCCGGCCCAGATCTGCCTCGACCCGGATCGCCGTCTTGCCGCTGCGTCCGATGGGCAGGCTGAACCTCGTTGCCACGGGTCCCGAGAGCTGCGGGGCCACGGGCAGGCCCTTGCGGGCGCGCAGGGCCTCGTCGAGGCTGAGATTGACCAATACCTCGCCGGGCCCTCCCGCCTTGGCCTGGCGAAGATCGAGGCTGAGGGCCGAGCCAACGACTTTGCCGTCGCCCTTCAGGACAAAGCCGTTGCGATCGTAGCTGACGGCGAACTTGCCCGAGTCGAGCCGCTCCTTGCCGAAGGCCTTGTCGACGCTCAGCTCCGACAGGCTGCCCGTCATCGTCACGGGCAGGTCCGCGAGCTCCGGCATCTGCTTGAGATTAAGGGGAAAATCGATCCGCAGATCGGCTTGTCCCTTGACGGTGCCGGGGTCGATATCGGCGCCGATCACGGTCTTGAACATCTTCGATTGCAGGAGTGCGGCCAGGGCATCGGCGCCGCCCGCGAGGCGCAAGCCGATCTGGGCGACGACCGTCTCCGGCGTGATCTGCGGGATGACGAAGGAGCCGTCGGAGATCGCGAGGCTGCGGTTGTCCGGCATCCTGACCTCGGCGGTGACGCCGCGGATCGTCGTGGTCAGGCCGGTGATGGTGCCGGTGACGCGGCCATGGCTGAGCGGCGGCGCGTCAGGCGAGATCGCCAACGTCGCGTCCGCGACCACGAAGGCGATCCGCACCGCGTGGTCCGGCATCGGCTCGCCCTTGGTCGCGGCCGCGAGCTCGCTGCCGCTCATGTCGACGCGGATGTCGACGGTCTCGACCCGGCCGCCGCGCAGGTAATCGACGAGGTAGTTGCGGGCCGGCGGCGCGACGTGCTCCGGCCACAGGCGGAGCGCATCGCGGACCCCGGCATTGGCGGCCGCGATGTGGAGGGTCAGGCCCTCCTCGTCGCCCGCGGTTGCGATCGTGCCGGTGATGCGCCCGTTCCAGCCCTCGCCCGCGGCCGTGAACTCGTCGATGGCGATGCCGCCGCCTCGTCCGGACAGGCGGGCCGACATCGCCGCGAGCTTGACCGGCTTGTCCTGAGCCGCGGCGCCGCGCAGGACCGCGTCGCGGCTCGCCAGCGCGAAGGTCCAGGCTGTGTCGGCGCCCGCCGGACTCGCGGTCCAGGCGCCGGTGAGCTGCACGACGTTGCCGCCGCCGCGATAATCAAGACCCTCGAGGTTCATGACCCGACCGGCCTCGTCCCAGTTCACCTGCGCCTCCAGGCTCTCGATGGTGACCGGGTTGAAATCCTTCTCCTCGATGAGGAAGTTTCCGTCGCTCGTCCGCACCGTTCCCGTCATCGTCTCGATCCGGCCGGCATCGAGTGCCACGTCGGCCTTGGCGGAAAGCTTCAGGTCCGTCGCGATCGGCAGCTTCGACTGGCCCGAGAGCAGGAGCAGGTCGCTGATCGGCAGGTCGTCGAGGGTGATGATGCCTGTCCGTTTGGTGCCGCCAGCCTCGTGCACGTCGCCGCCGAAGCGCCATTCTCCGTGCGGGCCGTCGATGCGCAGCTCGAAGATGCGGGCGTCGCGGGTGGCGTCGCGCCGGAACAGGCCGTTGACGCGCTCGAACACCGCGCGCTCGCGGGCATCGTCGTCGATGAGCGTCAGGCGGCCGTTCGTGATCCGGGCTCTGTCGAGGGCGCCGACGACGCCGGCTGAATCGAGCACGACACCGAAGATCGAGGCTGCCGCCGCCGAGATCGGCGAGACGTTGCCGCGGGCGGAGTCGACGCTGGGCAGCGTGTGCGGCTGAGCCTGGTCCTTCGACAGGCTTCCAGGTGCGGCCGGAGCGGAGGCCGCGAAGGCGATTGAACCGTCGCGGTGGACGAGGGCGGTCATCTGAAGGTCGCGGAACTCGATCGAGCGGGGCTGCACCGCGAGCCGCGCCAAGCCCCAGGTGTCGAGGCTGACCAAGGCCAAGGGCGCGCGCACCACGAGGGCGCCCTGGGGATTGTGGATGTCGAGGCCCGCGACCCGCAGGGCGAGCGAGTTCTCGGAGTCGAGTTCGAGCGAGCTGTCGCGCATATCCACGCGCCAGCCGGGTCCGATGCGCTCGGCCATAGCCTGCGCCATCTGGCCGGACAGGCCATCAATGCGCCAAGGGCCGGCGGCGAGACGCACCAGGCAACCCGCCACCGCGAGGACGAGGAGCAGGAGGCCCACGAGCGCAACCCGCAGCAGGGGGCGCCGCCGGCGGGCCGGCCGCTTCAATCGTAGGCCTGGACCGTTATCCTTGTTCATCAATCCGTAAGCCGCTGGATCGGAACGCCGGCCCAGGTTATCGAGCGGTGGTCCGGAGATTCGCGGTCTTCTGCGCCGACGCCATCCGGTTCCTCCCTTGGCACACCATTAATCGGCCGAAAGGAAGGCACGATGCCCCTCGACACCGGTGACGAGGCCCCGAATTTCGATCTGCCCGGCGCGGGCGGCGAGACCGTCAGCCTGTCGGCGCTCCGCGGGCGCAAGGTCGTCCTCTATTTCTACCCGAAGGATGATACCAGCGGTTGCACCCTGGAGGCGCAGGGGTTCAACGCTTTGGGCGAAGCCTTTGCCGCCGCCGACGCGGTCGTCATCGGCGTCTCGCCGGATTCCGTGAAGAGCCACGACAAGTTCCGGGCGAAGTACGGCCTCTCCTTCCCCCTCGCCTCCGACGAGGGCAAGGCCATGCTGGAGGCCTACGGGGTCTGGGTCCAGAAGAGCATGTACGGCAAGAGCTATATGGGCGTGGAGCGCACCACCATGCTGATCGACCGGGCCGGCCGGATCGCCAGGGTCTGGCCGAAGGTGAAGGTGCCGGGCCACGCTGACGAGGTCCTAGAGGCCACGCGCGCCCTCGCCTGACTTCCGGCAGGGGCTGCCTGCATCGAACCGTCCCGACGCTTACACCTTCCTTAACCCTAACGATGTCAGAACGGACCGACCTGGACCAGGTCCGACGACATGCGCTTTTCCCTTCGATCCGGCCTCGCGAGATTCGCAGCCGCGCCCCGGAGCGTCCACTGCCTCGCGGCGGCGCTTGCCGGCACCATGGCCTGGGCGGGCGCCACGACCTGCTACCTCGTGTTCCACGACGAGGTCCTGGCGCGCTTCGTCTCGCAGCAGAGCGCCATGCAGTACAGCTACGAGGGGCGGATCAACGCCCTGCGGGTCCAGCTCGACCACGCTGCGATCGAGCGCGCGACCACCCGCGACGGCCTCGAGGCGCGGCTGGCGGAACTCGCCCAGCGTCAGGCCGGAATGGAGCGGCGCCAGGCGATGCTCGCAGCCTTGGCCGGCGAAGGCGCCCTCCCCGCGGCCGAGGCCACCGATCCCGCTCCGGTCCCGCCGGCGCGCGGCCGGCGCCCTGGGTTGGGAAAGCCAATCCCCACGCCCGATGCCCTGGAACTCCGCACGCAGGAGGCTGGCGGCCTGGAAGGAACCGGGCGCCGCTCCGCCCTCGACCTGCCGGAAACCGTCGCCGCCCTGGAGCACCGGCTCGACGCGCTCGCGGAAGCGCAAGGCCGCAGCCTCGCCGCGATCGCGCTGCGTGCCGGACGGAACGCCGAGCGCCTGCGCAGCCTCGTCGCCCGCACCGGCCTCGACGCCTCGCGCTTCGAACGCCCGGCCGCCACCGGCCTCGGCGGCCCCCTCGTTCCGATCGTGATCGATCGCTTCGGCATGGCGCTCGCCGACGCGCAGCGCTCGCTCGGCGAGGAGGAGCGCCTGCGCCGTGTGGCCGAGGGGCTGCCCCTGCGCCAGCCGCTCGCCGGATCCTTCAGCCTGTCGAGCCATTTCGGGCCTCGCCTCGATCCTTTCACCCGGGGGCTGGCGATGCACACGGGCATCGACATGAAGGCGGAGGCCGGCGATCCGGCCCGTGCCACAGCAGCGGGTCGGGTGATCGCGGCCGAATATGCCGGCGGCTACGGCAACATGGTCGAGATCGACCACGGCCACGGCGTCACCACGCGCTACGCTCACCTCTCGACCATCGCGGTCCAGCCCGGCCAGAGCGTCGAGGCCGGGCGCATCGTCGGCCGCGTCGGCTCCACCGGCCGCTCCACCGGCAGCCACCTGCATTACGAGACCCGCATCGATGGCGAGCCGGTGGACCCGCAGCGGTTCCTGCGGGCGCGAAGCGGGCTGGAGACCGCCGCGCGTTAGGGCGCACCGAGGCCGCGGCAGGCCCGTCCCCGCGGGGGCTAGACCATCAACGGTGCCACCTCGTTGTGGCCGAGCCAGTACCCGTTCACCTGCTCGATCAGGCTATGGAGGGCCTGGGGCTGGCTCGGCTTCACCAGGAACGAGTTCGCGCCGAGATCATAGGCCTGCCTCAGGTCGGAATTCTCCCGCGACGAGGTGAGGATCACCACCGGGATGCGGCGCAGGGCAGGCTGCGCCTTGATCCAGGTCAGGACCTCGAATCCGGAGCGGCGTGGCAGCTTGAGGTCGAGCAGGATCACCAGGGGGCGCATCGGCTGATCGGCCGAGGACACCAGCCCGCTCAGCAGAGTCAGCGCCTCGTCGCCGTCGCAGGCGAAGCGCAGCGGCACGCTCGACCCCAGTTTTCTGAAGGAGCGCGCCAGAAGGTGCCTGTCGTCCGGATCGTCCTCGATCACGACGATCACGTCCTCGAGCAGTGCCGTCATCCTTGCGAACCTTCCTCGGAAGCCGGGAGCTCGATCCAGAACCGGCTTCCGAGACCGGGCTCCGATTCGACGCCGCAGGTGCCACCCATGCGCGTCATCGCACGCCGGACGATGGCCAACCCTATCCCGGTTCCGGGATAGGTTTCGACCCCGTGGAGGCGCTGGAACGGGTCGAACACCCGCGCCTGGTGCTCCGGGGCAATCCCGATCCCCCGGTCCTCGATCCAGAGCCGGACGCGGTCGCCCCGGCGCTCCGCGTGGATCCGGACGTCGGGCGCCTCGCCCGGCGCCGTGAACTTGATCGCATTCGCGATGAGGTTTCCCAGGGCCTGCCGCAGGACCGGGCGGTTGGATCGCACCACCGGCAGCGGCCGCTCGACCCGAATCGTCGCCCGCCCCTCCGCCAGGGTCGGCGCCAGCTCCGACAGGACGTGATCGACCGAGGCTTCGAGGGATTCGGGTCGGACGCTGACCTCTTCCTTGGCCAGGCGGCTGTAGGCGAGGATGTCCTGGATCAGGTCTTCCATGCGCCGCGCGGCGGCGGCGATGCGCTGCGTGTAGTGCCGCCCCTCCGAGGCCAAGCCCTCGCCGAAATCCTCCACGAGGGCGTCGGCGTAGCCCTGCATCGAGCGCAGCGGCGCGCGCAGATCGTGAGAGATGGAATAGGCGAAAGCGTCGAGCTCGCGGTTGACCTCGACGAGGGCCTGCGTGCGGTCCTCGACCCTGCGCTCCAGGTCCGCGTTGAGGCTGGTGAGGGCCTCCTGCGTCAGGCGCATCGGCGTGATGTCCTCCGCGATGCCGACCACGTACTCGAACCGCCCGCGCTCATCGTTCACAGGCCAACCCCTGTCGCGGATCCAGCGCAGCGAGCCGTCGGGCTGCGTGATCCGGTACGTCTCGTCGTAAGTCCCCTTCATCGCGTTCGCGGCGTAGCTGGCGCTCACCCGCTCGCGATCCTCGGGGATGACGGCGTCCAGCCAGACCCTGGAATTCTCGTAGATCGCCGCCAGGGGACGGCCCCAGATGCGCTCGAAGGCCGGGTTGACGTAGAGCAGAGTGTTGCTGCGCGGATCCGAGACCCAGAAGGCGTCCTCGATGTTTCCGGCGAGGTTGCGGAACCGCTCCTCCGCCTCGAACAGGCGGCCCTGGGCGCGCTGGCCCACGAGAGTGACGACGCCCAGGATCGCGCTGGCGAGCGCCAAACCGCCGCTCGCGACGCCGATTACCGTCGCCCAGGCCGCCTCGCTCTGCTCGCGCGCCGATTGCGTCGCCAGCGCCTCGGTTCCGGTTTCCCGTATGCTCCGGATCGTCGCGTCGATCTGTTCCATCAGATTCTGTCCGACATCGCTGCGGACGACGCCGAGGGCCGCGCTCTGGCTGCGTGCGTGAAGGGCAACGGTGTTGGCCAGCTCGTCGAGCTTGCTCTCGGTCAGCGCACGAAGGCTCGCCAGACGGCCGATCTGCTCCGGCCGTCGGACCGATCGTTCCGCTGCGGCGAGCTTCGACCAGACCCGCGGAACGGCCTGCTGGTAGGTGGCGAGGTAGCGCTGCTCGCCCGTCAGCAGAAAGCCGCGCTGTCCCGTCTCGGCCGCCCGGATGGCCTCGTGGAACTCGGCCACCAGGGTCAGGACGCCGTTGATGCGCGAGACCTCCGCCCGGCTCGTGTTGAGCCGCGAGAGGTTGAGGAGGAGAACGGCGCTGCTCAGCGCGGTGAGCACCAGGGCTGCGACCAGCGCCGTGACCCCGAGGGCCGAGTAGCGGCCTCGCTTGGACTGCGTCAGGGCGGCCACGTCAGAGGTTCTGCCTTGCCATAAGTCCTCGAACGTTTCAGCCTGCCGGATCGCGGATCAAACGCCCGAAGCTCGCTGTTAGCACCGCGGACCGGTTTCCTGAGCAGTGGAACGTTCATGCGCGTTATCGTTGCCGACGACGACCCTGACACGCGTGCCCTGAACGTTCGCGCGCTCTCCCAGGAAATTCCCGACCTCGACATCGTCGAAGTCTCCGATCCGCCCAGCCTCGAACAGGCGCTCCAGTTGGTGCCCGACCTCCTTGTAACGGATTATGACCTGCGCTGGATCGATGGGTTCGCGCTGTTCGAAACCGTACGCGGCAGCTACCCCCACTGCCACGCCATCATGGTGACCGGAACCGGCTCCGAGGATCTCGCGGTCCGGGCCATGAAGGCGGGGTTCGACGATTACGTGGTGAAGGGCCGCAACCAGCTGAAGCGCCTGGCGCTGACGGCGCGCATGGTCGTCGAACGCGGCCTTGCCCAGCGCGCCCTGGTCGAGAACCGGGATCTGGTGCTGGCCGAGCTCTACCACCGTCTCCACAACAACCTGCAGATCGTCATCAGCCTGATCCGGCAGACGGAAAAGTCGATCCAGAGCGAGGCGGACCGGCGGCGATTGTCCGATCTGCGCCAGCGCATCCAGGCGCTCAGCCGGCTGCAGGAGCAGTTCTACCGCTCGCCGGACTTCCGCCGGGTCGATTTCGGGGGCTTCCTGCGAGAGCTGACCTCCAGCCTCGTGGCCCTCGCGCCCGTTCCCGTCACCCTCGAATCCGGGCTCGACGCCGTGGACCTCCCCGTGGACATCGCCGTTCCCTTCGGTCTGCTCGCCAACGAGATCATCACCAACGCGGTCCAGCACGCCTTTGCCGACGCGCAGGACGGAACCTTGTGGGTGCGCCTGGAGCGGGAGCCCGGCCGCGTGGTTCTCACGGTGGAGGACGACGGGCGCGGCTTCGCGGGCGATCTCCGCTCGGCACCGGCCGGGATGGGGCTGCAGCTCGTGGAGCGGCTCGCGCAGCAGATCGACGGAGAGGTGGTCGTGGAGGAGCGAAACCCGGGAACGCGCTGCCGCGTGGGCGTGGCGCTGTGAGCCGCCGCCTGCGCGTCCTGATCGTCGAGGACGAGTATCTCGTCGCCAGCTACATGGCGGATCTCGTGGACGAGGCCGGCCACGAGGTGGTCGCCAGCGTCCCGACGGGAGAGGCGGCCCTGGACCACTTGGCTCAGGGCGGGATCAACCTCGCGATCCTCGACATCAAGCTGAAGGGCGCGCTGACCGGGATCGACGTGGCCGGGACGGCGCAGGCCCGGTCGATCCCGCATGTCTTCGTGTCGGGCTCGGGCGACCCGGCGACCCGGGCTGCGGCCGAGGCGACCGGCCCCGTCGCCTTCCTGCAAAAGCCCCTCGACGAGCGGCGGCTCAAGGCGGTGCTGAAGGTCCTGCTGCGCGATATCGTCGACGTCTGAGGCGCCTCGGTCTCGGCCTGAGGCGCCCGCACTTAAAAGGTGGGTGAGAAGCGAACTTTTCGAGCTTAGGCAGCAAGCTCACTCGCGGCCAGGAAAGAAAGCCAGCTGGACGCCTGGACTCTTGTCTTGTGAGATGTTGCTGACGTCACCTTTCTTCGTCGTGCGCGATGTGCCTGATGGTCGCGCCGCTCCCGAGTTCATCAGCCACGCGAGAGGCCAAGCGTCGACCTTGCTCGTGGAACAATCGTTCCTCGTTGGCGGAAGCGAAACCGGACGACGAGGGATCGTCGCGGTTCAGGGTCGCGTCGTAGGCCGACGCCCATGCGAGAAGATCAGAGGATAGGTGGTCGCTCAGCCCCAGCTCTGTGGGGGAGACATTTCCGACACGCTCGGCCTCGTCCCACCAGAGGGGCCAGCACTCGTAATCGGCCGTGACCTTGACCCGCATGGCGAAAACCTATGCGAGGTCGAGGCCGAGTTCCACTCCATCTCGCCCACCCCGATGCGTGGGTCGACGGCCTTAATCGATATCCTCGACGCCCTCGGCTCCACCGTAGACCCGCTGCGCCAGCGACGCTTCCATGAACGGGTCGAGCGACCCGTCGAGCACCGCGTCGGGATCGGTGGATTGGGTGCCCGTGCGCAGGTCCTTCACGAGCTGGTAGGGCTGGAGCACGTAGCTCCGGATCTGGTGGCCCCAACCGATATCGGTCTTGGCGGCGGCCTCCGCGCTGGCCTTCTCCTCGCGCTTCTTCAGCTCGGCCTCGTACATGCGGGCGCGCAGCATGTTCCAGGCGGTGGCGCGGTTCTTGTGCTGCGAGCGCTCCTGCTGGCAGGCCACCACGATCCCGGTCGGGATATGCGTGATGCGCACCGCCGAATCCGTGGTGTTCACGTGCTGGCCGCCGGCGCCGGACGACCGATAGGTGTCGATGCGGCAGTCGCTCTCCTTGATCTCTATCTCGATCCGGTCGTCGATCACCGGATAGACCCAGACGGAGGCGAAGCTGGTATGGCGGCGCGCGCTTGAATCGTAGGGCGAGATCCGCACCAAGCGGTGGACGCCGGACTCGGTCTTGAGCCAGCCATAGGCGTTGTGACCCTTGATAAGGAGCGTGGCGCCCTTGATCCCGGCCTCGTCGCCGTCCGACCACTCGACGATCTCGACCTTGTACTTCCGGCGCTCCGCCCAGCGGGCATACATGCGCTGGAGCATGTTGGCCCAGTCCTGGCTCTCGGTGCCGCCGGCGCCGGAATGGACTTCGAGGTAGGTGTCGAAGCCGTCGGCCTCGCCGGAGAGCAGCGTCTCGACCTGGCGGCGCGCGGCTTCCTTCTCGACGGCGCGGATCGCGGCCTCGCCCTCGGTGATCGAGGCCTCGTCGCCCTCCATCTCCCCGAGCTCGATGAGCGTCTTGGCGTCCTCGAGATCCTGGTCGAGCTTCCTGATGGCGGTCACGGCCTCGTCGAGCTCCTGACGCTCGCGCATCACCTTCTGGGCGGCCTCGGCGTCGTTCCAGAGGTCCGGGTTCTCGGAAGCCGCGTTCAGCTCCGCGAGACGCTTCTCGACGGTATCCCAGTCAAAGATGCCTCCTCAGCAGTCCGATCGACTGCTTGGCGGCATCCGAGAGTTGCTCGATCTCGGCGCGCATCTTGTGCTTCGGGTCAGGGTTTCGGGTCGGGGGCGGTGATAGACCCCGCGATGGCGCCTGTAAACGCGAGTGCCCTTGCCGTTCGGCGCTTGACGAAGGGGCTGGCGGCCGGTTTGTCGCGGGCGTCCCTTGGGACCGCGTGGCGCTTCGCCCCCGGCCAGGACGGCGGATGGTTGGCATGACGACGCGACGCGAGGGCCCGGCGGGGCCGAGACGAGCCCGGCCGCAGGGGAAGCGCGAACGCTTCCGCCGCGGTCCGCCGCGGGGCGAGGGCGACGATCGCGTCGTGCTCTACGGCTGGCACCCGGTCATGCAGGCGCTCGCCAACGAGGGGCGCAGCCTGCACCGGCTGCTCGCCACGGAGAACGCGCTCGCCCGCCTCACGGAAGCGGTCGGCAGCCTGCGCGTCGTGCCGGAGCTCGTCCGGCCTTCGGCCATCAACGCGCTGCTGGGGCCGGACGCCGTGCATCAGGGGCTCTACCTCGAGGCGGACGCCCTCCCCGCGCCCGACCTCGACGCCCTGCCCGACGACGCGCTGCTGCTGGCCCTCGACCAGATCACCGATCCCCACAATGTCGGGGCGATCGTGCGCACGGCGGCTGCCTTCGGCGTCGCCGGCATCGTCACCACGGCCCGGCACTCGCCCAATGCCACCGGCGTCATGGCGAAATCGGCCTCGGGCGGGCTCGAACACGTGCCGCTCGTCATCGTTCGGAACCTCGCCGAGGCGCTGATCGAACTCGGCGAGCGCGGCTTCACCCGCATCGGCCTCGACTCGGAAGCCGAGACCTCCCTCGACGCGGTCGGTCCGAAGCGGCCGGCGGTGATCGTGCTCGGGGCCGAGGGCAAGGGCCTGCGCCAGCGCACCCGCGAGACCTGCGACGTGCTCGCCCGGATCGACTTCACCGGCGAGATCCGCAGCCTCAACGTCTCGAACGCGGCGGCGATCGCCCTTTACGCGCTGAGGCCGCGAGCCTAGCTCTCCTCAGGCGCCGGCCTCCAGCACTGTGGTCAGAACGGTGCCGAAATGGCAGGCCGTCGCCGCCAGCACGAAGCCGTGCCAGATGGCGTTCTGGTAGGGTAGGCTCCGCCAGAGATGGAAGACGACCCCGAAGGAGTAGAGCAGTCCCCCGATGGCCAGCAGCCAGAGGGCGGTGGGGTTCAGCATGGCGATGACGGAATCGTAGGCTGCGACGCCGCTCCAGCCGAGCAGCAGGTAGAGGCCGACCGCGGCGCCGTCGAAGCGGCCGGGCAGCATGATCTTGAGCGCCATCCCGATGATCGCGACGCACCAGACCATGACCAGCAGGCCCCAGGCGACCGTGCCCGTGCCGACGAGCGTCACGAGCGGCGTGTAGGTGCCCGCGATCATCAGGTAGATCAGGGCATGGTCGGCCCGGCGCAGCAACCATTTGCGACGTCCGACCGGCCACATGTTGTAGGTGGCGGAGACCCCAAGCATGGAGACGAGGCCCGCCGCGTAGACGGCGACGGCCGCCTGCTCCCGCCAGCCCAGCGGACCGAGTGCGGCAAGGATCACTATGGCGATGGCGCCGGCGAGGCCGCAGGCGACGCCGAGGAAATGGATCACGCCGTCGGCCAGCATCTCCCGGCGGGTGTAGTTCCAGGTCAAGCCCGCGGGGCGTCCATCCTCTGCCAGGAACATCGCTGTCTCCGAGCCGTCACCACGAAGCTAAGCCTTGTTCCGTCAACGCGTTCCCTGCGCAAACTACCGAAGCGACCTCCGGTCGCGGAAAATTGTCCGGTCATGGTGAAGAAGGCGCTGGTCGCGCCGCCGTCTCAGCGCACGCCGGAGTAGACGG
>NZ_BPQP01000028.1 GCF_022179305.1 Methylobacterium iners
GGGAAGGGCAAGGGTGGGGCCCCGCGATGGCAATCAACCGCACTCCGATGGCCCCCGTCCGGCTCCTCGACCTCCGAGGATTGCGCCCGGAGATGCGGCCCGAAGTGTCCGCGCCGAGCTTCGGGTTCGGGCCAAGTTTTCGGCTTGGCAGTTTATTGAGGATTTTCGGGTTTTCTTGCCGGGCCACTTGCGCGTCGGCGTCGCGGGCGGCCGAGAGATCTCCCGATGCCTCTGTCCCAGATCGTCTTCTTCAGCCGCAACCGGGTGACACTCGCCGGCGGCTCGATGCGCGAGATGGTCCGCGACATCCTCGCCGCCTGCCACAACTACGACCGCGTCTCGGGCCTCACCGGCGCGCTCGTCTTCAATGAGGACTTCTTCCTGCAGGCGATGGAGGGAGAGCGCAGCGCGATCTCCGAGCAGCTCTGGGGCTTGGCCGCCGATCATCGCCTCAGCGGCATGGTCCTCGTCTCGTGCCGCACCATCGAACGGCGGGACTTCGAGGGCTGGATGGTCGGCTATGCCGGGCATTCCGAGCCCCTCGACGCGATCTACATGCATTATGGCACGGCCGCGAAGCTCGACCCGACCGACATGTCGGTCCAGGGCATGATCGACCTCCTGCGCGCCTTCGCGCATCTCGACGGCAGCCACTTCGTCCAGAGGGCCGGCGCAGCAGGGGTTCCGTTGCGGGAGCCGCCGCGGCGCGGCGCCTGATCTTCACGCGAAGCCTATTTGCGGCAGGTCGGCTTTTGGTTCATTGAGGCCGGCGAACGGGCCTGCGGGCCCGGCTTCGTTCCCTTGATCGCGTCGGGATGACTTCACGCATGGCAACCCCTGACTTCGACCTGAACGACATCAAGCGCCGCATGCAGGGCGCCGTCACCTCGCTGAAGGGCGACCTCGGCTCGCTGCGCACCGGCCGCGCGACCCCCAGCATCCTCGATCCGATCCAGGTGGACGCCTACGGCGCGATGATGCCGATGGCCCAGGTCGCCACGGTCAGCGTGCCGGAGCCGCGTCTCCTCAGCATCTCCGTCTGGGACCGCGGCATGATCGGCGCCGTGGAGAAGGCGATCCGCGAATCCGATCTCGGCCTCAACCCTCAGACCGAGGGCCAGACCATCCGGCTGCGCATCCCCGAGATGAACGAGCAGCGCCGCAAGGAGATGGTCAAGGTCGCCCACAAGTACACGGAGGAGGCCCGCGTCGCGGTCCGCCACGTGCGCCGCGACGGGCTCGACCACCTCAAGAAGCTCGAGAAGGACGGCGCGATCAGCGAGGACGACGAGAAGCGTCAGGCCGCCGACGTCCAGAAGGCGACCGACCAGTACATCGCCGAAATCGATGGGGTGCTCGCCGCCAAGGAGAAGGAGATCATGCAGGTCTAGTTCAGGCCCCGCGTGATCGAGTGGGTCGAGGGTCGGCAAGGCACGAGACGAGGGAGAGGCGCGTTGGGTCGCTTTACGGGCGCGCGTCAGATCGAGGCAGCGATGACGGCCGACGTCGAGACGGTGGTGCGGCCGGATTCCGCGTCGAGCCAGACGCCCGCCCGCGTCCCGGACCACGTCGCCATCATCATGGACGGCAACGGCCGCTGGGCGGCCCGGCGCGGCCTGCCGCGGGTCGAGGGTCACCGCCGCGGCGTCGAGGCGGTGCGCCGGGCCGTGCGCTCGGCGATCGAGCTCGGCGTGCGCTACCTGACGATCTACAGCTTCTCGGCCGAGAACTGGCGCCGGCCCCCCGCCGAGGTCGCCGACCTCATGGGGCTGCTCAAGCTCTTCATGCTGCGCGACCTCGCCGAGCTCCACGCCAACGACGTGCGGGTGCGCATCATCGGTGCGCGCGACGGCCTGAGCCCGGACATCGCCGGCCTTCTCGAGGAGGCCGAGCGGCGCACCTGCCGCAACACCGGCCTGACCCTCGTCGTCGCCTTCAATTACGGCGGGCGCCAGGAGATCCTGCGGGCGGTCCGGCGCCTCGCCGAGGCGGTCGCCGAGGGGCGCCTGCGGCCCGACGCGATCGGCCTCGACGCGATCACGGGGGCGCTGGACACCGCGGGCATCCCCGATCCGGACCTCGTGATCCGCACCTCGGGCGAGCAGCGCCTCTCGAACTTCCTGACCTGGCAGACGGCCTATGCGGAATACGTGATCGCGCCGGAATTCTGGCCCGACTTCGACCACGAGTCCTTCCTCGCGGCGCTGGACGAGTACAACCGTCGCGACCGCCGCTTCGGCGGCCTCAGCGACAAGGCGGGATGATGATCGCCGGCGGCGAGACGGCGCCGCGCCACACCCCGTTCGGGAGCCGCGAGTTCCAGGCGCGCGTGTTCTCGGCCGTGGTGCTCGCCGCAATCGTCCTCTCCGCCCTGGTCCTCGGGGGCTGGCCCTTCGCCCTGATCTGGCTCGCGGCGGCGATCGTGGCCGCCGCCGAGTGGATCGGGATACGCCGGATCGCGCCGCGGCGCGCCCTCCTCGCCGTGACCGCGCTCACGCTCACCGGCCTCGTCGCCTCCCTGCAGCTCGGGGCTCCGGTCGCCGCCCTCGTCGTCATCGGGGGGCTGGGGCTCGGCGCCGCCCTCGTCCTGGCGAAAGGGGAGGGGGGCCGGCTCGCCGCTGCGCTCGGTCTCATCGGGGCAGGAATCCTCGCCCTCGTTCCGACCGCGCTGAGGAACGATCCGGCCATCGGCATCCTCGGCCCGGCCTGGATGTTCGCCGTGGTCTGGTCCACCGACATCGTCGCCTACTTCACCGGCCGGGCGCTGGGCGGCCCGAAGCTCATGCCGCGGGTCAGCCCGAAGAAGACCTGGTCCGGCGCGTTGGGGGGACTCGCCGCCGGGACCGGGGCGGGAATCGGGCTCGTCCTCTTCGCCCGCGAGCACGGCTGGAGCATGCTCGCGGCCGCGCCGCTCCCCGCCGTGGCCCTGGCGAGCGCGCTGGCCTCCGTCCTCAGCCAGGCCGGCGACCTCGCCGAATCCGCCGTGAAGCGGCGATGCGGCGTCAAGGATTCCGGCCGTTCGATCCCGGGCCACGGCGGCGCCATGGACCGCCTCGACGGCTTCTTCGCCGTGGCCCTCCTCGTCGGGCTCGCCCTGATCATCCACCGCCTCGCCGCGGCCTGAAGGAACTCGTCCGTTGCGTCTCACCGTCACCATCCTCGGCGCCACCGGCTCGATCGGCCGCTCGACCACCGACCTGCTGGTCCAGCATCGCGACCGCTTCCGCGTCGGTGCCCTGGTCGGCGGCCGCGACGCGATCGCTCTGGCCAAGCTCGCGCGCGAGCTCGACGCCAACTTCGCCGCGCTGGCCGACGAGTCCGCCGGTCCGGCCCTGCGCGAGGCGCTCTCGGGGTCCGGCATCGCCTGCGGGGCGGGGGAGGCGGCCGTGCTCGAGGCCGTGGCGCGCGAGGCCGACATCGTGGTCGCGGCGGTGAGCGGCGCGGCCGGCCTCAAACCCACCCATGCCGCCCTGCGGCTCGGCCGGACCGTGGCGCTCGCCAACAAGGAGAGCCTGGTCTGCGCCGGCGACGCCTTCATGCGCGACGCCGCCCGCTACCGCGCCCGCCTCCTGCCTGTGGATTCCGAGCACAACGCGCTCGCCCAGGCGCTGGGCGACGGCAGGGTCGCCGACGTCGCGAAGATGACCATCACGGCCTCGGGCGGTCCGTTCCGGACCTGGGCCCGCGAGCGCATCGCCGCCGCCTCCCCGGCGGAGGCCGCCGCCCACCCGACCTGGTCGATGGGCATGAAGATCAACATCGATTCCGCCTCGCTCATGAACAAGGGGCTGGAGCTGATCGAGGCGCACCACCTCTTCGCGATCGAGCCGGAGCGCCTCGACGTCATCGTCCATCCGCAATCCATCGTGCACGGCCTCGTCACCTGGCGCGACGGCGCCGTGACGGCGGGTCTCGCCATGCCCGACATGCGGGTGCCGATAGCCCATTGCCTCGGCCTCGGCGACCGCCTGACGATCGAGCGCGGGCGCGGCCTCGACCTCGCGGCGACGGGAAGCCTCACCTTCGAGCCGGCCGACGAGGCGCGCTTCCCCTGCCTAGCGATCGCCCGCGCGGCGCTCGCCGAGGGCGGCGCGGTGCCGACCGTGATGAACGCCGCCAACGAGATCGCGGTGGCCGCCTTCATCCGCGGCGAGATCCCGTTCTACGGCATCGCCGACCTCGTAGAGCGGGCCTGCACGCACTTCGCCGGGACCCACCGCGACGCCCCGGCCGACGTCGACGAGGCGCTCGCCATCGACGCCGAGGTCCGGAGCTGGAGCACGCAGGCGCTGCCCGAGCTGCGCGCGGCCGGGTGACCGACCGTCCCGATTGACGAGCTGCGCGCCCGGGCGGGGCGCGGGCGTTCACCCTCTCTCCAACAAAGCGGGGAGGGCGGCCCGGTTTGGCCCGCCCGGGATTGCCATGCGACCATGATGCGGCCTCTCCTGCCTTTGCGTTGGCGCCGAAGCGATCCGATCTGCTAGAGATCGCCGCCCGACGAGCGGCCTGAGGACCGAGAGATGGAATTCCTGAACGCCATGAGCGGCACGGCCGCCGGCTTCTTCGGCGCGGTGATCCCGTTCCTCATCGTGCTCACCATCGTCGTCTTCGTGCACGAGATGGGGCACTTCCTGGTCGGGCGCTGGTGCGGGGTCGGGGTTCACGCCTTCTCCATCGGGTTCGGGCCGGAGCTCCTCGGCTTCAACGACCGGCACGGCACGCGCTGGAAGCTCTGCGCGATCCCGCTCGGCGGCTACGTCAAGTTCTACGGCGACGCCAACGGCGCCAGCGTGCCGGACCCGGCCGCGCTCGCCCGGATGGATCCGCGCGAGCGCGCGATCAGCTTCCCGACCCAGCCCTTGCCGAAGCGCGCGGCCATCGTCGCGGCGGGGCCGATCGCCAACTTCCTGCTGGCGATCCTCCTGTTCGGGGGCGCGATCTACTTCGGCGGCCGCTACGAGATCCCGGCGCGCGTCGTCGGCGTGGTGGCCGGCAGCGCCGCCGAGCGCGCCGGCTTCCAGCCCGGCGACGTGATCCAGTCCATCGACGGCGCGCCGGTCAACAGCTTCATGGAGATGCAGCGGACGGTCACCGGCAGCGGCGGCTCGAGCCTGATCGTGACCGTCGACCGCGGCGGCGAGGCCCGGCAGCTCACCGCGACGCCCGACACCGTCGAGGAGCGGACCCCCTTCGGCCGGCACCGGTTCGGGCGCCTCGGCCTGCAGGGGCCGAAGGCCGAGGAGGCGAAGCTCGTCCATTACGGGCCGTTCCAGTCGCTCAAGCTCGGCATCTACGAGACCTACTTCGTCGTCGACCGGACGCTCGCCTATATCGGCAAGCTAGTCACCGGCCGCGAATCGCCGGACCAGCTCTCAGGCCCCATCGGGATCGCGCGGGTCTCGGGCGAGGTCGCCAAGGTCGGCGGCGTGGCCGGCCTGATCGGGCTCGTCGCGCTCCTCTCCGTCTCAATCGGGCTCTTGAACCTCTTTCCCGTGCCGCTCCTCGACGGCGGCCACCTGCTCTTCTACGCCTACGAGGCCGTGCGCGGCCGGGCGCTGAGCGAGCGGGCGCAGGAGATCGGGTTCCGCATCGGGCTCGCCCTGGTGCTCATGCTGATGCTGTTCGCGGCCTGGAACGACATCCTAAACCTCGGCGCCTCCTGGGGGGCGAAGGGGACCTGAGGCGCCGCCGAGGCGTGGCCGTGTGCCGTTCCGCACCGGGTGGCGGCATCCCCGCCGGCCGGGCCGTGGGCGGGTTTACGCTTCGTAAACCCTGTCGGGATATCGCCGAAAACCGTTAAGTGACCGGAAGGCCACGTCTCCCAAAATCCCTAACGAGCGATGACCCCGAGCGTTTGCTTCGCTCGGGAAACTCGGTAGAAGCTGGACTGGGACCAAGTGACGAGACGACCGGTAAACCGGCGATCGTCTGCGGGTGCAAACCCGCGTCAACCATAAAAAGACGGGCGATTACATGATCTCGATGACGGGGAAGCGTCGACGCAAGTCGGCCGAGCGGACCATCGTCCTAGTCGCCGCTGCGGCCGCCGGGCTTGTTCTGGGCGGGACCGCGCAGGCGCAGCAGATCGTCGTCCAGGGCAACAAGCGCGTCGATTCCGACACGATCCGCTCCTACGTCACCGGCACCGCCTCGGGCTCCCCGGAGGAAGCGCGACGCAACCTGCTCGCCACCGGCCTGTTCTCGGACGTGCGGGTCTCCCGCAGCGGCGGCAGCACGGTCGTGAGTGTGCGCGAGAACAACGTGATCAACCGCGTCGTGTTCGAGGGCAACAAGAAGGTCGAGAAGGCCACCCTCGAGGGGCAGATCGAAGCCAAGGGCCGCAGCGGCTTCAACGAGGCCGTCGTCCAGGCCGACCTGCAGCGCATCCGCGAGATCTACCGCCGGGCCGGCCGCGGCGGCGCCAAGGTCAGCTACCGCACCGTGGACCTGCCGAACGGCACCATCGACGTGATCTACGTGATCGACGAGGGCGACAAGACCGGCATCAAGGCGATCAATTTCGTCGGCAACAATGCCTATTCGGAAGGCACCCTCAAGGACCTGATGTCGTCCTCGGAGATGAACTTCCTGAGCTTCATCAAGACCTCGGACGTCTACGACGCCGACCGCATCACCGCCGACCTCGACCTCGTCCGGCGCTACTACCTCAAGAACGGCTACGCCGACTTCCGGGTCGTCAACGCCGACGCGCGCTACGTCGAGGGCGAGGGTGATGCCGGCTGGGTCATCACCGTGACCGTCGACGAGGGTGAGCAGTACCGCGTCGGCAACGTCGCGATCGATTCCCGCCTGCCCGGCCTCGACACGCAGGGCCTCGACGGCGAGATCCGCACGGCGGTGGGCGACGTCTACAACGCCGAGGACGTCGAGAAGACGCTGAACGGCGTCACGACGCAGGTGAACCGCCAGGGCTACCCCTTCGCGCAGGTCCGCCCGACCGGCCAGCGCGACCGCGCCACCCGGACCGTCTCCCTCGGCTTCGTCGTCGAGGACGGCCCGCGCGTCTACGTCGAGCGCATCAACATCCGCGGCAACACCCGCACCCGCGACTACGTCATCCGCCGCGAGCTCGATATCACCGAGGGCGACGCATACAACCGCGTCCTCACCGACCGGGCGGAGCGCCGCCTGAACGGCCTCGGCTTCTTCAAGAAGGTCCGCTTCTCCAACGAGCCGGGCTCCGCGGCCGACCGCGTCATCATCAACATCGATGTCGAGGATCAGCCCACGGGATCGTTCTCGGTGGCCGGCGGCTATTCGAGCCAGGACGGCATCATCGGCGAGGTCTCGGTCTCGGAATCGAACTTCCTCGGCCGCGGCCAGTTCGTGCGCGTCGCCGGCACCGCCGGCCAGTACTCGCGCGGCGTCGACTTCTCGTTCACCGAGCCGTACTTCCTCGGCTACCGCCTCGCTGCGGGCTTCGACGCCTTCTACAAGTACAGCGACCAGACCCGCTACTCGCGCTACGAGACCACCGTCTACGGCGGTCAGCTCCGCGTCGGCCTGCCGATCACGGAAGAGTTCGGCGTAACCCTGCGCTACTCGCTCTACAACACCGAACTGAAGGTGCCGAACACCCTCAAGCGGCCCTACAACGACTGCTCGAACCCGATCCCGGGTTACACCGATCGCTACCCCGCCGGCACGGTCATCAACGGCCAGAACGTCGGTGGCCTCGCGCGGTACCCGAACTGCGCGTTCGACGGCGAGGCCTCGATCGCGCTCAAGGGCTCGCAGGGCTCGACCCTGACCTCGCTCGCGGGTCTCACCCTGGCCTACTCGACCTTGGACAGCTACGCCCAGCCCCGCAACGGCCTCTACGCCGAGGTGAAGCCGGACATCGCCGGCCTCGGCGGCGACTCGAAGTTCTTCCGCGCGACGGGCGACGCCCGTTACTACAAGGAGATCTACGAGGACGTGGTTGGATTCGTCCGCTTCCAGGGCGGCCACATCACGGCGCTCAACGATCAGCCGCTTCGCATCACCGACCAGTTCTTCCTCGGTCCTTCGCTGGTCCGCGGCTTCGCCCCGAACGGCATCGGTCCGCGCGACGTCGGCATCGCCGACAGCCGCTCGAACGCGATCGGCGGCACCACCTATGTCGGCGGCACCGTCGAGGTCCAGTTCCCGATCCCGGGCATCCCGCGGGATCTCGGCCTGAAGGGCGCGGTGTTCGCCGATGCCGGCACGCTGTTCGGCTATAGCGGCCGCACCCAGTTCAACGTGAACGGCGATGCGCTCATCAACGGCATCGCGCCGGGCGGCCTCTGCAACTTCAACACGAGCACCATCGGCGTCGAGCCGGAATGCGTGAACGTGCGCGACCGGGCCGTGATCCGCTCCTCGGTCGGTGCCTCGATCCTCTGGAACTCGCCGCTCGGACCGATCCGCTTCGACTACGCCTACGCCCTCTCGAAGGACGAGGGCGCCCGCGTCCCCGGCACGAACTTCCGGGTCGGCAAGGATCAGACCCAAGCGTTCCGGTTCTCCGGCGGCTCGCGCTTCTGAGGACGCGCGCCGCCTCCATCCCGAGGCGGCGCGTTCTCATCCCATGTCGAGCCCCCAGTTCTTCACAGCTCAAATCGTCATCAGCCTCGGCGCCGTCGCCGAGGCTGCGCGCGTTTCGCTTCCCGACGGGGTCGACTCCCAGGCCGTCATCAGCGGCGCGGCGCCCCTCGAGAGCGCCGGGGCGCGCGACCTGGCCTACATGGACAACGCCCGCTACGGCGACGCGCTCGCGGCGACGCGGGCGGGCGCCTGCCTCGTGGCGCCCCGCTTCGCGGCCCGGGTGCCAGCCTCGACCGTCGCGCTCGTCACTCGCGATCCCTACCGCGTCTACGCCGAGATCCTCGCGCGCCTGCACCCCGACGCGATGCGTCCCGCCTCGATGTTCGGCGCGAGCGGCGTCTCCCCGGGCGCGCACCTGCATCCGGAAGCGCGCCTCGAGGCCAATGTCCGTGTCGATCCCGGCGCCGTCATCGGGCCGCACGCCGAGATCGGCTCCGGCACGGTGATCGGCCCGAACGCGGCCGTGGGCCCGAATGTCCGGATCGGGCGCGGTTGCGCCATCGGCGCCGGGGCCACCATCGCTCACGCCCTCGTCGGCGACCGGGTGATCGTCCATCCCGGCGCGCGCATCGGCCAGGACGGCTTCGGCTTCGCCATGGGCGCCAGTCACCTCAAGGTGCCCCAGATCGGACGGGTCATCGTGCAGGACGACGTCGAGATCGGCGCCAACACCACGATCGACCGGGGCGCCAGCCGCGACACGGTGATCGGGGAGGGCACCAAGATCGATAACCTCGTCCAGATCGCCCACAACGTGGTGATCGGCCGCCACTGCGTGATCGTCTCGGGCGTCGGCATCTCAGGCTCGACGACGCTGGAGGATTACGTGGTGCTCGGCGGCCAGGTCGGCGTCGTCGGCCATCTGCGGATCGGCAAGGGCGCCCAGATCGCGGGCTCCTCCAACGTCAACCGCGACGTGCCGTCTGGCAGCCGCTGGGGCGGAACGCCGGCCAAGCCCGTGCGCGCCTGGTTCCGCGAACTGACGACCCTGGCGCGCCTCGCCGAACGCTCGGGCCGCGACGAGGACGAGCCCAA
Organism: Methylobacterium iners; assembly: GCF_022179305.1. Taxonomy (GTDB): domain Bacteria; phylum Pseudomonadota; class Alphaproteobacteria; order Rhizobiales; family Beijerinckiaceae; genus Methylobacterium; species Methylobacterium iners. Next base: position 9,625 of record NZ_BPQP01000028.1, read on the forward strand.
GGGCTGAGCGCGCTGCGTTCTTGCCATGCATCCGTCGCGCGGGAGATCGCGCTTTGGCTCCCTTGCCGGCTTTCGAGACCGACACTAGGGTCCGCGCCGCGACGGAGCCGTCCTGTCCGGGCTCGTCGATCAATCGGAGTGCACTGACATGGGCTTTCTGGCCGACGCCCTCTCGCGCGTGAAGCCGTCCGCGACCATCGCGATGACGCAGAAGGCGCGCGAGCTCAAAGCCGGCGGCATGGACGTGATCAGCCTGTCGGTCGGCGAGCCGGATTTCGACACGCCCGATCACATCAAGGACGCGGCGATCGAGGCGATCCGGCGCGGCGAGACCAAGTATCCGCCCGTCTCGGGCATCGTGCCGCTGCGCGAGGCCATCGCGAAGAAGTTCAAGCGCGAGAACGGGCTCGACTACAAGCCCTCGCAGACCATCGTCGGCACGGGCGGCAAGCACGTCATCTACAACGCGCTGCTGGCCACCCTGAACCCGGGCGACGAGGTGGTGATCCCGCGGCCCTACTGGGTCTCCTACCCGGAGATGGTGGTGCTGTGCGGCGGCACGCCGGTCTTCGCCGAGACCGACATGGCGCACGACTTCAAGCTCCAGCCCGAGGAGCTGGAGCGGGTGATCACGCCCAAGACCAAGTGGATCATCCTGAACTCGCCCTCGAACCCGTCGGGCGCCGCCTATGCCCGCGACGAGATGAAGGCGATCACCGACGTGCTGATGCGGCATCCCCATGTCTGGGTGCTGACCGACGACATGTACGAGCACCTGACCTACGGCGACTTCGCGTTCGTGACCCCGGCCCAGGTCGAGCCCGGCCTCTATGAGCGCACGCTCACCATGAACGGCGTCTCGAAGGCCTACGCGATGACGGGCTGGCGGATCGGCTACGCGGCCGGGCCCGAGCACCTGATCAAGGCGATGGACTTCGTCCAGGGCCAGCAGACGTCGGGCGCCTCCTCGATCTCGCAATGGGCGGCCGTGGCGGCGCTGGACGGCACGCAGGAGCACCTCAAGCGCTTCAAGGCAGCCTTCCAGGAGCGGCGCGACCTCGTCGTCTCGATGCTGAACCAGACGCAGGGTCTGAAATGCCCGACGCCGGAGGGCGCCTTCTACGTCTATCCCTCCTGCGCGGAGACGATCGGGCGCAAGGCGCCGTCGGGCAAGACCATCGAGACCGACGAGGACTTCGTGGTCGAGCTCCTGCAGGCCGAGGGCGTGGCCGCCGTCCAAGGCTCTGCCTTCGGCTTGGGGCCGAACCTGCGCATCTCCTACGCGACCTCGAACGCGGCGCTGGAGGATGCCTGCCATCGCATCCAGCGGTTCTGCGGCTCGCTGCGCTGAAGCGGTCCCGACGCGGCCTCGAAGGATCGAGGCCGCGGCATCGCGACGGTTGCCGGCTCCAGAGCGTGCCCCTACATCGGCCGTCCCTGCCGCCAATGCGCCCGATGGTCTCGCGAACCCTCTCGGGCCTGCATGGTGGCGCGGTCGGCAGTGACGGGACGGTGCGGACCAGTTCTCTGCACCGCTCCCTTGAGGCTCAGTGGGCCGAGCGGCTGCAGGAGTGTCGGCGGCGCGGGGAACAGGAACCGCGATTCCGGCGCAAGGCCCACAGATCGTTCCAGTTCGGGACACTACCCGCGCGGGCGCGGAAGCCGTCCGTTCACGATCTTCGGTAAGGATGGTCTCGATCGGGGAACCGGTCTCGTTCCACGCGCAATCCGGGCCAGACCATCATGCGGCGCCTCCTGACGGGCGGCATCAAGGCGATCCTCGCGATCGCCGCGCTCTCCACCGCCGCACACTGGGCGATGCGCGTCCAGCGCGATCCCGCCGAGGGGCCGCAGGCCATGGCCTCGATTCCGGACCCGGTCACCACGGGCTCCATCGAGCCGCGGAAGGCGGAGCCGCCGCGCGCCGAGGCGTCGAAGGACGTCACCACGGGCCTCGATCAGCGACACCTCTCCGAGCTGATCGCGGGCTCCGTGTCCGAGAAGCCGAAGCCGCAGAAGGCCGCCGCGACCAAGCGCTGAGCCTCCGTTGTCACGCTTCCTTCGTCGGTTTCTGATCTTGGGTTTCTGATGCGGTCGGCGGGACCGGATCGGGAGCCTGAGGCATGTCGGATCGTTCAGGCCTGACCCGGCGCGAGAGCGTCGTCGGCGCAGCCGCCCTCGCCGTGACCGCCGCGACGGCACAGGCCCAGACCGCCCCCAGCCAAGGCGTCCCGCGTGCCGAAGCGACCGCCATCGGCCGGGTCTACGACGCGGCCGCGGCGGGAGACGGGCGGACCGAGCGGGCCGGCATCCCGGGCGTCCTCGTCTCGAACGGCCGCGAGGTCGTCCGCACGGACGAGGCCGGCCGCTACGCGCTGCCGGTCTCCGACGAGACGATCCTCTTCGTGATCAAGCCGCCGGGCTACGCCCTGCCGCGCGACGCCAACAACATCCCACGCTTCAGCTACATTCATCAGCCGAAGGGCACGCCCCCGGAACTCGGCCTGCGCTATCGCGGCATCGACCCGACGGGGCCGCTGCCCGCCGCGATCGATTTCGGCCTGACGCCGGCACCGGAGCCCGAGAGCTTCGAGGCGATCCTGTTCACGGACCCGCAGCCGGAGAGCCTGATCGAGCTCGGTCATGTCCGCGATACCGCGGTGACCCGCGTGCTCGGCACGCAGGCCGCCTTCGGCATCACGACCGGCGACATCCTGTTCGACGATCTCTCGTTCTACGGCCGCTACAATCGCATCATCGGGCGCATCGGCGTGCCCTGGTACCATATCGGCGGCAACCACGACCTGAACTTCGAGGCGCCCGACGCCCGCTACAGCCGCGAGACGCTGAAACGGATCTACGGCGCGCCCTACTACGCCTTCCACCACGGGCAGGCGCTCTTCGTGATGCTCGACAACGTCCATTATCTCGGCGCCGCCACCGCGACGGGGAGCAATGGCGGGCGCTACGAGGGCCGGATCGGCGAGCGTCAGCTCGCCTTCGTCGCGAACCTCCTGCGCGAGACGCCGAGGGACCGCCTCATCGTCGTAGCGATGCACATTCCGCTCCTCACCGATCTCGGCCCGGACAACCCGCGGGAGAACACCCTCGACCGCGACGCGCTCCTCGATCTCCTGGAGGGCCGCCCGGTCCTGAGCCTCGCGGGGCACACCCACACGACCGAGCACCATTACCCGCGCGGGAAGGGCGAGGGGGCGCATCATCACCATGTGCTGACGGCGGTCTCGGGCTCTTGGTGGAGCGGCCCGAGCGCGCGCACCGGCATTCCCTCGGCGGACAGCCGCGACGGGACGCCGAACGGCTTCCACGTGCTCTCGATCGAGGGCACCCGCTACACGACGCGCTACCTCTCGGCGCAGGGCGAGCCCGATGCCGTCATGCGGATCATGTTCGAGAGCCAGCACCGGACCGGCGCCGGCCAGATCCTGCGCGACTACCGCCCGGCGCAGCTCCTGCGCTCGCCGATCCCCCTCGACAGCGTCGACTCGACGGATCTCGTCGTGAACGTCTTCGACGGCGGCCCCCGCACCCGCGTGCAGTTCCGCGTCGGTGACGGCGGGCCCGTGGCCATGACGCGCCGCCGGCGATCCGACCCCTTCGTCGCCGAACTTTACGCCCGCTACGCCGACACCAAGAAGCCCTGGGTGAAGGCGGAGCCGTCGAGCCATCTCTGGGTCGCGAGACTACCGGCCACGATCGGGCCGGGCGCCCACCGGATTACGGTCGAGGTCGAGGACGAGTACGGGCGCCCGGCGCGCTCGGCGGTCGTGCTCGAAGTCTTGGCGGAGGAGGCCGTGCCCCGGCGCGGGTGAGCCCCCGGGCCAGGGTTGGTGGCGCTCCCTCCTGGCCGCGCCGCCCGCGGAACTGGCATGGACGGGAGGTGTTGGTCCGCAGACCCCCAACCCGAAGGAGCGCTGCATGGCCAATCCCGGCCTCCCGATCCCCGAACCCCTGCCCGGCGGGATTCCCGGCGACCTGCCGCCGACGCCTCAGCCGGACGAGCAGCCCGAAATCGGCCCCACCGGTCCCCGCACTCCCTATCCCGTCAACGATCCTGGGGTCGTCGATCCCGCCGGCCCCGGCTCCGAGCCGGATTACCTCCCCGGCGCGCCCACCGATCCCGGCGTGCGGATGTAGGGCTCAGTGGTCCCCGTGCGACGCACGCACGTCGCGGGGAGCGGCGAGAATTTCGGAGAGGCTCGTCGCGACGTGACGGGCCTCTTCGTCCGTCAGGCGCAGCTGGAACGGCGGCAGGGCGCCGGCCTGGAGCGCGACCACGGCCTGGCCCTGCTCGTCGGTCCCGACTTCGATCGCCGACGAGGTCACTTCGAGCATGGCGATGTCCTCGTCGTTCATGTCCTCGGGGAGATCGGATTCGTCCGGCTCGTCGATGGCGGTGAGGAGCTGCCCGACGGCCCGCACCAGGGCACGCGCGGCGCGGGCATCCATGACCACCGCCGTCGCCTGATCGTCCTTCTGGAACGAGAGCTGGATGTTCGCGCCTTCGAGGGAAACCGAGATGCCCGCCATGAACCGCCTGACCGCGTCGCCTAACCGCTTGGAACCGAACTCATATATGCATGCGTCGGTGCCAAAAACACAGGGCCGCGCGGGCCGCCGCGGCGTGATGGGCGCCCCGATATCGGCCAGGGTGCCTTGTTGCCGCCGCATCCCCGGCCTACATGAAGGTCAGCGGGGATTGGTGAAACGGACGCCTGGGCGAACCAGCGTCTCACGCTCCGCCAGCCCCCGTCAGAAGTGAAGTAGAGGATCGAACGACTGGCGTCGTGAGACGTTTCCGTTTGGTCGACGAACGATACGAGGATCTATTCGTGAATACCGGTACTGTGAAGTGGTTCAACGAGACCAAGGGCTACGGCTTCATCCAGCCTGACGACGGCGGCAAGGACGTATTCGTCCACATCTCCGCCGTCGAGCGCGCCGGCATGCGCAACCTCATCGAGGGTCAGAAGGTCTCCTACGAGATCCAGACCGACAAGCGCAGCGGCAAGGATTCCGCCGGAAACCTGCAGGCGGCCTGAGGCCCCTTCGGCGCCGGTCCATCGGACCCGCGCCCTCCCTGCCGGATGAACGGACCGGTCACCGCTTTCCGACGACGCCCGCCCTCGACGAGGCGTGGGCCCGCCGGACGGCCCATCATCAATCAACGCCCCGGTTCAGCCCAAAGCGGCGGGCCGCGAAGACCGAAAGACAAAAAGAAAACACATGCTGTTCGAATACACCCGACGCCGCGGCGTCCGGTCGCCCGTCACCGACGCCGCGACCTTCAAGGTGACCCGGTTGAAGCAGGCCTCGGCCCAAGCCGACAAGCCCGTCGATCTCTCTCACATCATCGACCGATCCTACAACTATCACTCGCCGCGCGAACTGCGCTGGCACATCGCCGAGCGGTTCGGCTTGCCGCCCGCAACGGTCGCGCTTCAAGAAGCGCACTAACCAGGGCGGCTCAGGGAAGGCGCCGGCGACGCGCGAGGCAATCGCGCGCCCGCCCGATCGCAAGCCTGAGGTCGGCAGCGGCTCCCTTCCACTCCCCCGACCCCATCATCATCGCGCGGCTTGCCCGCGCGAGTTCTTCGAAGCCGAGCATGCCCGCGCAGGACACCAGGTTGTGTGCCTCACACGTGATGGCCTCGCGCGCATGCGCCGAGGTCTCGACGACGAGCAGCGCCCGATCGAGGTGCTGCCCGAAGAGCAGCAGAAGATCGTTCATCGCCCGGGCGCCGATGCCGCCGGCGAGTTCCTGATAGACCTGCTCGTCCCATACCCGCATCTCGTTCTCCGCCGACGGCTCCGGTCTCGTCCAGCGATGGACCAGCGCGAGCAGGTCGACGGCGCGGAAGGGCTTGGCGAGCGATGCGTCGATCCCCGCCGCGCGCCGCGCGTCGCCCTCGTCCTCCTCCGGGCGAGCGCTGAGGGCGAGCAACGGCAATCTCCGGTCCTCATCCTCGGAGGCGCGGATCGCGCGGCTCGCGGCGAGCCCGTCCATCACGGGCATGTTGAGGTCCAGGAGGACGAGGTCGTAGCGGTCCCGCCGCACGGCCTCGACCGCCTCCGCCCCGTTGGCGGCGGTCCCGACCTCGTATCCTGCCGGAGCAAGGATCGCGGCCGTCAGATTCCGTGCCAGGTCATTGTTGTCGACGACGAGGATGCGGGCGGTGTCCATCGGTATCGGCATTCGTGACGCGGCGGCTGAGCGTTCGGAGGCGCCGGGGTTCAATTCTGGGTCGGGCGCCGTGCGGCCCCACTCACGACCACGCGAGTGGTTAACGAGTCCTTAAGACGACTTTGCTATAGCATTAAAAATTCGATAAATTTATTCTTTCGACATCAACAGGAGATGTATACACAGGCTCCTCAAGTGAAGAGTATGGTTGAACCGTCCCTGAGCAGGGTCGTGCGAAGGAGCAGGCGATGAAGCTCGGACAGCAACGCGTTCTCCTGGTCGAGGACGAGATGCTGACGGCCATCGATCTGTCCTGCGAGATCGAGGATTCCGGCGGGGAGACGATCGGTCCCGCGACCTCCGTCAAGGACGCCCTCCGGCTTCTCGAGCGCGAGGCCGTCACCGCCGCGATCCTCGACGTCAATGTGCGCGACGGCGAGACCATGCCCGTCGCGGCCGCCCTCATCGCCCGGGGCATTCCCTTCATCCTGCATACCGGCGCCGTCCTGCCCTCCCGCCTGCGCACGCGCTTCGGCGGGGCACCGGTCCACATCAAGCCGACGTCGAGCCGTCGGCTGATCGCGGCGCTGGCCCGCGAGATCGAGAGCGCCGAGGCCCGCGGGCAGGGGCGGTCGGCGCCCCACGCCCTCGTCATCGAGGACGAGCGGCAGACGGCGCAGATCCTCGATGGATGCCTACGGGCCTACGGCTATGCCAGCGTCGATCGGGCGGACACCGAGGCCGGGGCGATCGCTGCCGCGCAGGCCCACCGGCCGGATCTGGTCCTCGTCGACCTGAGGCTGCGCGAGGGCGATGGCCTCTCCGCCGCGCGGGCGATCCGGATCGCCTACGGCGTCCCGCTGATCGTGGTGACGTCCCGGCCGGACCTCGCCACGGGGATCGATGCCCGCTTCGTCGTGGCCAAGCCCTTCACGCCGGCCATCCTCCAGGCGGCGATCGAGCGGGCCCGCCCGGCCGCGATCCCGGCCTGAGGCTGCTCCGCGCGGCTAGGCCCGGCCGTCGAGGGCGCCCACGACCTGGTCGCGCAGGCCGTGCGCCGTGGCAATCAAGGCGCCGTGGATCGGCTCGGGCCGGTTGTAGCGCGTCGGCTGCCCGTCGAGCATGCTCACCGAGCCGCCCGCCTCGCGCAGGATGATGTCGGCGGCGGCGAGGTCCCAGTCGCGCGCGTCCTGCGAGATCAGGCCGACATCGATGACGCCCTCCGCGACGCGGGCGATGCGCAGCGCCAGCGAGGGCACCCGCTCCACCGGCACGAAGGTCGGGGCCGTCCCGTTCTGCGTGGCACCGCGGCTGAGCTTGTCGATCATCGGCTTGGGCCCGGCGACCCGGGCGCCGTCGAGGGCGCCGAGGGCCGAGACGGCGATCGGCCGCCCGTCGCAGGTCGCGCCCGCGCCGGCCCTGGCCTCGTAGAAGCGGTCGGTGGCCGGCGCATGGACGAAACCGAGCAGGGGCTCGCCGCCCGAGAGCAGGGCAACCGCGATGGACCAGTCCGGATGGCCCGACAGGAAGGCGCGGGTGCCGTCGATCGGGTCGACGATCCAGACGAGGTCGTGCCCGAGCCGGACCGAGTCGTCGCTCGTCTCCTCCGAGAGCCAGGCGGCCTCGGGGAGGAGAGCGCTGAGACGGATCTTCAGGAAGGTGTCGACGGCGACATCCGCCTCGGTCACCGGCGAGCCTCCCGCCTTGGACCAGATCTTGGCCCGCGTGTGGCCGCCCGCCTGGAAGAAGGGCAGGGCGAGCGAGGCGGCCTCGCGAATCGCCTCGCGCAGGGCCGGGACGATCGCCTGCGCGGCCTCTGAGGACATCGGTGCGGACATGCGTCTCCGTGCTGGTCTTGCGCCCGCCTGAGGCGTCGCGGGCGTGCGGCGTCGCGGCGGTCCCGACCCCGCCCATGCGTTGTAGGCCGCCGGCCCGGCCGCCACAAGGATCGGGCTCTGCTCACGAAGCTCCATCTTCCTTCCAATCCGTGCAAGGAACCGTTGAGCATTCCCGCGGCTTTACCGGTGTCCATGATCGCTTAACTGTCAGTCTTAAGGCGCAACGAGGAGATTAGACGCGAATCTGCTTGTCATAACGGACGGCCCGACTAGGGCCGCCAAGGCAACAGGGCGTCAGCGAGATGAACACGTTCGCGAACATGAACTCCGAGGTCGAGGCCGATGCCTCCGCCCCATACGTCCACCCCGCTTCACCCCTGCCGGTGATCGGCCGGACGCGGACTTCGGCACCCGCCGGCGTCGCGCTGACCTTCGCCACCGAGGCGGCCGAGAGCTGCGGCGAGGACCGTTTCGCCCTCCTCATCGTCGATGCCGGGGGCGCCACCCTGATGCGGCTCGGTCCCTTCAGCGAGGACGACGTCGTCGCGGTCTGGCGCGACTGCGCCGCCAAGTCGACCCTGCCGCGGATGATCGTGCGCGAGGACGGCACCCTCGCGACGGTCTCCCGTCAGCTCGGCCCCGTCGCGCTTGGCGCGACGCGCACGCGCCGCCGCCACGGCTCCCTCAACGGCCGTCGCCCGCGCTTCCTCGTGCGCCGCAAGACCGGCCGCCTGCCCGTGCGTCCGCAGATCTTCCGCGGCGAGCGCGAGATCATGGGCGGCGCGCTCTCGTAAGAGCGGCCCGCCGTCCCGGCCAGGGACACCGTTTCTCCGCAAGTCTTGCGAAAACACGGTGAACGGGAACGGTTGTTTAACCTGAATCCCGTTTGAATGACGTCATCAAGTTGCGTCAGCAAACGGGTGCGTCGATGCGGGTTCGCGGGACTGGTCGGGGAATGAGGGCGCTGTCGCGCTTCGCGCTCGTCGGCATCATCGGTGGCGGCGTCGCCGCCTGTTCGTCGGATGCCTCGCGGCTCGGCGACCCCTTCACCAATCCCTTCGCCGCCTCGGAGCCCTCGGCCACCGGCAGCCTGCCGGATCAGGCCGAGATGCCGCGCACGGCGCCGCTGCGCACCGGCCAGGTCCAGTCCGAGTCGCTGCCCGCCCCGACCGCCCGGATGTCGCCGCGTCCCGCCGCCAATCCCGCGCCGGCCATGACGAGCCGCGTCGCCTCGACGGAGCCCTCGATCGGCGCCGCCTCGGGCATGAACCCCGATGCTGGCAAGTCCATCGCGGCCCACCCCGCTCCGGCGCCTGCGCCGATGACGCCCTCGCCGAAGGCCGTCGAGAAGCGCGCCACGGAGGCCGCCCGCAAGGAGGCCGAGGCCAAGAAGATCGTCGAGGCGCGCAAGCTCGTCGAGGCCAACAAGCAGGGCGAGGCCCGCAAGCTCGCCGAAGCCAAGAAGCTTGTCGAGGAGAAGAAGCTCGCCGAAGCCAAGGCCCAGAAGGAGGCCGAGGCCGCCAAGCGCCGCGTTCGCCCCGGCCAGAGCGCCAAGGCGGAGGACAAGTCGCCCAAGGCCGCCGAAAAGGCTGCCGAGGTGAAGAAGGCCGAGACCAAGAAGGTCGAGCCCAAGGCCGAGCCGAAGCTCGAAGCCAAGGTCGATCCGGCCAAGGCCAAGGCCGAGGCTGCCCGCAAGGCCGCCGAGGCGGAGGCCAAGACCGCCAAGGCCGAGGCGGCCAAGCAGGCCGCGAACAAGGCTGCCGAGGCCAAGGCCCAGAAGGATGCCGAGGCCGCCAAGGCTGCGGCGCCCGTCAAGGTCGCGGCAACGCCGGCGCCCGAGAAGGTCGAGCCTGCGAGCACGGGTTCCGTGGCGACCGAGCATTCGTTCCGCTGGCCGGCCAAGGGCCGCGTCATCGCGGGCTACGGCTCCAGCGGCAACGAGGGCATCAACATCGCCGTGCCGGAAGGTACGCCGGTGAAGGCCGCCGAGGACGGCACCGTCGCCTATGCCGGCTCCGACGTGAAGGGCTACGGCAAGCTCGTCCTGGTGCGCCACAACAACGGCTACGTCTCGGCCTACGCCCACAATGCCGAGCTCGACGTCCGCCCCGGCGAGAAGGTGAAGCGCGGCCAGACTATCGCCAAGTCCGGCGCCTCGGGCAACGTCACCTCGCCCCAGCTCCACTTCGAGATCCGCAAGGGCGCGACCCCGGTCGACCCGATGCCGCACCTCGCGAGCAACTGACGCCTCGCAAGCACCAATCTACGGAACAACGAAGCCTCCGAACGGACCTTTCGGAGGCTTCGTGCCGCCTTGGGGCTTGAGCACCGGGCGCGGGCCTCAATCCTGATCGTCGTCATCGTCCCGGGAGCGGCGCCTCGGCCCGTAGCCGTAACCCCGCTCGCGGTAGCCGTCGCGACCCCTGTAGCCCTCGCTGCGGCGGTAGCGCCGCTCGTAGAAGCGGCGGCCGCGATCATCGTCGCGGACCAGGGTGTCGATGCGGGTGTGGACGCCGTTCGAGCTGTTCGAGCTCGAATTCGACGAGGTGTTCCCGGCCAGGGCGGTCGTGGCCGTCAGCAGGGCCAATCCCGAGAATGCCAGCGAAAATGCCAGAATGCGTCTCATGGCGCGCCTCCTCCGTTGCGTGGGGAAGGCTGATCACGGTTGCGATGAATGCCGGATGAGCCGCGGGGCAGGGTGCCACCGATCCGGCGAGCGCACGGGATCGTGTCCCGTCGCGCCGAGAGGGTCGGTCTGCGCGGGCGTTCAGGCCAGGCGCTGCCCGAGCCGACCCGCGAGGTCCTGGATGAACTGGAAGGCGGTGCGGCCCGAGCGCGAGCCTCGCGTCGTCGCCCATTCCAGCGCCTCGGCCCGCAGCCGTTCCGGCTCCACGGCGAGTCCGTAGCGATCGGCATAGGCGCGGATCATCGCCAGGTATTCGTCCTGGCTGCATTTGTGGAAGCCGAGCCAGAGGCCGAAGCGGTCCGAGAGCGAGACCTTTTCCTCCACGGCCTCGCCCGGATTGATGGCGGTCGAGCGCTCGTTCTCGACCATCTCCCGGGCCAGCAGATGCCGCCGGTTCGAGGTGGCGTAGAACAGGACGTTCTCAGGCCGGCCCTCGATGCCGCCGTCGAGCGCGGTCTTGAGCGACTTGTAGGAGGTGTCCTGCCCGTCGAACGAGAGATCGTCGCAGAACACGATCCAGCGGTGCGGGTCCGGGCGAAGGAGAGCCATCAGGTCCGGCAGCGCCTCGATGTCCTCGCGGTGGATCTCCACGAGCTTGAGGGGGAGGGCCCCCTCCGCCCGCGCCGCGTTGATCTCGGCATGGGCTGCCTTGACGAGGGAGGACTTGCCCATGCCGCGCGCACCCCAGAGCAGCGCGTTGTTGGCGGGCAGGCCCTCGGCGAAGCGCGCGGTGTTCTCGACGAGGGTGTCCCGCGCCCGGTCGATCCCGGTCAGGATACCGATCTCGACGCGGTTGACCCGCGGCACGGGCAGCAGCCGACGCTCGGGCCCCCACAGGAAGGCGTCCGCGCTCGTGACGTCGGTCCTCGGCGTCGCGGCTGGGGCTGATCGCTCCAAGGCGTCGGCGATACGCTCGAGCAGGGGCAGGATCGCGTCGAGCGTGGGGGGCGGTGGCGTGGCCGTCATGAAAAGGGACCCCGGGTGCGGAAGAGCCGCGTCTTTAGAAGCTTCGCGCCGCGAAATCACGCACGGCCTCACCCCGACCCATTCGCCTCACCCCGGCGCCGTTGCTTTCACTCGGACCCTGGCTATAGTCCGCGCGCTTTTTAAGCCGGCCCGCAGGCGCTCGACGCCTCCGCGGGCTTTGGCCGCTTTAAACTCAAGGAGTCACGCGTTTGATCACCCCCGCCTTCGCGCAAGGGGCCGGCCCCGCTGCTGGCGGAGCGGACATCGCCTTGCAGGTGGTGCCGTTCGTCCTCATCTTCGTCATCATGTACTTCCTGATCCTCCGCCCGCAGCAGCGCCGCGTGAAGGAGCATCAGAACATGGTCAAGAACGTGCGCCGGGACGACACGGTCGTGACCACCGGCGGCATCGTCGGGCGCGTGACCAAGGTGGCCGACGAGGCCTCCGAGATCGAGGTGGAGATCGCGCCCAACGTCCGCGTGAAGGTCGTGCGCACGATGATCGCCGAGGTCCGCGTCAAGGGCGGCCCGGTCAAGGCGGCCTGAGGGCCTCGCGCCGACACCAGGAACGAGTGGGCGGATGCTGCGCTTTTCGAGAACCAAGATCATTGCGACGCTGGCGGTCATCCTGATCGGCCTCAGCCTCGCCGTTCCGAGCTTCATCCCGGCGGACAGCCGCAAGGCCTTCATGGCCTCGCTCCCGGGCTGGTTCCCGAGCTGGATCATCCCGACGCGCTCCATCGTGCTCGGCCTCGACCTCCAGGGCGGCTCGCAGCTGCTCCTCGAGGTCGACCAGAACGAGCTCACCGCCTCGCAGGCCAAGGCGCTGCGCGACGACGTCCGCCGCGTCCTGCAGCAGGAAAGCGTGCGCGCCGAGGGCGGCATCCAGCTCCTCCAGCGCGGCGTGCAGGTCCGGATCGCGGATGCCGCTGCCCGCGCCAAGGTGCTGCCCAAGCTCCAGGAACTCTCCCAGCCGATCCAGAGCACGCTGGTCACGCAGGGCGGGGGGCGCACGCTCGAGGTCACCGAGCAGCCCGACGGCCTCATCCGCCTCGTCAACACCGATGCCGGCATCCTCGACCGCACGCGCCGCGCCGTGAGCCAGGGCATCGAGGTCATTCGCCGCCGCCTGGATTCCACGGGGACGACCGAGCCCTCGATCCAGCAGCAGGGCGCCGACCGCATCCTGATCCAGGTGCCCGGCGAGCAGAACCCGGAGCGCCTGGAGCGCCTGCTCGGCTCCACCGCCAAGCTCGAATTCCGGATGCTGTCCGACACGCCCTCGGGCGATGTCGACCTCCTGCCCTCGAAGGACCAGGGCGGCGCCCGGGTGCCGGTCGAGCGGCGCGTCATGGCCGATGGCGGCGACCTCGTCGATGCTCAGCCCGCCTTCGACCAGCAGACGCAGGAACCGATGGTGAGCTTCAAGTTCAACCTGAAGGGCGCCCAGCGCTTCGGGCAGGCCACCTCGGAGAATGTCGGCCGCCGCATGGCGATCGTGCTCGACAACGAGGTCGTCTCCGCTCCCGTGATCCGCTCGGCCATCACCGGCGGCAACGGCCAGATCACCGGCAACTTCACCGTGCAGCAGGCCAACGACCTCTCCGTGCTGCTGCGCGCCGGCGCCCTGCCGGCGAAGTTCACCGTCGTCGAGCGCCGCGTCGTCGGGCCGGGCCTCGGCCGCGACTCGATCGAGGCCGGCAAGATGGCGACTCTCGCCGCCGCCGCCCTCGTCATCGCCTTCATGTTCGCGACCTACGGCGTGTTCGGCTTCTTCGCCAACATCGCCCTCATCGTCCACGTCGGCCTCATCCTCGGCCTGATGTCGGTGCTTGAGGCCACGATGACGCTGCCCGGCATCGCCGGCATCGTGCTGACCATCGGCACAGCGGTTGATTCGAACGTGCTGATCTACGAGCGCGTCCGCGAGGAGGTGAGGGCCGGGCGCTCCATCGTCTCGGCGCTGCAGGCCGGCTTCGACAAGGCCTTCGCCACCATCATCGACTCGAACTCGACCATGGCGATCGCCGCGATCATCCTGTTCTTCATGGGCTCCGGCCCGGTGAAGGGCTTCGCCGTCGTGTTCATCCTCGGCATCCTCACGACCGTCATCACCGCGGTGACGCTGACCCGCATGATGATCGCGTTGTGGTATAACTACGCCCGACCCAAGGCCCTGCCTTTCTGATCGGCAGGACTTCGCGTTTTCGATTCCGAGAGGAGCCCGATACGATCTCCATGTGATCGACCCGGCTGGAGAAGCCCACCCCGTCATCCCGGGGCCGCGAAGCGGAACCCGGGATCCAGACGCACAGGTGGTCCAGCTTGAATCGTCGGCGGTTCTGGATTCCGGGTTCGCTCTTCGAGCGCCCCGGGATGACAGGGCGGGTGATGCGAAGGGACGTGGTGACGTGGATATCGTGCGAGGCCCGCTCAAAACCTGAGACCGACCATGCGCCTGCTCCGCCTCTGGCCCGACGAGTCGCATTTCGACTTCATGCGCTTCCGGCGCTTCACCTTCCCGCTCTCGGCGTTGCTGTCGGTGGCGACGGTGGTGCTGTTCATGACGATCGGCCTGAACTTCGGCATCGACTTCAAGGGCGGCACGCTGGTCGAGCTGCAGGCGAAGAGCGGCACGGCCGATGTCGGCGCCGTGCGCCAGACCGCCAACGCCTTCGGCTTCGGCGAGACCGAGGTGCAGGAGCTCGGCGGCCAGGGCAACATCCTCGTCCGCTTCCCCCTCCAGCCCGGCGAGCAGGGCCAGACGGCCGTGATGCAGAAGGCGCACGCCGCCTTCGACGCGGATTTCGAGTTCCGCCGCACCGAGACGGTGGGCCCGCGCGTCTCGGGCGAGCTCGTCCAGTCGGGCACGATCGGCGTCGTGCTCTCCGTCGTGGCGGTGCTGCTCTATCTCTGGTTCCGCTTCGAGCGGGAGCTGGCGCTCGGCGCCATCGTCGGCACGCTCCACGACATCGTGCTGACGCTGGGCATCTTCGTGATCAGCCGGATCGAGTTCAACATGACCTCGATCGCCGCAATCCTCACCATCGTCGGCTACTCGCTGAACGAGACCGTGGTGGTGTTCGACCGGACGCGCGAACTGATGCGCCGCTACAAGACGATTCCCACGGTCGAGCTCCTCAACCTCTCGATCAACTCCACCATGTCGCGGACCGTGATGACGGGCACCTCGGCCTTCCTGTCGCTGCTCGCCCTGGTGCTGTTCGGCGGCGAGGCGATCGAGGGCTTCGCCATCGTCATGCTGGCTGGCGTCGTGATCTGCACCTACTCGGCCATCTTCGTCTCGACGCCGTTCCTGATCTATATCGGCCTGATGCTTTCGGGGGCGAAGGCGCCGGCGCGCCAGGGCGGACGCGTGGCGCAGGCGGCGGAGTAGCCCCGCCTTGACATCCGGCAGCCTGCACGACGGCTTCGTCCCGGGGCGTCACCTCATCGACGCCTACGGGAATGGCGGGTTCCGCTTCGCAGAGATGTCGCATCGGGGCTCGATCCTCGCGACGCCGGCAGGAATTCGGGCCTGGGACGTCGCGCATCCGGGCGCCATCGACCGCAACGCCCTGCGCCCGATCCATGCCGAGGCGGGCGTCGTCGAACTGCTCCTGATCGGAACCGGCCTCGACATCGCACCGTTGTCGGAGGGTCTCAGACGCTGGTTGAAGGAGGCGGGCATCGGGCTCGACGTGATGCAGACCGGCGCGGCCGCGCGCACCTACAACATCCTGCTGGCGGAGAACCGCAAGGTCGCCGCTGCCCTGATCGCCGTCGCGTGACTGAGACGGACGCCTCCCCACGCACCGACGAGGGCCTGGCCTTCGCCTTCGCCCATTGCGAGACCCTGGTGCGGGAGGGCGACCCGGACCGCTACATCGCCACCCTGTTCGCGCCCGCCGCCTTCCGGCCCCACCTCTTCGCGCTCGCCGCCTTCGGCCTCACCATCGCGCGCGTCCGCGACGCGGCCTCGAACCCCATGGCCGGCGAGATTCGGCTGCAATGGTGGCGCGACGCGCTGCAGGGCGAGGCGAGGGGCGACGTGCGCGCCAATCCCGTTGCCGCGGCGCTCGACGACGCCATCGTCAAGCGCAAGCTCGGGCGCCAGCCCTTCGTCGACCTGATCGATGCCCGCGTGTTCGACCTCTACGAGGATCCGATGCCGCGGGTGAACGACCTCGAAGGCTATTGCGGCGAGACCGCCTCGGCCCTGATCCGCCTCGCTTCTCTCGTGCTCTGCGACGGCGCGGAGCCAGGGGGCGCCGCCGCGGCCGGCCATGCCGGGGTCGCCTACGGGGTCACCGGCCTGCTGCGGGCGCTGCCCTGGCACGCCCGGGCAGGGCAGGTCTACCTGCCCGCCGACGTCCTGCGTACGCATGGCGTCACCCGCGACGACATCGTCACGGGACGCGGCGGGCCGGGTCTGGTCGGGGCCGCCGCCGACATGCGAGCCCTGGCCCGGCGCCACCTCGCGGCCTATGCGTCTGCCCGCGCCACGATCGCGCCGGCCGCCCGGCCGGCCTTCCTGCCCGTCGCCCTCGTCGGTCCCTACCTCGACGCGATGGAGCGCCCCGGCTACGACCCGCTCAACACGCGCATCGAGATCCCGCGCTGGCGCCGGCTCTGGCGCCTGTGGCGGGCGGCGCGGAGCCCGCTCGGGGCCTGAGCCGCATCACGGGCTCATCGGAAGGCCCCGGCACGCGGCCCGCCGATGGGTGGAGCGCTGGCGGATGCCGGTCCGGGTCTCGTGAGGGAAGCCGCGCGGCGACGCCAAACACCTATCGGATGGGAACATCGAAAGCAGAATCCGGAAAGGGTTCGCGCTTGAGCGTGAAGTGCCACCATTCCAGAGCGTAGGGCTGAAAACCCGCTTGCTCCATCGCGGCGCGCAACCGGGCCCGGTTCGCCCGTGCCTGGGGACTGAGATCGCCGTGCGCGAAGTTCGAGCGCGGACTGAAGAGGTCGAACGCACTCCCCATATCGACCTCCTCGCCATTCGAGAGATCGAACATCGTCAGGTCGACGGTCGATCCTCGTGAGTGGCTCGATTCCCGGGCGATGTAGCCCAACCGGAACAGATCCTTCTTGTCGATCTCTGGGTAGAACTCCGCCTTGCCTTCGAGGTCTTTCGGATCGTCGGCCCATTTCACGAAGGCCGAGACCGCCCGCTTGGGACGGTAGCAGTCGAAGACCTTGAGGCCGTATCCGTCGGCTCGGATGGCCGCCTGCACTTTTTCCAACGCCTGGCTGGCTTCCCTCGTCAGCAGACACTTGGGCGCCTCGTAGCCGGGCACCGGTCTTCCCATGAAATTGTGGGCGCCGGCATAGCGCATCTCCAGCCGCAGGTCCGGCACGAGCTTGCCGGCGTCGACGAGCGGGGATGAGTTCTTCGCTTCCACGTCGGACGCCATGACACACAGGAACAAGGACACGAGACACCTTCTTCGGCCGCGAGCCATGACAAGCCTCGATCTGATGACAGGACGTTTCCGGGCGCAGCGATCTTCTTGTCGAGCCAAAACCCGATCGAACGACCGGCGGCCAAGTTCCGCGGTCAAGCGACGAGCAGGGACGAACATGCATCTCGTTCAAATCGCATCATTGCCGAAGCAGTATCCCGGTTCCTGCTTCCTTCTCGCCGTCGTGATGGTTCCATTTGGCCGACGCGCCGGACTCGGCGAAATCGATCCTGACGTCATCCGGGCGATAGCTCGAGGAACCCGACGCCAGGATACCTTGCCCAAGGAAGGTGCCGGGCGACGTCATCTTTCCCCGGAGCACGAGCGTGAAGCGGATTGATCCATCCTGATTGTAGATCTTGATCGTTCCGCCGGAGAGCTGTGCGTTCATGCTGACGACGTAGCGGCGCGGGGGAAGCTGCGTCCCGTCGAGGCGTCTGCGGCTGACGAGACCCGTGTACTGCCCGGCGATTCGGTGCGCGTCCTCTGAGGAGGGCTTAAGCTCTGCTGGGGATTGCGTATCGACGGCGGCGAGCTTGCCCGGAGCGCGGCGTTCTTCGAGATCCCTGCCCCTGGTCGGCAGGCCGGATGCTCCTTGGCAATTGGTGCCGCAATCGCTGCCCGGTCGATCCGATGAGCTCGCATCGTCCGTGTTCCGCGAGGCGAACCCTGCCTGCGCTCTTGGTTCCGCCGGCGATGCTCCGGGCGGAGCGATGATCTTGAGGTAGGCGCGTGCGACTTGCTGGTATGCGCAGATCCCGCCTCTCGCCTCGCAATCCGCCAGGTAGTCCTGATACCTGCTCTGCGCGCTGAGACGCGTCCAGGCCAGTTCGTCGGCGCTCTTCTGGCTCACGCCGAGGCTGTCCTTCACCATGCCGAGGGCGGCTTCGAGGGCCTGGTCCTTGTGCGCGCAGACCTCGCCGCACGAGCCGACGTAACGCTCGTAGCCGGCGCGACTGCCCTCGCCCTGAGCCTTTCGCCATTTCGCCTCGTCCCGAACGCCCGCCACGGCCCGGCTGACCGCGGGCACGGGCGCGCGAAGGGGCAGGTTGAAGGCCGCCGCATCGATCTCCGGCACCTGCTCGCGCCGACTCTCGCGTTGGGCGGTCTCAACCACCTCCCGGGTCACATAGGCCTGCAGCTCGGACCAGCTCACCTGACCGGACCGATTGTCGTTGGCCTCGGCCGGCGCAGGCGCGGCGAGGCCGGCGGCTCCCATCAGGAAACGGCTGGTGAAGAGCCCGAGCTTGTTCTGCGCGTCCCAATTGGCCGGCGCCGAGCCGGAGGTTGCCACCAGCTTGACGACCCCGCCGCCGGTCCTGGGTTTGGTCGGCTGGAAACCGGGGGCGGAGACCGCCAGCAGGCCCTTTCCGTCGCTCCGTCCGGTCTCGCCGGTGAAGCAGGCATCCAGCATCACCACGACCTGGCGGCTCGGACCGACCTTCCCCTTGATCATGTCGAGGTTGCGGTAGAGCGTCTCCAGCCCGTAGCCGGAGGAGGCGCGATCCGGATTGCCGTCGGAGGGAAGCAGGAAGGCCTGGCGCGTCTTCAGGTCCGGCACGCCGTGACCGGAATAGTAGACGAACACGTCCGATCGCCCGGCCTTGGCGCGGAGCCAGAGCTTGCCCGCTTGCGGCTCCGCCTCGGAGCCGAACCAGTCTTCCAGCTGGTTGCGGGTGGCATCCTTGAGCACCACCACGTTCTGCTCGCGAAAGCCGAGGCTGCGCACCAGGAAGTCGCGCATGGCATCGGCATCGTTGCCGGCGAAGTCGACCGGGACCGTGTTCAGGTAGGTCCTGTTGCCGATCACCACCGCGATCGAGTCGGCGGTGTCACCCTGGCCGAGCAGCGGTTGGGCGGAGGCTGGCGCCAGCCAGGCGATCAGCCAGAGGAGCAGCGCCGCTCGCCACGAGCCTGCCCCTCCGCCAAGTCGGGTTCGCCCGCTCATCCTGGTCGTCCAACCTCGCGTCGTCGAAACGGACGCACGATGCCCGCGCCGCGGGTGTCCGGGAAGAGGCGGCGCTGGCATGAGGAACCGGAAGCCACCAAGACAGGATCACTCGCCCGCCGGCTGGTCCTTCTCGGCGGTGCCGGGTACGACGGTCGCTCCGCCGATGACCCGCACCGGGCGCTTCTGGTCGGGCGGCGGGTCGCGCCAGGCCTGGGCGGGCTCGGTCGGAGGCTTCTCCGCCGCCGGTTTCTCCGCAGCGACGGCCGGCGGCGCGCTCTGGACCGGCTCGGTCTTGGGCACGTCGACCTTCGGCGCTTCGAGGGCAGCGGAGGGCGCCTCGGGCTTGGCGGCGGTCGGTGCCGCGATGGTCTCGGCGGGCTTCGGCGCCTCGGGGGTGGCGCGCGGCGCGGCCGGCTTGGCGGGCGGCGTCAGGCGGGCGACCTTGCGCTGCGGCTCGGGCCGCGGGCGGGCATCGGGGTTGAGCCCGAGGGCATTCCGATCCGGGCCGGGTGCCCGGCCCACGGGATCGGCGCCGGGAAGCGCGGCCGGCGGACCCATCCGGCCCGTCCCCGGGACGGGGCCGCGCGTCTCGATATCGGCGTCCGTGTAGCCGTAGCCCGGCCGGGTGCGGATCACCGCCACCGGCGGCGCGCCGATCCGCTGGCGGCCGAGCACCGCGCCGTCCTGCGAATCCACGAACAGCCGGACCCGGTCGCCGTAGCGGTCGGTCGCCTCGACGACGTAGCCCCGGCCGTCGAAGCGGGGACGGGTGATCTCGGTGAAGCCGCGGTCGTTCAGGCGCCAGACCACGGCGCGTGGCGGGAGCATGTCGTCGAAGGGATCGAAGAATTGCGCCTGCGCGCCGCCGGCGCCGAGCGCGATGAGCGCTGCGCATCCGGCGAGCGCGAGACGGAAGGGCTTCGCTGAGAGCGTGACCGCCCGGAAACGAGACGTGTCCATCTGGCCTGGGTCCTGCTGATGCTGTTCCGGAGGCCCGCTTATGCCGCGGGTCCTCCGGCTGGCTTGAGCGAACAGGGTCGCCCCGCATGCCGCTTGTGCTCGGCGCCCGTGTTTAAGCGAGCGATTGGGGCGCAAATGCGGGGCGATAGGGGCGAGACCGGGTCGAAGGGTGTCCGGAGTGCTTCTCAGCGGATGCCGAAGCCGCCGCCGCGCGTTCCGAAATCGCCCCGTGAGCCGAAATCACCTCGGAACGTCGGGAACGGCCTGATGCTCGGCCGGACGTCGTCCGACCGGACGATCGGGCTGGCGCCCTCACCGCGCGGAGGGCGCGGCCGCGGCCAGATCGACCCGGGATCGCGGCGCGGATAATCCGGCTCGAAGCGACCGGGGAAGGGTCGGACGATCACGGGAACCCGGCGCGGCGGCAGGACCTCGACATCATCGTCCTCGTCGACCTCGATCCGCTGGGGCAGGGGCCGGCGGACGGGACGGGCGACCGGAGGCGGCGGCGCGACGGCGACCACCGGGCGCGGCTCCCGCACGGCCGGTTTGGCCGCGGCCTTCACCGCCGGCTTGGCGGGCTTGGGCGGCTCCTTCGGCTCGGCGCGCCTCACCTTCGGCGTCATCTTGGGCGCGAGCGGCGCGGGCCTGATCGCCGGGGCCGGCGGAGGCACCGCGCAGAGATCGGCGACGCGGACGCCCCGGCGGCTCGCCGCCTTGGCGGCGAGCGCACGGGCCTCCGCGGCATGGGCGGAATCGGGGTAGAGGGCGAGGAACACGCGCAGGTCCTCCACCGTCCCTGAGCGGATGAGGGTCGCCCAGGCGATCTCCTCCTGCCGTTGGGCCAGGATGCGGTGGACCCGCAGCGCCCCCGAATCCTCCGGATAGATCGCGAGGAACAGCCGGTAGATCACCGGGTCGTCCCACCGGATGACGGTCCGGTAGGCCTCGCCCGGCGCGACGGCCCGCAGGCTCGCCTCCGTGGGCCGGGCGTCGGGCGCGGTGCCGGCCTCGGCCGGCTTGTCGGCAGCCGGCTTCTCGGCTCCGTCGAAGAAGGCGAAGGAGGTCGTCAGCGACGAGGTCTCCCACGGCAGCTGCGTTCCCCCCGTGGTCTCGTCCACCGCCGAGCGGACCTGCCGAAAGAGCTGCTCGACCGGCAAACCCGGCTCGCGCACGAATTTGAGGAAGGCGGCGGTGTAGGGGCTGTGGTCGCCGGTGCCGTCCGCGGCCGTGGCGCCGGGCGAGGTCGAGAAGGCGACGAAGGTGCCGCCTTTGGAGGCGACCCGGGCGAGGCCCGTCTCCGTCCGAAGCGACCGCTCCGCCTCCGCCGCGTCCTCGACGAGGGTGACGGCGAGGCCGCGGGCGCCGCCCTTGGCCAGGAAGGGGTTGTCGCGGCAGGCGTCGAGGATGACGATCTTGGCCTTGGCGCGCGTCGCGTCGAGCCGCTTCAGGATCTCGTCGAGCGAGAGGGATTGCCGGGCGACGTCGGCCTCTTCCGAGACGGCGGTGTCCACCGGCAGCAGGTGGTTCGCCCCGTTCATCTGCACGGCGTGGCCGGCGAAGTAGACCACCGCCTCGTTCGCCTCCGCGGCCTTCTTCGCGAAGCTGTCGAGACTCGTCCGGATGCCTTCCGCGGTCGCGTCGCTCGCGTGGACGACCTCGAACTTCGCCTCCTCCAGCACGGCCTTGACCGCTTGCGCGTCGCGGATCGGGTTGGGCAGGGGCGCCACGCTCCGGTAGGCGGAGTTGCCGATCACCAGCGCGACGCGCTCGGCGGCCTCCGCCCGGAAGGCGGCGAGGGACAGGGGGACGGCGACGGCCATCCAGGTCAGGATCGACCAGGTTTGGGGATGGGAATGAATCGGCATGGCAGCCTCTCCGGTTCGTCACGCGCGAACCGCCGGCCGGGCTCTCGCCGACTCGGCACGCGATCATGCCATGAGATCATCGACTTGCACGGAAAACTGTGCGCTGGCGCTCGTCAGGAGGGCACCGCCCCGTTTGTCATTCCGGGCCCGCCTCCGGCGCCCCGGAATGACGAAAGGTGGTGAAAGCCAGGACGGGCGATCCGCAACCCCGCCGCCCCTGCGGCGATGGGGACGAGGCTCTGGCCGCAAAAGCCTCGCCCTCATGCAGGCGCGGCCCTTGCTGGACCTGTTAAAATCTGTAATGTCACCGCGTTAGGACAGTAAGACTGTCCCATTTCTCGGCCTCCGCCTGGACGGTGGCTCAGGGCTCGGCGCGTGACGGTACTGACGACCAAACGAGATTGGACACCGGTCGCCGCGAAGGCGATCCGGGCGCGAGCGGCCTGATCGGAGCCGAGGCGAGCCCGCGGGTGGCGGGCGCTTCGTGACAGAAGACCCCTCCCGTGAGACGACGGACCCTGGCATCGCCGGATGCAGGGGCATGAAACATGCTCGCATGCGAGCGGGGCGGAACACGAGGGATGGTGAGCATGGCCGCATCTGCTGACTTCGGAGTCTCCCAGGCTTCGATCCCCGCCACGCGCGACGGCGGTGCTACCCTGACGATCCGCGATGCCGGCCTGCCCGCCGCGCAGGGCCTCTACGACCCCGCCCGCGAGCGCGACGCCTGCGGCGTCGGCTTCGTCGCGGACATGCACGACCGCCGCACCCACGCCATCGTGGCCCAGGGTCTGCAGATCCTGGAGAACCTCGACCATCGCGGCGCGGTGGGTGCCGACCCCAAGATGGGCGATGGCTGCGGCATCCTCGTTCACATTCCGCACCGCTTCTTCGCGGAGGAATGCGCCGGCCTCGGCATCACCCTGCCCGAACCCGGCCATTACGGCGTCGGCCAGTTCTTCCTGCCGCAGGATGCGGAGGGCGTGCGCCTGATCGAGGAGATCGTCGCGCAGTCGCTCGCCGACGAGGGCCTGCCGCTCCTCGGATGGCGCGACGTTCCGGTCGACCCCTCCGACCTGGGCGAACGCGTGAAGGAGAGCGAGCCGCGCCACCGCCAGCTCTTCATCGGCCGTCCCGCCAGCGTCGGCGACGAGGACGCCTTCGAGCGCCGGCTCTTCACCGCGCGAAAGGTGATCTCGAACAAGGTCTACGGACTCAACGATCCGCGGCTGAAAGCCTTCTATCCCGTCTCGCTGTCGACCCGGACCATCGTCTACAAGGGCATGGTGCTGGTGACCCAGCTCGGCCACTATTACCGCGACCTGCAGGACGAGCGCTTCGTCTCGGGGCTGGCGCTCGTTCACCAGCGCTTCGCGACGAACACCTTCCCGACCTGGCGGCTCTCGCACCCCTACCGGATGGTCGCCCATAACGGCGAGATCAACACGCTGCGCGGCAACGTGAACTGGATGGCGGCCCGCCAGGCGAGCGTCGATTCCGATCTCTTCGGCAACGACATCTCGAAGCTCTGGCCGATCTCCTACGAGGGCCAATCCGACACCGCCTGCTTCGACAACGCCCTCGAGTTCCTCGTGCAGGGCGGCTACTCGCTGGCCCACGCGATGATGATGCTCATCCCGGAGGCCTGGGCCGGCAATCCGCTCATGAGCGCGGAGCGCAAGGCCTTCTACGAGTACCACGCCGCCCTGATGGAGCCGTGGGACGGGCCGGCCGCGGTCTGCTTCACCGACGGCCGCCAGATCGGCGCCACGCTCGACCGCAACGGCCTGCGCCCCGCCCGCTACCTCGTGACCGAGGACGGCCTCGTCGTGCTCGCCTCCGAGATGGGCGTGCTGCCGATCCCCGACGAGAAGATCGTCGAATCCTGGCGCCTGCAGCCGGGCCGGATGCTGCTGATCGACCTCCAGAAGGGCCGCATCATCTCGGATGAGGAGATCAAGAGCGAGCTCGCCGCGGCCCACCCCTATGCCGAGTGGCTCAAGAACACCCAGATCGTGCTGGAGGACCTCAAGCCCGTCGTCGCGCGCGAGACCCGCTCGGACGTCAGCCTGCTCGATCGCCAGCAGGCCTTCGGCTACACGCAGGAAGATCTGAAGCTCCTGATGCAGCCCATGGCCGTGACCGGCCAGGAGGCGGTGGGCTCGATGGGCACCGACACGCCGCTCTCGGCGCTCTCGGACAAGCCGAAGCCGCTCTGCACCTACTTCAAGCAGAACTTCGCGCAGGTGACGAACCCGCCGATCGACCCGATCCGCGAGGAGGCCGTGATGAGCCTCGTCTCCTTCATCGGTCCGCGGCCGAACCTCCTCGACATGGAGGGGGCGTCGCGCAAGAAGCGGCTCGAGGTGCGCCAGCCCATCCTCACGAACTCGGACCTCGAGAAGATCCGCTCGATCGGGCATTTCGAGGACCGCTTCGACACCAAGACCCTCGACATCACCTACCCGTCGGAATCCGGCGCGGCGGCGATGGAGGGCGCGCTCGACCGCCTCTGCGACCGGGCCGAGGTCGCGGTGCGCGGCGGCTACAACATCATCATCCTGTCCGACCGCGGCGTCGGCCCGGACCGCATCCCGATCCCGGCGCTGCTGGCGACCGCGGCCGTGCACAACTACCTGATCCGCAAGGGGCTTCGCACCTCGGTCGGCCTCGTCGTCGAGTCGGGCGAGCCGCGCGAGGTACACCATTTCGCGTGCCTGGCCGGCTACGGCGCGGAGGCGATCAACCCCTATCTCGCCTTCGAGACGCTGATCGCGATGAAGGACGAGCTGCCGCCCGACCTGACCGACGACGAGATCGTCTACCGCTACATCAAGTCGATCGATAAGGGCCTGCTCAAGGTCATGTCCAAGATGGGCATCTCGACCTACCAATCCTATTGCGGCGCGCAGATCTTCGATGCGGTCGGCCTGAACTCGGCCTTCGTCGCCCGCGACTTCTTCGGGACCGCGACGACGATCGAGGGCATCGGCATGGCCGAGGTTGCCGAGGAGACGGTCCGGCGCCACAACGACGCCTTCGGCGATGCCCCGGTCTACCGCCACGCGCTGGATGTCGGCGGCGAGTACGCCTATCGCCTGCGCGGCGAGAGCCACACCTGGACCCCCGACAGCGTCGCGACGCTGCAGCACGCGGTGCGCCTCGGCCTGCCCGAGCGCTACCGGGAATATGCCCGGCTCGTGAACGAGCAGGAGAACCATCTCAAGACCATCCGCGGCTTGTTCCGGATTCGCCAGGCGGCCGAGCTCGGCCGCGCGCCGGTGTCGATCGACGCGGTCGAGCCGGCGGCCGACATCGTGAAGCGCTTCGCGACGGGGGCCATGTCCTACGGCTCGATCTCGAAGGAGGCGCACGAGACGCTCGCCATCGCGGTCAACTCCTTCGGCGGCCGCTCGAACTCGGGCGAGGGCGGCGAGGAGGTCGAGCGCTTCAAGCCGATGCCCGACGGGCGCTCGCGCCGCTCGGCGATCAAGCAGGTGGCCTCGGGGCGCTTCGGCGTGACGACGGAGTACCTCGTCAATTCCGACATGATGCAGATCAAGGTCGCACAAGGGGCCAAGCCCGGCGAGGGCGGCCAGCTGCCCGGCCACAAGGTCGACGCCAAGATCGCCAAGGTCCGCTACGCGACGCCTGGCGTCGGCCTGATCTCGCCGCCGCCGCACCACGACATCTACTCGATCGAGGACCTGGCCCAGCTCATCTTCGACCTGAAGAACGTGAACCCCGACGCGGATGTGTCGGTGAAGCTCGTCTCCGAGGTCGGCGTCGGCACGGTCGCCACCGGCGTCGCCAAGGCGCGGGCCGACCACATCACGATCTCAGGGTTCGACGGCGGCACGGGCGCCGCCCCGCTCACCTCGATCAAGCATGCGGGCGGTCCCTGGGAGACGGGGCTGGCCGAGACGCAGCAGACGCTGGTGCTCAACCACCTGCGCGGCCGCGTCGTGCTCCAGGCCGATGGCGGCATCCGCACGGGCCGCGACGTGCTGATCGCCGCGCTGCTGGGCGCCGACCAGTTCGGCTTCTCGACCGCGCCGCTCATCGCGGCCGGCTGCATCATGATGCGCAAGTGCCACCTCAACACCTGCCCGGTCGGCGTCGCGACGCAGGACCCGGTGCTGCGCAAGCGCTTCAAGGGCACGCCCGAGCACGTCGTCAACTACTTCTTCTACGTCGCGGAGGAGCTGCGCGAGCTGATGGCGGGGATGGGCTTCACCAAGCTCGAGGACCTGATCGGCCGGGCCGACCTTCTCGATACGCTCGAGGTCATCGAGCATTGGAAGGCCAAAGGGCTCGACTTCTCGAAGCTCTTCCACCGGCCCGACGTCGGGCCGGAGGTCGCGATCCGGCATGTCGAGAAGCAGCATCACCCGATCGATACCGTGCTCGACCGGCGCCTGATCGAGCGGGCGCAGCCGGCCCTCGAGTCCGGCGAGCCGGTCGTGATCGAGGACGTGATCCGCAACTCGGACCGCACCGCGGGCGCGATGCTCTCAGGGATGGTCGCCAAGCGCTACGGCCACGAGGGCCTGCCCGACGACACGATCCGGGTCGAGCTCGCCGGCACCGCCGGCCAGAGCTTCGGCGCCTGGCTCGCGGCGGGTGTCACCCTGGCCCTGACCGGCCACGCCAACGACTACGTCGGCAAGGGCTTGTCCGGCGGCAAGCTGATCATCCGGCCGACCGACGCGCTCAAGGCGCCGGCGGGCCACACCATCATGGCCGGCAACACCGTGCTCTACGGGGCGATCGCCGGCGAGTGCTACATCCGCGGCTCGGCGGGCGAGCGCTTCGCCGTGCGCAACTCGGGCGCCATCGCGGTGGTCGAGGGCATGGGCGACCACGGCTGCGAGTACATGACCGGCGGCGTCGTGGTCTCGATCGGCGAGACCGGGCGCAACTTCGCGGCCGGCATGTCGGGCGGCATCGCCTACGTGCTCGACGAGGACGGCTCGTTCTCGGCCCGCTGCAACCTGTCTATGGTCGACCTCGAACCCGTCGAGGAGGAGGACGACCTCATGCGCCGCTTCCACCAGGACGGCGACCTCGAGACCAAGGGCCGCGTCGACATCCTGGCGGACATGTCCGGCCACGACGAGGAGCGGCTCTCCCAGCTCATTACCAACCACCTGAAATACACCGGCTCGCCCCGCGCCAAGGCGATCCTCGACGACTGGGCGGGCTACCGCACCAAGTTCGTCAAGGTGATGCCGGTGGAGTACCGGCGGGCGCTGCGCGAGATGGAGATGGCGCGGATGCCCGTGGCGGCGGAGTAGGGCGGCGATGCGGATCTACGGCGATCTCGTCTCCGGCAACTGCCTAAAGGTCAAGATCGTCGCCGATCTCGTGGGGCTCTCCTACGAATGGGTGCCGGTCGACATTCTCAAGGGCGAGAGCCGGACGCCCGATTACCTCTCCCGCTTTCCAGCGGGGCAGGTGCCGGGCCTGGAACTCGACGACGGACGCTGCCTGGCGCAGTCGAACGCGATCATGCGGTATCTGGCGCGCGACAGCGCCCTGATCCCGGGAGAGGACTTCCTCCGGGCCAAGATGGACGAGTGGCTGTTCTGGGAACAGTACAGCCACGAGCCGGCCATCGCGGTCTGCCGGTTCGAGATGCGCTACCTCGGCAAGCCGAGCGAGGCGCGGGATCCGGCTCGGGTGAGGCGGGGTGAGGCGGCGCTCGACCTGATGGAGCGGCACCTCGCCGGCGCGCAGTGGATGGTCGGGCACGGCGTCAGTCTCGCGGATGTCGCGCTCTTCGCCTACACGCAATGGGCGGACGAGGGCGGCTTCGACCTGACGGCAAGGCCGGCGATCCGAGCCTGGCTCGGCCGTTGCACCCAGGCGCTGCGGCCGGCCGCGGCCGATTGAGAACGGTCCCGGGCTGATCCGGGGCGGAGTAGAGAACCGGCGGCGACGGGACTCCCAAGTCCCCCTCCGCACGGCGCGTTAGATGGTCTCGCGAAAGACGGGCACGATGGGCAAGGTCACAGGGTTTCTCGAGTTCGACCGTCAGGAGCAGAAGTACCAGCTCGCGGCCGACCGCGTGCGGCACTTCCGCGAGTTCACGCTGCCGCTCGACGACCACGACCTGAAGAAGCAGGCGGCCCGCTGCATGGATTGCGGCATTCCGTTCTGCCACGGCGATACGGGCTGCCCGGTCCACAACCAGATTCCGGATTGGAACGAGCTCGTCTACCAGTCCGATTGGGAGGAGGCGCACCGCAACCTGCACTCCACCAACAACTTCCCGGAATTCACCGGCCGCATCTGTCCGGCTCCGTGCGAGGAAGCCTGCACGCTCAACCTCGAGAACCAGCCGGTCGCGATCAAGACGATCGAGCAGGCCATCGCCGACCGGGCCTGGAACATGGGCTGGGTCAAGCCCGAGCCCGCCGAGATCCGCACGGGCAAGAAGGTCGCGGTGATCGGCTCGGGTCCGGCCGGCATGGCGGCGGCCCAGCAGCTCGCCCGGGTGGGGCACGAGGTCCACGTCTTCGAGCGCGAGCCCAAGGCTGGCGGCCTGCTGCGCTACGGCATCCCCGATTTCAAGATGGAGAAGCGCCACATCGACCGGCGCGTGAAGCAGATGGAGGCGGAAGGCGTCCGTTTCCATTACGGCGTCAATGTCGGGGTGACGAAGCCGCTCGACGAGCTCACCGCCGCCTTCGACGCGGTACTCTTCGCCGGCGGCGCCGAGGACCCGCGCAACCCGCAGCTTCCGGGGCAGGACCTGGAGGGCGTGCATTACGCCATGCCCTTCCTCGTCCAGTCGAACCGCCGGGTCGGCGCCGAGCCGATGCCCGGCAACGGCGAGCCGCCGATCCTCGCCACCGCCAAGAACGTCGTCGTCATCGGCGGCGGCGACACGGCCTCGGATTGCGTCGGCACCTCGTTCCGCCAGGGCGCGCTCTCGGTGACCCAGCTCGATATCCGCCCCCGGCCGCCCGAGCGCGAGGACAAGCTGACGGTCTGGCCCTACTGGCCGACCAAGATGCGGACCTCGTCGAGCCAGGCCGAGGGCGCGGAGCGCGAGTTCCAGGCCGCGACGCTGCGGCTGGAGGGCAAGAAGGGCAAGCTCACGGGCGTCGTCTGTACCCGCGTCGACGAAAAGCGCCAGCCGGTGCCCGGCGGCGAGTTCGTCCTGCCCGCCGACCTCGTCTTCCTCGCGATCGGCTTCGCCGGCTCGGTCCGCAAGGGGCTCTTGGAGCAGTCCGGCGTCGTCATGGACAAGCGCAGCAACGTCGTCGCCAACGAGCGCGACTATCGGACGTCGAACGAGAAGATCTACGCGGCGGGCGACATGCGCCGCGGCCAGTCCCTGGTGGTCTGGGCGATCCGCGAGGGCCGCCAGGCCGCGCGCTCCATCGACGAGGCGCTGATGGGCGCGAGCGTGCTGCCGCGCTGAGTTTCGCCCCATAGGCCGACGCGAGTAAGACGCCTCTCCTCCCCCTTTTAGGGGGAGGAGGTGGGAGGTGGGGGTGGCTGGGTGACCCTGCTGCGGAGGCCAGCGGAACCACCCACACCCTCGATCCCTCCCCACAAGGGGGAGGGAAGCGCGCTGTCAGTACCCAACTGAGCTGATCGATCGGACTTGGCATGAAAAGGCCTCTGCGCATTCCCGATCACGCCGGCGGATGCCGAAGGCCGCGTCGACGTCCCAGCCCTGCGTGGGCTCGTCGAGCGGCTTCGCACGGCGCAGGTGGATTCCATCGGCCTGCTCGGCAGCACCGGCACCTATGTCTATCTCACGCGCGCCGAGCGCCGCCGCGCTCTCGAGGCGACGATCGAGGAGGTGGCCGGCAAGGTTCCGATCCTCGTCGGAATCGGCGCCCTGCGCACGGACGAGGCTGTGCGGCTCGCCCAGGACGCCAAGGCCGCCGGTGCGGCTGCCGGCCTCCTGGCGCCCGTTTCCTACACCCCACTGACAGAGGACGAGGTCTTCGAGCACTTCGTCACGGTCGCTGGGGAGGGCGGGCTGCCGCTCTGCATCTACGACAATCCCGGCACCACGCATTTCCGGTTCAGCTCCTCGCTCATCGGCCGCCTGAGCCGCGTGCCGGGGATCGCCGCCCTCAAGGGTCCGGCGCCCGAAGCGCAGGCCGTTCCGGCGCAGCTCGCGGCGTTGCGCGGCGTCGTGCCGGACGGCTTCTCGCTCGGCTACAGCGGCGATTGGAACGCGGTCGAGACGCTGATCGCCGGCGCGGACGCCTGGTACAGCGTCGTCGCCGGCCTGTTTCCCGAAGCCGGCATGGCGATCGTTCGGGCGACGGGTCGAGGCGACGCGGCGGAAGCCCGGCGGTTGAACGCGCGCCTCGAACCGCTCTGGACCCTGTTCAAGGATTTCTCGAGCCTACGGGTGATGTACGCGAGCGCCGACCTGCTCGGCCTCTGCCGCGCGGCTCCGCCGCGGCCGATCCTCCCGCTCCCCGACACCGCTCGGCAGCGCGTGGCGGCAGTGCTTGAGGCTCTGGACTTGATCTAGTCGGATGCCTCAGCCCGGCGGCCATCTGAAATCGTCCGCGCGCCCCGGCTGGGGCGGAGGCGGGGCGCCGCGCTGCAGGGTGCGCTCCACCGCTCCCGAGGGATCCGGCTCGCCGGGGCGACCGCTCAGGAGGACGCCGCCGGGCGAGACCTCCGGCCGGCTCAGGGGCACGACCGGTCCGGCCGCGGGCTTGACCGGCAGGGCCGGGATGCCGGGCGGCTCGGGCAGACTCGGGAGCATCGCGGTGATGTGGCGGTCCAGCGCCGCCGTGTCGTCGAGCTTTGGGATGGTGCCCTCGAGCGTGGGGGCCGGAGTCGCGGCCACCGCGGGAGCGGCTTGCGCGTCTGCCGGGGCGGGTGCGCCCGCGCCCATCAGGCGCTTCAGCTCGACATCGGCGAAATGCGCGACCTTGCGGGCGCCGGCCTTGGTGAAGTGGACCCCGTCCGAGGTGCGCAGCTTGGCGGGCTGACCCTCCAGGTCCGGCCCCGAAACGACGAAGCGGTTGCGCTCGTCGACGAAGCCGGGCCAGACATCGACATAGGTGCCGCCGCCTCGGCTCACGCGCTCGCGGTAGATCTCGTTGATCGCGGCGATGTCCTTGGTGAGCGACTCGCTGCGCATCGGCGGCGCGCCGACCCAGATCAGGGGCACCTTCTGCTCGGAGAACACCTTGACCAGGGCGTCGACCCGGCCGCGATAGATCTCGCGCCAGCGCTCGGTCAGCGGCTCGGCGCTCTGGTCGCCCTCGCGGATGGCCTGGCGGTCGTTGGCGCCGAGCATCACGACGGCGTAGGCGGGTTTGGAGCCGGCCTTGATGAACTCCTCGGCGGCCTTGGGCCAGTCGACGACATCCCGGCGCACGAGGCCGCTATCGCCTCGAGAGCGGTCGATCACCGCCACGTCGGCATTGTCCTCGAACACGTCGGTGAGGCCGCTCTTCAGGTAGCTCGCGAGGGAATCGCCGAACACCGCGATCCGGATCGACGGCTCGGCCTTGGGCACGGCGGGCTTGGGCTGGGCGGCCACCGGCGCGGCCGGGCGCGGGCGGCGGGAGCGGGGCTCGTCGGCGTAGGCCGGGGAGCGGGGGCGCGTCGGTCTGGCGCCGGGCGTCGGTGCCGGGGGCGCCTGCTGCGTGCGGTCCTCCCAGGGCCAGTAGAACTGGCGCTGCTGCTCCTGCGGCGGCGCGTAGCGCCGGTTGGCCTGGCGGGCGCCGTAGCCGCCATCGTCGCGGTAATACTCGCGGGCACGGCGGCGGGGCACGTCCTCGTAGCCGTCGTCCCATTGGGCTTGGGCGGGCCGCGTCTCGACGAGGCTCAGCGGTGCGGCGACGGAGAGAACCATCGCCGCGGATCGCAGCAGCCTCGACGGGGTCAGAAGCGTCATCGCGAGTCCCGAAAACCAAGCCCGTCGCGCCGGCACGACGGCGGCCCCTCTCGCGACAACATAGACCCTTCGCCGCGGAATCACAGGGCGACTCAGCGCGGGCTGCGCAGCCGCTCCAGCAGCGCCGGCGTCGCGTAGCCGTCGGCGGTGATCCCCTCCCGGATCTGGTACTGCCGCACCGCCTCGCGCAGCTTCGGCCCGGCCCGGCCGTCGGCCTCGCCGGCATAGAGGCCGCGGGCGGCCAGCGCCGCCTGAACGCCCTGGAGACCGGCCTTGTCGAGACGGGGCGCCGCGTTCGGCCAGGGTGCCGCGAGCGCCGGCCCGCCGGCGAGGCGATCGGCCAGGTGGCCCACGGCCAGCGCGTAGGAATCCGAGGTGTTGTAGGCCC
The DNA here is from genome assembly GCF_022179305.1 of Methylobacterium iners. Lineage (GTDB taxonomy): Bacteria > Pseudomonadota > Alphaproteobacteria > Rhizobiales > Beijerinckiaceae > Methylobacterium > Methylobacterium iners. The sequence goes on from NZ_BPQP01000028.1 coordinate 41,846, forward strand.
GGATCACCTTGAAATTGTCGGTGATCAGGAAGACCGGACCACCCATCCCGCCGGGCAGGAACAGGCTCGCTTGGCCCGCGGCGGGGAGGGCGCCGCCGTCCGTGCGCTGCACGCCGCGTCGCGCAAAATCACCGAGCTCGCCGCGGTATCGCGTGAGATCGAAGCCCTCGGGCAGGGCAACCTCGTAGCCCCAGGAGAAGGCGAGGTTCCAGCCGAGATTCTTCAGGTAGCCCGCGATCGAGGCCAGCGCGTCGGGCTCCGAGGCCCAGATGTCCCGGCTGCCGTCGCCGTCGAAATCGACCGCATGCTTGAGGAAGCTCGAGGGCAGGAATTGCACCTGGCCCATCGCGCCGGCCCAGGAGCCCTTCATGCGCTCCGGCGCGATGTCGCCCCGCTCAAGGATCGCCAGGGCAGCAAGAAGCTCGTCGCGGAACAGGGTGCCGCGGTGCCGGGCCTGGGCCAGGGTGGCGAGCGCCCGGATCGTCGGCACGGAGCCGCCGCTCGCGCCGAAATCCGACTCGACGCCCCAGAAGGCGAGGACGATCCAGCGCGGCACGCCCGTCTCGGACTCGATCCGGCTCAGCGTCGCCGACAGGCGCGCCGCCTGCGCCCGACCTCGCGTGATCCGGCCGGGAGAGACCGCGCCGACGAGGTAGTCCCAGACCGGACGGCCGAACTCGCCCTGCTTGCGGGTTCGCGCCAGCACGTCGGCGTCGGGCGTCGTCACGCCTCGAAAGGCGGCGTCGAAGGTGGCCCGCGAGACCCCGCGTGCCTCCGCGTCCGGACGGAGGGATTCGATGAAGCCGCGGAAATCCTGCGACGCTTCGAGAACACGAGCGGCCGGCTTCGCGCGCGCACTCCCTCCCCCCTCGCCCGCAGAGGGAGGAGGGAGTGCGCGCGTCGGTTCAGGGGCTGCTGCAGCCGGCACGGACGATGCCGCGGCCAGTGCGACCCATCGTAGAAGTCTCGCCCTCACGTCCGGTTGCGACGCCCGAGCGCCTCCTCCCAAGCCAGCGCCTGCGCGACGATCCCGTCGAGGTCGTCGTGTTTCGGGCTCCAGCCCAGCTCCGCTCGGATGCGGTCGGCGCCCGCCACGATCCGGGCCGGATCGCCGGGGCGGCGGGGAGAGAGACGCACTTCGAAGTCCCGCCCCGAGATGCGCTTGACCACCTCGATCACCTCCAGAACCGAATAGCCGCGCCCGTAGCCGCAATTCAGCGTCAGGCTGTCGCCGCCGGAGCGCAGGTGGTCGAGGGCGACGCGGTGCGCCTCGGCGAGATCGGAGACCTGGATGTAGTCGCGCAGGCAGGAGCCGTCGGGCGTCGGGTAGTCGGTGCCGAACACCTCGAGGTGGCTTCGCTGGCCCAGCGCGGCCTGCGTCGCGACCTTGATGAGATGCGTCGCGTTCGGCGTCGACTGGCCGGTGCGCCCGCGCGGGTCGGCGCCGGCCACGTTGAAGTAGCGCAAGATGACGTAGGAGAAGCCATGCGCCTTCGCGGCGTCGGCGATCATCCACTCGCTCATCAGCTTCGAGCGGCCGTAAGGGTTGATCGGCGCGGCCACCAGATCCTCTGGCACCGGCACGATCTCGGGCTCGCCGTAGACGGCCGCCGTCGAGGAGAAGATGACGTGCTTCACGCCGGTGCGCGCCGCCGTCTCGATGAGCGCGCGGGTCTTCACGGTGTTGGCGAGGTAGTAGCCGAGCGGATCGGCGACGGAATCCGGCACCACGATCTTGGCCGCGAAATGGGCGATCGCGTCGACGCGGTGCTGGAGAATGAGCTCGGTGACGAGGGCCTGGTCGGCCACGTCGCCCACCACGAGCTTGACCTCCGGCGGCAGCGCCCAGTCGAACCCGGTCGAGAGATCGTCGAGGACGATGATCTCCTCCTGGCCCGCATCGATCAGCGCCAGCACCATGTGGCTGCCGATGTAGCCCGCCCCGCCCGTGACCAGAACTGCCATTCTCGTTCCTCCCGCTTCCCGCAGCACCGTTCTATCGTAAAGTCCCGGCGTCGTTTATGCCGCAGGGGCCGCGTCGGTCGCGACGACCCGGTGAGACTTAAACGTTTCGAGCTTCGCGAGCCGCCACCGGTTCGTCCCCGTCTTCCTATCGACTGGACCACTTTCGATGAAACCCATTCGCAAGGCCGTCCTCCCCGTCGCCGGTCTCGGCACCCGCTTCCTTCCCGCCACCAAGGCGGTGCCCAAGGAGATGCTCACCGTCGTCGACCGGCCGGTCGTGCAGCACGTCGTCGACGAGGCCCGCGAGGCCGGCATCGAGCACTTCATCTTCGTCACCGGCCGCGGCAAGGCGGTGATCGAGGACCATTTCGACATCGCGTTCGAGCTCGACCACACCCTGCAGGCGCGCGGCAAGCAGGCGGCCTACGAGGAGCTGAAGCGCGACCTGCCCAAGGCCGGCCAGACGAGCTTCACCCGCCAGCAGGCGCCGCTGGGCCTCGGCCATGCCGTCTGGTGCGCCCGCGAGATCGTCGGCGATGAGCCCTTCGCGGTGCTCTTGCCCGACATGCTCAGCCGCGGCTGCATGGGCCAGATGCTTTCGGCCTACGAGCGGCACGGCGGCAACATCATCGCCGTCGAGGAGGTGAAGCCGGAGGAGACGCACCAGTACGGCATCGTCAGCGTCGGCGAGACCTTCGACCGGACCTTCGAGATCACCGGGATGGTCGAGAAGCCCAAGCAGGGGACCGCGCCCTCGAACTTCATCATCTCGGGCCGCTACATCCTGCAGCCCGAGATCTTCGCCATCCTGGAGCGCGGCGAGACCGGTGCCGGCGGCGAGATCCAGCTCACCGACGCGATGATCAAGCTCGCCGCGGAGCAGAACTTCTTTGGGCTGCGCTACGAGGGCCGGACCTACGACACCGGCTCCAAGCTCGGCTTCCTCACCGCCAACATCGCCTACGCCCTGGAGCGCGAGGATCTCGCCGGGCCGCTCAAGGCCGAGATCGCCGCCCTGTTGGGTCGGGCCTGAGCGAAGAGTTTGCGCCACGGTCAAGCTCTTGCGCTGAGCGCGGGCAAGCCATGCACTCAGAGCGGGCATTCAGCCCCGAATGAGCCTTGCGTTTTGTGCGTCGCACTTTAATTTGTGCATTGCGGGATCGCGATGGCGTCGCGGTCCGGCAGCCCTACTTGGGCGTTTCCTCCCTAGACTTCGGGCCGCTCGCAAGAGCGGCCTTTTTCTTTGCCTGAGGGGGTGATCGCTACTCCGCCGCCATGCGGCGAGGTCCGAGGTCGGCCGCTTCCGCCGCGACGGCCATCACCACCTCCCGAAGCCTCCAGATCAAGTCCGGGAAGCCCGGCGTGATCGCGAGCGTGGACTCGTTCATGTAGAGCGCCCGGTTGATCTCGATCTGAAGCGCGTGGCGCCCGATATTCGGCTCGCCGTAATGCTCCGTGATGAAGCCGCCCGCGTAGGGCTTGTTGCGGGTCACCTTGTAGCCCCGGGCGCTCAGATGTCGCTCGAAGGCCGCGATCAGCAGCGGCGCGCAGCTCGTGCCGAAGCGGTCGCCGAGGACGAAGTCGGCCTTCGCGTCCTCGTCGCGGCCGAGGCTCGACGACGGCATCGAATGGCAATCGATCAGGATGGCGTGGCCGAACTGCCGCGACGTGCGCTGGATGAGGCCGCGCAGGACCCGGTGATAGGGCTTGTAGAGGTACTCGATGCGCGCCACCGCCTCCTCCACCGGCAGCCGTCCGCGATAGATCTCCTGGCCGTCGGCGACGACGCGCGGCACCGTTCCGAGCCCGCCCGCGACGCGCATGGAGCGGGTATTGGCGAAGGCCGGCAGCCGCCCGTCGAACATCCGCGGGTCGAGCTCGTAGGGCTCGCGGTTCACGTCGAGATAGGCGCGGGGGAAATGCGCCCGCATGAGCGGCGCGCCGAGGTCGACCACAGGCGCGAACAACCGGTCGACATAGGCATCCTCCGACCGCCGCAGCGCCAGCGCATCGAGGCGCGCCGCGGCGAGGAAGGCGCGCGGGTAGACGGAGCCGGAATGGGGCGTGTTGAACACGAAGGGAAGCGTGTGCGCTTCGGGCTCGTCGACGACGAAGGGCGGGTCGAAGCCGGCCGCTCCGGCGCCTGGCGCGGGGGTGGGTTCACTCATCGGGGCGCGGGCGCCTCGGGGCGGCGGAGAAACGCATTCCGTCACTTTGGGTGGTACCGCTCGCCCTGTCCACTGCAACACTGCCCGCCCGCGCGCGGCACGACACGCCTCGGGACCGGCCACGCTAACACCTTGTTTACCATACCGCCGCTTTATGAAATGAACACAGCGACTCAAGGGTACGGTGCCGTCCGATGAAGATCCTCCTGGCGGAAGACGACAACGATATGCGGCGCTTCCTCGCGAAGGCGCTGCAGAACGCCGGCTACGACGTCCTCTCCTTCGACAACGGCCTCTCGGCCTATAACCGCCTGCGCGAGGAACCGTTCGAGCTCCTCCTCACCGACATCGTGATGCCGGAGATGGACGGCATCGAGCTGGCGCGCCGCGCGACCGAGCTCGATCCCGACATCAAGGTGATGTTCATCACCGGCTTCGCGGCGGTCGCCCTGAACCCCGATTCCAAGGCTCCGAAGGATGCGAAGGTGCTCTCGAAGCCCTTCCACCTGCGCGACCTCGTGAACGAAGTCGAGAAGCTCCTCGCCGCCTGAGGCGAGCTCCTCTGGCGACAAGCATTAGGAAGAGTCCCGGCCCTCGCCTATATGCGAACGGCAACCTCGCCGGACGCTTCCCACGATGCCGCCCATCACCATCTACACCACGGCCTGGTGTCCCTACTGCTCGGCGGCCAAGAGCCTGCTGAAGGAGAAGGGCGCCGCCTTCACCGAGATCGACGTCGAGCGCGTGCCCGGCGCGCGCAAGACGATGGTCGAGCGCGCCGGCGGCCGCACCAGCGTGCCGCAGATCTTCATCGGCGAGACCCATGTCGGGGGCTGCGACGACCTCTACGCCCTGAACGGCGCCGGCAAGCTCGAGCCCCTGCTCGCCTCATGACCGAAACCCGCTTCGTCGCCGCCTGCGTCCAGATGCGCTCGGGACGCGATCCCCTCGCCAACCGCGACGCGGCCGTCGCCGGGCTTCGGGAGGCTGCCGCCGCCGGCGCGCATTACGTGCAGACGCCGGAGATGACCTCGCTGGTCGAGCGCAGCCGCACGAAGCTCTTCGAGCAGGTGCGCGGGCAGGACGAGGACGCGACGCTCGCGAGCCTGCGCGAAGTCGCCCGCGAGCTCGGCATCGTCGTCCATATCGGCTCGCTGGCCGTGCGCAGCGGCGAGAAGATCGCCAACCGCGCCTTCCTCATCGACGCCGAGGGCGCGATCACCGCGGCCTACGACAAGCTCCACCTCTACGACGTCGATCTGCCGAACGGCGAGCGCTGGCGGGAATCCGCGCTCTACACCTGCGGCGACCGTGCGATCGTCGCCGAGACGCCCTGGGCGCCGCTCGGGTTGGCGATCTGCTACGACCTGCGCTTCCCGGCGCTCTACCACGCGCTGGCCCAGGCGGGCGCCGCGGTGCTGACGGCGCCGGCCTGCTTCACCCGCCAGACCGGGGAGGCGCATTGGCACGTCCTGCACCGGGCGCGCGCCATCGAGACCGGCTCCTTCATGATCTCGGCCGCGCAGGGCGGGGTGCACGAGGACGGCCGCGAGACCTACGGCCACTCCCTGATCATCGATCCCTGGGGCCGGGTGCTCGCCGATGCCGGCGGGGCGGAACCCGGCGTCATCCTGGCCGAGATCGACCTCGCCCTAGTCACGGATGCGCGGGCGCGCATCCCCACCCTCCAGCACGCCAGACCGTTCACGATCGAGCGGGCAGGCCGCGCCGCCTGAAAACCCCGCAGCCATGATCCGGTACAATCTTCACTGCGATTCCGGCCACGCCTTCGAGAGCTGGTTCCCGTCGAGCGCGTCCTACGACGAGCAGGCGGCCCGCGGCCTCGTGAGCTGCCCGGTCTGCAACTCGGTGACGGTGGCCAAGGCCATGATGGCGCCGGCCCTGTCCCGCGGCAGCCGCGCGCCGGCTCTGATCGAGGCGGAGGCCGTCCCGACGGCGCCGGCTCCGCCCGAGCCGGTCGCGATGATCTCGGAGCCGGAGCGGCAGATCCGGGCGATGCTGCGCGCCGTGCGCGAGCACGTCGCCAAGACGGCCGACCATGTCGGCGGGCGCTTCCCCGAGGAGGCGCGGCGGATGCATTACGGCGAGATCCCCGCGCGCGCGATCTACGGCGAGGCGAGCCCCGACGAGGCGCGGGCCCTCGTCGAGGAAGGCATCGACGTCGCCCCGCTGCCGACGCTACCGGACGATCGCCACTAGGCGGTCAGGACCGAGCCGCCGCGGTGCCGGCGATCGAGGCCAGGACAGCCGCGATGACGGCGTTCCATCCGGCGAGCGAGACGCCGAGGAGTCGCCAGGCCGCCGTCGAGCAATCGACGACGCGAGTCGTCTGCAGCGTGTTCAGGAAATCGCCGACGCTGCTCGGATTGGGGCCGGTGCCGGCACCGCAATCGCTGGGGCCGGCCCAGAAGCCCCATTCGGCGCCCGCGTGATAGACGCTGAGCCCGGCCCCGTAGAGCAGGCCGAGCGCGGCGAGACCGAGCAACAGCCTGCCGGCGCGCTCCGGCACGGTCAGCGTCAGGAGCGCGAGCGGCATCGCGGCGTAATAGGGAATGCGCTCGGTCAGGCAGAGCTTGCACGGCGCGTAGCCGAGCACGAGCTCGAAGTAGAAGGCGCCGGCGATCGTGAGCGCCGACCCGATCAGGACGAGGAGGGCGGCCCGGTAAAGCCGCAGGAGCGCGCCTTCGTTCATGGCGGAGAGGAACCTTGGACGAGAGGAATCGAGGGCAGCCGTCGGCGTTGCGTCGAGCCCAATGCGGTAGCAACGGAACGCCACATCGGAAGTTCAGGTCCGTTCGACGGCGAAGGGCCGCCTTTTGAGCACACCCGCCGCCCGCTGGCGAGACGCCCGCCCTCCGCCGGGCTCGGACCCCCTGGCCCGAAACGCGATCCTGTGCCATGAGGCGAGGATTGCGGGCGTGGTGGAACTGGTAGACGCGCCGGACTCAAAATCCGGTTCTGGTGACAGAGTGTCGGTTCGATTCCGACCGCCCGCACCATCACACCCATGCTGCCGGCATTGAAAGCGCGTCGCTTTTCTGTCATAGGCGCCCTCGCGTTGAACCGCCCGGCCGATCAGGGCTGCCGTGGCGGTTCGTGCTGCTCCACCAGAAGCATCAATCGAGCGCGCATCGCCGGTCCCTCCCGGGCCGGACGCATTCGCGCCAGGAGAGCCAAATGCCCAAGCTGAAGACGAAGTCGGGCGCGAAGAAGCGCTTCAAGATCACCGGGACCGGTAAGGTCATGTACGCCCAGGCCGGCAAGCGGCACGGGATGATCAAGCGGACGACGAAGCAGATCCGCAACCTGCGCGGCACCACCACCCTGTTCGAGGGCGATGCCGCCAACGTGAAGAAGTACTTCTTGCCGAACGGCTGAGCACCTTCACCGTCAGACTGCTTCCTCTCAACCCAGGAGATCCCACATGGCCCGCGTCAAGCGCGGCGTGACCAGTCACGCGAAGCACAAGAAAGTCCTCAAGGCCGCCAAGGGCTATTACGGCCGGCGCAAGAATACGATCCGCATCGCCAAGCAGGCGGTCGAGAAGGGGATGCAGTACGCATACCGCGACCGCAAGAACAAGAAGCGCACCTTCCGCGCCCTCTGGATCCAGCGTCTCAACGCGGCGGTCCGCGAGCACGGCCTGACCTATTCGCGCTTCATCGATGCGCTCGCGAAGTCAGGCATCGTGGTGGACCGCAAGGCCCTCTCGGAACTCGCGATCCACGAGCCGGCGAGCTTCGCCGCCGTGGTCGAGAAGGCCAAGGCCGCCCTCCCGGACCAGCAGCGCAAGGCGGCTTAACCGCTCCTGGCGACCGCAACGGTTCATGAAGGCGCGGTCCTCGCGGGCCGCGCCTTCGTCATGTCCGCGAACCCGTTGCGGGTGCGTCGGACACATCGCTTGCATCCGCGGGCCCGACCCGCGAAACCCTCGCGCAAGCCCGAAGCAGCCCTGAGTTCCCGCGATGACCGATCTCGACACGCTCCAGGCCGATCTCCTTGGCCAAGTCGCGAACGCCTCGGACGAGGCGGCGCTCGAAGCCGTCCGCGTGGCGGCCTTGGGCAAGAAGGGCTCCGTCTCCGACCTCCTCAAGACGCTGGGTGCCATGACGCCCGAGGAACGCAAGGAGCGGGGGCCCCTCATCAACGGCCTGCGCGACCGGGTTCAGGCCGCCATCGGCACGCGCCGCGAGGCGCTGGCCGAGGCCGCGCTGGAGGCCAGGCTCGCCGCCGAGCGTATCGACGTGACGCTGCCCGTGCGCGAGGCGCCGGAGGTGCGGGGCCGCATCCACCCGATCAGCCAGGTCATGGACGAGGTCACCGCGATCTTCGCCGGGATGGGCTTCTCGGTGGCGGAAGGGCCGGACATCGAGACGGACGACAACAACTTCACGGCGCTCAACTTCCCGCCCGGCCACCCGGCCCGCGAGATGCACGACACCTTCTTCCTGGCGCCCGACCGCAACGGCCAGCGCAAGGTTCTGCGCACGCATACCTCGCCGGTCCAGATCCGGACGATGCGCGCGCAGGAGCCGCCGATCCGCGTGATCTGCCCCGGGCGGACCTACCGGCACGATTCCGATCAGACCCACACGCCGATGTTCCATCAGGTCGAGGGGCTGGTGATCGACCGATCCGCCAACATCGCCAACTTGAAATGGGTGCTGGAGGAGTTCTGCCGGACCTTCTTCGAGGTCGATGCCGTCACGATGCGGTTCCGGCCCTCGTTCTTCCCCTTCACCGAGCCCTCGGCGGAGGTCGACATCCAGTGCTCGCGCAGGGGCGGCGAGATCCGCTTCGGCGAGGGGACCGACTGGCTCGAGATCCTCGGCTGCGGCATGGTTCACCCCAACGTGCTCCGGAATTGCGGCCTTGATCCCGATGCGGTCCAGGGATTCGCCTTCGGCGTCGGGATCGACCGGATCGCGATGCTGAAATACGGCATGCCGGACCTGCGCCCGTTCTTCGAGGCCGATGTCCGTTGGCTCGACCATTACGGCTTCCGGCCGCTGGACGTGCCGAGCTTGGTGAGCGGGCTGACGGGGTAAGAGCTGCGGAGGAGACCGATGACGGATCAGGAAATCCAGGAGGTCGTGTCGAACGTCCTCAGGACCCGCGTTCCTGAAGCGGGATTCAAGGGCGCCGATGTCCGCTCGGACATCGACTTCGACGGCGAGTCTATTATTCGCGTGACAGCTCGGTACGAGCGTCGGCCGCAGGAGCGGCGCGAGGCTCTGATCGGCGCGGTCCACGATCTTCGGGACGCCCTGATTGCCAAGGGTGAGGAGCGCTTTGTCTTCCTCACGAACGATGTCGTGAGCGAGCGGCAGTCTCAGCCGGATATCGACTAGCGGATGGGCACCCACGTTGGACGCCTGTTGGATCTAGCCGACGCGCTGATCGATCAGCACCCGCGCAGCTCCGCGGTGAAGCGGCGCGCGGTCAGCACGGCTTACTATGCGGCTTTTCACGCGCTGATGAGGACCTACGCCGACGCACTTCTACCGGATCAGGGCCGGGACACGGCGGAGTACGAGCGCGTCTATCGCGCTCTTGACCATGGGTCGATGAAGAACGCCTTCCAGGCCACCGGAAGTCCTTTGCGGCAGAGCAAGCATCTCAGCAGAATCGGCGAATTGATAGTTCCTCTTCAAAGCGCTCGGATGCAGGCCGACTACGCTCCGCCGAGGATCAATTTCTACGAGGCGGATCAAGCGCGCGATTTCGTGGCTCAGGCGAGAGAAATCGTCTCCCGTCTCGATGCTCTTCCGGCAGAGGCTAAGCTGACCCTTGCCGTCCATCTGATCTTCAAAGACAGAAGCAAATGAAATTCACTCTCTCCTGGCTGAAGGACCACCTCGACACCGAGGCGTCCCTCGACATCATCGCCGAGACGCTGACGCGGATCGGCCTCGAGGTGGAGCGCATCGAGGACAAGGCGGCCGCCCTGAAGCCCTACGTCGTCGCGCGCGTGCTCACCGCCGAGCAGCATCCGAACGCCGACCGCCTGCGCGTCTGCACCGTCGATGCGGGCGACGGGACGCCGGTCCAGGTCGTCTGCGGCGCCCCGAACGCGCGGGCGGGCATGCTCTCCGTCTTCGCGCCCCCGGGCACCTACGTGCCGGGCAAGGACATCACGCTCGCCGTCGGCACGATCCGCGGCGTCGAGAGCCGCGGCATGCTCTGCTCGGGCGCCGAACTCGGGATCGGCGAGGACCATGACGGCATCCTCGACCTTCCCGCCGAGGCGCCGGTCGGCCAGCCCTACGCGGTCTATGCCGGGCTCGACGATCCGATGATCGAGATCAACCTGACGCCGAACCGGCCGGATTGCACGTCGATCCACGGCATCGCCCGCGACCTCGCGGCGACGGGATTGGGCAGCCTCAAGCGCGAGCCGATGCCGCCCGTGCGCGGGGAGGGCGACTGCCCGGTGCCCGTAACCCTCGCTTTCGAGGCAGGCGATCGCGGCCTCTGCTCGCTCTTCACGCTCCGGCTGGTGCGCGGCATCCGCAACGGTCCGTCGCCGGCCTGGATGCAGGCGCGGCTGCGCGCGATCGGCCTGCGCCCGATCAACGCGCTCGTCGACATCACGAACTACCTGACCTTCGATCGCGGCCGGCCGCTCCACGTCTTCGATGCGGCCAAGGTGGCGGGCGGGCTCACGGTTCGTCGCGCGCAGCCGGGCGAGGAGCTCGCGGCGCTCGACGGGCGCACCTATCAGCTCGATGACGACACCGTCGTGATCGCCGATGCGAACGGCCCGGAATCCATCGCCGGCATCATCGGCGGCGAGGCCTCCGGCTGCGACGAGGGGACCACCGACGTCCTCATCGAATCCGCCCTGTGGGACCCGACCAACATCGCGCGCAGCGGGCGTCGGCTCGGCATCGTCACGGATGCGCGCTACCGCTTCGAGCGCGGCGTCGACCCCGCCTTCACCCTGCCGGGCCTCGACCTCGCCACCCGCCTCGTCATGGAGATCTGCGGCGGCACGCCGACCCGGGCGGTGATCGCCGGCGAGCCGCCCGCGACCGAGCGCGTCATCGACTTTCCCTGGACCGAGGTCCGGCGGCTGGCCGGTCTCGAGCTCTCCCGCGCCGAGATGAAGGTGACTCTGGAGGCGCTCGGGTTCCACGTCGCCGGCGGCAACGACCGTGCGAAGGTGCTCACGCCCTCCTGGCGGCCGGACGTCGAGGGCAAGGCCGACCTCGTCGAGGAGATCATCCGCATCGCCGGCCTGGACCGGATCGAGCCGAAGCCTCTTACCGTTCCCGAAAGGGACGCCGGAAAAGTCGTGCTCAGCATTCTCCAGAAGCGGACCCGCCTCGCCAAGCGTGCGCTCGCGAGCCGCGGCCTCGTCGAGGCGGTGACATGGTCCTTCATCCCGCGCGAGGACGCGCTGCTCTTCGGCGGCGGCGGGGCCGATCTCGCGCTCGCCAACCCGATTGCCGCGGAACTCTCCGACATGCGCCCAAGCCTTCTGCCCGGGCTGATGCGCGCCGCCCAGCGCAACGCCGACCGCGGCTATCCCGACGTGGCCCTGTTCGAGGTCGGGCAATGCTTCGCCAGCGACCAGCCCGAGGGCCAGACCGTGCGGGCGGCGGGCCTGCGCCGCGGCACGGCCGGGCATGCCGGCAACGGACGGCATTGGGACGGCTCGCATAAGACCGTCGACGTCTTCGAGGCCAAGGCCGACGTCTTGGCTCTCATGGCCGCCCTCGGCGTGCCGACGGGCGGGCTCCAGGTCGTGGCGGGCGGTCCGGCCTGGCTGCATCCGGGTCGCTCGGGCACGCTTCAGTTCGGCCCCAAGAACCCGGTCGGGCATTTCGGCGAGGTCCACCCGCGGATCATGAAGGCGCTCGACCTCAAGGGGGGGCTCGTCGCCTTCGAGATCGTCCTGGACGCGATCCCGCTGCCGAAGTATCGGCCGACCAAGGCCAGGCCCCCCCTCGACCTGCCCGACTTCCAGCCGGTCTCGCGCGACTTCGCCTTCGTGGTCGGCCGCGACGTGGCGGCCGGCGACGTGGTGCGGGCGGCGCAGGGGGCGGAGCGCAAGCTCATCGCGGGCGTCGACGTGTTCGACATCTACGAAGGCGTCGGCATCCCCGAGGGCTCGAAGTCGGTGGCGATCGCGGTGCGGCTGCAGCCCGTCGAGCGCACGCTGACGGATGCCGAGATCGAGGCGGTGAGCGGGCGGATCGTGGCGGAGGTCTCCCGCAAGACCGGCGCGACCCTGCGCTCTTGAGAGCCGCCCGGCGGGAGACGCCATGAGCCATCCCAACGTCGCGGCGCTGTCATCGGCGACCTACCTGCCGCGACAGGCGCTGATCGATGCCCTCCGGGCGCCGGAGACGGTGGCGGACGAGGTCCTGCGCGTCCTCGAACGGGCGGCCGACGGACAGGAGCTCGACGAGGCGGACGCCAACCTGCTGTTCTGGGGCCTGCACGCCCTGGCCGGTTCCCGCGACGCGCGCGCCTTCGCACCCATCATGCGCCTCCTGCGCGAGGACGGCGAGAACCTCGACGCCCTCCTCGGCGACGCCGTCGCGGAGACGCTGGCGCGGATCGTCGCGAGCGTCTTCGACGGCGATGTCGCGTCGCTCCACGCGCGCCTCCTCGACAGCACCACCGACCCGCTGGTGCGCAACGAACTTTTCGCTGCCCTAACCTTCCTGACCTGGAAGGGTCGCCTGGACCGGGCGCAGACGCGCGACCTGCTGGTCCGGTTCGACGAGAAGGGTGTCGCCGTCGAGGGCGATACGGGCTGGGGCGGCTGGGAGGAGACGATCGCGCTCCTCGGCCTCCGCGAGCTCGCGCCTCGCTACGAGGCGGCGCGCAGGGACGGTCGCATCACCGATGCCTGCGGCGACGCCGTCTGGTTTCGGACGACGCTGCGGCAGGCCGAGGCGCGGCCGGGCGATCCGGACCGGTTCGATCCCGGTCGCCACGGCACTCTCGACGATCCCGTCGCGGCGCTGGCCTGGACGGCGGAGGATGCCGGCCAGCCGCTGCGCAACCCCTTCAAGGATGTCGGCCGCAACGATCCCTGCCCATGCGGCAGCGGGAAGAAGTTCAAGAAGTGCTGCCTGGACGCCGAGCCCGCCTGATCATGCCGCGGCCGGTGCGAGCCGGTGGAGGGTCTCCACCACCTCGGCCATGAGCGGGCGGGCCGCCGGATCGGGCTGCACGCAGGCCTCCTCCAGCGCACGCAGGGCGGCCGCCCCGGGAGCATCGCAGCGGTCGAGCAATTCGCCGAGCAGCAGGCCCCAGGCCCGCACGTCGAGCCGCTGCAGGGCGCGACCTGCGTCGCCGGCGGGCAGCATCGAGGCCGCCCCGAAATCGCTGAGCACCGCCTCGCCCACCGCACCGTCCCAGAGAATGTTGTGGGCGTAGAGGTCGCCGTGGAGCAGGGCGCGGCCGTGAAGGTGGGACGCTGCTGCGGCGACTCCCCGGGCTAGGTGCAGGGCCGCGGCGGGGGCAAGCCGCAGGCCGGGATCGTAGACGTCGCGGCTGCAGCTCTCCAGGCTGGGCGGCCCCGCGAGCACCCCCCAATCGGGCGGGAGCAGGGGCATGACGAGGCCCTGGGCGTTCTCCGGATGGTCCGTCACCCGGCCGAGCGCGCCGGTCAGGTGCGGATGGGCGCCGGCGAGGAGGCAGGCCGCCATCTCGTGGTCCGGAATCCCGTCGCTGGTCATGGTGCCCTTGAAGAGCTTGAGCGCCACCGGCCGGGAGGGACCCGTTCCGCCCTCCCGCCAGAATGCGCGGTGAACGCGGCCCGAGGCGCCCTCGCCGAGGAGGTCGCCGGGCTCGAGATGCGACCAGGGGATCGCCGCCGCGTTCCCGCGGTCGATGCCGCCCTCGAACGGGTTGCCGCTCCAGGAGAGCCAGGCGAGGCGAGGAAGCGCCGTGATCCAGGTCGGAAGGGCGTCGAGCGTGTTGGCGGAGAGCCGGAGCAGTTCGAGGTTCGGCGCCCCGGCGAGGCTTGCCGGGAGGGTGCGAAGGCGGTTGCCGGCCAGCATCAGCTTCTGCAGCTTGGGCCGTCGCCCGAGCGCGTCGGGCAGGGCCTCGATCCGGTTGTCCGTCAGCGTCAGCCAGCGCAGCTGCGGCGGCAGCGCCTCCTCCGCGACCTCGCGGATCGCCATCCCGCGGAAGCCGACCTGGCTCAGGGCGGCGCAATCACCGAGGACGGGCGGCAAGCGCTCGAATCGGTTGCCCGAGCAGAACAGCGCCTTGAGCCGATGGAGCCGGCCGAGATCCGCAGGCAGATCGGTCAGGGTCCCGCCGCCGAGGTCGAGCAGTTCGAGGGTGTCGGCGAGGCCGAAGATCTCGTCGGGGAAGGCGGTGATTCCGGGCAGGCGCAGCTCGCGTGCACCGGCGAGGTCGCCCCGGCGCAGCGCTTCGAGCCGCGCGAGGGTCGAGGGCCGCACGTTCATGCGGGACGTCCGCTCAGCGGGTTCGTCTCGTCCCAGGCATAGTGCAGCGTCTCGAAGCGCATCGCGCGCGCATCGACCATGAGGAGCCGCCCGACCAGGGGCTCGCCGAAGCCCGTGACGGCGCGGATCACCTCCATCGCCATCAGCGAGCCCATGACGCCGGCGAGCGCGCCGAGCACGCCGGCCTCGGCGCAGGGCGGGACGCTGCCCGGCGGCGGCGGGCTGGGGAACAGGCAGCGATAGGTCGGATTCGGGGAGCCGTCCGCCCCGGTCTCGTGGGCGCGGAGGGTGGTGAGCGAGCCGTCGAACTGACCCAACGCCGCCGTGACCAGGGGGCGCCTGGCGTGGAAGCAGGCGTCCGAGACCGCGTAGCGCGTGGCGAAATTGTCCGAACCGTCGGCGACCACGTCGTAGGCGGCCGCGAGCTCCACGGCGTTCTCCGCGTCCAGCCGGAGCGGGTGCGGCGCGATCCGGACATGCGGGTTGAGGCGGGCCACGGCGTCGCTCGCGCTCTCGACCTTGGGCCGGCCGATATCCGGGGTTCCGTGAATCACCTGGCGCTGCAGGTTCGAGAGCGAGACCGTGTCGTCGTCGACGATGCCGATCGTGCCGATGCCCGCCGCCGCGAGATACTGGATGAGCGGCGCGCCGAGCCCGCCCGCTCCGACCACGAGGACCCGCGCGGCCTTCAGTCGGCCCTGGCCGGGGCCGCCGACCTCGCGCAGGACGAGGTGGCGGGCGTAGCGTTCGACTTCGTCCGGGGAGAGCGCCATGCGCGGCAGATAGCCCGTGCCCGCGCGGGCCGGAAGACCACCGCCTGCGATTTGCACGCCGGCGCCGGCGCGCCTATGGGCGTGCCATCCTGCGAGGCCGCGACCGTGACGCCAGACGCTCTCCCTGACCGCTCCCCGCTCGCCCTGGCGCAGGCCCTGATCCGCTGCCCCTCGGTGACGCCGGAGGAGGGTGGGGCGCTCGACCTTCTCGCCCGGTTGCTCGAGGCGGCGGGCTTCGCGGTGCATCGCCCCCGCTTCTCGGAGCCCGGCACGCCGGACGTCGAGAACCTGTTCGCCCGGATCGGCACCGGCGGGCCCGCGCTGCTGTTTGCCGGGCACACCGACGTGGTGCCCCCGGGCGAGACCGGTGCCTGGCGGCACGGGCCGTTCGACGGGACGGTCGCGGATGGTCTGCTCTACGGCCGGGGCGCCGTCGACATGAAGGGGGGCGTCGCCTGCATGCTCGCCGCAGCCCTGGACTTCGTCGCCGCGTCCGGTCCCGGATTCGCGGGCTCGATCGGTTTCCTGATCACCGGCGACGAGGAGGGTCCGGCGGTCAACGGCACGGTGAAGCTCCTAGACTGGGCCCGCGCCCGGGGCGAGCGCTTCGATCATTGCCTGCTCGGCGAGCCGACCAATCCGAGCGCTTTGGGCGAGATGATCAAGATCGGCCGGCGCGGCTCCCTGACCGGCAAGCTCACGGTGCACGGCCGGCAGGGCCACGTCGCCTATCCGCACAAGGCCGAGAACCCGATCCCCGGCCTGCTGCGCTTGGCCTCCGCCCTGTGCGAGCAGCCGATCGATGGGGGCACCGCCCATTTCGACGCCTCGAACCTCGCATTCACGACGATCGACGTCGGAAACCCGGCGACCAACGTCATCCCGGCCGAGGCGCGAGCCGTATTCAACATCCGCTTCAACGAGAGCTGGACGGCCGAGACGCTCGGCGCCGAGGTCCGCCGGCGGCTCGACGCGGCGGCCGGCGGAAGCATCCGCTTCACCCTAGACCTGCCGCCCTCGAACGCGCCGGCCTTCCTGACCCAGCCCGACGCCTTCACCGATCTGGTGATCGCCGCCATCGAGGCGGAGACCGGGCTGCGGCCGGTCCTCTCGACGACGGGCGGCACATCGGACGCCCGCTTCATCAAGGATTTCTGCCCGGTCATCGAGTTCGGGCTCGTCGGCGAGACCATGCACCAGACCGACGAATGCGTGGCCGTGGCTGACCTCGAGCGTCTGACCGCGATCTATCGCCGTCTGATCGCGTCGTACTTCGCCCGCCCCTGAGGCGTCCGGAGCGGGCGATGATCGGGCGCGTCAGCCGACGGTCCCGGCCCCGAGGGTTCCGTCACCGAAGGTGAGGCGGCCCTCGTAGAGGCCGAACTGCAGGTAGTGGGTCATGGGGTCGATGCCCGCCGCCCGCACGTCGGCGTTGGCCGCAAGATAGGCGCTCGTGTCGAAGTCGGCGGAGGGATCACGCCCCTCGCGGAAGCCGAACTGCGTGTAGTGCGTCAGCGGGTTGACGCCGGCTGCGCGCACGTCGGCATAGGCGGCCAGGTACCCGTCGGTGTCGAAGATCGCGTTGGCGTCGCGGCCTTCCCGCGCGCCGAAGTTGGTGAAGTGGGTGCGGGCGAAGGCGAAGCCGTCGCCGCCCGCCGTGATGACGGCGCGCGCCACGTCGGGGTTGGACAGCAGGTAGAACTCGGCGTCGAAGCCGCGGGCTGACCCGATCTCGCTGGATCGTCCGATCGCGGCGTTGATGGCGCGGCCTTCGGACTGGCCGAACTCGAGATAGTGGGCGAGCGGGTTGACGTTGGCTGCGCGCACGTCGGCGTTGCGGGCGAGGTAGCCCTGCGTGTCGAAGGCCGCCCCCGGATCGCGGCCCTCGCGGAAGCCGAACCCCTCGTAGTGGGTGAGCGGGTTGAGGCCGGCGGCGCGCACGTCCGGGTTGGCGGCGAGGTAGCCGGTGGTGGAGAAGAAGGCGTTCGGATCGCGGCCCTCGCGGAAGCCGAACTCGGCGTAATGCGCATCGGCATCCCTGCCGGACCGGAACACGTCCGGATTGGTCGCAAGGTAGAACAGGTCGTCGACGAGCGGCGCACCGTCGTTGAGGGTGACCGTCGCGTCGTTGAACAGCACCCGCTCGAAGCCGGACACCGTGTCGGTGCCCTCCTGGCCGGTGATCGTGGTCTGGCCCCGAAGCTGCCCGACCTGAAGGTTCGCGAAGCTCGTGTTGTAGACCAGCGTGTCGATGCCCGCACCGCCGCGCAGCACGTCGTTGCCCAGCCCGCCCGTGACGATGTCGTTGCCGGCCCCACCTGAGATGCGATCGTCGCCGGCGCCGCCGGTGAAGGTGTCGTTGCCGGCCTGCCCGACGAGCACGGAACCGCCGCGGGTCGCGACCTCGTAGAGGGTCGTCGTGTTGCCGACCTCGTTGGCGCTGACGACGAGGGCCGTTCCGGTCGGGCTGTCGGCGGCGCTGATGAAGGTGAGGACCTCGGGGCCGGCATCGGCGACCAGTGGGCGCTCATAGGTCACGAAACGGGCATTGGCCGGATCGGTCACGTCGTAGACCATGACGCCGCCGGTGCGCTCCAGGCCGACGAAGGCGTAGATGCGGCCGTCGACCGTGCCGATCGTGACGCCCTCGGGCTCCGGCCCCTTGTCGTCGGAGCGGTTGTCGACCTGACCGTTGCCCTGGTTCTGGTTGAAGATGTCCGGCGTCAGGGCCGCGGTGATCCGCTCGAACTCGCCGCCCGTGTCACGCACCTTCGAGATGCTGCCGTCGGCCTCCTGACGGTAGATGGTGATGCCGCGCCCGCCGAAGGTGAAGAGCTGGTCGATGTCGCCGTCGCCGTCGGTGTCGCCGACGCGGGTCAGGACGTTGAGGCGGCCGAGATCCGAGTTCGCCTTGAGCGCCGCCGCGTTCGGGAAGGCGGTGGGGTCGAGCCGGACGCTCGCGCTGCTGAGCCGCGCGACGTCCTGCTCCTCGAGCCCGGTGCCGACGCGCGCGTCGCCCTCGTTGGCAGTCACGAAATAGGTGGCGCCGCCGACGGAGAAGGAGGCGATCGCGTCCGGCTGCAGGAGGCTGGTCAGGTTGGCGTTGCGCAGCGCGATCCCGTTCTGGTCGCTCGGGTCGAACACGTTGCCGGGCAGCGAGCGGTCGACGCCGCCCAGCGGCTGGATGGCGATGGGCCGGCTCGCATTCGGGTCGGTCAGGTCGATGACGGCGACGCCGTTCACCTCCTGCAGCGTGACGTAGGCGCGGGTGCCGTCGGGCGAGACGGTCACGTATTCAGGCTCGATGTCGGCCGCGGCGCTCTGGCCCGGGAAGATCGCGAGGCCGCGGGCGCGCAGGGCCGCCTCTGAGCCGTTCAGCGAATCGAAGGCTATGGTGTTGGTGACGCGCGCGCTCGCCGCGCCGTCCGCGAGGCTGATGATGCTGACGGTGCCGTTCGGATTGTTGGTGGTCGAGGCAGCCTCCGCCTCGTTGGCCACGATGATCCGCTGACCGTCCGGCGTGAAGGTGAGCTGGTCGGGCAGCGATCCGACCCGGACGACGGATTGCAGATTCCCGCCGGTGTTGAACAGGGCGACGCTGCCCTGATCCGTCGCGTTCGGCGCCTGGTAGGCCACGGCGACGACGCCGTTGCGGACCGCGACCGAGTTCGCGGCGCCGAAATTCGCGAGGCCGGCCAGCGGGATCGTCCCGGCGGCGGCCAGGGCGCCGGCGGCGTCGATCTGGACGATGTCGATTCGGCTCGCGGCGGCGTTTAGGATGAAGAGACGATCGCTGACCGGATCGAAGGTGACGACCTCGGCATTGCCGCCGGCGGCCGTGAAGGCGCCGAGCCGCACGAGGTCGACGGCGTTGGAGCCGGTCGGGGTGGTGGTCGATCCCTGGAGCGAGGGCAGGGCCGTCCGGACGTCGATGGGTGCAGGATTCGAGATGCCGGACGACATGGGGTTGGTTTCCTCGTTCTGTTCGTTCGCGTGTGCCCGCCTACGCTCGGTAGGAACCGCCAATGACAATGCGATGACAGCCCCGCGACGGGGACCGGCGTCCGCATTGCCGCCTGAATCGCCTGCGACTGAACGCGGCGACGTCGCACAGCCCATCCAGGCCTTCCGCCCGGGGCTGCTCCTTCAGGGCCACGCATGGTCTTCACCCTGAGCGCCCGGGCTCCGCGCCGCGGCGCTGCCCTGGTCCTGGCCTTGATGCTCGCCGGCCCTGCCCCCGCGCAGGAGGGCAAGGCGCAGGCGCCGATTCCAGCCGCGACCCTCGCGCTGATGGCGGCCAAGGGCACGACGGCGGCCGCCCCGGTGCTGTTTCGGGCCTTCAAGAAGGAATCCGAGATCGAGGTCTGGAAGCGGGCTGGCGGCCGCTTCGTCCACATCAAGACCTTCCCGATCTGCCGCTGGTCGGGCCAGCTCGGGCCCAAGCGCAAGACCGGCGACCGCCAGACGCCGGAGGGGTTCTACAGCGTCGCCGAGCGGCAGCTGAACCCGAACTCGGCCTATTACCTGTCCTTCGACGTCGGCTACCCGAACGCCTTCGACAGGAGCCACGGCTATACCGGCTCGGCCGTGATGGTCCACGGCGTCTGCTCGTCGATGGGCTGCTACGCGATGACCGACAAGGTCGCGGGAGAGCTCTATTCCATCGCCCGCGAGGCCTTCGCTGGCGGCCAGCTCGCCTTCCAGTTCCAGTCCTTCCCGTTCCGGATGACGGCGAGGAACATGGCCCTGCACCGGACCGACCCGAACATCGCCTTCTGGCGCCAGCTCAAGGAGGGCTCGGACCGGTTCGAGGCGACGGGCGAGGAGCCGGTGGTCGGCGTCGCCAACGGCCGCTACGTCTTTGCGCCCACTAAGGACCCGGCCCGCGAGGCGCTCGTGGCGACGCGGCGAGCCGAGGAGGAGGCGCGCATCGCCGCCCTCGTCGAGGACGGCGCGGCGGCGATCCGAACCACCTATTCGGATGGCGGGCAGCACCCGTTCTGGGCGGCGCAAGCCTCCAGGGGCGTTCCGCTCGGCATCGTCAGCCGTCCGGAGGCCCTGGCCTATGCGGGCCAGGAGGTGGTGGTGATCCCGGCCCGCCCGCGTCCGATCATGATCGCCGAGGCCGTGTGGTCGCGCTGGATCGCGCCGGATTCGGTTCTGGCAATCACGCAGATGCCCGGCTTCGTGCCCGTCTACGAGGGCGTGCCGCGGCGGTTCGGACCGCTCCTGCGCAGCTATGCCGAGACGCTGCCGCTGGTGGTGCGGGCGGCCCTCGCGGGCGATCTTCCAGCCCCCGCCTTCGCTCCCACGGCAACCGTCGAGCGCGTCGCCCAGCGCTAGGCCCGGCTCGGCGATACCGGGATCGGCCGTTGCTCCGGCGACACGCCGCGCCTTCGCGTTCCGGCCAAGCCCGCGCCATGTGTGGACACGCACATCAGGCCCGGCAACCCATGCCTACCTCAACGACTTGATCACCCTCAACCCTGGCCCCGCACTCGCCCGTGAGGCGAGAGCATTCTGTCGCGACGAAGCGAGGCCGCCATCAAGGGCCCACGACCGATCCCGGTCTGGGCGACCGGTTCATGAGTATGACGACGACGTCCGCCTCGACTGACGGCCTCGCCCTGCGCTTCTGGGGCGTGCGCGGCTCCACGCCCGTGAGCGGGCCGGATTACGTCGAGTTCGGCGGCAACACCCCGTGCATGGAGATCCGCTGCGGCGATCGCCTGTTCCTGCTCGATGCCGGGTCGGGCCTCAACGCCTGCGGGCTGCACCATCGCGACGCGCTGCCGAAGGACATCGACCTCCTCTTCAGCCATCTCCACCTCGACCACACGGCCGGCCTGCCGTTCTTCAAGCCCGTGGTTCTCGATGCCGGGCGCACCATCAACACCTATTGCGGCAACCTCGACGGGGCCTCGGCCGAGGCGGCGCTCGATCGCCTGTTCTCGCCGCCGCTCTTTCCCGTCACCCTCGACGTGATTCCGTGCCGTTTCGCGCATCACGGCTTCAAGGCCGGCGAGCCGCTCGTGTTTCCGGACGGCGTCCGCGTCGACACCATCCTCCTCAATCACCCGCAGGGCTCGACGGGGTATCGCTTCACGCATCAGGGCCGCCGGCTCTGCGTGATCAGCGACATCGAGCACACCGATCCCTGGCCCGACCCCGCGCTCTCGGAATTCGTGCGGGGCGCCGACCTGATGGTCTACGATGGGATGTTCACGGAAGGGGAGTATCCCTGCTGCCGTGGCTGGGGGCATTCGACCTGGCAGAAGGGCGTCGAGCTGGCGCGCGCCGCCGGCGTCAAGGCGCTGGCGATCATCCACATCCACCCCGCCCATACCGACGCCATGCTGCGCCGGATCGAAGTCGAGATGCAGGACGTCATGCCGACGGCCTTCATCGCCCGGGAACGCCAGCAGATCGACGTCGGCGCCCCGGCCTGCGCCGGCCGCACCCGGCTCAGCCTCGTCGGCTAGCCCGGCGCCCTAGGCCTCAGGATCCTCCGCCAGGAAGAAGTCGACGGCCTGCGCCACCACGGCGGGCTGGTAGGCGTGGGGGCCGTCGTACTCGACATACCTGACGTCGTACCTGGCCTCCGCCAGCTGCTGGCGGTGCACGCGGGCGCTGCGCCCGATCGGGATCTGCTCGTCGCGCGTCCCGTGCGACAGGAAGATCCTGGGCGCTCCCACCTGCATGTGCACCGACATGAACCCCGCCGACGAGACGATGAGGTGGGTGACGACATCGCCGTTCGTCAGCCCGAGGGAGAGGGTGTAGCTGCCGCCATCGGAATGGCCCGCGAAGGCGAAGCGGGTCGGGTCGAGGAGGAAGCGCGAGGCGACCTCCGCCAGGGCGAGGTCGAGGCGCTCGCGGTCCGGCCCGTTGCCGCCGATGACGAGATCCCAGGTCGGAAAGATCGATTGCGGGGCGAGCAGCAGGAAGCCTCGCTCCCGCGCATGGGTCTCCAGCATGGGCAGGATCTTGTCGGCGCTCCCGCCGCCGCCGTGGAAGATCACGACGAGGGGCACCGCCCGGCGCGGCGCGAGGCCCTCGGGCACGACCAGCATCGCGTCCCGCTCCTCGAAGAGCCCGAGCGAATGGCGGCCCGGGGCCAGGGCCGGCTTCGTCGGGAGCCGATGCGCGAAGGTGAGGCGGCCGACGAGCTGGGCATCGATCATGCGGCGATCCTCTCGCTACGGGTTTGAGGAGAACGCATCGCTCACCGCGTGCCGGCGCCCTGACCCTCCGGCGGGAGAGGCTTGATCTTCAGCTGATCGATGACCCAGCGCCAGCCGCCGCCCTCCTGCCGGCGCGCCGTCTCGACGGACAGGACCCCGTTCGGCAGTCGGGCGAAGGTCATGGCGAGCGCGCCGTTCCGGATGGCCGGCAGGGTCTCGACGCTCGGAAACTCCGACTTGCGCGCCAGGAGGTCCGCGTAGAAGCGCCGGATCGCCTCGTGACCCTCCGCCACGACGGCCCCGGCGGCCAGGACCGCCTCCGGCTCGTAGAGCGCCACGAGCCCCTCGACATCGCCGGCATTGGCGCGTTCGTTGAACAGCCGCGCCAGATCCTCGGGCTCCTGCGCGAGCGGGTGATCGTGCTTGATCATCGCGGTTCTCCATTGTCCTGCGGCGGTTTTAGGAGCGTGCCGGCGCCGTCGCGCACCGCGACCGTGACCGGGATGCCCGCCTTCACGCTCTCGGAGACGGTGCAGAAGCGTTCGAACTGCGCCAGAACCTGCTCGATCCGCGGAATCGCCCCGGCCGGCGCGCCGAGCGCGATCTCGACCGCGATCCCTGCGATGCGCAGCCGCCCCTCGGCGTTGCGCTCCACCCGGCACTGAGCCTCGGCGGAGATCCCCTGCACATCCTGCTTGTACTTGCCGGAGGCGAATATCAGGCTGGCGCAGAGGCAGTTGGTGACGCCGGCGACGAGAATCTGCTCGGGGAAGGGGCCGGTGCCGCCGCCGATCGGCTCGGCCTCGTCGACGAAGAGGCTGGCCCCGAGCTGGCCGAAATCGACCAGGAACCGGTAGCCCTCGATCTGCTTGATCCTGATCGTCGGGTTGTCACCCATCTCGCCTCATCCTTGCCGATGCCGGTCCGAGACAACGCGCTCTTCGGGCAACCGTCGCCATCGATCGCGGGAAGGTCGCGATCCTGTGAGCTGGTGCCGGCCCGTGTTGACAACCTCAACTCCTTGGCATACCAAATACCAATAGCAAGGGCGCTGGGAAAAGCAAATAGAGCCGCCGCCGGACGAGAGGTCAGGAACTCGACTGGCAAGTTAATCGAGCGACGAGCGAGTTCAATCAGCAGGTCAATGTCGCACGCGATAGATTTCGGTCAGCTGGTTGCTGCGGCGGGGGATGCCGTCGTGGTGTCGGATGCGAGCGGCGCGATCATCGTCTGGAATCCGGCCGCCGAGCGCATCTTCGGCTTCTCCGAAGCCGAGGCGATCGGACGATCCCTCGACCTGATCACGCCGGAGCGGCAGCGGCAGCGGCATTGGGACGGATATCACAAGACGATGCAGACCGGGGTGACCCGGTACAGGGCCGAGACCCTGCGGGTGCCGGCGATCCACAAGGACGGACACGCCCTTTCGATCGCCTTCACCGTCGCGCTCCTCCACGGCCCCGACGGCGCCGTCACCGGCATCGCCGCGATCATCCGCGACGAGACCAAGCGGTGGAACGACGAGCGTCAGCTGCGCAAGCGGCTGGCGGAACTCGAAGCCCGCCCCACCTGAGCGGAGCGGCCAGCAACAAGCTCGGGACCAACCGAGGCCGGACGGACCGGCCGTGCATTGTCGAAGTCAGACGAACGAACAGGGAGAACGTCGAAATGAGCAAGCCGCTGGAAGGCATCAAGATCATCGATTTCACGCACGTCCAGGCAGGACCCGCCTGCACGCAGTTGCTCGCTTGGTTCGGCGCCGACGTGATCAAGGTGGAGCGCCCGGGCGCCGGCGACGTCACGCGCACGCAGCTCCGCCACGTCGAGGATGCGGACGCGCTCTACTTCACCATGCTGAACTCGAACAAGCGCTCGCTGACTCTCGACACCAAGACCCCCGAGGGGAAGGAAGTCCTTGAGAAGCTGATCCGCGAATCCGACGTCATGGTCGAGAACTTCGGTCCCGGCGCTCTCGACCGCATGGGCTTCTCCTGGGCGCGCATCCAGGAGCTCAACGAGGGCATGATCCTCGCCTCCGTGAAGGGCTTCTCGGACGGCCACCACTACGAGGACCTAAAGGTCTACGAGAACGTCGCCCAGTGTGCCGGCGGCGCCGCTTCGACCACCGGCTTCTGGGACGGCCCGCCGACCGTGTCGGCCGCAGCGCTCGGCGACTCGAACACCGGCATGCACCTGGCCATCGGCATCCTCACGGCGCTCCGCCAGAAGGACAAGACCGGCAAGGGCCAGAAGGTCGCCGTGTCGATGCAGGATTCGGTGCTCAACCTCTGCCGCGTGAAGCTGCGCGACCAGCAGCGCCTCGACGCGCTCGGCTACCTCGAGGAGTACCCCCAGTACCCGCACGGCGAGTTCTCGGACGTGGTGCCCCGCGGCGGCAATGCCGGCGGTGGCGGTCAGCCCGGCTGGGTGCTGAAGTGCAAGGGCTGGGAGACCGACCCGAACGCCTACATCTACTTCACGATCCAGGGCCATGCCTGGGCCCCGATCTGCAAGGCGATCGGCAAGCCGGAGTGGGAGAACGACCCGGCCTACAACACCGCCCGCGCCCGCCAGGACAAGATCATGGACATCTTCGCCACGATCGAGGGTTGGCTCGCCGACAAGACCAAGTTCGAGGCCGTCGACATCCTGCGCAAGTTCGACATCCCGTGCTCGCCGGTGCTGTCGATGAAGGAGATAGCCGCCGACCCGTCGCTGCGCGCCAGCGGCACCGTCGTCGAGGTGCCTCACCCGAAGCTCGGCTCGTACCTGACCGTCGGCAGCCCGATCAAGTTCTCGGACATGACGGTCGAGGTGAAGGCCTCGCCGCTGCTCGGCGAGCACACCGACCAGGTGCTGCTCGACCTCGGCTACACCCAGCAGCAGATCGAGCGCCTGCACCAGGCCAAGGCCGTCTGAGCTTCGACGGCAGCGATCCTTCGACGGCGCGCCACGGCGCGCCGTCTTCGTTTTGAGCGACCGTTCCCTTCCCGTCGGCTCCCGCAAAGCTTTTGGGACGGACGGTGCGCCGCCACGGGAGCCGTCGGTCGGTCTCGGAGGTTGGTCGCGATGATCCGCTCGGTCCTGCGCAAGCTCGTCCCGGACGCCGCCCCGCTCAGCGGCCGCGAGCGCGTCCGCTCGGCCATGGGCGCCCTGGTCGGCGTGCTCGCCACGGGCCTGATCAGCCGCGCTGCGCTCGGTCTCGACACGGCGCTCCCGGCCCTCATCGCACCGATGGGCGCCTCCGCCGTCCTGCTCTTCGCCGTGCCCTCGAGCCCGTTGGCGCAGCCCTGGTCGATCCTGGGCGGAAACGTGATGGCGGCACTGGTGGGGGTGACGGCCGCCGCCCTCGTGCCGGACGCCTTCCTCGCGGCGGCGCTCGCCATCGGCTGCGCGATCGCGCTGATGATGGCCCTGCGCTGCCTTCATCCGCCGAGCGGCGCCGTCGCGCTCACCGCCGTGCTCGGCGGCCCGGCGATCCGGGAGCTCGGCTACGCCTTCGTTCTCTGGCCCGTCGGCGCGAACTCCCTGCTTCTCCTCGCCACGGCGCTCGTGTTCAACAACCTGACCGGCCGCGCCTACCCGCATGCCCTGCCGCGCGCCCCGGTCGACCACGGGACGAAGGACCCGTCTCCCTCGTCCCGTTCCGGCATCACGGCGTCTGACCTCGATGCCGTGCTGAAGGATTACGACCGCTTCCTCGATGTCGGTCGCGCCGACCTCGAGGCGATCCTCCTCCAGGCGCAGGTGCGCGCCTACCGGCGCCGTTCGGGTCAGACGACCTGCGCGGCGATCATGTCCCGGGACGTCATCGCCATCGCGCCGGGCGCTCCCTTGCGCGAAGCGCTCGACCTCCTGCGGCGCCGCCACATCAAGGCGCTTCCGGTCACGGACGAGTCGGCCCGCGTCATCGGGATCGTCACCCAGACCGACATCCTCGACAAGACCGTGTGGGAGAACCGCGGGCTGCGCCTCGATGCCGGCCGCCGGCTCCGGCTGACCCTGACGCGCGGCCGTGCGCCCCACGGCAGCGTGGAGGACATCATGACGGCGCCGGTTCAGACGGCGCGGCCGGAGACGCCGATCTCCGACCTCGTGCTCTGGATGTCGGATGCGGGTCTGCACCACCTGCCGGTGGTCGGCCCGGACGACAGGCTCGTCGGGATGGTCTCGCAGACCGATCTGGTGGCGGAGCTGCTGGCCGACGCCCATGCGCGCACGGCCGAGCCGCAGCGGACCGACCGCCTGGGAGGCTTGACCGCGACGCCGAGCCCGGCGGCTCATCCCGCCTGAGGCGCGTCGGGCCGGCCGCGCCGCCGTCCGGCCCAAGCATGGTTGTTCAAGCCTCCCGAGATCCAGGGCTGCCTCGGCCCGCCAGCCAGGCACGCGGTGACGAGCCTCGGCTCGCCGTCGGCTGGAGCAGCCCGTCCGGAGGCGGGAAGTGGTCCCACGTGGGTCGGGCCTCCTGATCCGACGGGGCTCCGCAGCTCGGCGAAGGCCGCCAATCCCCACGCACCCACGAGGCTCACATTTCGAGGTGCCCCGAGGCTTGTGGCCCCGGACATCGGGTGGTTCGGCCGGAACATCGCGGCCTGCTCGCCCGGTCCCGGCCCCCTGAACGCGAACGCCCCGCGAGCCGTGAGGCTGCGGGGCGAGGCTGGGGCCGACGGGACGGGGACGTCCGGCAAACCCTCGAGGGTCGGAGGTCCGCACCGTGTCGACGGTGCGGACCTCCTGGCTTGTCGCCTCAGGCGTGGGCCACGGCGCCGC
>NZ_BPQP01000029.1 GCF_022179305.1 Methylobacterium iners
TACTACAATCGTGCACGCATCTACGCGAAGCTGCTGATGCGTGCACGATTGTAGTACATGATGAACAGCAGTAATGCGTGAGCAGGATCAAAAGGCGGGCGGATGATAGCGGAGGATCGGCTCTCTGGTCTCGACCGCCTGATTACCATTCTCGAAGAACGTCGGATCGAGCAGATGCTCCATATCGCCTTCCGGATGGCTGAGGACGCCGACACCACTGAGGCCGAAGCTGGGCTGCGCGAAATCGAGGCTGCGTTTGCCAGGATGCGGGTGCAGCGGATGATGCAACAGGCGCAATCGGCAGGTTGTGACTACCACCCACCACGCTGACAGCGTGCTGCTGCAAGCAGATAGCAAAAGCCCGCCACAGCATAGCTGGGCGGGCTCAAATCGTTTTAGGTTTCGGCAGCGTCCCCGACGCTTTAGGTCCCCGTCGTGTAGGAGCGAACACGGGGACGCCCCTCTACGACACCAGCTGAGGTCAACCCTGCTCCCGCTGCAGAGCCGGTCACCCTGCTGTGCTCAGTTGCAGCGGGCGAGGTCCAGCCCTCCGAGCGCCAGGATTGCGCCCGCTCATCAACATCGACGGAGCCGTGCTGCTCCAAGATATCCATAGCAGCAACGGCCCGTGTTTCATCTGCCCGTACCGTCACGAGCGTACCACCCCGCCGCACGCCCTCCGAGTAGGTGTGGGCGTCAGCCTCGTTCACGCCCGCTCCCGTCAGTCCACCAATGAGACCACCGGCAGCTGCACCGATGCCGGCTCCGGCAAGCGTCGTCACCAACCAGCCGGCTGCCACGACGGGCCCAACGCCAGGAATAGCCATCAGGCCAAGCCCGGTGAGAAGTCCGAGAGCTCCGCCTGCAACCGTGCCAAGCGAGGCACCAGTCCCTGCGCCGGTCTCAGCGCCCTCTTTAGCTTCCTTGTGGTCCCCGTCATCCCGTCCGATCAGGCTGGTGTGGCGGTCACTCTCGTTGTTGGCGACGATGCTAATGTCAGAGTGCGGGATGCCCGTTGCTTCGAGCTTTGCAACAGCGGCGCTTGCCTCTTCGTAACGATCGAACAGAGCTGTGATGGTTTGCTGAGCCATGGCGGCCTCCAATGTTCTTGTTTCTAGGTCTGTGGGAAACGCTGCCGCTTACTGAGCTGCGACGTTGCCCTTGAAGTCCACGCCGACAGTCACTGACTTGCCGTTGAGCATCGCCTTACCTTGCCAGATGCCCTTGTCGTTCTTCTTCAGCTCCTTCACCTCCTTGTAGCCCGCATCCTCAAGGCGCTTGCGGGTCTGATCTTCGGTGAAGCTGTTTGCGCCCTCTTCGAGCTTGGCACTCGATGCGGCGCCTGCGGAGGCGGGGTTGTTGGCGTCGGGACGGTCAGTGTTCGGGCGCGTCACGGCCTTCTGACCACCTGACTTCTCGCTGGTGCTGGCATCCGGTGCGGGCTGCCCAGTGACGCTGGTCTGGGCAATGGCCGAGCTGGCGGACAAGATGGCAAACACGGTGAGTGTGCTGAGTGGCAGACGCATGGAACTTCTCCCAAGTTAACGCCTGCCTCAATGCATGAGCCTGAGAGAACGTTCCTAAAGCTGCAGCCTTGTTGCTAGACAACTCTTCAGCGTGAACGCCGCTTACACACCAGGCCCTAACGCCTTCCGCCATCGCTGTCGCTCGTGGATGACGGCCCGTTCTGCCAGCCCATCCTGAACCAGAGCATCGCAGATCCTTGCCACGGTTGCGGCTCGTGTGCGCTTTGGCAGGTCAGCTCTGAGGGCGATCTGGCCGGGTGTGGCGAACTCATCCGACAGCGAGGCGAGAACGCGCTGGGCATGAGGTGACAGAAGACGAGCGCTCATGGGAGACTAATGCTACGCTTAGACCAGGGCGGCAGCCTTGTGGGCCGCGCTACTGCCACGAGCTCATTTTACCCGCAAAACGGGCGCTCAGGTCTGCAATGACATGCTAGGGGACGAGAAGGATCACCTCGCGATCATCAGGTGCCTTGAAGCGCAGGACGACCGTGTCGCCGCCATCGATCACCTCCGTGTCTACAAACTCCTTCACGGAAAGCACCACCGTCTACCCCGTGGTGTCGTCGTCTAACGCTTCGGTAGGGTCCTCAGGCATCTCGAACCTTGTCCACCAGCCGGTGCGACAGAGTTGGAAGAAACTGAAGCCGAGGATGCTGCTTTCGCATTGACGACAGCTTTCGTTGCAACTTACCCTAGTTTTCGACCGACACATTGAAGTGCGGTCTAGCTTTCGGCTGAACTCATGGAGCGCGAATTCCATGTACCAGATGTTAGCCCTCCCCACTGCCACCCTGTGTGTTGCGCTTTCCTTCGCGGCCCCTGCATACGCAATGCCCATGGGCGGAACCTACACGGGACGCGTCGATGGTCAGAACGTGCAGCCACTCGGCAGCCCTGATCACATCAAGATCGAACAAACTGCCACCGGCGTGAACACAGGTCCTGGCACGCCGCTCGATGGTGCAAAGGTCCAGTGGCGCGAGACGGTGACGTTGAAGAACGGCCAAGGCCCGGTGCAGGGGACCATCACCTTCACCACTCCCACAGGGTCGACGTCCAGCGCCTACAAGGGCACGGTCACCACCGATGCACTGGGCCGCGTCACCGCTTCAGGCACTTACCGCGACAGTGGGGCCACGGGTGAGTTCGCTGGGGTCAAAGGCCAAGGCACGTTCTCAGTCGCTTACAGCTCGAAGACCGACTTCACTGGGGAGTGGAAGGGCGAGGTGAAGCTGCCAAAGCAGAAATCATCCCAGCGCTAACTGGACCAGTCGGTTGGTAGTTGGCTTGCGAATGCTGGGAAACTGAGCGCGCTGGCGTGGTGCAAATCCCCCAATCCCCAGCGCGCTTCATTCGCGAACACCTCTCGTCGGGTCGACGCTCCTGGAGTGCTCAAGATGGCCGGTTACAGGGTCAAGGCGGAAACGCCTGACTTCTCTGCCTATCCCGATCTGGTCGTCATGATCCTGGGCATGCGCGCCAAGAGCTTTCGTGGTGCCCTCACGATCCTGAAGATCGGCCCACCGATCGACAGAGCCGGTGGGAATGGGCCTGAGGGGCTGCTCAGGTACGAGAACAACATCATCTTTCAGTTCTTCCCACTGCACGCTGGAATGCGATGGTACTGGCGCGACCTTCAATCCATGGAAACCTGGGCGAGGTCCGAGCCACATCGCGCATGGTGGGCGCGCTTCTCACGCGACACAGGCGGAACTGAGTTCTGGCACGAGACCTACCACAAGCGCGGTGGCATGCAGGCCATCTACTTCGATATGCGTGAGCCCTTCGGATTGTCTGCCTTTCTGCCGATGGTGCCGGCTCGGGGCACGATTGGCTCACGTGTGCGAGCGCAATCAGCGACAGAGTTGGCCGCACTTGCGGCGTCAGAAGCTCCAGAGTGATGAAGGGTCGGCAGATCATCACTTCATCACGCGATAGGCGCTTACTTCCCGCACAAGCATTTGCGCCCACCGCGACGGCTGCAGCCCCAGGCGCACCAGCGACGGCACACGTTGCCTATGCAGTCCTCGACCACGGTTGAAAGTGAGCGCGCGGCCTGCTGAAGCCTGAGCCGGGTAAGGCAGATCTGTGACCCCGCCCCTCCCCTTTGTCGTCGGTCCAATATTCTTCAGAGATCCTGCCTCGTTTCCTGAACAACGGTTCAGGTTGAAGCGTTGTCTTGTTGGGCGCTCTTCGAGGTCTCCTCCATGGCCTACCGCTTCCTCCTCATTGCTCTGTTGCTTGCGTCAGGAACGGCTTCCGCCCGTCCGGCGATGGCCCCCACCAAATCCACCAAGGTGGCAATTACCCCAGCACCGATTCCCGTGTGCACGCCCGTGCGCAAGAAAGCCTTCCACCCTGTGGAAGGCTGGTCGGTGAAGACGGTAACGCTCGCCTGCAAGACTGTAGCCGCTGCTGTGCGTCAACCCGGCAACAAGAGCTTCACGAGCTTGCCGTCAGACAAGGGAAGACAACCCAAATAGCCCGCCGGTTAGCGGGCCTGCCAACGCAGAGCGACTTGCCCGTTAGGCGACAGGTGCCGTCTTTGCCCGCAGCTTCAGTAGCGCATCGTCCCACACAGAACGGACACGTGCTCCTCTGACCTCCCCGCTGCGCTCTGGCACCGCCGCGCTCTCACGACTAATCGGATCAGTTCCTGATGGGATCAGCATCCCAAGGAGATTCATCCGCTCACTTTGCAATCAAGCTCTGAGCACGTTGATCGGCGTCTAAACCGCACCTGCTGACTTGCCTCACTGGTATCCTCAGCGGAGTCGTAGGATTCCGACGAGACCCGAACGGACACCCCGTTCGCGTCCGTCAGGTGCCAGCGGAAACGCGCCTGGCTCTCACCGCAAGCCTCGACGGTGACAGCAACAGGAGTGGGGTCGTCCACGGCGACGTTCCTTAGCTGCCGGTCTTCGACCCACTGAGCGTCAGGTCGAGGTAGTTCTTGGTAACCGGCTCGATCAGCGCCGCAATATCCCCGGCCGCCTTGTCTCCTCCTCAACCCCTGTCTGGAACAGGGGGCTTGGTCTGCCTTGCCGGCGCGCTCAGCGATGACGACAAGCTAGCGGTAGGCGGCGATCTGGTCGTACTGGCAGGCGTAACCTTGTAGAGGTTCTTCAGGGTCTCATCCTGAGCAGCGGCATGCACGGCCTCACCGAGCGAGGCCGCCACGCTCGTGACCGTCTCCTTGAGTGTTGACGCGCTCTCGCTGATAGCCTCCTACGCTCTCTTCAAGCGTGCGACCTGCCCCTCGTGGTCTCGACATGACGGCGTAGGACGGCGGCATATTCAGGGTAGCGCTCGAGCCTGAAGAGCTGGTGCTCCATCTGATCTAGGCCCTGCTTCTCCAGAGCGAGCGTGTTGCGCCGCGCGCCTTCGTAGATTCTGCCGATGTCCTTGCTGGTCAGGCCCGCTCTGCGCCTGGCTTACGTAGGTTGGGCGGCGAACGTGAGCCAGGTACGTGCGTTCCTGCATGATTCTGCGACGGAAAGCGACCCGCCAAGCCTGCTTCTCGAGGCATGGTTCGTTCCTTCCAACAATGTGTTCAAGTGTCCGAAGCGCAGAGTCGGACTACTCACGCGGTGGGCGCGAGATGCGAGTCTCGAGCGTAGTGTGCAGAGCGACAGTCAGCCTAGCTCCCCCTTGGTCCCGTGGGTCATGCCACACGTGGTGAGGCCGTCGGCTGCGCCCTAACTCCGAACCCGGACCGGACGCGTACGGATATTTCGGGGGAAGCAAGCGTGCCACGCAACATTCTAATTTTAGGGGCCTCGTACGGCTCCCTCCTTGCGACGAAGCTTTTGATGGCTGGTCACAATGTAACGCTTGTCTGCCGAAGAAAGACGGCCGACCTAATCAACCGTGAAGGCACCGAGGTCCGCATCAAATTTCGCGATGAATCGGATCATCGTTCAATCTATTCGCGTAAACTCCCCGGAATTTTGGACGCGACCCCACCGGAAGACGTCGATCTCACCCGGTATGAATTAGTCAGCCTTGCGATGCAGGAGCCGCAATATACCAACCACACCATTCGCATGTTGATGATCAAGATCGCAGGCGCAAAGCTGCCGTGCCTGTCGATTATGAATATGCCGCCGTTGCCATACCTGAAGCGGATCCCGGCTCTTGCCGAGATGGACTTGGCGGATGCCTATACCAATCCTGGCGTTTGGGACCGCTTTGAACCAGGGCTGATGTCACTCTGCTCGCCCGATCCACAAGCCTTTCGGCCATCAGGTGAAGCCCCGAACATTCTTCACGTCGGGCTGGCCACAAACTTCAAGGCCGCCACGTTTGCGGATGAAGCGCACAATGTCCTGCTCCGGGAGCTTGAGGCGGACATCGACGCCGTGCGGCTCGATGGACAGGACGTTCCCGTCAAGCTGAAGGTCTTCAAGTCGTTATTCGTTCCTCTCGCGAAGTGGTCGATGTTGCTGACCGGCAATTATCGTTGCATCGAGTCCGAGGGGATGCAGTCGATTCGGGATGCAGTGCACGGCGACCTGTCACGTTCGCGCGCCATCTACGAGCATGTCGATGCGATCGCCAAGCGTTTGGGCGCCGATCCTGCAGATCTGGTGCCATTCGATAAATATGCCAAAGCTGCAGAAAGCCTGCTGAATCCTTCATCGGCAGCCCGAGCGATTGCGAACGGGGCCCCCTTCATCGAGCGGGTCGACCTCTTGGTTAAGCTGATCTCGCATCAACTTGGCGCACCGAACGCAGACGTTGATCAAACGGTTCAAACCGTGGATCAGAAGCTTAATGAGCGGATCGTCGGGGCCTGATTCCGGCGATCAGTCAGGGCTGGCTGCACTTTCACTGCTCCCCTCCAAGATCGCCATACGCTGAACACCTTGCGACGTCCTGCGGGCTGGTGGACTCACGCTCTGCCCATGCCGCCGAGATCGCTCCGTTGAGCGGCCGAGGCAACGCTGACGCGGCTCGTGCGTAGCCCCTTCTGGAATTTATGCCCGACGAGGAGCGCGAGTGCGATGCAACACAAGCCGCTGAGCGAACAGGTCATCGTGATCACGGGAGCCTCGAGCGGCATCGGGCTGGCAACAGCCCGCATGGCCGCGAGACGCGGCGCCCGCCTCGTGCTGGCCGCACGGAGCGGCGACGTCCTCGCGCGAGTCGCCCATGACATCCAAGCCGCAGGCGGCCGGGCCATCCACGTCACAGCCGATGTGGGCCGACGCGAGGACGTGCGGGCCATTGCAGACAAGGCGATCGCGGCATTTGGCGGCTTCGACACCTGGGTCAACGTCGCTGGCCTGACCGTCTACGGCCCTTTGCGCGAGATCACCTATGAGGATCACGAGCGCCTCATCCAGACCAACCTCTGGGGCACAATCCACGGTTCGCTGACCGCGGCTGAGCACCTGCGGAAGCGCGGCGGTGCCGTGATCAACGTCGGCAGCGTGGCCTCGGACCTCGCCTTCCCGTTCCAGGGGCTCTACGCGACCTCGAAACATGCCGTGAAGGGCTTCACCGACACGTTGCGCATGGAGCTGATCGCCGAGGGCGCGCCGGTCTCGGTGACGCTCGTCAAGCCAGCGTCCATCGACACGCCGCTGCCGCAGCGGGCTCGCAACTACATGGACCGGGAGCCCTCGCTGCCGCCGCCGATCTACCGACCCGAGGAGGTCGCCAACGCCATCCTCCACACGGCGGTGCATCCGCAGCGGGACATCTTCGTGGGCGGCGGCGGCAAACTGTTCGTAATGGGCAAGGAGTTCGCGCCCGGTGCCTACGACGAGTTGGCACCGGCCATCATCGCCCTGCAGAAGCGCGCCGAGCCACCAAGAGAGCCCGAGGGCGCCCTGCACACGCCCAGGAACGCAGGGCAGGTCCGGGGTGACCCACCGATCTACGTCATGCGGACCAGCGCCTACACGCGCGCGACGCTGCACCCGCTGGCCACCGCATTGGGGTTTGTGGGCATCGTGGCGGCGGCCGCGTTCACGATGGGTCGCAACACCCGCGAGCGACGACGCGATGAAGAGCGCCTCGCCGCTGCCCGCATGCAGTAGTCATGGGTCCCGGCGGCCCTGACGGAGAACTGCTCTGATCAGCCCTTCGTCATTGTTCCGTGATGATGCGTTCGAGAGCGATGTCATGGGGCTGGGGGTGGATCGTCTCCAGGCGCCCCAGCTTGAAACCAACCCCGATGGTGCGCGGCTTTGCCGGCATGGCTGCGATGGTGCGGTCGTAAAAGCCACCTCCGTAGCCGAGCCGGTAGCCCTGCGCGTCAAAGCCGACGAAGGGGACAACGAGCAGGTCAGGCATCACCGCCTGACCGCTCTCAGGCATGGGCACATTCCATACGCCCTGGGTCATGAGGCTGCCGGGCTGCCACTCCCGAAAGACCAAAGGCTGCCCGCGCTCGACGATCACCGGCAAGGCCAGGCGCGTTCCCCGATCCCGCAGGTTCGCCATGACCTCACGTGGATCGTACTCGCCCCTGAAGGGCCAATAGACGCCGATGATCGTTGCGTTGCTGGAGTCCAGCGCCTCCAGGAGTGCACGACTGATGTTGTCGCTCCAGGCTGCGCGGTCTGAGGCGGAGATACCGGTCCGCACCTGGATCAGCCCTGCTCGCGTCTGTTTGCGCCACTCACGCACGGCTGCCCAATCGGCATCGGGTGGGAGCGCGGCGGGGCTGCTCGCTGACTGCATCGTCTTCTCACTCGCCATCTCATCAACCTCGGGCACGGAGCCGTGTTGCGAGCATTGCTCGGCTACTGACCACCAAACGCCCGCAGAGGGTGACCCGCCTCTGAACGATGAACCATCTGCGCGATCCCCAAATCTTCATCGAGGGCTGCCAAGCGGGGGCCTACCGCAGAGTGGAGGGACATCTCGGTGCGGTCCAGCGTCAGGTTGATCCGCTCACACCACTCCGCCTGCGACGCGCCGGCCGCCTGTGCTTCCCTGACAGCTTCGGTGATGATCTCTCGCATCTCACCGATCAGACCAGGGGTCAGCGGAGGGCGCGTCTTTTCCGCGTAGGCCTCCGCGATGATGGCTCCCAACTCGTCCGCTGATCGGCTCGATTGCGCGCTCATCGGTGCTACCTTGATGTGAGAACCATAACGCAGCCAAGCTACAAGTCGGACTCGTTGATCAATGTCCTCCTAATCGGAGCGATTGACAATCTGTAGCTTGGAGGAAGCGATCGTGCCGTGGCCTCAGAACCTTCGCTCGGATCACCAAGTTTCGGGTTCAACACAGACCACCTCACAGGCGCTTCATCTCTGCAACCCAGAGGGGGAAGATCAGAAGCGAACGAGGCGACAAGAGGATTTCACCTCCGACGGCCGAAATAGGATGGCGGCTTGATTGCGGCAGCAATCCATCAAACCGAGCGAGGCTCATCCTCCTCTTACCCTGGGGCTGAGACATACGTGAGTAGAGGCGGATGCGGATTGTCATCCTAAGCTATGGGTCGCGTGGCGATGTCCAGCCGCAAGTCGCCCTGGCGGTAGGCTTACGTGACGTAGGTCACGATGTGGTTCTCGCAGCGCCCGAGAACCTCCAAGCGTTTGTTGAGGCGGCTGGCGTGACCTACGCCAAGCTGCCTGGCGACAGCCTTGCCATCCTGCAGTCCGAGAGAGGTCAGCTCTGGCTGAGTTCGGGCAACGTTCGCGCCTTCTTCAGAGAGGTTGCCGAGATCTCCCTGGAAGTGACACCAAGGATCTACCAGAGCGCGCTGGAGATCTGCGAGGGTGCTGACGCCATCGTCGGCGGGACGTTCTGCGAGGACATCGCCGTCACGCTCGCCGAGTATTACCGGGTGCGTGCCTGCTTGCTGTACACCTGCCCTCAGGAACCAACTCGATGCTTCCCTAACATCCTCGTGACACGAACGCGCCTACCATTCGAGTTCCTGAACCTACTGACCTACAAGCTGGTAGCTCGCCTCGGGTGGCGGATCATCGAGCCCTCGCTTACCCCCTTCCGCGCCAGCCTGTCACTGCCGCCCTGGTCGAGTTCCGTCCTCTCACGGTCCCGATCCACCGGCATTCTCGCCATTCAGATGTGGAGCGAGGTGCTCGTCCCGCATGCGGGTGATCTACCACCCAATGTGATCACCTCAGGCATTGTGCGCTTGCCGAAGGCAGTACGATCGAGCTTAGGTGAGGGAGCGCCAGCTCACCTTCTGGACTGGCTTCCTCGCGGGCCGAAGCCGGTCTACCTCGGCTTTGGCAGCATGCCGATCAGGAACCCGAGCGCGTTCACGCAGATGGCGCTGACCGTGGCTGACGAGCTGGTCATTCGTGTTGTCATCTCTGGCGGCTGGGCAGGTCTGGGAGCTGCCCACCACCAGATCACAGATCGGGCCTGCTTCATCCAGAGTAGCGACCATTCTTGGTTGCTGCCGCACTGTGCTGCGGCCGTCCATCATGGTGGCGCAGGAACCACGGCAGCCAGTCTTGATGCAGGTATTCCGTCTCTGATCTGCTCCGTGTTTGCGGATCAGCCCTTCTGGGGACATCGCGTGGAGCAGCTGGGCATCGGCGCCCACATTCCCTTTGCCAAGCTTGATGCCAAACGATTGAAAGAGGGGCTGCGCCGAGTGATGGCCGAGCCGATCCAAGCCAGGGCTGCAGCGCTTGTGGCCCAGGTTCGTGCAGAGGATGGCAACCGCGTGGCTCTGGACGCTCTCAAACACTGGCTGGAGGCGCCTGCTACGCTGCCAAGGTTGCCGTAGTAGCGGAGTGTGAGGGTGAGTTATGATGGTGGTCAGCGAGCGAGCCACATGGCTAGACCAAAAAAGGCTGGGAAGGCGATCAACACGCCAATTGACGCCGGCACGAGCCACTTCGACCTCTCATGCACGTTGGCGGCTTTCTGCACGCGCTCTGATGCAGCCTCGTTGGTACGGGCGAGCTTCACGTCCTGCGGTGTGGGCGGCGTGCCGCCAGTCTCCTCGCAGGTGCCAAGGGGGGCTGCGCCGACATCGCCATGGGGGATCTTGTCGCCCGTGCGTCCGCTGTCGATGTCTGCCTTCAGCATCGCTGATGTGGGCTGGTCTGAGTCGGGTGGCTGACCGAAGTCGAGGTGGGCAGGTGTCGGCGGTGTCTCGGATCGAAGCGACATGTGAAAGCCCTGGACCATGAGGTGGGGCAACGCATGTGCACTGTGGTTGGCGGCTGACAGCGATGTCGCGGGTTGCAGGACAGAGAAGCTCAGCTACCAGCTGAACCATCGGCACCAAGGTCAAATGCCTCAGCTCTGCACGCCACCCTTTGCCTCTGATCTGAGGTGATAAGGCTGACCTCTGGGGGTCCTGAGCCATCGCGATCAGCGGCTCAGCCCCCAGGAGCTTGCGATTGAGGTGGCCGCGCACACGCCCACGTCCTCGAAGCTTCTCCCAAGCCGACCACATCCTGAGCCGGGGCTAACGGGGAGCGCATGGCCCAATCCCGCCACCTCGTTCGTCTCGACCCTGACCCGGCCCTGCGCATCCTGGTACGTCCGGTGCCGGTGTGTCGGTGGCGACCCGAGCAGGCTCTCCTCGTCGCTGGTCTGGTCAACACCGTGCGCGGCAGTCCACTGCTTCATCAACTCCGCAAGGTTTGCCGGATCGACCCTTCCATCCTGATCCCCTTGCCAGAGTGAGACCCTTGGCCAAACGGCAGGGCGCCTTCCCCCAGCCTCGGCCAGGCGTTCACGCCACTCTTCCGGTGTTCGCGAAGCGACGGTCAGCCGGCCGGGGAAGCCATCAGGCGTGATCC
The DNA here is from genome assembly GCF_022179305.1 of Methylobacterium iners. Classification (GTDB taxonomy): domain Bacteria; phylum Pseudomonadota; class Alphaproteobacteria; order Rhizobiales; family Beijerinckiaceae; genus Methylobacterium; species Methylobacterium iners. The sequence goes on from NZ_BPQP01000029.1 coordinate 11,285, forward strand.
CACACCGGACCGTCGCCCAGGCACCCTCGCCGTACCAGAGGTCCGTCCAGTACCGCTGCCAAGCCAAGGCGATGCTGCCGCTTGTACTGGCGCAGCCATAGGGCAGGCCCGCGATGATCGCACCGGCCTGAAACACCTCTGGATAGGCAGCGAGCATCACGGCCGTCATCCCACCGCCCGCAGACAGACCCGTGACGAAGATGCGTCCGGGATCGATGCCGTGGCTTGCCTTCATCTCCTCGATCATCGCCCGGATCGAAGCCGCTTCACCTCGATCCCGCCGATTGTGACCGCTCGAGAAGAACCGGAAGCAGCGGTCGCGGTGGTTTGCTTCCTGCTGCTCAGGGAGGAGCAGAGCAAACTGCAACGCATCAGCGCTTGCGGTCCAACCGCTCTCGTCGTCGAAGCTCTCGGCGCTTTGCTTGCACCCGTGCAGGGCCACGACGAGCGGCGCGCCCGCGGGCAAGCTATCGGGCACGTACTTGTACATGCGCAAGTGGCCGGGGTTCGCTCGCGGGCTGGTAGCCTGGACCGTCTCGGCAGCGTGCGCTGCTGACACCACACAGCCGGTCAAGGCACACGTAGCCAGCAATCGCATGACTTGGTTCGTGCACTGCGAGGCCCGACTGAGCAGGCACAGGCGCAAGCCCCAAGCTAACATCGATCTGGCTGATCCTGCTTGAGTGCCCATGCGTGTGGGTCAACCTGAACAGCGGCAGCAAGATCTACCATGTACCCGCTGCCAAGCTCAAACCTTCTCGTCTCAGGATCAGCCACGCAGCTGTTATTCGCCGACCGAGGTCGTCGAAGATTGGATTAGCATGACGGTGTTCGCCTACCTTCTATCGCACCTTGTCGCGGAGCTCATGGATCGACTTACAGCGGTGTTGCTGTTTAGATTCTGGTGAATAGCGCTGCTCTCCACGGCAAAAAGTTCGCCACAAGCTTGCATTGATGTAGGTTTTCATAGATTGCAGCCTCACGAATCACGAAGAGGCGCTCCATGTCAGACAACGTAGAAGCTCAATCCATCGATCAGGCAGGCCAAACCAATCCCGTTGAACTAACGGCCGAGATTGTTTGCGCATTCGTGTCCAACAACTCGGTTCCGGCCTCTGGCTTGGCAGATTTGCTCCAGTCCGTGCATCAGGCTGTGGTTGGCCTGGGCCAACCCTCCGCTACTGCTCAGAACGAAGTGGCGAAGGCCACGCCAGCCCAGATCAAGAAGTCGATCACCGACGAAGGCCTGATCAGCTTTGAGGATGGCAAGGCCTACAAGACGCTCAAGCGTCATCTCACGATCCGCGGCCTGACGCCGGAAACCTACCGGGCCAAGTATGGCCTGCCTGCTGATTACCCGATGACGTCGGCCGCCTACTCGGCGCAGCGGTCTGCTCTTGCGCGCACTCTGGGACTTGGGCAGCAGCGGCGGAACGCTCAACCGAAGGCGGCGGAGGTTGCCGAGACCATCGAGGGAGCGCCTAAGGCACGTCGCGGTCGACCAGCCTCCGCATCAACGTCGAAGGCACGTGGCGGCAAGAAGGCCGAAGTCGCGGTTGCCGCTGAGTGAGGCAAGCAACGCCAAGCTGATCAGGAAGCATACGAGCAGTCGAGCTTAACGGCTCGGCTGCTCATTTTTGTTCAGGATAGACCTGTTACATTGATGGGTCTTTTGACTTACCGAGTGCAGGTGCGCGACATCACAGGGTGATATGCCCCTGACTCCTAGTCTGGTTACGACTGCTCGCGCCACCTTACCAAGCGGTGATATGTATGCATCTGCTTTTCACCCTCAGCTTCTAAGATCTCGAGAGACCGATAGCGAAGCCTCGCATCGCTATCACGCAGGATGCATCGGCCGCTGAGCACTACCGCAGGTGACGGCATCGCACGTGGGCTAGAGAGCGGGACGAACGAAGCCGCAGCATCTCAGCGACCTGTCATGCTCTGCCGCTGCATCTCCATCATAGATCCGCGCTGTGGCTCATCCTGCCGAGCGGCTGCACGACCTCTCGTCGGGTGCCACCTGCCTCAGCTACGCAAAGGTATGATGTTCCCGCATCCCTTTGTCCTCGATATCCGGCCCGTTCCGTACCTTCCGGGGCGCTTTACCTACTCGATCAGGCAACCAGGCGCACCCAGGGTGCACTCCCTTCATACCTTCAGCAGCTTCGATGAGGCGCGCAAAGCTGGCAAGGCGGCCCTTCATCAGATGATTGCGCAGTGGACCAAGCTCCAGATTGAGCCAGCCAGCCCGAGCTTTTGGTGAGCTCAGAGCAATCTAGGTTGAATTACGCAGCCCTTGTCAGCGTCGACGGGACAGCGGAAACCTCGCTCGTAGTGACGGCCAAAGGACCGCCCCAGCTGCAGGCCGCTGATATGTTGTCGCGAGCCGAGGCTGCAACGAAGGACGTCGGGCAACTTCTAATGCGCCAAGCAGGTCGTCGCTACGGTCCTGCAAGCGTAGCGTTATAAACCCCGCAAACCGGTTTTGTAGACGTCCAGTCTGGTAGAACTGCTTTACTGGACTAGAGCACTGACGAGCGAGAGAACGCTGACGAGAGCTACGCAGGCACTGAACTGCACAGCACGGATGCCTACAGAGGAGAGGCGGAGATTGTCGTTGGCTGCGCGGGGGCGTGAACGCAGCAGGTAACGGTCAAGATTGGGCTCAGGCAGCTCAACCCACAGTTCCTCAGCTTGGCGCGCCCTGGCGGTGTACATGCAGCGTTTCCACGTTTGTCTGACGAAGACGGCCGATGCTTGTTGTTCAAGCTTGAGCGGAGCCGTTCTGCAGCATCTCTGTTGCGGCGCATTAAGCAGGTTCTTCAGCGCCTGTCCATGCAAAATAAAGCGCGGCAGTTTGTCAGCAGGCACTATCGTGCACTGAGCGGGGGCCTCAGCTCGATATCAGCCCTACGCATGCGTCTGACGTATGGCTGGCATTTGGCATCTGGTATGCCAATCAGCGTCGTGCGGTGCCATAAATGCTGCAACGCAACCAACCCCGCGAGATGCCTGCCATGATCACCCTGCTTCTCACCCTCGCTGCTGCTGGTGCTGCCAACGTTGCACTGGTTGCCTTCTTGGCTGACCGTGTGGGCTCGAAGGCCGGCACTGCCGTGTCCGCTGGCGAGTTCGTCGCCCTTGCTCCGACTGCTCCCGCTGCGAGCAAGGTGAGCGCCGTCAAGGTTGGCAACCAGAACGTTCCCGCCGGCGCTTTGAAGCGCGCCGCCTGATCTGCTGATCATACCTTACGAACTGAGCCCGCCCGGCCCACGCCGCGGCGGGTTTTTGCTGTTCCGGTACGGTCGAGCGCAGCTATCCGAAGCGGTAACTCTACATATGAACTGCAACGTGAGTGCCCCAGAGAACGATCCCGCTTACGCCCAAGGTTAGATGTTCACTGTATAGTCAGAGTGGCTGGTCTACCAAGGCTCTCGGGCTGCGGATGCGGCATGATCCTGCTGCTACGCAGTGTGACACGCTGGGGGCAGCGCCTCCCGTGCAGCTACAAGCTCGACCGTAGGGTTGTGTCTCAACACGACAGCACAGCCTGCTCTGCGGAAGGTTAGGGATAGAGGGACATGCTGGTAGCAGGTGGACTTGGTTCGCCGCAGACGGACCTACCGAATGCAACGGAGTGGGGCACGCTACCTGCGGCGGTACGCGACCATCTCGGTGTGCAACTGCAGGCTGCCTACGGCGTGCTGAGCCAGGCTGAGCTGCCGCAACGTCTGCTCGACCTGATCGCGCAACTCGACAGCGCACTGGGCTTGCAGAGCCGGGCGGATGCGGAAGCCTTCCGCCAGGGCCTGACTGGGGCTCTTCCAGGTCTGCGGGCCTTTGCGCTGTCGCTCGTCGCCAACGAGGCACGTGCGGACGATCTAGTTCAGAACACGGTGCTGAAGGCGTGGGCGGCGCAGGATCGCTTCGCGCCGGGCACGAACCTGATGGCGTGGCTGTGCACAATCATGCGCAACGAGTTCTACAGCGAGTGCCGTAAGCGCAAGCGCGAGGTCGAGGATGCGGATGGCATCTACGCCGGTACGCTGGTTGCTCTGACAGACCAGGAGCATGGGGTGGAGTTGCAGCAGGTCTGGGCAGTACTTGGCAAGCTGCCGCCGTTGATGCGCGAGGCTTTGCTGCTGGTGGGAGCACAGGGCCTGACCTACGAGGCGGCGGCCCAGGTGATGGGCTGCCAGGTTGGCACAGCCAAGAGCCGGGTGAGCCGTGCGCGAGCGTTGCTGGCGGAATCACTGGGTGTGCCAAGCCGCCGGATGTCAAGGTAAGGCAGGCGGGGCCGTCAGCCCGTCAGGGCCCACGCAGTTCCATATGCACGGCTGCGCCATGCATCTCGGTCGCTCTCAGCCAGCGAGAGCTGGATGCGCAGCGCCCTGATCTGGGCCTGGAGCTCTCCTGCATCGATGGCTAGCTCGACGCACGGGGCCTGCGCCTCGGCGAGCTCTCGCTCAGAGAAAGCCACTTCCGCTGCAATCCCCTGAAGTATTAACCCAAAGAAATTGGAACCGCGACGCTCATATTGTCCAGAATGGACTCACGTGGACTGCGAGGCTGACCAGGTTTATATAGGCTCAGACATTTATATTTGCTCTACGCTTCGCATTGCCACCGTCGTGAGGATCTTCTGTTTTCTCCAATGTGACTGGTGGAGGGTTAATCAGCAAGTACAGAGACCTTGCTGCTCATGCCACCGGACGCGCCGAAGGTGTAGATCAGGATCTCGCTTGTGGCGATGTTGCGAGTGATGATCGCCTCAGGGCTCAGTTCTTCCAAGTGCATGACAAGGGAGCGCAAGGAATTGCCGTGGGCAACAATCAAGACCTGCTGCTCCGCCTGGAGGCGCCAAGCGATCTGGCGCTCGTAAAAGGGAACCGTCCTCGCTGCAGTCATGGCAAGACTCTCACCACCGGGTGGAACTGCCTCGTAGGTTTTGCGCCAGAGGTGGACCTGCTCCGGGCTCCACTGGGTGCAGGCTTCAGCCTTGTTCAAGCCCGATAACTCGCCGTAGTGCCGTTCATTCAACGCCTCGTCCACCTCAACCGGCAGGTCCGCCAGCGCCAGTTCCTCGAGAATGATTGCCAGCGTACGCTGGGCACGCCTCAGTTTGCTGGTGAACGCGAGCTCGAAGCGAAGACCAAGCTCTTTCAGCCTGCGTCCTGCTGCCTTTGCTTCTGCAACGCCGCGATCCGTCAGATCTGGATTGCGAAATCCGGAGAACAGGTTCTGCTCGTTGTCGCTGCTTTGTCCATGCCGCACGAGTACAAGCGTTCTACTCCCTGGTACCATGGCGTCCCCTTTGAAGGTCCAACCGCTCAGCCAGCGTCCGCAGCAGAGCCGCGTTGGCGTACGGAATCGGCGTTCCGTGGCGATCCCTCACTGTGGTAGATCAAGCCTCTGTGAGACCAAGCGTGTCGCAGGCCTCACCGTCCAGCGGAGAGCGGGAAGGCAGATCCACACATGCGACGCTTTACGAGCGCCCGTCAGCTTCGATAGTCATGCCTGCCCCTCGCTCCCTGAGCCCCTGCGGCGGCCGTGGTATCGCGGCGGCTGTCCGGATCAAGTCACCAAAGTACGCGCGGCAGCCTTCGCTTCCACCGCTGACCGGGCCGTAAGATCACCGCCTGCTGAGTGCGCCGTGCTGGGGGAGGCTGAAGCGAAGCAGCCCAGCTGGCGTCGGTGGGTGCCTTCTTCGAGGAAGAAGCGCAGATGACAGGCGCGACTTGAGGCTGAACCGTCAGCTCAGCGGCCGGGGACGCGGTGCTTGCTGTGGCCGCGTCGGCTGCTGGCTGCTCCTTGTGCTTGGGACGGCGAACCCGCGGCAGACGCTCCACTGCGGGTGTTGCGCGCACCTCCACCGCCTCAGGCTCAACGGACATAGAGAACATCGGTACAAGGCTCGGCAATACGCGCCGAACCGTCGTCTCACCTCGCGCTGGCTCGACGCCAGCACCGGGCGCGGATTGCACCTCAGAAGGCTTGTCAGCTTCGGCTATCGGCAAGCCTCGCCAGAGGTCCTGACCCTTCCGAGAGCGTGCAGTAGCATCGGTGAGCGAGGCACGGGATGTACGGGTATGCTTGATTTCGACCGTGAACGGTCGCGCACTACGGCGCTTCATGTATGAGAAAATCCTGAAAGCAAGACGCTCAGCGACACAAAATCTGCTGACTGCGTATTTCGGTCATACGGGATGCATCCCATCCTTGTCGAGCGGGTGTACAGGAAAAGTCCCTGCGAGATCACAAGTTCTTCGAGACAATTCCAAGCGCCAGCACAACGTACGCGCCGATGAAGAACCAAGTTCGGAACTTCACGACGGTGGGCCCGATCGTTGGGATGCGCATGTATAAGCTGGCGACGGCCAATCCGATAAGCACGAGCGACACAAGGAAGGTGATGGCGCGTGGTGGCGAGAGGTTCAGCATGGCGCCATCCTGGCGCCGCCTGGTTGAGGAGTCGTGAAAGCATCGTTACGGCCAGAGGCCGAACCTCTCGCGAAGAAAGCTCAACGCCCGTGCTGGTCGATATAACGACGCAGCTTGCCCGTGAGAGCTTGTTCTTTGGCGAACGGGCGGACGGCACACTGGTGCATATCTCCGAGGTGCCCTCTGGGATTGCCTGCCACTGCCGCTGCCCGAGCTGCCAAAGACCCTTGGTGGCACGCAAGGGTGAGCAGATGGTGCATCACTTCGGCCACTACGGTGCTGCAGAGGAACGTGCCTGCCGGAGCGGACCCGAGACCGCCCTGCACAGGTTTGCCAAGGAACTGCTCGCATCCAGGCTCGCGCTCGTGCTGCCGCCGTTAGAGCGAGGTGGTGAGGGGAGGCGCAGCTACACGGGTGGACCCTATCGCTTCGATGCAGCAGCCTTGGAGAGGCGTTTGGGAGCGATCACCCCAGACGTCATCGTCTGGCGAGCCGATCGAGACCTGCTGGTAGAGTTCTGCGTCACCCACCGCTGTGACGCCGACAAGATTGCGAAGATCGCGAGCTTAGGCATCGCTGCTGTCGAGATTGACCTTTCAAGCGTGGCACTCAGCACATCACGGCCTGCGCTTGAGGAGGCCATCCTCAACCAAGCGCCGCGACGGTGGCTGCACAACTCGAAGCTCAGCCCCACTCCTTCGGCAGTGCCAAAGCCGGAACTCCGTCGGTCTGCGTCGCATTGGGAGCAATCCATGGCCGCGCTCGAACGCGTCTACCTGTCAGCTTACCGCGAGGTGCAGGCGATGCGGAGCAGGAGCCTGGACACCAACAGGATCCAAGCGGACAGTCTTTCGCATGCTATTGGTGTCGAGATCGCCGGCCTCGGCTGCTTCAACGTCGCCCCTGCTGATTGGCAAGCAGCCATCCTCCTGTCCGCGCTTGATCGTGCTTTGTCAGGGAGACCTGGGTTTGTGAGCACCAAAGGCGCTCTGCAGCAACTCCGAGAACGTGGTTGGTTACATAAGCGGTTCAGCCGGCTCTCAGCGGCGGAGGTAACCGCACTCGAAGGCGCCCTGCCCTCGTTTGCGCCACCGGCTGCAGGCATTGCGGCTTGGGCAATGGCCTTGTCGCGGCAGGGCATCCTGGTGCCCAGCAGCGTACGTGATCAGTGGGTGATCCGGCGGGAGACGCTGCAGCTCGTGCGAGAGGCGCGCCAGCATGGGTCGACAAGCGCGACGGTTGCTACGACGCCGCAGGGCCCGCCCGCGTCGCGCAGCTAGCCTTAACGTCACGCTTACCCGAGCTCACGAGATTGCCCCTCCCGATTGAGCTGGGAGTGACCATGTCCGACACGGTAGGCATCGCAGGCGACCGCATTCGCTCCATCATTGAGCGCGTCGAGCAACTCGACGAGGAGATCAAGGGCTTAATGGAAGGCAAGAAGGAGATCTTTGCCGAGGCGAAGGGCGAGGGCTTGGACGTGAAGATCCTCAAGGAGATCCTAAAGCTTCGCAAGCTCGATCAAGATGAGCGTGACGAGCACGAGACGTTGCTCGACGTCTACCTGCGCGCCATGGACGCTCCCATGCCGGTCGCCGCAGCAGCGTAAGGCGGTTCGTTGATCGGGGTGAGGTGATGTCCTCGCCCCGACACACGGGCATCGAGCGATCGCACTGCAGAGACTGACAGTCTGGTGTGCAGCCCGCCGAAGCTTTGATCGTTAGTCATGCCGAGTAAGCACAGCAGGTCCTTTGTCGCGCCCATGCACCTTGCTCTTCCATCTGCTCACGGATCGACCAGGCACATAGGGGAAGTGCCACCGAGCCAGTACGAAACTGAGCTCGCCGACAGGCTCTACTCGATTTGACGGTCCTGATTTCGTGCTCAAGCTTATGTTCCCCGAACTGCTACCAATCAGGAAAAGGCAACCGCTTAGATTGCGGAGATAAAACTAAATACCCTTATGACCTACCGCGAGATCCTCGAGGCTGCTGCAAGCAAGCCTAAGCCGCCCTTGAATCCTGAGCAGCTTAGGAAGAAAAATGAAAGGATGGCCAAGCTTCAGGCCAAAATAGCTGATGAGCGCAGTCGCTCTGCCAGGCGATTGCGGGACCTTCAATCGAGCCTTCCTTGATGAATCAGTCGTAAGCGACGGTGCCAATGAGGCAGGGCCATATGGCAGACCGCGGTCACTTCCATTTCACCAGCTTTGACCGTGCCATACACATCAACCTTGAGCATTGGCACGGTCGTGCCACAAAGCCTAAGAGTCGTGTGGCACGGAGCACTCGCATATGCTGATTGGCCTCGCCCGAACTTCGACGTTTGAGCAGGAAGCCGGACTGGAAGCGCAAAAGCGGTGCTGCTCGCGGCAGGCGTCGAGAAGCTGTTCGTGGAGAAGACATCCGCGGTCGGACCTCGACCTGGTCTTGAGAACGCGATCGAGTGGTCTAGAGAGGGAGATACACTCGCCGTGACGGATCTCAGCCGAATCTCCCGCAGCGTCCCCAACTTCTGCCGAATCCAAGCCCAATTGGCTCAGAGGGGTGTCGAGCTGCGGGTGCTCAACATCGGCATGGACACGGCGAAGCCTAGCCACGGAAAGTATTTCGAGCCGCACCCGGACAGCACCTACGGCCGCCGCGCAGGCTGAGCGGAGCCGCTCCGCTCGGGTATCGGTGTCCGGCTTGCACGTGGCGAGGCCTTGGCTCGACCGCGTGCGATGGACGAGGTTTCGGGGTTCACTTCAACGCGGCGTTGATGGCGAAAATCAGCGCCTTCCAGCGGGTGCGCTCATCGACCGAGAGGTCATCGGCCTCATGCTCCCGGGCCCATCGCAGGAAAGCCTTTGCGAGCTTGTACTTCTTAAAGTCGCGGATCTCCGCCGTGAACAGATCGAGGATGGGGCGTCCGGGCTGCGCCGCTGCCTTGGCCTCAACGTCCCAGCCGAGTTGGTCCTTGGCGACCCTGACCAGGGTGTCTCGCAGGAGGTCCTCGATCTCGGCCTTGGCAATCGACCCGCCGCAATAATCCTTGGTCCGCAGGATGGCTTTCTGTCCAAGGATGTGGACGAGCGTGTCTTGGTTCGCGGCTCGATCGCCCGCCGTGTCGGAGTCGAGCAAGGCCGCCACCTTCAGCTTGTGCGCGTTGAGGATCGTGGCGAAGTAGACGACTTTGCCAGCGCTGCCCGCAGGCACTAGCGCGATCTTTTCGTTGAGCTTCGCGTCACCCGACGCCGTCATCAGCGCGCCCACGGCCTCAACGTACCAGTAATCCGTCAGGCCTTCGAGGACGAGGTTCCTCTGGTTCGCGAACAGGCTGTGCGCGAGGTCGTACCCCAAAGCCTCCTGCAGTGGCAGGAGGGCTGCGGGATCGCCGGACGTGACAGAGGTGTGGACCTTGGTTCCCTCGTTGCGGTCCGTCATCTGGACCACGCGAACCAGGTCGAGTTCGTCCGGACCCACCAGGAACGGCGAATGGGTGGTGTAGAGGGTCTGGTTCTTCTCGGCGAGCCGGGAGATGGTGCCGCGGAAGTCCCGTTGCTTGAGCGCGTGCAGGCTCATGCCGGGCTCGTCGAGGAGGAGGATGGCATTGCTGTGCTTGCCGGCGGCCTCGGCGAAGAAGACGACGAAGAAGGACACCAGCCACTGGAACCCTTCTGAGCGCTGGTCGAGCTCGATCTCGACGCCAAGGTCGTCCTCGACGACGACTTTGAGGTATTGGCCATCGGCCTGGACCTTGAGCCTATCCGCCTCGACCCGGTCCGGGTTCGGGTTCCAGATCGCCCGGATCTCGTCCGTGAGCCTCACGCTTGCGGCATTCAGCTGGTACCGCCGCTGGTCGAGCTGATCGCGATACGTCTTCAGCTTCGCGGGTTCGTTGTGCGCGGGCTCGACGGCTTGACCAAGCTCTGACAGGTCCTTTGCGGTGAAGCCGAGTAGCGACAGGAGACAGGAATTCCCATAGTCGTACTCGTCATCGTCGAGCATGTTCGTTTCCAGCCGTTGGGCCAGATGCGCGAGATGAATAATGGGCCGGACGCGGAAGTAGTTGCTGAAGAGCACAAAGATGGGAACGCGGCCCCCGAGTACCTTGAGAGCCGCATGCCTCCCATCGGCGAGCTCTACCTTCGCCTTAAGAGCTTCAAGCCGCTGGGTCTCGCGTGCGTTGTCCTCGTCAACGAACGGCAGCACTTGCCGCAACCAGTCCTTGAGCGCCTCGGCGACCTCACTCGCGAGGTAGTTCCTCGAATTGATACCCTTCGACAGGACGGCGAGCGCAGCGCTCGGTATCGGCTTGCCCGCTGCCTGGGCCTGGACGTCGGCGTGTGACGCCAACCTCAACAGATCGTTTTCCAGTTCAGCGTAGGAGGGAGAAACGGGCGCATTAAGCAAGGCATGGACGCCATTATTGCCTAGGTATCGGGTCAACTTGTATTCACAGGCGCGGAACGCCGGCGGCAAGGCTTCCTTATCGTCCTCGTCCAGCGTGAACACAGCCGTCACGACGGGGATTTCCTTCGGGTCGAGGTCTCCCTTGATGATGTCGCTGTAGAGAGCACGCGGGTAGTCGCGCAGGGGATCGAAGCCTTTTACGCCTTCTGGTTTTTCGAGTTTCTGCAAAGCCTGCAGTATGGCGGTCTTGCCCGCCTCGTTGGGCCCGACAAGGATGGTCTTGCCGTCTTCCACGGAAAACTCGCCCGTGTCCCTGATGCTCCGGTAGTTCTGAACGCGGGCACTCTTCAGTTTCATGGCGGCCCCGATGCTTGCGGGTTCCGAACCCGACAATCGCTGCCGTCCGTCCGCGCCCCTAGGCTCCCCTGCTTCTCGTCCTGCGCAGACGAGTTAAGCTTGGCCCTAGGCTATAACTCCTGAGGATTGCTATGGTTGCCGACCATCACCGCCATCGTCGTCTTCCAGGTCTTGCGGCGGGCGGGCAACTTCGCCATCGCCAAGCCGATCCGCGAGGTGCTGTTCACGGTCGTTCCGCGGGAGAACCGCTACAAGGCCAAGAACTTTATCGACACGGTGGTCTATCTGACCGGCGGCCAGCTCGGCGCCTGGACCTTCACCGGCATCGCGGCCCTGGGGCTCGGATCGACGGCGGTCGCCGTGACGGCCGTTCCCCCGTCGATCGCTTGGCTCCTGATCAGTCTCTGGCTTGGAAGCCGGCTGGAGAAGCGAGATGATCGAGCCAGAGGAGGTGCGGATGCCGTTTGAGGTCGAGCGAAAGTTCCTGGTTGCGCATGACGGCTGGCGCTCTACCGCAAGTGAGAATCCCCCTGCGTGATGGTCTCATTGGCCTCTACCAAAGCAGTAAGGTGCAGATGCGGCGGGATGGCGAACGCTCTTGGCTCACGGTCAAAGGTCCGAGGGAGGGGCTTAGTCGGCTGAAGTTCGAGTACGAGATCCCACTCTCTGATGCAGATGAACTATTGCGCAGTGTCTGCGGCCCTCAGATTGAGAAGACTCGCTACTGCGTGCCGTACGCTGGATCGATCTGAGAAGTCGATGTCTACCAAGGCGCCCTTGCAAGCATTGTTCTGACTGAAGTTGAGCTTGAGCATGAGGATCAGCCCTTTTCGAAGCCGGATTGGGTTGGGCTCGAGGTGTCTGGGGACCTACGCTTCAAGAAGATAAATCTGCTACGTCTGCGAGCCGAGGCAGGCCGTCCTCTAGCAACTGCGGAGATCCTCACCCTCCCGCTTTGAGTGGCCACGCGGACCTTCTCACATCTCCGAGCAGGTCTACGAGGCAGGTACGCCGCCCAAATAGGGCTTGCCTTGCTGGACCTTGGCCGGTGCTCAGGGTTCAGGCGATCATCGCAAGGCTTGTGGCTGCGGTAGTGACGGTCTGAGACGGGTGCCGGCTGGAGCCGATTGGGATGGAAGGGTCAGCAGAACGACTCTTAGGCGTGGTGTCTCCTGAGAACCTGAACTGCTCGCACGTATGACAAAGGAAGTTCCTTCGGCGCTTACGCTCGCTTCCGTGACGAATTCACAAGCGTGGGTCCTCCCTCCCCTTGGGAGCGCTAGCGTGTGGTTTCAACGACTTAGCGGCAATCAAACCGGATTGTGCGTTAGGTTTGTGCGTTAGTCGCAGCCGCCTGCTCACGCTTCTTCGCGAACCGTGCCTTGTGGATCGCCGAGAGCTTTGCCTTCTGCTCCTCAGACCACTTCTTCCCGGTGCAGGGGTGGCCATTTGCCGCGCGCTGAGCGCGCTTAATCTCTGACTGGCGACGCTTGGTCTCATCGCTGTGCTTCCACCCTCGCGTTGGCCGGGGTTGCACCACAACCTTAGGCACCGGCCCGCGAGCATCGTGGGTGATAGGAACCTCGTCCAAAAATTCTTTATCCCAACTGATTGGGCCATCGTTGACGACGAAGTTCTGGTGCCGCTGAATGGCCATGAAGACCCCACGGTAGAAACCATAACGGGTACCGGGGTGATTGCGCAGGGTGAGGTAGGCGTGGCCGTCCGTGGCCAGCTCGATCCGCTCGATGACCTGCTGCATCCGCACGTTCAGCGCGGCCCGCACTCGGTAACGCTCAGCCTCATCGTCGGTGTCCATTTGAGCCCGGAGCTGCGCCAGCGCAGCCTTGCGGTCAGTCGGTGACTCGGAACCGCGAAGCCCGTCGAGTCGCGCCTGCTCTGCCTCCCTCTCGGCATCAAGCGCCCTCACCTTCCCCGCGTTCTCCACGAGGCGCTGCTTGGCCATCGGCACCGTGTCGATGAGGTCGAGGAGATTGTTGCTGGCGGCGTTGAGCTGATCGATCTCGAAGCTGAGGGTTGCGATCCGAGCCTCGACGGCCACGCGCTGTTCGTCCCGGTTGTCCGTGAGATCGACCTCGGTGATGAAGTCGAGCGCCTCGTCATCGAACGTCTGGTAGGGCATCGTGCCCCCACTGTCGCACTTGCGCAGCCGGCGAGCGCTGCAGGTCAGCGTCGAGTACGCCGTCGACCCTGCGCGCACGACTGCCGAGCCGCACGATGCACAGCGCACCATCTTGGTGAAGAGATTGGCGAAGCCCTTGCCAGTACCGCCACCCACGCCAGTCGCGCGGCGGCCGGCGAGCACGTCGTTGGCACGCTGCCAGAGAGCCGGTGAGACAATCGCCGGGAAGTAGTTCTCCTGGGTGCGCACCGGGACGCGAATGGCCTCGCCCTCGGCATCATACTCGAACGTATGCGAAGTAAAGTGGCCGAGCACCGCCTTCTTCGCCACGATGCGCATGATGGCCTTCGCATCCCAGAAGCGCTGACCCACCGTCACCTTTCGGAAGTGGCCCCACGTTGGGTAGTTCTGCTGGTTCAGCGCTGAGGCAATTGCATACACACTGACACCCGAGGCGATCTGCTCGAACATCCAGACGATCTTATCGGCGCGCTGCTGGATCACCTCGAACATCTCGACTGGCTCGCCGTCCAGTCCAGGGCGCTCAATGACCCTCAGCCAGCGCGGCGCCATCTTGGTGAGGATGTCGGCGCTCTGGCGCTTATTGGCTCAGGCCATGCCGATGCGATGGCCCTTGAGGCGGCTCTCCTCGTTGGACCGCATCATCCCGAGCATGATGACGAGAAGTTCGGCGGACTTCTCATTGACGCTCTGCTCCGTGTAGACGGCGCGGTCGAGGACGGAGTGGACGATGATCCCCTTCTTGAGGATTTGGCTGAGCAGGTTCATCGCATCCATCGGCGGCTGACGGCTGAGGCGGTCGAAGCTCTCGATGATCAGGTGCTCGCCCGGCTTGATAACGCCGCTCTCGATCTTCTTGAGGATCACGGCAAGCTGACCGTCCTTCCGGTTCTTGCCACGGTACGCCGAGACACCCCGGTCCTCGTAGGAGTTGAGGATCGTAAGGCCATGATCGGCCACCCACTGATCCGTACCCTCCTGCTGGCGCCGCATGCCCTGCCCATCGAGCTGAGCTGCAGAACTAACACGACTATAGAGATGTGCTATGGTAGAAGGGATCACCCCCTTCGGTAGGCTGTAGTTGCGTGGAAACATTGTGTGCTCCTGTCTAAGCGCGGGAGCCCAGATATAATGACGACCGAGACAAATATCAAAATGTTTGCCAGCGTTGTCATCATATAGGTGTGAATATCTAGTTGGTCTGCGGCCATGAGACCTTGACAAATACTCGGATTGGTGTACATTCGAGAGACGCTTAAGCAAGCAAGGGGCGGGGATGCCCCAACGAAAAAGGCCACCCGGTAGGGTGGCCTTTCGCTATTCAGATTGCCCGGCGAACCCATATTGGTCTGTTCGTTCGGTATCGCTCGTTGATCACACGCATCCCGGCCTCATGCTTGTCGAGTTGCGCCTCGATGGCGATCATTGAATCTTCTCCGGGCTGAGGCACCGGGTGGACCGGGATCACACTGCCCTTGGCCCACACCCGGTAGAGGCGCGTGCCGTCATTGCGCGGTGCCGACTCGGCCTTGGTCACACCATCGAACAGGGCGGTGGTGCGGATGGTCAGCTCGGATTCGTCCACCATTGGCATTGTCTATGTCACGATGCGATCTCCTTATTTGTAGGCCAGATCAACCAGGATTAGTTGGCCGGCGGCGCCATAGGCGTGGCCGGGTGGTGGCTTCTTGAGAGGCTCCTGGGTCGAGGTCGAAGGCATCACCTCGAGCAGCTCGGCTGCGCCTTCCCTCAACATGATCCGCTCTCGCAAGAGGAAGTCGATCTGCTCGGACTGAGCCAGCACCTTGGCCTCCAATGCGTCGATGGCGTCGAGCAGTGCCTGCAGTTCGGCGTCGCTGACCTCAGCCATCAGAGCAACGCCTCCACGTCGTCCCACGGGATCACACCAGCCACGTGCGGGGTGTCCTCGGGATAGTCCTTGATGTGCAAGACCTCGATGCCACCATCGGCGTACATCTCGACATTCCCCTTGGGGTCGTTGGGGTACTCGACGGCATCGAGCCAGTCATAGGCTTTGAGGATCATCGGGAGCACGTCCTCGGCACGCTCAGCCCTGACGTAGGCGTCGTAGCTCTCGGTGAAGGTCTGCTCGTAGTTCGAGCCACCCTTGAACAGGAAGAGTTGCAGGGGCATCACAGCGCCGCGATCAGGATGCGCTCGTAGTCATCCCACTGGATGACGCCGGCATCGAGGTTCGGGAAGCCAATGTAGGTCTTCAACTCCTTGATCCTCCACTCGACGTCATGCTGGGCCTTGGCATCAGCCAGGGTGTACGGACCATCCTCGTCCTTCTCGTAGTAGTTGACCCAGAGATTGAACGCCTGTGCGGCGTCCTCTGCGCGGACGTATAGGTCTTGGTTCTCAATGCCGTCTGAGTCCGCCCACTTGGCGATGATCTTGAATAACTTCACGTTGAAATCTCCTTAGAATTACATGAGCCAGCACATGCTAGGCCGCCGATTTGAAGATCGCGTGTAGCAATTGGCTAAAACGGCTTAAAGAAATTCACCCTACAATCTTAGTTCAAAGATATACCTGAACGTCAGGCAAAAGGATTAATACGGGAACATACTCATTAATGGCATAGATCGATGACAGATATTTTCTCACAATTAGCTGCACAACTGGCCGTCGACACTGTTCAAGTCCAGACCTCGCCGCTTCCTAAGGGGAAGTCCTTCCCCGAGGCAGACGACGTCACTGTGATGAGCATCAACTACTACGACAACGGCTTCACACCTGAGCAGAAGGACAAGTGGAGCGAGTCAAATTTCACGTTCAATTGGCAGATGTTCACAGAGACCCAGCCGTTCACGCCAAGCAAGGTGCTGGCTGTCTGGTCAGGAACCACACAGCTCCTGCTCCCGGATCACTTCATCCGCTACCTTGAGGGCAAAGGTCACGCCGCGAAGATGGACCCTGCCATCTGGCGCTTCTACATGGACCTCGACATCGAGACCCAGAAGCTGCCCAAGCTCAAGAATGGGCCACGCATCGGTCAGTTCCGCACCAAGTATCCTGGCGACGTGAACCACTGGGGCGACTGCGTTCGCCTGCGCTGGGACGAGTTCGATGAGCTGAATTGCGACATCTATCGGGATGCGAACCTCGAACCCTATGCGTCCATCGTCGTGGGTGACCCAGCCAACAACCTCAAAGACCCGAAGAACCTCTTGCGCGGTCGCTACGATCCACAGGGCCTCTGGAAGGCCAAGCACACCCGAAAGGTCAAGCCATGAGCACCATCACCACGACACAACTCGCAGAAGCCCTGGTCGATCTGAACAAGCGCGTCACCGAGCTTGAGAAGGAAAACGCGGAACTCTGGAAGAACAATAACCGACTGGTCGATTGGAATGAGCAGTTGGTCAAGGACGTCCGCGCACTGAGTGAGCGGATGGACAGCGGATCAGGTCAGTCCTACACGATGTGTCAGTCCGATCTTGATAAAGCTATCGAGGCAATGGGCAAAGACAATCCGGTTGAGTCTTTCATGCGTCGTAAGTCCTAACTGCTCTAATGTCTAATATGCAATGTGTAATCTCTAATGTGTAACTCTAATTATAATGAGATTTCACATCTCAACGGCGTCTTGGCCTTCGGCTGGCCACCTATAATTCGCTTCTTCGAAGCTCAGGGCGTCGCTTCGCTCCTACAATAGGTCTCGCAAGCTCGACCTATCTAAGAGAACGCTCGTACCTCGCGTTCTCAGGGAGCCTTGAAGAGAAGAACAGTGGTCGCAGTCGCTCCTCAACTCAAAAATTCGAGAGCCGACCTCGAGGCTCAAGATGAAAAGAAATTGCGCCGTCCACCGACAGCCCCAAAGGCTAAGGAATGAGACGCGACTAACATTCGTTAATATAAGGATCTCCCTCTGTGGCTCGTCTCAAGATCACCGACGTAAAGGACCGGGGCTTCGCCCTCTACCAGATATGGCACCGCTGCATGGCGGCAGGACCGGAGCTGATCGAGTGGTACGAGGAGCAGGGCTTCCGCCCGACCGAGCGACGGATCGGATCGGCGTGGTGGGTTGTCTTCGACACGCCTGATCAAGCACTCCACTTCAAGATGCGGTGGCTCTGATGCCACGCAAGACATTCAACGCGACCTTCTTCCCCGACGTGTTCGTGACCATTGCGCTTGAGAACGTGGTGATCCTCGACATTGAGCAGAGCAGCACACGGGTTGGCGGTTAGACCAGAAATGGCACTCCCCATAATATTACCCATTCTCCACACGCGAGGCTAAAACCGGTCGACTAAGTTGGCTTTGGAAATTTTAAAAAAACAATTATCCGAGGCTATTTTCATGACCCGACCATTTGAAATCACTCGTCGCAACCCTAGCGGCTATTACATCGCCGCCGACCCTGGCTGGAATTGGATCGTCATGAGCCCGAAGTGGCCCGATCCCCAGACCTTAGAGCTTTGGGTCTCCGTGAAGGAGATCGGCGACACCTTCGAGAGTGCGCGTCGGTTTGCCTGCGTCCGAGCCACAGTCCCTCAGCTCAAGGAAGCTCTGCAATGGGCCGCCGACCGTCCCATAGGCGCCCGACTGGTCTCGGTTGAGATCGAGCGCACCCCTGAGCTGACCGAGTACATCCGCCAAGTCGACGTGGACCGGCTCGCATGCGGTTGTCCTTGATCCAACGTCGCCGACATCGTCTTGCGAATGGGCAAGGAGCTGATTTCTCACCGCCTCGTGTTCAAGCATCCCGACCACGCCAACGAATTTAAATTGCGTTGGCTCTGATCAGTTTACTACAGTCCGCCTTCATTATTTTGAGGATTTTAGTCAATGCGTTCCAAGTACCCTGAGCGTCTCGAAAACGTCCCCTCGATACCCGGTGTAGACCTCACCAAGTTCATGCATGTCGTTCAGGACATGGAGACTGGTCTTGTCTACGCCTCCGACCATGGTGGGCCTTACGAGCGCGCCCACGCCTTCATCACGCAGATGGTGACCGGCAAGCCGTATCGCGATCCCGGCCCTCTCAACCCGCTGACCGCCGACCCCAGCGAGGTCGCCTCGATGCTTGAATACCTCGTCATCGAATTCCGCCCTGACCTTGAGGATCACCCGCGCCTCGGACGTGCTTGCGAAGCCCTCGCCGGCAACATGGGCAGCTCGAATAACCAGAAGGTCTTGGGTGACTGCGAGACCAACTACGACCGCTGGGACATCATGCTTGAGACCGCCATTGGCGGCCTGGATCGCAAGTAATCCAAACCCATTCATCAGGAGATTTTCAGTGAGAGAAGACAAACGCCCAGAAGCCGACGTGGCCCGCATCATGAATGCGCACAAGGCCATCCCCCCAGACGTCTTTCAAGACGAGCAACACGACCTTCCCTTTACCACCTTTGGCCCCGGTGAGTTGCAGAAGGCGGCCGATAACATGCTGATGCAAGGCCAGCGCGTCGCCCACGTGGGGTTGGAGGAGGTTTTCAAGCTACCCGCGCTTCCTACGCCCGCCAAAGCCAAGCCGAAGACGGTCTGGTTCGTGCACATCGCCACGGACGATTGGCACGGTTGGACGACCGTCCACTCGACCGAGGAGGCCGCACGGCTGTTCCTGCGCGAGGCTCAGTACAAGGATCTATCGCGTTGTCACGAGCGGTCCGCCCTCGAAGCCCTGGATGACGACGATCTCCACGAGCTTTGGGAGGACGATTGCGACGGGATGGGCTTTTACGAGGAGACGAACCTGTCATGAGCGAGAAGCGCATTGACGACGACGTGGCTCGCATCATGGCGAGTGTCATGACGCTCCCACCCGGTCCCTCGGACATCGAGCCGATCAGGCTCATCTACGAGGCCCTTCTCAAGACCGACCCCGACAATGCTGAGGAGATTGCTACTGCAGTCCTCCAGTCGATCAAGAACATTGGAGCACTGTGATGAGCGACAAGCGCATTGATTACACCGTGGCTCGCATCATGGTGGCCGTTGGAGAGGTGCCGCCGCGTCCCAACGCGCCGGCCATCATTGGGATGATCTACGAGACTATTCTGGAAGCTGACGACACTGATGAGCCGGTTGATCTGGCCTACGGTTTTGCCGTCACCTTTCAGCCGCATGATTTCAGCGGACTGCCGGCGTGCAGTCGGAACGCCGCCCTTGTACCGTCCATTCTTCTGAGTGAGGGCAGGAGGGTTCGGCCAGCCGGCGTGCCCGCGCGTAAGATCTTCTAACCGTCACCCAAGACGAGCTGCCCGGTCGCACCTTGATGCAGGCTTTGGGGCACGATGAGATCTCCGGCGGCCGGAGCCGAGATTCAACAATCCACCGTGCACCGGGAGTGGGTTGGCCACCTCTTTCATGCCAATCTTCAGAGCCGAGACATGGCAGGCATCTTTGATGCCACCCATCTATCCGAACAAAGCTTTAGTTGAATAGGGCATTTTTGCCAGTCATATTTTACAAAGTAAATGTAACAGCATGATAGTTTTATATAAAGCTTAGTTCCTGATATAAAAAAATTGGTCTAACCAAAATACACCCAATTACCGCCGTTGACACGCTGCTCCGGATGAGCGCATAAAGGGATGATTATTTAACGCCTTCATTCATGCATTCGATCCGAATGAAGGCTGCTCGCGCTCGGCTGAGGCTCAGGGCTGGTTCGGATTGCTGCGTGCTTGAAGCGGCTTTGATCCGGAGGCCCTAGGAATGAGCGGTGATAACCCTTCTGTCAGTCTTCAATGTGCTTGCCAGCTGTTTGGCGGAGGCCTTGTGCCTCGCGCGCAGAACGGTGTGCCAGATATCAACTCACTGCGACTTCATTCGCGATCTTCCAAGCAGCTGCGGGGCAGCCAGCATCTAGCCGGAGCTGATGCCGCACCGGCCCAGCCTATTCGTGCTCGCCATTGGCTCACCTCATCCCGGCCGCCTTCCATTGAGCAATGGAGAACCAACAGTTCTCGTGCAGTGCACCTGCTACAGCTTGGGCATATGAACCTCAACGGAATCCGTCGGACGGCCAGAATATCCGCCGGGGTCATGCTGCTCTCTGACCTACCTGCATCTTTCGTGGAGTGAGAGATGATACAGGCCGAACTCCCTTTCGAACTGCTATGTCTGCAGGGTCCGACACAAGGTCAGCACGCTTCTGCGACTCGCAAACTGAAATCAGCCATTGCCGCACCTCTTGAAGAGCAACTCGACCTCTTCAGCTGGCCAGCAGAGCAGTCCGTGACGACGATTGGGGGCCCGTCTGAACGCGGAGCGTGCGCTGAAGGTGGATGATCGCCGAGGCCATGACCTCCACAGCGACCACACTGCAGGGATCAATGGCAATGCCATTTTCTGGCTCACGCCAGTGGCTGACAATGTCGCAATGTTGGCCCCGCAACTTGGAAGGGCTGCTGGAGCTCGTTCGCGAAGACCAAGCCAAGGACGAAGCGGTCCGTGCTGCGTCTCTCCAGATCCGACCACGTTGCTGGCTGAGGTTTGCTAGGACTTGATCATCTAGCAATGAGCCGCCGGTCAGATACCCCTTCAGCCGAACCGAGCTGCCTCTATCCGAATGAGGCTGAGATCGCGCGAATTGTTCTCGGACCTGACCGTGCCAAGACATGGCCCGGCCTCGCAACGGTACTAGAGCGAGGCGGGCTGCCAAAAATCGACTTGATGATGGGCGGACGCTACTGGCCGGCCGTGAAGGCCTTCCTAGACCGGCGGCATCATGTCGGCGACCATGCTTCGTCCCGGCTGATCGGCCGTGGGTAGGAGATCATCAATGGTGAGAGATCAAGACTTGTACGCTCCCGGTCTTAAACGGATGAAGCGTCACAACGGACGCGTCGATCTTTATTGGGTCGCGGACGAAAAAGTTGTCGCTAAGGGTTACCTTCCTAAGACTGTACGTCTCTTCGGCGTGTGGCCCTCTTCTGAGCTGGCGTCCCGCTGCGCTATCCTGCAGGCTGAGATGCTAGAGTGGGCATCAGGACGCGAGCCGTCCCGCAACTCAGCGCCTATGGGCACGCTTGAACAGATATGCCGCGCCTTCGAGACCGACGTCGACTCGCCGTTTCATGATAAGCGACAGGACACCCGAACCTTCTACAGCCGGTACATCAGAAGCATCGTCGATAAGGCCGGCGCATACTACCTGTCGGAGATCGTCGGGCGCGATGTGCGCCGCTGGCACAAAGAATGGGTTGCCGAGCTTGGCGTGCGTGGCGGCTACGCCTGCATCCAGACGTTGCGACGCGTGGTGAACTACGGCTGCGAACTGCGCAACCCGAAAGCAATCGAGCTCGCGGCCGTGCTGGAGAAGACGGAGTTCCCAATGCCGAAAGCGCGCAAGCGCCGGCCAACCTATGATCAGATCGTGTCGTTGCGACTTGCTGCGCACGAGGCAGGCCGGCCGAGTATCGCGCTCGCAGTCACCTTGCAGTTCGAGCTTGGGCTTCGACAGAAGGACGTCATCGGGGAGTGGACCCGTCCTACAGAGGCAGATCGTGCAAGGATCACCGGCGCGATCACAGATGGCGCTTGGGTGTGGAGCTGGGGCCTGACCTGGAACCACATTGACGCAGGTATGGTCCTTAGCAAGCCTACCTCGAAATCCAACGGTAACGAGACCGCCGAGCACGATCTCAAGCATTATCCCGACCTGCTCGCCGAGCTTCCGGCACGCGGCGTTGGTCCCGTCCTCATCGATGAACGCTCGAACCTACCATGGAGGCGCAGTCACTTCTCGCGCACCTTCCGTAAGATCGCACGCGCCGCTGGCTGGCCCGACGAGGTCTGGAATATGGACAGCAGGGCGGGAGCGGTGTCGGAGAGTTTCGAGGCCGGAGCGCAGGCAACCGACATCATGAAGGCTGCGACTCATACGCAGATGTCTACCACGATGCTCTACAACCGTGGCAGTGTGGTTCAGTCGAGCCGAGTTGCCGCCCTCTGGGCAGCCCGTCGGAAGAGCACGGAACGAAGCTGAAACATACCGCGGTAACAGAAGTGCGAACGCGGTAACACGCTACTTCACCCCTCTGGTCCTAAGCCTCTGAGGACAAGAGGTAAAAATGGCTCCCCGAGTAGGACTCGAACCTACGACAAAGCGATTAACAGTCGCTTGCTCTACCAACTGAGCTATCGGGGATCACGGCGCGCTCTCTACACAGCGGGGCCTCGGCGCGCAAGGGTGCCTGACGGGCATTTGACGTTTGCATCACGCTCGCGGCGTCGCGCCGTGCACCGACAGCGCCGGGACCGTTGCCGAGCGGCCCGCGCCTCTGCTAGAGACCGCTCTCCCGGATCGGCCGCTCGATCCGGCGACGTTCGCCGGCCCTCGGAGCCTGCGCGTTCGGGACGGCCTCGTGGCGGAGTGGTTACGCAGAGGACTGCAAATCCTTGCACCCCGGTTCGATTCCGGGCGAGGCCTCCATCTTCCAACTTCAGATACGCAAACCGCCCGGTTGTCTTCTCAAGTCGGGAGCGGTTCGGGAAACGGGTTGGAACGCCTGCCGTAGGAAGCTCGGTGCCCCGCCGGCCGCAGGCAGGGCCGGCTGGTCCTAATCACGCAATCACCGATCCTCGTCAGGCTCGAGTTCGCGCCCGCGCATCATAGCTCGCGGGAGCGAGAGGGCCGTGCAAACCCGCGACAGGCAGGATTGAGGAGTTCCTCTGGGCGGAAAATTCCTTCGGATCGCTGCCGTTGCAAGTATTACGAAACAAGAGCCGCGTCATTCATTTTCTATTAGCCTTATCTCAAATGAATCAAAGTGCGGCCATCGTTGTGCCAAGTTGTAAGATTTTACTTGCAAGAAGGAGATGCGGCCTTCACCACCGGAACGTCCCTCGGAACGGATCATGCCTGCTTTCGTGATTTTCGGACCTCGCTGGGATCACGGCGACGCCGTCGCCAACGTGACCTGGGCCGTCGACCCGACCATACCGAGCTTCTTCCTGCCCGACATCGTGGAGGCCTTTGCGAGCTGGTCGGCCTACGCCAACATCAATTTCCAGCGCGTCGCGCCGGGTGCGGGTGCCGAGATCACCTTCAGCAACGCCTCGATCGACGGCGCATCCAACACGCTCGCCTACGCCAGCACCTCCTACACCCTGGGCCGCAACCAGGAATACGTTCGGGGCACGGTGCGGTTCGATGCCGACGAGGGCTGGCGCGTCGATGGAACCGATGTCGAATCCGCCCGGGGCAGCGTCGATCTCTATCTCGTCGCCCTGCATGAGATCGGCCACGCGATCGGCATCGATCACTCGACGGCCGCCACGATGGTGATGAATCCGTCGATCTCCTCCGGTCGCCTCTTTGGCCTGACCCAGCACGACATCCAGGCGGCGCAGACCCTCTACGGTGTCCGCCCCGGCGCCCCCTCCTTCAACGCCGAGACCGGCTTCACGCCCGACGCGACGCTTCCGGTGGTCCCGGTGCCGTCCCCCGTCGTGCCGACCGCGCCAACGGTGCCGACTGCCCCGACCGCCCCGCCGCAGTCGCTGGAGGACCTCACCGATCCGGTCTTCCGCTTCTTCGACACGCGGACGGGCGACCATTTCTACACCGCGAGCGTCGCCGAGCGCGACCAGATCCTGCGGACGATCCCGCACTATCACTTCGAGGGCGTCGCTTTCGAGACGCCCGACGACGGTCCCGGCACGGTCGACGTGTTCCGGTTCTACAACACGGCGACCCAGGCCCACTTCTTCACGACGAGCGAGGCCGAGCGCGATCAGGTCATCCGCACGCTGCCGACCTTCCAATACGAGGGAGTGGCCTTCCAGGCCTACGGGACCGCGGCGGGGAACCCGGACGCGCTGGTGCTCGACCGGTTCTACAACACGCAGTCCAACATGCATCACTACTCGAGCGGCAGCGAAACCGCCTGGATCCAGGCGGGCAATGCCGGTCCGGGTTGGCGCCTCGAGGGGCCGAGCTTCGTCATGGCCCGCGTCGGCAGCGACGGGCGCCCCGCGGTCGAGGAGGGCGTTCACGAGGACGGCGTCTACGAGGCCGGCTCGCCCGCCAGCCTCAACCCCTTCGAGCACCACGACGCGTTCGGCGGCACGCTCGTGATCTGAATCCCGTCCTGTCCCGCCGGCGCGGACGCCCCATCCCGGGCACGTCGGGGTCTCTCGGGCCGCCCGCGGCAGCGCTGCCGAACCTTGCGTTTTCGGAATCGATCCCCGACAAGCCGCGGGTCTTGATGCCCGCGCGTCGCCCATGCCGCGTGCGGCCCGAACCTGCGCCAGGAGAGACCGCACCCATGCTCGATTACGCGCAGGCGCGCCGCCTCATGGTGGATTGTCAGCTCCGGACCTTCGACGTGAACGACATCGCCGTCCTCGACGCGTTCGACGACGTCCCGCGCGAGCGCTTCGTGCCCCCGGGGCGGGAGGACTTCGCCTATATCGACCAGACCCTGGCCCTCGGGCACGGGCGCGGGATGCCGGCACCGATGCTGCTCGCCAGGATGATCCAGGCGCTCGCGGTCGCCTCCGGCACTCGCGCCCTCGATGTCGGCAGCGGCTACGGTTACGGCGCGGCCGTCCTGGCGCGTCTCGGAGCCGAGGTCGTGGCCCTCGAGTCCGAGGCGCCCCTTGCCGCCGCCGCCCGGGAGCGCCTGCCCGGCGTGACGGTCCGCGAGGGACCGCTCGCGGCCGGCGCGCCGGCGGACGGGCCCTACGACGCCATCCTCGTCAACGGCCGCGTCGAGGTGCGGCCGCAGGCTCTGCTCGATCAGTTGAGCGAGGGCGGTCGCCTCGTCTGCGTGATGGGCCGGGACCGCGCCGCGAAGACGACCCTGTTCGTGCGGGCAGGCAGCGCCTTCGGTTCGCGTCCCCTGTTCGATGCCGCCCTGCCGGGCCTCGAAGGCTTCGCGGCGGAGGCCGGGTTCGCCTTCTGAACGACCGATCCCGGTGCCGCTTTTATGCGCCACGTCCTGACCAATCTGTGCGCCGCGCTGCGCCTCCCCTGTGCGGCGCACCCTCGTCTCGGCTAGACTTGGCTGCGAGGCGGGCAGCCGGATCCGTGCTGACAGGCGCTGGCCGTGACAGGACGGTCATCCGGTTCATTGAGAAACCGCAAGGGCTGATGAACGTGAGACGACGGAACTCTGCGGCGGGCATTGCGCTTCCGCTCGCGGCTCTCGCGCTCGCCGTGGCGGCACCGGCCGCCGCGGAGACGCTCGAGAGCGCGCTTGGACGCGCCTACATGGCCAACCCGGCCCTGAATGCCGGGCGGGCGGGCTTGCGCGCCACCGACGAGGGCGTGGCCCAGGCCCTGTCGGGCTACCGGCCGACGGCCAGCCTGAGCGCCGATATCGGCCTCCAGCAGTTCCAGGGCCGGGTGGGTGGGGATCAGCGCAATTTCACGACACGGCCTGGCGGCGCTGGGCTGACCATCAACCAGAACCTGTTCGACGGCTTCCAGACCAACAACCGCACGCGGCAGGCCGAGTCGGACGTGCTGAGAACCCGCGAGGCCCTGCGCCTCACGGAGATGGACACCCTGTTCCGCGCCGCACAGGCGTACATGGACGTCCTGCGCGACACCGCCAACCTGGAGCTGCAGCGCAACAACGTCGAGGTGCTGGAGGAGCAGCTCCGCCAGACCCGGGACCGCTTCAATGTCGGCGAGGTCACCCGCACCGACGTCGCCCAGGCCGAGGCCCGCCTCGCCCGTGCCCGCTCCGACGTCAGTGCGGCCGAGGCGCAGCTGCGCGCCTCGATCGGCGAGTTCCGGCGCCTCATCGGGGTCGAGCCGCGCCAGCTGGCGCCGGGGCGCCCGCTGGACCGCTTCGTGCCGGCCACTCTCGACGCCGCCGTCACGATCGGGCTCAAGGAGCATCCGCAGATCCTGTCCACCCTGCACCAGGTCGACGTCGCCGAGGCGCAGGTGAAGGTGCTGGAGGGGCAGCTCTATCCCCGGGCCAGCCTTCAGGGAGCGGTGAACCAGCGCTACGACAGCCAGTTCCCGGGCGACAACGGCATGACCGCCTCCATCGTCGGCCAGATCTCGATCCCGCTCTACGAGGGCGGCCTGACCTACTCGCAGATCCGCCAGGCCAAGGAACTCGTCGGCCAGGCGCGGATCAACGTCGAGGATGCGCGCGATCGGGTCCGCTCCGCCATCGTGACGGCCTGGGGCCAGCTCGAAGCCTCCAAGGCGCAGGTCATTGCCTCGCAGGCGCAGGTGCAGGCCAACGAGGTGGCGCTGAACGGCGTGCGCGAGGAGGCCCGGGTCGGCCAGCGCACCACCCTCGACGTGCTCAACGCGCAGCAGGAGCTCCTGAGCGCCCGGGTGAACCTCATCGTTGCCCAGCGCAACCGTGTCGTATTTACATACGACGTAGTCCAGGCGATCGGCCGGCTGACCGTGCGCTACACGGCCCTGCCGGTGGCCATCTACAGCCCGAAGGAGCACTTCGACCAGGTCAAGGACCTCTGGTTCGGCGTGCGAACCCCAGACGGACGCTGAAGAACACCGGGGATGGCGCCCGCTTCGCCCCCTGAGCGGGTGCCGGGCGCTTGTTTCCGGGTTCAGGCGTGAAATACTGACGCGATCGGTAACTCTTTCTTCACCATAAGATCCGAGCGTCGTCCGTATGAGTGCAGCGAGCCCCAAGGTGCAGGACAAGGCGCAGGAGCCCTCGATGGAGGAGATCCTCGCCTCCATCCGTCGCATCATCGCCGACGACCAGATCGCCAAGGCCGAGGAGGCGCAGGGGACGCGCGTTCCCGCTCCGGAGAACGACGACGTCCTCGATCTCGCCGAGGTGGCGCAGCCCGCCCACAAGCCGGAGCCCGTCGCCTTCGAGGAGCCCGAGATCGACTTCCGGTCCGAGCAGACTGTCGCCGACGAGATCGATTTCGACGCGATCTCCTTCGACGACGAGCCCGAGCCCGAGCCGCCCCCGCCGCCGAAGCCCGTCCGCCAGGAGGCGCCTCAACCGGCGCCCCGCCCGCCGCCGCAGCCCGTCTACGAGCCGGACCCGTTCGAGGCGAGCCCGACCGAGCGGCTCACCTCGGCGGTGACGGACGCCAGCGTCGCGCAGGCCTTCTCGATGCTCTCCAACACGGTGCTGAGCGCCAACGCGCGCACCCTGGAGGACCTGGTGCAGGACATGCTGCGCCCGATGCTGAAGGCCTGGCTCGACGACAACCTGCCGGTGATGGTGGAGCGCCTCGTGCGCGCCGAGATCGAGCGCGTCGCCCGCGGGCGTTGACGCCGGGGCCGCGGCGGGTTGAAAGCGGCGCGACGCCGCCTCAGCCCGATTGGCCCGAACACCGACATGATGGACAAAACCTTCGACCCTGCCGCCGTCGAGGCGCGGATCGCCTCCGCCTGGGAGGCAGGCGACGCGTTCAAGGCCGGACGCGCCGACCGCGCGGGTGGAGAACCCTATTGCATCGTGATCCCGCCGCCCAACGTCACGGGCAGCCTGCACATGGGTCACGCGCTCAACAACACGCTGCAGGACATCCTCTGCCGGTTCGAGCGCATGCGCGGCCGCGACGTGCTCTGGCAGCCCGGCATGGACCATGCCGGCATCGCCACGCAGATGGTGGTCGAGCGTCGCCTCGCGGAGACGCAGCAGCCGGACCGGCGTGCGCTCGGCCGCGAGGCCTTCGTGGAGAAGGTCTGGGCCTGGAAGGCGGAATCGGGCGGCGCCATCGTCAACCAGCTCAAGCGGCTGGGCGCCTCCTGCGACTGGTCGCGCGAGCGCTTCACCATGGACGAGGGCCTGTCGAAGGCCGTCGCCAAGGTCTTCGTCGACCTCCACGCCCAGGGACTGATCTATCGCGACAAGCGCCTCGTGAACTGGGACCCGAAGTTCCAGACCGCGATCTCGGACCTCGAGGTCCAGCAGGTCGAGGTGAAAGGCCACCTCTGGCACTTCGACTATCCCGTGGTCGATGAGGCGGGCCGAGAGACCGGTGAGGTCATCACCGTCGCGACCACGCGGCCCGAGACCATGCTGGGCGACACGGCCGTCGCCGTGCATCCCGACGACGAGCGCTACACGGCGCTGGTCGGCCGACGCGTGCGCCTGCCGCTCGTCGGCCGCCTGATCTCGATCGTCGCCGACGACTACTCCGATCCGGAGAAGGGCACCGGCGCGGTCAAGATCACGCCTGCCCACGACTTCAACGATTTCGAGGTCGGCCGTCGGCACGGCTGCACCCCGATCAATGTTCTGGATACGGAAGCGCGCATAACGCTCTCTGGCAACGCCGCTTTCCTGGCCGATGCGTCGCCGGAGCCCGAGGCCCTGGCCCTCGACGGCCTCAGCCGTGAGGCCGCGCGCAAGGCGGTCGTCGCCCTCATGGAGGAGCGCGGGCGCCTGAGGCTGGTCGAGCCGAACACCCACGCGGTGCCCCACGGCGACCGCTCGGGCGTCGTGATCGAGCCCTACCTCACCGACCAATGGTACCTGAACGTCAAGCCGCTGGCGGAGCGCGCGCTCCAGGCGGTGCGCGACGGGCAGACTCGTTTCATCCCAGGCAATTACGAGAAGATCTTCTTCCAGTGGCTTGAGAACATCGAGCCGTGGTGCATCTCGCGCCAGCTCTGGTGGGGCCATCAGATCCCGGTCTGGTACGACGAGGACGGCGGCATCTTCGTCGCCCAGAGCGAGGCAGAGGCCCTGGCTCAGGCTGAGGCCAAGCACGGCCGCGCCGTTGCCCTGCGGCGCGATGACGACGTCCTCGACACTTGGTTCTCCTCCGCCCTCTGGCCCTTCTCGACGCTGGGCTGGCCCGATGCGACGCCCGAGCTCGCGCGCTTCTACCCCACCAACACCCTGGTGACGGGCAAGGACATCCTGTTCTTCTGGGTGGCCCGGATGATGATGGTCGGCCTGCACGTCACCGACCGCGTCCCCTTCGACACCGTCTATCTGCACACCCTGGTGCGGGACGCCGCGGGCGCCAAGATGTCGAAGTCCAAGGGCAACGTCGTCGACCCGCTCGGTCTGATCGACCAATACGGCGCCGACGCGCTGCGCTTCACGCTGGCCGCGCTCAACGCGCCGGGGCGGGACATCAAGCTCGCCGTCAACCGGGTCGAGGGCTATCGCAACTTCGCGACGAAGCTCTGGAACGCGGCACGCTTCGCCGAGATGAACGGCTGCGCGCTGCGGGCCGATTACCGCCCGGACGCCGCGACCGAGGTGCTGAACCGCTGGGCGCTGGGCGAGGCGGCCCGCGCCGTCGCGGCCGTGACGGCCGCGCTCGAAGCCTACCGCTTCGACGATGCGGCGGCGGCGGCCTACCGCTTCGTCTGGAACGTCTTCTGCGACTGGTACCTGGAACTGGCCAAGCCCGTGCTCCAGGGCGAGGGCGACGCGGCCTCGAAGGCCGAGACGCAAGCCACGATCGCCTTCCTGATCGACCAGATCGCCAAGCTGCTCCACCCCTTCATGCCCTTCCTCACGGAGGAGCTCTGGGCGATCAAGGGCGAGGCGCTGCCCGATCGCGGGCTTCTCGCGCTGGCCTCTTGGCCGGATCTGGCGCGGCTGGACGACCCGGCATCCGAGGCCGAGATCGGCTGGGTCGTCGATCTCGTCTCGGAGATCCGCTCCGCCCGCTCGGAGACGAGCGTGCCGGCGGCCGCGCAGATCCCGCTGGTCCTGGTGGGCGCCGACGAGGCGGCGCGGGCGCGCGCCGAGCGCTGGGGCGACACCCTGATCCGGCTGGCGCGCCTCTCCGAAATCGGCTTCGCCGCGGCGCCCCCGAAGAACGCGGTGCAGCTCCTGGTGCGCGGCACGGTCGCGGCGCTGCCGCTGGAGGGCATCGTCGACCTCGCGGCGGAGGTGGCGCGGCTGCGGAAGGAGGAGGCCAAGGGTCGGGCCGAGATCGCCAAGATCGAGGCCAAGCTCGGCAATGCCGATTTCGTGGCCCGCGCCCCTGAAGAGGTGGTGGAGGAGAACCGCGAGCGCCGCGACGCCGAGGCCGCGCGCCTTGAGAAGATCGGGGAGGCGCTGGCGCGGCTGGCGGACGGAACGGCGACTTGAGCGCTGCTACGCTTGTCATTCCGGGGCTGCGAAGCAGAGCCCGGAACCCAGAAACGCAGGTTGCAATCCAGTTTGCGCCGTTAGCGGCTCTGGGTTCCGGGCTCGCCGGAGCCTGTCCTCGGACCGGCCAAAGGCCGGACCCGGGGGGCGCCCCGAAATGACAATCGTGGATGCACTTGTATCCGAACTCTCGTGAGCATTCTGAGACGGTGGGCCCTCCGTCCCGCCCAAGGACTCGCCGCCCTCCTGGCGATCCTGACCCTGGCCGTCGTCCTCACGGCGCGTTCCGGCGATCCGGCGCTCTTTCCCGCGCGCGACCCGGCGAACACCCGGGAGATCCACCTCGTCAGCCACGGCTGGCATTCCGGCATCGTCCTGCCGCGCGAGGCCCTGACCGGGGACGGCGCGGGCGCGGCGCTCCGCAACATCGCCACCCGGTTTCGCGACTATCCCAGGATCGAGTTCGGCTGGGGCGAGGCCCGCTTCTACCGAGCGACGCCGACCGTGAACGAGTTCGACTGGCGTCTCGCCCTGAGCGCCCTCTTCACCCCCGGCGGCAGCGACGCGGTGGTGCAGGTCGTCGGCCTCGAACGCGACGTGCGGGTAAGCTTCCCCCATTCCGACATCGTGCCGGTCCGGGTCTCGGCGGCGGGGCTGGCGCGGCTCATCGCCCGGCTCGATGCGAGCTTCCGCCTCGCCGACGGGCATTCGGTCGAGGGGGGTCCCGGCCTCTACGGGCCGAGCCTGTTCTACGAGGGCGCAGGGCGCTTCAGCGTCGCCCATCTCTGCAATCACTGGACGGCCGGTCTGCTGAACGCGGCCGGGCTGCCGGTCACGCCGGTGCTCGACACGCATCCGGCGGGGCTGCTCCTCGACCTGGAATGGCGATCGGGGCTGCGGCCAATGCCGCCCAACCTGTCCAAACTGTAATCTTCGCGCCATCTCGAGGTCAGGCGGGCGGGCTTACGACGTTGGGCATGGCTCCTTCCGGGGCCCATGAGACACGCGTTTCGGAGACCCGAATGACCGCTCAGCCAAACACCTTCCGCCGCAAGGCCCTCGCCTCCGTCGCGGCCGCCGCCCTCGTCGCGGCCGGTGCCGTCGGCGGTGGACTCGTCCAGCCCTCGACGCCCGCCATTGCCCAGGCCCTCTCCAAGAACCCGATCGATGCGCCCGAGCACCCGCCCGGCTCCTTCGCCAACGTCGTCGACAAGGTGAAGCCCGGCGTCGTCGCCGTGAAGGTGAAGCTCGAAGAGGGGGCCTCCGACGATGACGACGGGCCCGGCGGCCAGCAGAACGTCCCCCCGCAGCTGCGCGAGTTCTTCAAGCGCTTCGGCCAGGGCGGCCCCGGCCAGCAGGGCACGCCCGGCATGCCCCCGCAGCGCAAGGGCCAGCGCGGCGGCCAGGGCTCCGGCTTCATCATCTCGGCCGACGGCTACGTCGTGACCAACAACCACGTCGTCGACAAGGCGAAGAGTGTGCAGGTCACCCTCGACGACGCTCGGACCCTTGACGCGAAGGTCGTCGGCAAGGACCCGAAGACGGACCTCGCGCTGCTCAAGATCACCGAGGGCGGCAACTACCCTTACGTCTCGCTGGGCAAGACCGCGCCCCGCGTCGGCGACTGGGTGGTGGCCATCGGCAACCCGTTCGGCCTAGGGGGAACGGTGACGGCCGGCATCGTCTCGGCGCGCGGCCGCGACATCGGCGCGGGTCCCTACGACGACTTCCTGCAGATCGACGCGCCCATCAACAAGGGCAACTCGGGCGGGCCGACCTTCAACGTCGGCGGCGAGGTCGTGGGCGTGAACACGGCGATCGCCTCGCCGTCGGGCGGCAGCGTCGGCCTCGCCTTCGCGATTCCCGCCGAGACCGTGCAGGCGGTGGTCGATCAGCTCCGCGCCGACGGCAAGGTCGCCCGCGGCTATCTCGGCGTCCAGGTCCAGCCGGTGACCAAGGACATCGCCGACAGCCTCGGCCTCGACAAGGCCAAGGGCGCGCTGATCGGCCAGGCCGAGTCCGGCACGCCGGCGGCCAAGGCGGGTCTGAAGACCGGCGACGTGATCGAGTCGGTCAACGGCACGCCGATCAACGATGCCCGCGAGCTCTCGCGTCGGATCGCGGGGCTGAAGCCCGGCGGAACGGTCGAGATCGCCTACCTGCGCAACGGCAAGTCGGCCACCGCCAAGGTCGAGCTCGGCACCCTGCCGAACGACACCAAGGTCGCCGCCAACGACAACGCCCGCCAGGGTCCGGCCAAGGACAGCCAGCCGCGCCTGGGCCTCAGCCTCGCGCCGGCCTCGGATGTCGGCGCCGGCGAGGAGGGCGTCGCGGTCATGGATGTCGACCCGGAGGGCCCGGCCGCGGCCAAGGGCATCGAGCAGGGCGACATCATCCTCGACGTGGCGGGGTCGGCCGTGTCCCGTCCCTCCGAGATCGCGGAGCGCATCCGCTCGGCGGAAGCCGCCGGCCGCAAGGCGGTGCTGATGCGGGTGAAGAACAGCAAGGGCCAGACCCGCTTCGTGGCGGTGGCCCTGACCAGCAAGGCGGGCTGATCCGCCCCGCGCTCACGCTGAATTGAAGCCGACCGGCGGCGCCGGCCCCCAGGGGCCGGCGCCGGTTTCGCGTTCACGCATCCTTCTTGCTTGATCGAGGGGCCATCCGGACATCGTTCGGAAAACCACCGGGGATAGACCGATGGCGATCGGAGATGCCGCATGGATCGAACGATGCACCCCGCCGCCCGGAGCCGGCGGCACGCCCTCCCCCTGCTGACCCTCTCGGCGGCGCTCGGCGCGTCGGCTCCGGCCGCGGCGAAGCCGACCTGGACCTCGGGCACCTTCGTCTACGCCGACCTCTGCACGGAGGCCGACGGCCGTCGCGCCGGGCACAGCATCACGCTGCGCCGGTCGCCGAACGGCGACGGCATCACGCTCGAGCGCGGCGGCCTTCCCGGACCGGTCCGCGTCGAGACGATCGCCCTGGACGACGCGAGCCGCGAGGTCGCCTTCACGGTCGAGACGGCCGACGGCCCCCTCGCCTTCCGGGGCGTCCTGGAGGCGCAGGCGCTGACCGGCACCCTGGAGGATGGCACCGGCGCCCGCTCGGTCCGGCTGCCGCGGGTCCTGCGCTCGCACGCGCACGAAGCCTGCCAGGGCGAGACGACGGGATCGTTGCGACGGTGAACGGCGCACGCGGTTTGACGCACCGAGCATCTGATCGTACATACGTTTTGTGATCGTCTGGGATGAGGCGAAGCGCATCGCGAACCTTGCCAAGCACGGTCTGGATTTCGCGGTGTTCGAGGACAGCTTCGATTTCGAGACTTCGGTCAACCGCCCTGCGCGCCCGAGCCGAACGGGGCGGCTTCGGACCAAGTTGATCGGCATGCTCGAGGGCCGTCTGGTCGTGGCGGCCATCGTGTCCCCGCTCGGCACGGAAGCGCTGGCGATCATCAGCCTTCGACGAGCGAGCGCGTCGGAAAGGATGCTCTATGAGCACCGCTAAGCATGCTCCCGGCTATGTGCCCAACGCTGCGTATTCTCAAGAGGATTGGGATGAGGTCAGCGACAATCCGGAATGGACGGAGGAGGATTTTCGGAAGGCTCGCCCCTTCGCGGAGGCCTTTCCAGCCCTTGCCGAGGCCCTGCGACGTGCCCGGGGACCACAGAAGTCGCCGAAGAAAATACCCGTCACCATCCGTCTGGATCAGGGGATCGTCGAGGCCTTCAAGGCCACGGGGCCCGGCTGGCAGACCCGCATGAACGACGTCCTGCGAGACGCGGCCCAGAACCTTCTGCGCGAACGCATGGGGACGTGAGGCCCCCGGCGGCATGGCCTCCCGCGAGCGGGCAGGTTAGATCGCTCGTCATGATCCGCTACGCCGGCCTGAGCGCCCTCGCCTTCCTCCTCGCCGCGCCGGCGCAGGCGGCCGATTCCTGCGATGCGCTGACCGCCAAGATGATCCGCGCGACGGGCGCCTCGCTCGCCGGGCGCACGGGTGCCCTCGCGGTGTTCCGCGCGGCCGATGCCGAGCGCATGAGCCTCGAATGCGCGCCGCAGCGGCAGATGATCTTCGGCGCCCGCCAGCGGGAGCCGATCCGGCCGTACTTCGTGCTGATCGGGCTCGCGGCCGAGGCGCTCACCGGCGCCTCCGCCGAGGCGGTCGAGGTGCTGGCGCTCAACCTCCACCAGGACTCGCTGCTCACCGGCACTCCCCGCACGGGCCATGTCGGACGCGCGGCGCTCCGCTGCGAGACCGGCCCGCGCCTGGACGCGCTCGCGGGCAACCTGACGGTGTGTCGGCTGACCCCGAACCGGACCGCGGCTCTGCGCCGGAGGGCGGGCCTTCCCGCCGCCGCGAAGGCGGGCTAGACCGCCCCTCATGTCCGAGATGCCCTCCCCCGGCCCCGTCGTGATGGCGGGATCCGTCGCCTTCGCCAACCACCTGCCGCTCGCGCTGATCGCCGGCCCCTGCCAGATGGAGAGCCGCGATCATGCGCTTGAGGTCGCAGGCGCGCTCAAGGCGATGACCGACGCGCTCGGGATCGGCATCGTCTTCAAGTCCTCCTTCGACAAGGCGAACCGGACCTCGGGGTCGACGGCCCGGGGTATCGGTCTCGCCGAGGCCCTGCCCATCTTCGCCGAGATCAAGGAGCGCTTGCGTCTGCCGGTGCTCACGGACGTGCACGAGGCCGGGCAATGCGCGCTCGCGGCGGAAGTCGTCGACGTGCTCCAGATCCCGGCTTTCCTCTGCCGGCAGACGGATCTGCTCCTCGCGGCCGCCGCCACCGGCCGGGTCGTCAACGTCAAGAAGGGGCAGTTCCTGGCGCCGTGGGACATGGCGCATGTCGCCGCCAAGGTGACGGGGGCCGGCAATCCCAACGTCATCGTCACCGAGCGCGGCGCCTCCTTCGGCTACAACACGCTGGTCTCGGACATGCGCAGCCTGCCCATCATGGCCCGCGTCACGGGCGGCGCGCCGGTGGTATTCGACGCGACCCATTCCGTGCAGCAGCCGGGCGGCCAGGGCGCGACGTCCGGCGGGCAGCGGGAGTTCGTGCCGGTGCTGGCCCGCGCCGCCGTGGCGGTGGGAGTCGCCGGAATCTTCATCGAGACCCATCCCGACCCCGACAGGGCCCCGTCCGACGGGCCGAACATGGTGCCCCTGAGGGCGATGCCGGCCCTCCTCGCCCAGCTCCAGGCCTTCGACCGGCTGGCCAAGGCGTCCGCCTAATTTCGGAACCTCCCCTTTCCGGGTTCGTTCGCTTTCCTAATCGGAAGCAACAACCTGAGGATCTTCATGCGAAAGCTCGCACTCGTCTCTGCCCTGACGCTCTCGCTCGGCGCGATGGCCGTCTCGACCTCGGCTGACGCGGGACCCCGCGGTTACGGCTACGGCAATGGCGGCTATGCCAAGGGCGGTTATGGTCGTGGCTACGCCTATCGAGGCGGTGGACGCCGCGGCATCGGGACCGGCGCGGCCGTCGGCCTCGGGATCGCGGGTCTCGCGGCCGGCGCCATCGCCGCCGAGGGCTACCGTCGGTCGACCTACGACGACGGCTACGGCCGCCGCGGCTACGGTTACGGCCGTCCGGCCTACGGCTACGGTTATTGATCGACGCGCCAGCGGCGCAGGATGAGAGGGCGGCCGGTTCATCACCGGCCGCCCTTTTTCGTGAGGACTCCTAGCGGGCGCGGTAGGGCGGCACGCCCTGGTCCGGCACCCAGAGCGAGGCCGGCGGCGCGCCGGTCTGCCAGAACACGTCGATCGGGATGCCCCCGCGCGGGTACCAGTAGCCGCCGATGCGAAGCCAGCGCGGTGCGAGTAACTCGGTCAAGCGCTTGCCGATGCCGACCGTGCAATCCTCGTGGAAGGCGCCGTGGTTGCGGAAGGCGCCGAGATAGAGCTTGAGCGACTTCGACTCCACGAGCCATCGATCGGGCACGTAGTCGATCACCAGGATCGCGAAATCCGGCTGGCCCGTCACCGGGCAGAGCGAGGTGAATTCGGGCGCGGTGAAGCGCGCGAGGTAATCGGTGTCCGGATGCGGGTTCGGCACCCGGTCGAGTTGCGCCGCGTCGGGGCTCGCGGGCGAGGCGACGTTCTGGCCGAGCTGCAGCGGGGCGTCGGGTCGGGTCTCTTGCGTCATGCCGGTGCTATAGCCCTCCCTCCCCGCTCGCGCATCTCTCCTGCGCGGGACCCGGGGTCGCGGCTATTTCTTGAGCCGCCGATGAAGATTCTTCACTGGCCTCCGTGCTTTCCGCCCCGGGCCGGCGCTTGCCGGACGTTTGAGGTTGGCGGATAAGCCTGCGGCCCTGGCTGCGCCGTTGGCGAATCGCAGGGCGAGACAGGAGGGCGATCGGGGATCGTCCCTCGGGCCGCGGGCACGCGGCCCGCAGGATCACGCTTCAAGAAGGGGTCTGCATGACCGCGATCACCAACATCGCCGCCCGCGAGATCCTCGACAGCCGGGGCAACCCGACGATCGAGGTCGACGTGCTCCTCGAGGACGGCTCCTTCGGCCGCGCCGCCGTGCCCTCGGGTGCGTCCACCGGCGCCCACGAGGCCGTGGAGCTGCGCGACGGCGACAAGGCACGGTTCTCCGGCAAGGGCGTGCGCAAGGCGGTCGAGGCCGCGCGCACCGAGATCCTCGACGCCATCGGCGGCATGGATGCGGAGGATCAGGCGGCAATCGACGAGGCGATGATCGAGCTCGACGGCACGCCCAACAAGGCCCGGCTCGGCGCCAATGCCATCCTCGGCGTCTCCCTCGCGGTGGCCAAGGCCGCGGCCGAGACCGCCGGCCTGCCGCTCTACCGCTACGTCGGCGGCACCCAGGCGCGCGTGCTGCCCGTGCCGATGATGAACATCGTCAATGGCGGGGCGCACGCCGACAATCCGATCGACTTCCAGGAATTCATGATCATGCCGGTGGGGGCCTCCTCCCTCGCCGAGGCGGTGCGCATGGGCGCGGAGGTGTTCCACACCCTCAAGAGCGCGCTGAAGAAGGCCGGCCACAACACCAATGTCGGCGACGAGGGCGGCTTCGCCCCGAACCTTCCCTCGGCCGAGGCGGCGCTCGACTTCGTCATGGAATCGATCGCCGCGGCCGGATTCAAGCCGGGCGCCGACATGGTGCTGGCGCTGGATTGCGCCGCGACCGAGTTCTTCAAGGACGGCGCCTACCATTACGAGGGCGAGGGCAAGACCCGGGACATCGCGGCGCAGGTCGATTACCTCGCCGGCCTCGTCGATTCCTATCCGATCCTGTCGATCGAGGACGGCATGTCCGAAGACGACTGGGCCGGCTGGAAGCTCCTCACCGACAAGGTCGGCAACCGTTGCCAGCTGGTGGGCGACGACCTCTTCGTGACGAACGTCACGCGCCTCTCTCGCGGTATCGCGGAAGGGACCGCGAACTCGATCCTGGTCAAGGTCAACCAGATCGGCTCGCTCACCGAGACGCTGGCCGCCGTCGATATGGCCCAGCGCGCCGGCTACACGGCGGTGATGTCCCACCGCTCCGGCGAGACCGAGGATTCGACGATCGCGGATCTGGCCGTCGCCACCAATTGCGGGCAGATCAAGACGGGCTCGCTCGCGCGCTCGGACCGGTTGGCGAAGTACAACCAGCTCATCCGCATCGAGGAGGGCTTGGGCGGCCAGGCCCGCTATGCCGGTCGCGGCGCCCTGCGGCCGCTGGCGGGGCGCTGATCGCGGCGTCGGGAGGCCCTAGAACATCACGCCGAGCTTCACGCGCACGTTGTGCCGCTCGAAATGCGCGAGATCGAAGCTCCGGCCGGCAGAGGCCGGATCGCGATCGCGGCCCCAGACCTGTCCCGCATAGGCGAGGGTCACGAAGGTCTTCTCGGTGAAGCGGTGGTGGAGCCCCGCGCCGACGAAGACGGCGTGGCCCTCGAAGCGGTTGAGGTAGGACCCGTCATAGGCGCGCAGGTAGCGCATTTCCGGGCCGAGGAAGGTGTTCTCGCCCACCCGCACGGAGAGGGCGTTCGAGACCGTGAAGAGCGAGGAGCGGTCGCCGAGCCCTGAGCCGCGCAGGCGCCCGGCCGCGCCCTCGAAGCTTAGGTTCGCACCGAGCCAGACCTTGTCGGGCACGATCTGGAGATCGGCCTGCAGCAGGGTCTCGACGTCGAAGATGTTCGCCCCCGTCCCCTCGATCGGCAGGGTGCGGGCGAAGCGCGGCCGCGTCTCGATCGCGAGGCCGAAGGGCTGGTCCTTGGAGCCTTTGAGGAACTGGTACTTCAGGTCCACCTCGACGCCGTCGAAGGTCGCGAAGGCCTTGTCGTCGAGGTCGGCGATGTTGCGCACGCGCCGCGCGTCGCCGTAGACGCCGAGCTCGATGCTGAAGTTGCCCGTCGGATCATACTGGTAGCTCAGCTTCGTGTCCGCGACCCCGTAGCGGGAGGAGCCCGGACCGGCCTTGCGCTTGCCGAACCGGCCGATCGTGTCGAGGAAGACGTCCTGCTCGCCCTCCTCGCCGGTATCGGCGCCCTCGGTGAAGCCGAACAGGTTCTCGGTGTCGACGTCGGCGGCCAGGACCGGCTGGAGCATCAGCACCAGGGCGGCGAGGATCGGGGCTGCGCGGTTCATGGTGGATCGCTTCGGTGGTGCCTGCCCCAGCCTTAGACGCCGATCGCTCGGTGTTGCCAACGGTCGCACCCGGGTCCGGACAGACGAATTCCCCGCAGCGTGGCATTCGCGACGCGCCCGGACGCAAGCGGGCCGCGCGGGCCTGGCGGATCGCTGCCGCGGCCGGGCGCCGCCGCATCGGAACAGGCGCGCCGCAGCGCGGTTCCTCCCAGACGATCTGCCGGGACCTTGCGTCCTCCATCGACCATTCCAAGGATTGCTCAAGCATGACCACGCATTCGCGTCAGGGAACGCCCGGAACACGCGCGGCCCTGCGGCCGCTCTGCTGGGCCGCTACGGCCGTGGCGACGCTTTGTCTCGGCGGAACCTTGGCTCTTGCCGAGCAGAAGCCGACGAGCGCGCCGAAGAACGAGGATCTGCAGCCGCCCGTGCAGCTCGTGGCCGAGCTCGTCGACGGCCGCATCCGCTGCGATCCGGCCGAGCTGCGCCTGCCGGCCCAGACCAACGTGCAGCTCCAGATCGTCAACCGCACGAAGCATCAGGTGACGCTCACCGCGCCGAAGATGTTCGAGAACAAGAACGTGCTCCACCACGACGGCGACCTCGTCCACGTGGCGAGCGACGACGGCTACCTGATCAAGCAGGGCGGCGAGGGCCTCCTGCGCGTGCGCACGCTCGCCGAGGGCCAGTACCCCTACGCCTGCACCAGCACGAACGACCGGAACGCCCCTTTCAAGGGCACGCTCACCCTCGCCGCCCCGGCGAACTGAGCGAAGACCCGCGGCGGACGATTCGGAGGATCCCGATGGTCGATTTCCCCAAGCCCCCGTTCGAGAACCAGCGGCCGATCAAGCCCCCGGGCCGCGACGAGGAGATGGACCCGCGCCCCGATTACGGCGAGGCGCATTACAAGGGCTCCGGCCGGCTCGAAGGCCGCAAGGCGATCATCACCGGGGCCGATAGCGGCATCGGCCGGGCGGTGGCCCTCGCCTTCGCCCGCGAGGGGGCGGACGTGCTGATCAGCTACCTCGACGAGCACGACGACGCCCGCGAGACAGGCCGCCTCGTCGAGTCGGCCGGGCGCAAGGCGGTGCTCGTGCCCGGCAATATCGCGGACGCACGCCATTGCCGCGCGATCGTCGAAAAGGCGGTGGCGGCCTTCGGGCGGGTCGACGTCCTCGTGAACAACGCGGCCCACCAGGCCACCTTCGCCGCGCCCGAGGACATCAGCGACACCGAGTGGGAGATCACCTTCGCGATCAACATCCACGCGATGTTCTACCTCGTGAAGGCCGCGCTCCCGCACATGCGGCCGGGCTCGGCCATCATCAACACGACCTCGGTCAACGCCGACAGTCCGAGCCCGCAATTGCTCGCCTACGCCACCACCAAGGGCGCCATCCAGAACTTCACCGGCGGCCTCGCCCAGATGCTCGC
Organism: Methylobacterium iners; assembly: GCF_022179305.1. Classification (GTDB taxonomy): domain Bacteria; phylum Pseudomonadota; class Alphaproteobacteria; order Rhizobiales; family Beijerinckiaceae; genus Methylobacterium; species Methylobacterium iners. The sequence continues at coordinate 51,701 of NZ_BPQP01000029.1, forward strand.
CGAGCGCGAGATCCGCGTGAACTGCGTAGCGCCGGGGCCGATCTGGACGCCGCTGATCCCCTCGACCATGCCGATGGAGAAGGTGAAGTCCTTCGGCAGCCAGGTGCCGATGCAGCGGCCGGGCCAGCCCTGCGAGCTCGCGCCCGTCTACGTCATGCTGGCTGGTCCGGAATCGAGCTACGTCTCGGGCGCGACCGTCGCCGTCACCGGCGGCAAGCCGATCATCTGAGGTCGCCCTCGACGCGTCTCGATTCTACGGGGACTTCAACCCCTCGGCCGAGATGAACCCGCCCGCCGCGTCGATCCAGACGCCGGGCGGGTTTTTTCATTGCGAATCTGAGGCCTTCCGCCTTGGCCGGAGGCCTTGCTCGCCGCAAGCAAGTCGTGCCTGCGCGCTCACCTTCATGCGACCGTCATACGGCTCAGCTACCCAGCGAAACAGGGCGGAAACATCCCGGGGAGCCGCAGTATAGCGGACCTTGTCCGGTCTGATTCCCTTCGACTTTCCTGCTGATAACGGTGCCTGCCGCCAAGCGGCCGGTCCGAATACCCGATCGTCTGGAGACCAAGTCATGGCCGGCGGCTTCACGCTTCAGCTTCTTCACATGTCCGACGGCGAGGGCTCGACCCTGACGCCGACCACCGCACCGATCATGGGCGCGCTGATCGACCGGTTCGACAACCAGTTCGCCAACACCCTGGTGCTCGCGGGCGGCGACAACTTCATCCCCGGCCCGTTCCTCACCGCCGGCGCCGATCCGGCGCTCAACGCGGCCGTCGGCGGCACGACGGCGCTGGGGCGCCCGGACATCGCGATCTACAACGCCTTCGGCGTGCGCGCCTCGACCATCGGCAACCACGAATTCGACCTCGGCTCCGCGACCCTGCAGGGCGCCTACGCCGCGGGCGGCGGCTTCCCCGGCGCGCAGTTCCCCTACCTCTCGGCCAATCTCGACTTCTCGGGCGATGCGGCGCTGCGGGGCAGCGTCGTGGCCGGCGGCCAGAACGTCGACGCGATCCGCGGCCGGATCGCGCCCTCGGCCGTCGTGACCATCAACGGCGAGCGCGTCGGCCTCGTCGGCGCGACGACGCAGGTGCTGGAGCGGATCTCATCGCCGACCGGCACCGAGGTGCGCGGGTTTCCCCTGAACGGCCAGCCCGGCGACAACCAGACCGAGCGGGACGACATGGCGCTGCTGGCGAGCCAGCTGCAGCCGGTCATCGACGCGCTGGTGGCGCAGGGCGTCACCCGGATCATCCTGCAGAGCCACCTCCAGCTCCTCTCGAACGAGATCGCGCTGGCGCCGCTCCTGCGCAACGTGGACGTCATCCTGGCGGCCGGCTCGCACACGCGGCTGGGCGATTCCACCGACGTGCCCGGCGCCTTCCCGGGCCACGACGCGAACTTCGCCGGCCCCTACCCGATCGCCACCACGGGTGCCGACGGCAACCCGACCCTCATCGTCAACACCGACAGCGAATCGACCTATCTCGGCCGCCTCGTCGTCACCTTCGACGCGGCCGGCCGCATCGTACCCGCGAGCCTGAACCCGGCCATCAACGGCGCCTACGCCTCAAACCAGGCCACCCTGCAGGCGGCCTACGGCACGGATATCGGCCAGGCCTTCGCGCCCGGCTCGATCGGCGCCCGCGTCCAGCAGATCACCGGCGCGGTGGACGGCGTCATCCGCGCCAAGGAAGGCAACGTCTTCGGCTTCACGGACGTCTATCTCGAGGGCGACCGCACGGCCGGCCGTTCCGAGGAGACCAATCTCGGCAACCTCACCGCCGACGCCAATGCCGCAGCGGCGGCCAACGCCCTTCCCAACCAGCCCTTCATCGTGTCGCTCAAGAACGGCGGCGGCATCCGCGCCTCGATCGGCTCGGTCAACGACGGCGGCGGCAACGACCCGAATGCCGGCGCCAAGGGCCCGCCCGAGGCCGTGCCCTCGGCCAACAAGCCGCTCGGCGGCATCTCCCAGCTCGACACCGAGAACGCGCTGCGCTTCGACAACAAGCTCATGGTGTTCGACACCACGCCGCAGGGCCTCCTCAACATCCTGAACTACGGCGCCGGGCTGCCGCCGGGCAACGGCGGCTTCCCGCAGATTGGCGGCGTCCAGTTCTCCTACGATCCGAGCCTGCCGGCCGGCCAGCGCGTGCGCAACGTCGCCCTCGTGGACGAGGACGACCGCGTCATCGCCCGCGTCGTCGAGAACGGCCGCCTCGTCGCGGACGCGCCGGCCACGATCAGCATTGTGACGCTGAACTTCACGGCCAATGGCGGCGACGGCTACCCGACCAAGCAGAACGGCGACAACTTCCGCTTTCTCCTCGACAACGGAACCCTCTCGGCGCCGGTCAACGAGAGCCTCGACTTCACGGCGCCCGCCAACGTGCCGGCGAACGCGCTGGGCGAGCAGCGGGCCTTCACCGACTTCGTGCGCGCCGAGCACGGCACGCCCGACCGCGCCTTCGACGACGCCGACACCCCCGCCTCGCAGGACATCCGTATCGAGAACCTGCGCCTGCGGGCCGATGCGGTGTTCGACTCGGCACCGGTGGTCGGGACCGCCGGCAACGACAGCTTCCGCATCTCCGAGGGCAACGATTCCTTCAATGGGCGCGGCGGGACCGACGCGCTGATCTTCGACTTCCGCCTCGCCGACGCCCGGGTGATCGGCACGGGCGCCGGCGACGTGGTGATCGGGCCCGATGGCTTCCGTCACGTCGCGACGGGCATCGAGCGGTTCGAGTTCACGGATCGCACGGTGACGACGGGGGACGGCGCGCCGCTGGTGGACGACCTGTTCTACCTGGCCAACAACCCGGACGTGGCGGCCTCCGGTCGGGACGCGGACGCGCACTACGCCGAGTTCGGCTTCCGCGAGGGCCGCGACCCGAACGCCTTCTTCTCCACCACCGGCTACCTCGCCGCCAACTCGGACGTGCGCGCCGCCGGCCTCAACCCGCTCACCCACTACGAGGGGTTCGGCTTCCGCGAGGGCCGCGATCCGGGTGCGGCCTTCGACACGCAGGGCTACCTCGCCCGCAACGCCGACGTGCGCGCGGCCAACGTCAACCCGCTGACCCACTACCTCGAGTTCGGCCAGTCCGAGGGTCGCACCATCAACGCCGCCGTGGGTCGCGCCGGCGAGATCGGGTCAGCCCGCGGCTTCGATGCCGAGTTCTACCTGCTCTCCAACCCCGACGTGGCGCGCGCCGCGATCGCGGCGGGCGGCGACGGGCTGGCGTTTGCGCGGAGCCACTTCACCAACTTCGGCGCGCGGGAAGGCCGGGACGCCAACGCGATCTTCGACACCGACGCCTACCTGGCGGCCTATCCCGACGTCGCTCGCTCCACGATCAACCCGCTCGTCCACTACGACCAGTTCGGCTTCCGCGAGGGGCGGGACCCGTCGACCGGCTTCGACACGAGCGCCTACCTGGCGGCCAACGCCGACGTGCGGGCGGCGGGCATCGACCCGATGATCCACTACCTGCAGTTCGGCCTCTACGAGGGCCGCTCGGCCCAAGCCGACACCACCTTCGGCGCGGGCAACGTCGGCTGAGAACGAGGGGCGTGCGCCGACCTTCGGGCCGAGCGCACGCCTCACCGGTCTCGGCCGCAGCAGCGCGGCCCTGCGTGCCAACCCAGGCCTGAGACCCTGAGCGGCGAGCCGTGCCCGTTGCGTCGCGGGCCAAACCTGTGCAGGCCTCCGGTTCAGGGCAGTGGGGCCGGCATGGGATCGCATCCCGCATCGCGGCGGCTCCTCGCCGATCGTCGCGGCGTCGAACCATGATCCATCCGCTTCAGGCCTTCTGGCTGCGCCCGCGCCTGCTCGGCTCCATCGGCCTGATGATCCTGCTTGCCGGCCTGCTGCCGATCACCTCGCTCTGGATGCGCTTGCTCTCCGGCTGGTGCCTGGGCGTGATCGTCTATGTCGGGCTCACCCTGTGGAAGGCGGCCGGCCAGGGCCGGGACGATCTGCGCGCGGAGGCCTCTCGCCTCGACGACAGCGCCTTCACGATCTCGCTCTTCGCGATCCTGGCGGCGGCGGCGAGCTTCGCGGCGGTGGCCATGCTGGTGTTCGGGCAGCGCGAGGCGGACGGTGACCGCGTCTTCAGCGTCGGGCTCGCGGCGCTGACCATGATCAGCGCGTGGATCTTCGTGCAGGTGGTCTTCGCGGTCCATTATGCCCATGTCTATTACGGCGACACGGACGAGGGCCGTGCGCGGGGCGGCCTCGACTTCAACGGGGACGACGATCCCGATGTCTGGGATTTCCTGTACTTCTCCGTGACGATCGGCGCGACCGCCCAGACCTCGGACACCGACATCACGGCCAAGCCCATGCGCCGGATCGTGACGATGCACACGATCTACGCCTATCTCTACAACACCGGCGTTCTGGCGCTGGCGATCAACATGGCGGCTGGCTTCATTGAACGGTGAGCCCTGCGTAACGGACGGGACCGTCCCAGCGAAACCCTCCGCGACCCGCCCGCACACCGGAGAAACCCGATGAACCGACGCCGCACGCTCCTGACGGGCGCCTCGCTCCTCGGCCTGCTCGCCGGGCTGCGGAGCCTCTTCGGTTCCGGTGCGGCCGAGGCGGAAGCCGAGCGCTTCCCCGTCTCGATGCCGGAGGCCGAGTGGCGTCGCCGTCTAAGCCCGGCCGCCTTCGGCGTGCTGCGCCGGCACGGCACCGAGCGGCCCTATTCGAGTCCCCTCAATGCCGAGGCGCGCACGGGGCGCTATCTCTGCGCCGGATGCGAGCAGCCGCTCTTCGCCTCCGCGACCAAGTTCGAGAGCGGGACGGGCTGGCCGAGCTTCTACGAGGCCCTGCCAGGCGCGGTCGGCAGCCGGACCGATTCGACCCTGGGGATGCGGCGGACCGAGATCCATTGCAGCCGCTGCGGCGGCCATCTCGGCCACGTCTTCGACGACGGGCCGCGGCCCACGGGCAAGCGCTACTGCATGAACGGGGTCGCCCTGCGCTTCGCGGGCGGCTGATCGCTTCGCTGGCGCGTCCGCGGTCCCCGCTGGCGGCGTGTCGCGCGGGGAGCCGCGACGGGCTCCCTCTCCTCCTGGGATATGGGACCCGCGGGTCATCCCCGAAGCCCGGGCCGTATGAACCCTTCGCCTTGGGCGCCGTTGGACTTCGTCAGCGCGGCGGGGGGGAGGCGGAAGACCATGCAGGACGACAGTGCGATCGGGAGCCTCCACGCCGACCTCCTCGAACTCGCCGTGATGCGGCTGTTCGAGACCGCGAGCGGGGGTGCCGAGGCCAAGGCGCTGTTCGTGGCCGATGTCCGGAGGCTTCTCGCCGACACCGAGGCCGTCCAGCCGGATTCGCCCGCGGTCCGGACCTACACGGCCCTGCTGCGCCGGCTCGGCGCGGACGACTCCCCCGTGCCGACCCCGGAACAGGGCCTGCCCCCAGTCGGGTCGGGCGCCTGAGGGCCGCGCGACCTAGCGCCGGCGGCTCGAATTGGCGCCCGTCGTCCGGCCCGCCACGGTCGCGAAGATGGCGGGGTGGGCCTCCACCGCCGGATCGGGTGCCGGCGGCTTCCAGGGCTGCGGCGGCCGCGCCGTCGGCCGCTGCTCGACGGGCGCCCGCGGCTTGTCCGGACCCTTGCGCGCCGTGCCCGACCGGCGCGCGGGCGGCCCGCCCGCGAAGAGCGAGGCGGTGCCGGACGCGAGCAGGCAGAACAGCCCGATACCGATGCAGGTCACGAGCGGCAGCACCTCCGTCATCATGACGAGGAGGCCCGCGAGGGCAAAGATCGACACGAGATTACGGGCGGTGAAGGGGTCGTAGGTCATCGGCCGACCTTGGCGCCGAAGCCCTTGCCGGAGCGTGAAGGAATTCCCCGGCAATCGAACCTTCGCCAGCGCGATCAACAACTTGCCCGTTGAGCCGGCGAAGCGTCAGGCGCCTTCCGCCAGCGCCGGCACGGGGCGCGGACGGCCGTCGTCGTCGATGGCCACGAAGGTGAAGGTCGCCTCGGTCACCTTCTCGCGCATCTGGGTGCGGAAGCGGCGGGCCCAGGCCTCGACCTGGATCTTCATGGAGGTCCGGCCGACGCCCGCGATCCGGGTGTAGACGCAGAGCACGTCGCCGACCCGCACGGGGCGGATGAAGGTCATGGCGTCGACCGCCACCGTCACCACGCGCCCCTGCGCCCGGTCGACGCCCGCGATGCCGCCGGCCTGATCCATCTGCGACATGACCCAGCCGCCGAAGATGTCCCCGTTGGCGTTGGTGTCGGCCGGCATCGCGCTGGTGCGGACCGTGAGGTCGCCGCGCGGCTGATCGTTCCCCTCGCTCATCGCCCGCCCCGCCGTCCCGATCCACCGGCCGAGCATGACCCGGCATGGGTCCTGCGCAAAGCCCGTTCTGCCGGGCTCTTGGGAAAAAGCAAAACACGGCGGCTCTGGACGAGCCGCCGGGTCGGTCGTTCGCGATTCGACCCGTGGGCCGGGCCGCCCGTCCTCAGTAGAAGAAGCGGCGCGGGCCGTAGAAGCGACGCGGTCCGTAGAAGGGGCGCGGGCCGTAGAAGCGGCGGCCGTAATAGGGACGCGGGCGGTAGAACGGGCGGCCGTAATAGCCGCGGCGGCGGTAGTAGTACTGCGCCTTCTCGGCGACGCCGGGAGCCGCCTCGCTCTGGAGAGCGGGAGCGGGGCCGAACGGGGCGGCGGAAGCGCCCTGCGGCGACGCCGCGGCGAAGCCCAGGACCAGCAGCGCGGCCAGCACGAATTTACTCAGCACGTTCATAACTCCCTGACTGTGTCGACGGACGTCCGATGACGAGTGCCCGGGCGACGCGCCACCCGGTCTGTTGAAACGCGGGAAGCGGCGAAAGCGTTTCCTGCGGTCGAGTACGGAGGCTCGGGGGAGCTTCAGGCGATCTTCGTCGTCATGTCGACGATGGGCGCCTCGCCGCTTCCCTTCACCAGCGCGATCCCGTGCTCGCAATCCTCGCGGCGGGCATAGCCCTCGGCCGAATCGGCGATGACGTTGCCGTTCTGGACCCGAAGGCGCCAGCGCCAGTGCCCGCCGGAATCTCGAAAGAGTTCGAAACGCATGCCGACCTCCCGTGCGGCCCGCGAGGAAGTGCCGCCGTCATCCGAAATGGAGCAGCGATCGCCCCCGGCAATGGCCCCGCTTCACCACGCATGAAAACGCCGCCCCGGATGAACGGGGCGGCGGGGGACGATCGGGTGATGCGCGTCAGGAGCGCGGAGTGCGGTCGAGCCAGCCGATGGTGCGGCCCTCGCCGCCGCCCGCCGGACGGTTCGCCGGGCGTGCCGGCCTCCCGTCGGGACGGGCCTGGCCCCTGCCCTCGCCCTGGCGCTGGTCGGTGCGGGCCTCCTGCCCCCGGCCGCCCTCGGGACGGGCCGCGCGGCCGGGTCCGCCCGGGTTGCGGCCGTCGCCGCGCCCGCCGGCGGGACGTCCGCCGTAGGGCCGCGAGTTCGGACGCTGGCCCTGGCGCTGACCGGGGCGCTGCCCCGGCGCCGGGCGGCGCTCCTCGGATTGCGCCGTCTCGGACGCCTCCTGGCGGCTCGGGGGCACGAAGCCTTCGGGGAAGCCCGACACGGGAATCTTCTGGCGCGTCGTCCGCTCGATGTCGCGCAGATACGCCTTCTCCTCGTCGTTGCAGAAGGAGATGGCGAGGCCCGCCGCCCCGGCGCGCGCCGTGCGGCCGATGCGGTGGACGTAGGATTCGGGGATGTTGGGCAGGTCGTAGTTGATGACGTGGCTGACCGCCTCGACGTCGATGCCGCGCGCGGCGATGTCGGTCGCCACCAGCACCCGGCAGGAGCCATCCTTGAAGGCGGCGAGCGCCCGCTCGCGCTGGGGCTGGGACTTGTTGCCGTGGATGGCCGAGGCCGCGATCCCGACCTTGTCGAGGCCGCGCACCACCCGGTCAGCGCCGTGCTTGGTCCGGGTGAACACCAGCACGCGCTCGATGTCGGGATCGCGCAGGACGTGGTTCAAGAGCGCCTGCTTGGCGCCGGTATGGGCGAAGATCACGGTCTGGTCGACGCGCTCGGCGGTGGTGGCCACCGGCGTCACCGCGACCTGGACGGGATCCCGCAGGTACTGGTCGGCGAGGCTCGCGATGTTCTTGGGCATGGTCGCCGAGAAGAACAGGCTCTGGCGCTCTTTGGGGAGCATCTTCACGATGCGCTTCAGCGCATGGATGAAGCCGAGGTCGAGCATCTGGTCGGCCTCGTCGAGGACGAGGATCTCGACGGCCTCGAGCGTCAGCGAACGGCGCTCGACGAGGTCCATGAGCCGGCCCGGCGTGGCGACGAGGATGTCGACGCCGTTGGCGAGCGCCTTCTCCTGGCGGGAGATGGTGACGCCGCCGAACACGACGGTGTTGGTGAGCGAGAGGTGCCGGCCGTAATCCGAAAAGCTCTCGGCGATCTGGCTGGCGAGCTCGCGGGTCGGCGAGAGCACGAGCACGCGGCAGCCGCGCCGGGGCGCCCGCTTCGGGGCGAGGCTGAGGCGGTGCAGGATCGGCAGCGCGAAGGCCGCGGTCTTGCCGGTGCCCGTCTGGGCGATGCCGCAGAGGTCGCGCCCCGCCATGGCGGGGGCGATGGCCTGGGCCTGGATCGGGGTCGGCGACTTGTAGCCGGCCTCCTCCAGCGCCCGCAGTACGGGCTGGGCGAGGCCGAAATCAGTGAATTGGGTCAAGGAACCACTTTCAGGCAGCGGGACCGCACCGGAGGCCACCTTCAGGATGGCGCTCGCGCAGGGGAAACGGTCCGTTGAGCTGGGGACCGCCCGCGTGATGGGGCAATCGGGGTGCATGCACGTTTGAAGAGAGGGGCTCAGGGCGCTGGGGCCGCACGTGGTGCGATCGGCGCTCCGTCACGCAGCCCTCTCAAGCGGTCCGATCACGGCCGCTGACGCTGCAGTTGCGATATGCGCTCTCGCGGTTGCGAAGTCAATGACGGGCAGACTTATCGCAGGGCTCCGCACGCGGGTTAACGTCCAGTTCGACAACGGAAGGAGAAACAAACACGTCATTCCGGGGCCGCAAAGCGGAACCCGGAATCCAGAACCGCGACTTGCGCCAAGCATGGCTCTGTCGGCGGTTATGGATCCCGGGTTCGCCTTCAGCGTCCCGGAATGACGATGTTTGATAGTGAGATCGGTCGTGCCCTGCGCGAAGAGGGCTCGCCGTTAACCCGAGTTCGAGGCCCTGAGCCGTATGGCGTCGCGCCGGCGCGGGCCGGCGCGGCGCGCTCGTCTCACTGGCCGCTCGGGGCGGCGCCGCTGCCCGTCGTGCCGTTGCCGGTGCTGCGGCCACCCGTGGAGCCCCGCGTCGCCGTCGGCGCCATGTCGCGGCGGCTCATCCGCTTCATGGACTTCTTGCGCTTCATCGCGGTGTAGCCCGTGGGCGCACCCTGCATCAGGCCGTCGGCCGCCGGCGTCCCGGCATAGGCGCCTCCGGAGAGACAGAGGACGAGCGACGCAGCCAGGGCCAGAGTCTTCGTGGGCATGGGATCACCTCTGATGATTTTGCTTCGCGGGCAACGCGTTGCGATCATCTTCGTTCACTCGCTGAACCCGTGGGCTTCGCCCGGACGTTCCCCCCAGCCGCCGAAGGGCTCGCCCCGACCCTCGATGCACCCGAGCGACCCGTCCCCGGCGCAGATGATGACTGAGACCGCATGCCAGACCGTCCCCCGCCGATCCCCGCCGCCCGATCTCTGCGGGTCCCCTCCCGCCGCGGCGGGGCAGCCTGATGTCGCGATGGCTCCCGCTCGTCGCGACGGCCCTGATCGTGATCGTCGCGGTGGTGGGGATCGGCCTCTGGAAGTTCGACCTCATGCGCGCGGCCCGGGTCGAGAACGACGGCCGGCCGGCGGTGCCGGCCTGCGATCCCGCCAATGAGGCGGCCAGGGCCGTCCTGCCCGAATGCCCGGATCAATCCGGTCCGCCGCCGAAGGCGCGCTGAGAGCCGGCGAATCTCAATCGCAGGCCAGCCGGTGCCGCTGCGCCGTGAAGGCGCCCGTGCCGTCCCGGGAGATCGTGGCCGCGCTCAAGCTCCGCTGCTTCTTCGGGCCCTCGCACCTGTCGGCGGCGACGCCCGGAATGGTCTGGAACGCTTCCGCCGCGCCCTGGGCCGGGTCGAGCCGGACGGCCGTCAGATCTGTGACGGTCTCGCCCATATTGGTGAAGCTCGATTCCAGCAGGACCTCGTCGCGTCCGTCCCGCCCCGCGTCGGCGATTGCGGCGAGGCGCTGAAACTGATCGGCCTTCGCCAGCCGGTAGAAGCGGGCCGGTCCCGTCGGTCCGAGGACCAGCAGGACCGGCGCGGGCGCGTTCGGAAAGGGCTCGATGGCGACCGGCGCCCTGCGCTGGATCAGGTAGATCCGCTCGTCGGCGCCGGGCGCCGTGAAGGCGCCGCGGCCCTCGCCCAGCATCGCGAAGGTCGGGCCCATGTCCTCGCGGATCGCGGGCGGCGCCTCGGTCAGCGCCCGCGCGACGCGGGCCCGCTCGGCCTCGCTTCGGGAGGGCTGGGCGTCCCGCAGGGCGGGCTTGCGATAATCGAGCACGATCTCGGCCGCGGCCGCCGGGGCGCCGGCCGCAACGAGGGCGAGGAGGACGAGGGGCAGGCGCGTCAAGCGGGGTCTCCAGAGGGCAGTGGTTCGGGGCGCAGGGTGGCGGCTCCTCCCCGTTCTGTCGACGGGGGCCGGGTGGCGGCGTGCGGTCCCTCACGCCCCGGAACCGGGCGGCATAGACGAACGCGGCGGTTTCGCGTTCGCTGCCGCCGGGCGAGGCTGCGCCTGCGCGAAGGGAGACGAGGTCACGTGCCGGGACGGTCAGAGGAGAGTCCGGTCCGCGCCCACCGGCGGGTGGCGCGCGAGCTGGGACGGCTGGAGGCGCTCGCCGCGCGGCAGCGGCTTCGCGTGCGGCTCATGCGGGCCCTGCGCGGCAGCCTCGGCGCCGGGGCGACGCTGGCGGCGCTGATCAAACTCAAGATCGCGGGCTCGCTCGGCCTCAAGATCGGGCTCGCCCTTCTCGTCGGCGCCGGGCTCGCCTGGCCCTTCATCGCACTCGGCGCGCTCGCGCTCCTCGCCCTCCTGCTCTCCATCCTCAGCCTGTTCAGCGGGGACGGCGTCAGCGCGCACGATTTCGCCTGCGACTGGCCCTGCGACTGCAAGAAGCGCGAGAAACGCGCGGCCCGCCTCAAGCAGCTGATCGAGGTTAGGCAGGCCTGGCTCGCCGCCCCGTCGGGAGGGGCGCCGCGCCGGGACCCGGTCGGAAACCGCCGGTCGAAAGCGTGAGAACGGGCCCCTGGCCGCGCGCCCGTCGCTCGACGCTCCCGAGTCCGAGGCGGCGTGGGCCGGCTGCCTGCGGCCTAGAACATCCCGTTCGGATGGGCGGAGGTGTCGGGCAGGACCTGCAGCACGTCCCAGTGCTCGACGATCTTGCCGTCGGCGTCGAGCCGGAAGATGTCGATGCCCGCATAGTCGTGGTCGCCCGGCCAGTGCTGGAAGCAGTGCAGGACCACCAGATCGCCCTCGGCCACCGCCCGCTTCACCTCGACCCGCTTGCCCGGCCACTCGCGCGCCATGCGCTCGAAATAGGCGATGAAGCCGTCCTTGCCCGTCGCCACGTGCGGGTTGTGCTGGATGTACGCGTCGCCGACGTAGCGCGCGACGGCCTCGCGCGGCCGGCACGCGTTGAACATCAGCTCGTAGAAGGCGATGACGTTGGCCTTGTTCTGCGCGAGGTCGGTCATGCGGTCCCCCTGATGGCGCGGGCCGAGTCCCATGATGGAGATCCTGCGGCCTGCCTACCCGATTTCGCGTCGCCCGGCGCTTCGAAGTCGGGTCGGCGGAAACCCCGGGGCATTCAGCCGGCGTCGCGCGCTGGACGGATCGCCTGTGCCCCTCCCGCCATTGGTCCGCGAACTCGCCCGCCGGCCGTGCTAAGGCTGCCCCGGGCCCGAGACGGCCGCGGGACCCTTCACCCCCACGCATGAGCGCGCAGCACACCCTCACCTATGTCGGCGCGCGGGGCCTCGCGGCGGCCCTGAACATGGCCTCGCTCGCCGTGTTCACCCGGCTCGCGCCCACGGAGACCTACGGCGCCTACCTGCTCGTCCTGTCCTGGGCGCTCGTCCTCTACGGCGCGACCTGCCAATGGCCGAAATTCTCGTTCTTCGCCCTCTACGACGAGGCCCGGGCGGGGGTGCAGGCCGGCACCGTGCTGCGCCTCCTGGCCGTGATGATCGGGCTCGCGGCCCTCGCCGCTTCGGTCGCGGCGGCCCTCGGCCTCGTCGAGCCCCGGGCCGCGGCCGCGATCGTCGCCGCGGTCTTCGGCATGACCGCCTTCGAGGGCTCGGCCGAGATCGCGCGCACGCGCCTCGAAGTGCGGGCGGTGGCGCTCTCCATCGTGCTGCGCGCCGTGCTGGTGCTCGGGCTCGGCAGCGCGGCGCTCCTCGCCACGGGCGACCCCGTCCACCTGCTGCTGGCCACGGCGCTGGCCAACGTGCTGGCGGCGCTGCCCGCTTGCCTCGCGATCGCGCCCCTGCTGCGGGGCGCCGGCAGCCTCGCCGAGGCGGGGCGCCTGCTCGCCTATGGCTGGCCGCTGGTCCTGTCCTTCGGCACCGCGGCGCTCGCCCAGACCATCGACCGCTTCGTGATCGGCGGCGGCATCGGAACGCGCGAGCTCGGGGCCTACGGCGCCGTCGCCGACGTGCTGCGCCAGAGCTTCGTCGTGTTCGGCGACGGCATCGCCCTGTCGCTGATCTCGCTCGCCAAGCGCGATGCCCGGGCGGGCGGGATGGCGGCGGCCCGGCCGGTGCTGGAGGATGCCGCCCGGGCGCTGACCCTGGTCGCCGGCTTCGGCGCGGTCTTCTTCCTCGCCTTCGACGATCTCGTGGTGGGGGTCCTGCTCGGGCCGGATTACCGGGAGACGGCGCTCTCCGTGATCCCGATCCTCGTCGCGGCGAGCATCCTCCTGATGGTCCGGTCCTATTATTTCGGCCAGGTCATCTACTTCGCGCCCTCGAGCCGCCTCGACGCCGTCGCCTCGGCGGCGCTGCTCGTCACGACCGGCGGGCTCTGCGCGCTCCTGATCCCGCGCTTCGGCCTCGTCGGCGCGGCGCTGGCGGTGGCGATCGGCCAGGGCGTCGCCTGCCTCGTCTTCGTGCTCGGCGCCGGTCCGCGCCTGCGCATGCCCCTGCCGCTGGCCGATCTCGGCCTCATCGCGCTCGCCGCGCTCGCCTGCTGGGCGGCCGTCGAGGGGGTCGACGCGCTGGGCCTCGGAGGGGGCGTCGCCATCCCCGCCAAGCTCGGGCTCATCGCGCTCGCCGCGGGGGCGACCGCCTGGCGCTTCGACGTGGCGGGCGTCGCGGGCCTCGCCGCCCGCCTCGGCGGCCGCTCTGCCCGATGAGCCGCCCCTCCCCCGATGCTGGCCCGACGCTGCGGCGCGCCGACGGCCTCGTCGTTGCGCTCCGCCCGCTCGATCCGGCCGCGCCCTGGATCCAAGCCTGGCGCGACCTCGCCGAGCGGGTCCTCGTCGACAACCTGTTCTACACGCCCGACTACGCGCTCGCCGCGGCGGGCGCCTTCGGATCGGGCGTCCGGGTCGCCCTCGTCGGCGACCGGCCGCCCGAGGCGCCGGGCCTGTGCCTTCTCGCCCTGTGGCCCTGCCGCCGGCCGCGCGCCCGCTGGGGCCTGCCGCTGCCGCTCACCATGGGCTGGATGCACCCCTTCGGCGTCTTCGGGGTGCCGCTCCTCGACGCGGCCGAGGCGGCGCGCGCCCTCGACGCCCTCCTGTCCGGCCTGACGGCCCTCTCGGGCCCGCGCCTGATGCTGACCCACGTGCCCACGGCCGGCCCCTTCGCGGATCTGCTCGCGGCCTGGCGCGCGGGCCAGGGCGGGCGTCAGGCCGCGTTCTGGCCGCACGAGCGCGCCTTCCTCCACCTCGCGGGCAAGGATGCGGCGGCGCGCGCCGCCTATCTCGGCCACGTCTCCGGCCGCAAGCGCCGGCGCCTGCGGCAATGGGCCGAGCGCATGGCCTCGGGGCGAACGCTCGCCTTCGAGACGATCCGCGACCGCGACGGCCTGCGCGGCGCCGTCGACGACTACGTCGCCCTGGAGGGGCGGGGCTGGAAGGGCCGGGCCGGCACCGCGATCGGCGGCCGGCCGGCCGAGGCGACCTTTCTGCGGGCGGCGGTCGCCGCCTACGCCGCGGCGGGCCGGGCCCGGATCGACCGGTTCCGCCGCGACGGGGAGACCCTCGCCTCGGCGATCACCCTGACGACGCGGGCGCAGACCTGGTGCCTGAAGATCTCCTTCGACGAGGCGCAGGCCCGCAACTCGCCCGGCGCCCTCCTCATCCATCGCCTGACCGAGAGCCTGCTCGCCGACCCCGCCCTGACCTCGGCCGATTCCTGCGCACCGCCCGGCTCCCCCATCGTGGAGACGCTCTGGACCGAGCGCCTGGCCCTGGCCCATCTCCTGGTGGAGGGTCCCGGCGGCGATCCGCTCTTTCCGCTGGCCGTGCGGCTGGAGCGCCTGCGCGCCGGGGTGAGCCGCCTCCGGCAGGGACGCCGCGCGGCGAAGCCCGAGTAGAGGCGCCGCGACCCCCGTCAGGGAGGCGGTCGGCGGGTTGAGGGACGGGTCCGGACGGCAGCCACGAACTCTGCCCGCGCGACGGAACTGCCCCGATGATTCCCCTCACCGGCCATCCCTTTTCCGGTCCCGCTACTGGCTGGGCAGCGCGTTGAGGCTCGGGATCGGCAAGGTTAGGGTGAAGCTCGACCCGTTGGCTGTGGCGACCGGGCTCAAGCGCTGGCGCTTCGGCGAGCGCATGGCCTACGAGCCGCTGCTCCACGACCAGGCGGAGTTCACGCACCTCGCAGGCTTCCTCGCCCGGATCTACGGCGAGTTCGGGCCCGAGGGCCGACGCGCGGTTTTGATGGCCGAGCTGGCGTGAGTGTGCCTCTCGGTTGATCCGCGCCCGCTTGGCAGTCTCCGCCGCTTCATTCTCTCGCAGAGGCGCCCCGCCGCCCCGGACCTGGGGGAAAAGCCAATCAGCTTGACCGGGTCGAGGGCTGGTGAGGGTGCTGAGCGGAACTGGGCTTCGCGTCTAGAAGCGGACGTTCGGCTTTCGACCTCACCTCGTCATAGAGGTCAGCATACTCCGCTCATGTAAGCGGACGTGCATAATACGGCCGTTGTTGCGAGGATGAACCCATTGCGGGTGGGTAGCACCCGGCGACCAGCCATATCGTCCAGGGAGGGAGAGCAACATGAGCTGGATACCTTGCCCAGATCCGACGCCTGGCGACCGCACGGCCGCGGACGCGATCGAGCTCCTGATCGTGCCGCGCGCGGTCGATCTCGGCGAGATGGTGGTCCGGCGCGCGCTTCCCTCGCTGAAGCGCCAGATGGTCGGTCCCTTCATCTTCTTCGACCAGATGGGGCCCGCGGAGTTCCTGACCGACCAGGGCATCGACGTGCGGCCTCATCCGCACATCAATCTCGCGACCGTGACCTACCTCTTCGAGGGCCAGATCCTGCATCGCGACAGCCTCGGCACGGAGATGACGATCGAGCCCGGCGCCGTGAACTGGATGCGGGCGGGACGCGGCATCGTGCATTCCGAGCGCACGAGCCCCGAGCGGAAGCACGCGGGCCAGAAGCTGTTCGGCATCCAGACGTGGATGGCGCTGCCGGCCGCCCAGGAGGAGAGCGACCCCGCCTTCGTGCATCACGGCGCCGACGCCCTCCCGGTCGTCGAGGCCGAAGGCATCCGGGCGCGCGTCATCTCAGGCGAGCTCCTCGGCGCACGGTCTCCGCTCGTGAGCCCGTCCGAGACGGTCTACGCGCATCTGCAACTGCGCGCCGGCGCCCGCATGCCGGTCGAGCCCTCGTTCGACGAGCGGGCCGTCTACACGCTCTCGGGCGAGATCGACATCGCGGGCGACCGGTTCGGGCCGGGCCAACTCCTCGTCCTGCGACCCGGCGACCAGATCCTCGTCGGGGCCGTGAGCGACTGCGAGTTCATGCTGTTTGGCGGGGCGCCCATGGAAGGACCGCGCTACATCTGGTGGAACTTCGTCTCGTCGCGCCTGGAGCGCATCGAGCAGGCGAAGGAGGAATGGGCGAAGGGCCGCTTCGACACGGTGCCGGGCGACGTCGAGGAGTTCATTCCGCTCCCCGACACGGCTGGCAAGCCACGGCGCGCGACGGGCGGCGTCTATTATCCGTGAGAGGAACTTCCTTTTGGTTCGCCGAGCAAGCCCAGCATGCGCTTGATGTGGGTGGTCACCTCGAACACCTGCTCGGGGGACAGAGGTGCCCTCCCGCCTGACTGCATGGCTTGCTCGGCAGCTAATGGAATGGCTTGACGAGCCTCGTCCGATATTCCGGTGAGAAGGACGGTCAGAAGCAACTCATGAGCGGAGATCATGGTTTGCTGGGCATTCATCAGCTCGAGGGTGCGGCCCTGGGTTCGCATCATGTCCGAGAGCATGGTCTCGATATCAAGCTCTGGCTTGTCTGACATGGAAGCCTCATCCCGCGGCCAGGATTGGCCGACACGGTGAGACCCTGTGCGCCCCGCTCCTGAGCAGCAAGTCAATTTCGTCTCAGGCCAATCAAGACCCGGGAGGCAGCCAGGAAGAAAAGCCATGGGTCGGAAGCAGACCCACGCATGGTCAAGCTGACGTAGCTTATCCTTGGCCTACCACCCGAACCGGCCGATCTGCGCCTGCTTGGCCGCCACCGCCTTCTCGTCGCGGCCGATCACGGCGAGGCGCTGCGAGAGGCTGTAGCAGGTGACGCAGAAGGGCAGCTGCAGGAGCGTGAAGCCGTCGTTCCGGGCGCGGGCGACGGAGGCGATCAGGCAGGGGATCGGCGGCTCCTCGACGGGCGCCCCGACGCAATCGCCCCGCGGGCTGCCGAACGGGGCCCGGTTCGGGTAGGTGAGGCTCACGGTCGTCCCGCCCTGCCGGTCCGGCGCCGGCGGCAGGCTGTAGCTGCGCAGGAACAGGGCCGCGAAGGCGAGGACGAGAAGGGGGAGGATCAGAAGGCGGCGCATGAGGCCGATCTAGCGGAGTCCGGATGGGTGCGGAACGGGACTCAAGGACGCTCGCGTCGCGTTTCCCGCACGATTTCTCTTGCTATTATT
>NZ_BPQP01000030.1 GCF_022179305.1 Methylobacterium iners
GCACGATCTCGAATCGTTCCGTTGGCGTTTCCGCCGGGGCCGTCGCCATCATGCTCACGGCTCCGACACCGGGTGCGAGGCCGGTCTCGACGGCCGGCGAAAGAGCTTGGCGATCTGTCGGCCCATCTTCTTCAACGGCAGGAGATAGAGGCCGGACAGGGACTGGTAGTCGCGGACGTCGCGGTCCACGAGGCCGAAATTGAAGCTCTCATTCGGCTCCGGCACGCGGAGCGTCCCGAACAAACGGTCCCAGAACGAGAACAGCAGCCCAAAGTTCTTGTCGTAATGCTTGGGATGCGTGCTGTGGTGCAGCTGATGCCAGTGAGGGCAGAGGATGATGTTGTTCAGCGGCCCAAACGAGATCTTGAGATGCGTGTGCCGGACGAAATCCATCATCAGGATGTTCCGCATGACGTAAACATTGACCCCGAAGATCGTCAGCTCCACGAGATTGAGCTGAATAACCGCCCAGATCCCGAAGCAGATTCCGGGGATCACACCGTCCCACATGCGGTTCATCAATTCGTCGAGCGGATGCACGCGATCCTTCGTGATCCCGACCATGACCTCCGCGGAATGGTGCACCTTGTGCAGCTCCCAGAGGATTGGAAAGCGGTGCTGGGCGGTGTGGTAAAGATAGTAGGAGAGGTCGTAGGCCAGCAGCATCGTCAGGGTGAACAGCACGACCGTCCAGGGCCCGGCGGGCCCGGCGACCAGCGGTTCGCTCAAGCCGAAGACACTGGTGATCGCCAGCTTGGTGGCGTAGCCGACGGCGACGACGAAGGTGACGCCTGCCGGTATCAGCAAGAACGGCA
Source organism: Methylobacterium iners (assembly GCF_022179305.1). Taxonomy (GTDB): domain Bacteria; phylum Pseudomonadota; class Alphaproteobacteria; order Rhizobiales; family Beijerinckiaceae; genus Methylobacterium; species Methylobacterium iners. The sequence goes on from NZ_BPQP01000030.1 coordinate 816, forward strand.
TCAGCGCCTTCTTGGTGACCCAGAACAACAGGTCGGCCTTGGCCGAAGGGTGCAGGATCACTTCCCTCGGTACAGCAAACTCGAAGAACTCCTTGAAGGATCGATTTTCGGTCGTTCGCCAATAGGCGAAAACCGCACACGCCAGAGCCGACAGAAGCAGGAGACCTGTCGCTATAAGGCTCGAAGACGACAACTTTTCCAAAATCAACTCAACAATAGGCGTCGTCACCACCCGTCTCCAAGTCTTCTACACCCCCGATACGATCTGTTAGCCTGCCGTTTACGTCTTGTGCACGACGATTTCGGAAGAGCCGAGTATTGACCGGTCTCGCGTAGCGCAGGCCTGCGTGCCCTGTCAAACATGGCCTGTCACTGCTGCACAAATCCTTTAGCGTCGGTAAATATTATCGACCTACGTCAGAGACCCTCCATCTATCTTGGACAGGGCTCCATCGTAACCAGTCGACCCGATCCATCCGACATCAATTTCATGCGAGCCGCTGAGACCGCTGTCGATCAACCTGAAACATAGGTTAGCCTGCGGCGTTGCTCGGCGACGACTTCACAGGGTCGTGAACACCAGACCCGGCTATGTGGCAGGACGACGCGAGCACGCGCTGCTCATCGGTTTTCACTGGAAGCCGCGGTTCAGCCTGACATTGCAGATGCAGTTCGGGCCTGCCGGGCCACCCTCGACGTCGCACCCCCTCACGGAACACGGCCTGCGCGAAGGCTCTTGCCCGAGACGGAAGCCGATCGGCGGTCACGGCTTGGGGCGGAGGAAGCGATGAACAAGGGCTTTGGCGTGCGTGTCACAGTGAGACGGCCGGGTGAACAGGAAGCCGACGTCGCCCCCGTGCTCGTGGTTGCGCGGGACGAGCAGGATGCCGAGCTGGTGGCGGCGCAAGCCGCCGGTGCCGGTGCGCAGGCGGAGGCGTTTCGCGAACTGATCGAGGCCGAAATCGAGGAGCACGGCCTCGACCTCAGGCAGCATGGAACCGTCAGGTCCCTGCCCATGCTGAACCTGTGAGGCCTGCGCCATCGTCCAGGATGCGACCCTGGACAAACTGCCTTGCCCGACCCTTTGGCGCTGAACCCTTGGGCGCGGGACCCTTGGGCGCGGGTGTCGGTGCGGCTCGCTCGACCCTAGATGGTCGATCCAACCGCTGTCGCAAGGAACCGTGCCCCCGATGCATCCATCCCGACGCACCTTCGTGGCCGGTGCCGGCCTGCTCCCCCTCGCGACGCATCTTGCGCAGGCGGCTGCGCCTGCCGAAGCGGAACCGGCCGGCCTGCTGCGTCGCGCCATTCCCTCGTCGGGTGAGAGGATTCCGGTCATCGGCATCGGAACCTCCCGCCGCTACGAGGTCGAGCCGACGCCCGAGAAGGTCGCGCCATTGCGCGAGGCCGTGCAGCGCTTCGTGGCGCTCGGCGGATCGGTGATCGACACGGCGCCGAGCTACGGGACGGCCGAGGACGTGCTCGGCCTCATCCTCCCGCAGGACGGCCTGCGCGAGAAGGTCTTTCTCTGCAGCAAGGTCGGGACGCCCGGGCGCGAGGCCGGGGCGGCGGAGATCGCGCGCTCCTTCAAGCGGATGAACACGGCGATGATCGACCTCGTCGCGGTCCACAACCTCGTTGACCCCGCTTCCAACCTCGCCACGCTGCGGGACCTCAAGGCCGAGAAGAAGATCCGCTATCTCGGCGTCACGGTCTGGCGGGACAGTCAGTTCGCCGATCTCGAGCCCCTGATGCGCCGCGAGACCCTCGACTTCGTCCAGGTGAACTACGCCCTGGACGACCGTCGTGCCGCCGAGCGCATCCTGCCGCTCGCGGCCGACCGCGGCATGGCCGTCATGGTCAACGTGCCCTTCGGGCGCGACCGGCTGCTCAGGGCCGTGCAGGGCCGCGAACTGCCGGGCTGGACCGCCGATTTCGGCTGCGCGAGCTGGCCCCAGTTCTTCCTGAAATACGTCCTCTCGCACCCGGCCGTGACCTGCCCGATCCCCGGGATGGCCAAGGCGTCCTACGTCGAGGACAACCTTGGCGCGGCGCGCGGCCGGATGCCCGACGCCGCCCAGCGTGCCCGGATGGAGGCCCTCGTCGATGCGCTCTGATCCTCTCTCCCGGCGTGCCGCCCTCGCCCTCGGCGCAGCCCTCGCCCTCGCTTCCGCCCTCCCCGCCTCGGCCCAGACCGCCCCGATGCGCATCGGCATCATTGGGGCGGGCAATATTGGCGGCACGATCGGTGGTCTCTGGGTAAAGGCGGGGTACGAGGTGATGCTCTCCTCGCGCCATCCGGAGGAGCTGAAGGGCCTCGTGGAAGGGCTGGGCTCCAAGGCGCGCGCCGGCACGCCGGCCGAGGCCATCGCGTTCGGCGAGGTCGTGCTCGTCGCCGTGCCCTACAAGGCCTACCCGCAGCTGGCGCAGGATTATGCCGGCGCCTGGAAGGGCAAGGTGGTGATCGATGCCGGCAACGCGACGCAGGCCCGCGACGGCGAGGTCTATGCGGAGGTGCAGGCGGGCGGCATCGCCGCGGTCTCGGCCAAGTACCTGAGCGGCGCCCGCGTCGTGCGGGCCTTCAACGCGGCGAACTACAAGGTCTTCGCCAGGAACGCCCATCGCGAGGGCGCCCGCATGGCGATCCCGATCGCCGGCGACGACGCGCAGGCGCTGGCGGTCGCCGGACGGCTCGTGAGCGATGCGGGCTTCGATCCCGTCGTCGTCGGACCGCTCGCCAGGGCCGACAGCTTCGCGATGGGCTCGCCGGGATTCGGCCTGGATCTGACGGCACCCGAACTCAGCGCCCGTCTCGGTGTGACGCGTTGAGTCGCGGGGCGAGCGAGACCGGTCCGGGCTCTGCCAGTCCCCCGCGAGGTCCGACGTCCTGGCTGCAGCGCCTCATCGACGTGCGGGCCGAGGAAGTGCCGGCGCTCGCATGGTCCTGGGCCTACATCTTCTCGATCCTGGCCGCCTACTACGTGCTGCGCCCGATCCGCGACCAGATGGGCGTCGCCGGCGGCATCGAGAACCTGCCCTGGCTCTTCACGGGCACGCTGGTCGGCATGCTGGTCCTGAGCGTCCCCTTCGCCTGGCTCGTGAAGACGCTGCCGCGCGCTCGCTTCGTGCCTTTGACCTACCGCTTCTTCGCCGCCAACATCCTGCTCTTCGCGTTGGCGCTCTACCTCGCTGAGCCGGGCGCGGAGCTGTGGATCGGCCGCGCCTTCTTCGTCTGGCTCTCGATCTTCAACCTGTTCGTGGTCTCGGTCTTCTGGGCCACCATCGTCGACGTGTTCTCGAGCGAGCAGGGCAAGCGGCTGTTCGGCTTCATCGCCGCCGGCGCGACGCTCGGCGCGATTTCCGGCTCGGCCGTCACCGCGATCCTCGCTCGCGACGTGCCGACGTGGGTCCTGCTCGTCGGCGCGGCCCTGCTGCTCGAAGTGGCGGTGTTCAGCATGCGCGGCCTCGCCCGCCTCTCCGACCGTCTCCATGAGACCCCGGCGGCGGCCAGGGCCGCGGCGGAGGAGACGATCGGCGGCAGCGCCCTCGCGGGCATCACCCGCACCTTCCGGTCGCCCTACCTCCTCAACATCAGCCTGTTCCTGCTTCTGTTCTCGGTGACCTCGACGTTCCTGTATTTCGAGCAGGCGGCCATCGCCAAGAAGAGCTTCCCCGATCGCGGCGCGCAGACCGCCTTCTTCGCCGGCGTCGACCTGTTGACGAACCTGCTGACGCTGGGCGTCCAGTTCTTTCTGACGGGCCGCATCGTGCGACGCATCGGGGTTGGCCCGACGCTCGCCCTCTTGCCCGCTGCCAGCATCCTCGGCTTCGCGGCGCTCGCGGCGTCGCCGACCATCACCGCCATCGTCGTCTTTCAGGTCCTGCGCCGGGCGGGCAACTTCGCCATCGCCAAGCCGATCCGCGAGGTGCTGTTCACGGTCGTTCCCCGCGAGGATCGATACAAGGCCAAGAACTTCATCGACACGGTGGTCTACCGGACCGGCGACCAGCTCGGCGCCTGGACCTTCACCGGCATCGCGGCCTTGGGGCTCGGCTCCACGGCGGTCGCCGTGATGGCCGTGCCCCTGTCGATCGCCTGGCTCCTGAACAGCCTCTGGCTCGGTCGCCGACAAGACCTCATGAGAACGGCCACCGACGAACGGGGCTCTGACGAGGAGCCGCCTTCGACGCGCGGCCTCGCCTCACGGGATACTGGAACCATCGGTCGATGACTTGGTGGATGGATCAATCCGAACATCGGGAAGCATAGCTTTGGATCATGACACGGACCCTGCCTTGTGCTTGGCTGCCTCGACCCTGCCGAACATGCGCGTGACAAATACCTTGCCCATTGCCTCGCGCCCCACGCCCGTCCGCTCCGCTCGGCCGCCGAACCTCAGAGGCGATCGGGCCGTGCGATCAGAATTCCGGTGCGCCCATGCAACGTGAGACGTGCGGTGAGGCCCTCAACCCGTCCGCGGGCGAGAGCGCGCCCGGCCTCGACGATGCCACCCGGCAGCGGCTGGGGCGGCACCTGCAGGCGATGTACGAGCCAGTGATCGACGAGGTGCTCGACCCGCGCCTGGCCGAGTTGCTGCAGCAGCTCGACGCGGCGAGGCAGGCGTAGGCCGGTGCCGGGACCGACGCGTCCCTCGCCTGGCGACGGCGCTCGAACCGCTGGGCACACCGACATCGCCGGCTATGGTCCCCGCCAGAGGGAGCGTTCGCGTGAGCCGCATCATCACCAGGCCGGAGCTTCAGACCGTGGAGGCGCGGCGCAGCGCCATCGTCGCCGTCGTGCGCCAGCGGGGCTACGCGACCGCCGAAGCCCTGGCCGCGACCTTCGGCGTCACCGTACAGACCATCCGGCGTGACCTCAACAAACTCAGCGCCGAAGGCCGGCTCGAGCGCTATCGCGGCGGCGGCGGGTTGCCGTCAAGCGTCGAGAACATCGAGTACGCCGACCGGCAGGTGACCCATGCCGGCGAGAAGGCGGCGATCGGCCGGCTCGCGGCCGCGGCGATCCCCTCCCATTGCTCGGTCTTCGTCAATATCGGCACGACGACCGAGGCGGTGGCCCGCGAGCTCGTGCGGCACGACGATCTCAGCGTCATCACCAACAACCTCAACGTCGCCCTCACCCTGTCCCAGCAAACCAGCTTCCGCGTGGTCGTGGCGGGCGGGAGCGTGCGAAACCGCGACGGCGCCGTGCTCGGGCAGCTGACCTGCGACACGCTCGGCCAGTTCCGCGTCGATTACGCCGTCATCGGCATCAGCGGGATCGACGCTGAGGGCACGCTCCTCGACTTCGACTACGAGGAAGTCCGCGCGACCCAGACCGTGCTGGCGCATGCAGCCCACGTCTTCTTGGTCGCCGATCACTCGAAGTTCGGCCGGCGCCCCATGGTCCGGCTCGGGCACCTGTCGCAGGTCCATACCCTGTTCACCGACCGCGCTCCTCCTGAGCGCCTGGCCGCCCTCATGCGGGAGAGCGGCGTCGCCTGCGCCATCGCGCCGGCCGATTGAGTCCGGTTGCAGCGCGAAAACGAAAGTTGCATGTTTTCGGTTGCGAAAACACGTGAGACGCGCAATATCCTGCTCCTCCGGCGCCGACGGCCGGGCGAAGGAGAGGCAGGGTGCAGGCGACGGCCTACGACATGCTCGTCATCGGCGGCGGGATCAACGGGACCGGCATCGCCCGCGATGCGGCCGGCCGCGGCCTCAAAGTCCTGCTCTGCGAGAAGGGAGACCTCGCCGAATTCACCTCGTCCTCCTCAACGAAGCTGATCCACGGCGGCCTGCGTTACCTCGAATATTACGAGTTCCGGCTGGTGCGCGAGGCCCTGGCCGAGCGTGAGCGATTGCTGCGCCAAGCGCCCCATATCATCTGGCCCTTGAGCTTCGTCCTGCCGCACGACGAGGGCCTGCGACCTGCCTGGATGCTCCGGCTCGGGCTATTCCTCTACGATCACCTCGCGCGCCTGCGCACCCTGCCGGGCTCGCGCTCCGTTCGCTTACGAAACTCTGCGCTCGGCAAGCCCCTGCAGGACCGGCTCACCAGGGGCTTCACCTATTCCGATTGCTGGGTCGAGGACAGCCGGCTCGTCGTCCTCAACGCCATGGATGCCCGCGAGCGCGGCGCCGACATCCGCACCCGCACTGCCGTCGATTTCGCCCGGCGCGAGGGCGACGCCTGGGTTGCCGCGATCCGCGATGTCGAGACCGGCCGGACGGAGACCGTCAACGCGCAGATGGTCGTCAACGCCGCCGGCCCTTGGGTCAGCCAGACCTTGGGCGGGACGCTCGGCATCAACAGCCGTGCGGCGGTGCGCCTGATCAAGGGCAGCCACATCGTGGTCAAAAAACTCTATGAGGGCGACCAGGCCTATATCCTGCAGCAGCCCGACAAGCGCATCGTCTTCGCGATCCCCTACGAGCGCGACTTCACGCTGATCGGCACCACCGACGTGCCCTACGAGAACGAGCCGGGCCCGGTGGCGATTTCGGAGGAGGAGACCCGCTACCTCTGCGACTGCATCAACCGGTCCTTCGCGAGGCGCATTGGGCCCGAGGACGTGGTCTGGAGCTTCTCCGGCGTCCGGCCGCTCTTCGACGACGCGGCCGAGAACGCCTCGGCCGTCACCCGCGACTACGTCCTCGACGTGTCCGACCGCGACGGCGCGCTGCCGGTGCTCTCGGTCTTCGGCGGCAAGATCACGACCTATCGACGGCTCGCCGAGCACGCCATCGAGAAGCTCGCGCCCTACCGCCCTGACCTCGGCCCGGCCTGGACCGCGAAGGCGACCCTGCCCGGCGGCGACATGAGGGACGCGGATTTCGAGCGGTTCGTCGCCGAGCTCCAGACCGCTAAGCCGTTCCTGCCGCCCGCCATGACCCGGCGCCTCGCCCGCGCCTATGGCACCCGTGTCGATGGGATCGTTGGCCAAGCGAGGAGTCTGACCGATCTCGGCGAGCGCTTCGGCGACGACCTGACGGCGGCGGAGGTCGCCTACCTGATCGCTCGGGAATGGGTGCGCGGGGCGGACGACATCCTCTGGCGCCGCTCCAAGCTCGGGCTGCGCATCCCGCCCGAGGGCCAGGCGCGGCTCGCCGCCTATTTCGAGCGCCGCTCCGCCGCGGCCTGAACCATCACCGAAGAAGGGCTGCACCGGCGCAAAGACCTGGTAGCCGAGGAAACGCCAGGAGAGGAGAGGCCGCCATGACCCGTTACGTCGGTGCCATCGACCAGGGCACCACCAGTTCGCGGTTCATCGTGTTCGACCGCCACGGCGACATCGTCGCCCTGGCCCAGCGCGAGCACGAGCAGATCTATCCCCGCCCCGGCCATGTCGAGCACGACCCGCTGGAGATCTGGCGCAACACGGGCCTCGTCATGCGCGAGGCCCTGGACCTGGCCGGACTTCAGCCCTCGGACCTCGTGTCGATCGGCATCACCAACCAGCGTGAGACCACGCTGATCTGGGACCGCCGCACGGGCCAGCCGCTGCACAATGCGCTGGTCTGGCAGGACACCCGCGTCGACGGGCTCGTGGCGCAGTTCGCCCGCGAGGGTGGCAAGGACCGTTTCCGCGCCGTCACCGGGCTGCCGCTGGCCAGCTATTTTTCGGGCCTCAAGCTCGCCTGGCTCCTCGACGTCGTACCGGGTGCCCGCGCCAAGGCCGAGGCCGGCGACGTGCTGTTCGGCAACATCGACACCTGGCTCGTCTGGAACCTGAGCGGCGGGTCTGATGGCGGGCTCCACGTCACCGACGTGACCAATGCCAGCCGCACCCAGCTCATGGCGCTGAAGTCGCTGCAATGGGACGATGGGATACTCTCGGCCTTCGGCATCCCGCGCGCGATGCTGCCCAGGATCGTCTCGTCGAGCGAAGTCTACGGCGAATGCCGCGCGCCCTTCGCCGGCGTACCCATTGCCGGCATCCTCGGCGACCAGCAGGCGGCTCTGTTCGGCCAGACCTGCTTCCGGCCGGGCGAGGCCAAGAACACCTACGGCACCGGCTGCTTCGTCCTCATGAACACCGGCGCCGAGCCCGTGGATTCCAACTGCGGCCTCGTCACGACGGTAGGCTACAAGCTCGACGGACAGCCGCCGGTCTACGCGCTTGAAGGCTCGATCGCCGTCACCGGCGCCCTCGTGCAGTGGCTGCGCGACAATCTCGGGATCATCCGCACCAGCGACGAGATCGAGCCGCTGGCCCGGACCGTGTCCGACAACGGCGATGTCTACTTCGTTCCCGCCTTCTCCGGCCTTTACGCGCCGCATTGGCAGGAGAGCGCCCGCGGCATCATCGCGGGCCTGACCCGCTACGCCAACAAGGGCCACATCGCCCGCGCGGCGCTGGAGGCCACCGCCTACCAGACCCGCGAGGTCCTGGAGGCCATGGCCAAGGATTCCGGTATCGCCATCAAGGAGCTACGCACCGATGGCGGCATGGTGCGCAACGACCTCCTCATGCAGTTCCAGGCCGACATTCTCGACGTGCCGGTGGTGCGCCCGAAGGTGACCGAGACCACGGCTTTGGGCGCGGCCTACGCGGCCGGCCTCGCCACCGGCTACTGGAACAGCCCCGACGACCTCATCGCCAACTGGGGGGTCGACCACCGCTGGCATCCGGGCATGGGGGCCGAGCAGCGCAGGACGCTGTACGCGGCCTGGGCCAAGGCGGTGGAGCGCTCGTTCGACTGGACCACGCCGCGAGATTGAGAGGCGACACTGGCGCGGTTCTCCGGCGTTCCGCCTCCTTTCCCGGGACGGATGGAGCGGCAGCGGAACCCGATCGAGGGGGCCGGCACGGGAAGCCGCGAAGCGTCCGAATCCTTGTGCCGTCCACAGTGAGCCGCTGGCCCGGCACTTCTTGCGCTAGCTCCCGGATCACCTTCCGCTGACGCGCCAGGCGTCAGGGAATGGGTGAGGGCCGCAAATTTCTCGGAGACCTGAACGATGCCCTCCCCCTTCCTCGGCGAACTTCTGGGCACCACGGTGCTGATCATCCTCGGCGACGGCGTCGTGGCCGGCGCCCTCCTCGCCCGCTCCAAGGGCGAGAATGCCGGCTGGATCGCCATCACCGCAGGCTGGGCCTTCGCGGTGATCGCCGGCATCTTCACGGCGACCGCCACTGGTAGCGCCGACGCCCACCTCAACCCGGCCGTGACGCTCGCCGCGGCGATCGGCACGGGGGATTGGCACAAGGTCTGGATCTACATCCCGGCGCAGATGCTCGGCGCCTTCCTTGGCGCGGCCATCGTCTGGCTGCACTACCTGCCGCACTGGGCTGCGACCGAGAGTCAGGCCCTCAAGCTCGCCTGCTTCTGCACCGGACCGGCGATCCGCGACGCCCGCGGCAACTGGATCTCGGAGATCATCGCCACCTTCGTCCTCATCTTCGTCATCAACGCCATCATCTCGAAGGCGGTGGGAACCCCGAACGCGATCCCCGCTGGCGTCGCACCCTACCTCATCGGCATGCTGGTCTGGGGCGTGGGCCTCTCGCTCGGCGGCACCACCGGCTACGCCATCAACCCGGCCCGCGACCTCGGCCCCCGCCTCGCCCACGCGGTACTGCCCATCGCCGGCAAGGGCGCGTCCGATTGGGGCTACGCGATCATCCCCGTCGTCGGCCCCTTGGTCGGGGCTGCGCTGGCTGCTCTGGCCGTGCGGATGGTCGGAATGTGATGGGGCGAGCTGCAACTGTCCCCGTTGCCCCGACGACCGCCAACGGGGCGAACGAACCGCAACTCTCGGCCTCGCTCGCGCAGATCCCGACCGTAGGGCCGCCCTATGCATGGCTCCGCTCGGTCGGCGATACAGCATGTTGGTTCCGTGCCGGCAGCTGGGCCGCAGGCTTGCGAGTCGCGCTGAGCGTCCGGTCCGCTATTCGCCTGTGAAGGTAGCGGCCTACTCCTCAGGTTCTATTTTGCGGCAGCAACTGCACTCGCGGCCCGCGCAGGTACGACGGAACCCTCCCCAATCCATGTTCTGCGTAGTGCCTGGGCGAGATCGACAACGCTCATTCTGCGAATCGCCACCGTCTCGAACGTGTCCAGGCCGAGCGAGGCGTAGACGTTGGCGCGGGCGTTCTGAAGGGCTGCGTGGGCGAGATCGTACTTCACCTCGGCGATGAGCGCGTTCATCTCCTCGCGGATCAGGGTGTGCTCGCTGATCTTCTCCGTAACCGCAGCCGCGCGCATCTGCTGGAGCAGGCTGCGCTGAACCCGGTTGAAGTCGGCCGCCGTCTTCAGTTCCTTGACGGTGTGGGCATGGCGGACCCGGCTGACATGGACCTGCGTGATGACGGCCATCGTCAGGGCGAGTGCCCGCTGGCGCAGCAGCGCGTCCTGAGCACCGATCAGGTTTGATCGCTCGGGGTACTGGAAGAGCCGCATGGCGTTCCAGCTTGCTCGCGCGCCCCAGCCGACCCAGTTCGAGTTGTAGAGCAGGCTGTTCGAATCGGCGTTGCCGCCGACGAGGAGGTTGATGCCGGGCAGGAGTTCGAGGAGGGCCGCCTCGGCCTCCTGCTCGTTGATCCGGCTCCGATAGAGAACCTCCCGGATCTCCGACCGATTCTGCAGCGCGACGCGCACGAGCTCGCGGCCGCTCAGCCCCAAGGGAACGCCGACGTTGCTGTCGTGACCGGCACTGAGCCGGAACGTGCTGTCGGGCGGCAGGTTCATGAGGGCGGCGAGCTGGCTGCGGGCGATCTTCAGCTCGCCCTCGACCCGCTGCGACTCGCGCTTGATCTCGATGAGTTCGCGCTCGTAGGTGAGAGCCGAGATCGGCGAGGTCTGGCGGTCGGCGTAGAGCTTGCGCGCGTCGCCGATCGCACGCTCGGTGCGGCCCTCGAGCGCGCGCAGCCGAGAGATCAGGCGCTCGCTGGTGATCGCCCGCCAATAGGCCGTGCGGACGTCCTCGATGATGCGGCTGACGACCCGGCGGCGGACCTCCTCGGCGATCAGGGCCTGATCGGCCGCCTGCTTCGCCCGGACGTAGGACAGACCGAAATCGAGGATGTTCCAGCTCAGCGTCAGGTCGCCGACGCCGACGTTCCGGTCGGAGCTGTAGGACGGCTCCAGCGACTGCCGGCCGCTCAGGATCGAGACACTGGAACTCGCGGCATACCGGTCGCGGCCGGCATAGCCGCTATTGGCCACGAGACTCGGCAGCATCTGGTAATTGGCGAGCTGCAGCTCGTTGACGCGCACCGCGATCTGCATGAGCTCGACGCGGTGATCGAGATTGTACTTCAGCGCGCGAGCGAAGGCCTCGTAGAGGCTGATCGGGCGCGTTGGCGCCGCCTGCTCGGCCATCGCGTTCGTCGCCAAGTCGTCCGCCTGAAGGCCGAGCGTTTCGGTCGTGAGCGGCTCCGGCTTGACCTGACAGCCCCCGAGGCCGCTCAGCACGGCCGCGAGGAGACCGAAGCGGCAGAACCTCGCGCGGGCCGACTTTCCGAAAAATTGAGTCACCGCCCTGCCCTCGACGCTTCGCTGCCCGATCCTGCGTCGGCGCGGCCCTATCCGCGGCGGCGTGCGCAGCGGGTACAAGTCTTGGGGTAGATAAACACGGTTAATGAATTCAAAATTGAGCGACACCCGCTGAGCCTACCCGGGTGCAAATGCCGGGCGCACTCGAACAAGAATGCGTGATCGCGTCGGTTCAGCGGAGGTCCCGGCGGCGTTCCAACCGACGGGACTTGGCTCGCATCGCCCTTGGCCCGGTTACATCAGGCCGAGCGCTCGCTCGAGACGCGCGTGCATGGCGTCCGTAGGCAGCGACATGCTTGCGACGGCGGCTTGTTCGCTGAACAACGGCGCCGGCGCGGCGGCCTCGGGACCCGGTGTCGGTGTCGTACGGATCTCGGCATTGTCCACGTCGATCCGGATGGAGCGCTTCACCACCGTTCCATCGCTCATCACGAACTCGGCGACGAGTTCCACGGCCTGGGCATTCGCCGGCGGGCGTCCCCAGTACATGCTGGCCCCGCCCCGCTCGAGCCATGCCGGCAGCGGCCGGCCGTCGGCCGAGGTCAGGCGATACTCCACGACCGTCGCTCCGGTGCGACTGGGAGCGAGATCGCGGAAGTTCACGACCAGCGCATCGTGATGGCGGATCGCTTCCACCTGAATACCGATGGCGCGCGAGAGCCCGCCATTCGTCCCCGCATCAAGATCGACCGACCGGCCGAGGAAGGGCCGTGCGCTGAACCAGGGCTGTCCGTGATCCTGGCTGGCCTCAAGGCTGCCTTCGCCGCGGGGCGTAGCGCGGTTCACCTCCTGAGTGATGATGGGGCGTGCGGCGTCGAGGGCGGTGGCGCCCCCGAGGCTGCCGGCGTTGTTGACCGCTGCGACGACGGCGCCGTCGGCGGAAATCGCCTCGGCCGTACTCTTGAGCGACCCGATCCCGCGGACGGCGTCGACGACGGCCCCTTGGGCAGTCAGCGACGGCAGCGGCGTCAGCTCGAAGGATCGCGGTGCCGGCGCGAGCGGCACGATCGCCGGAGCCGTGGGCGGGATCACGGGATCGACGCGCTCGACGGGTGTCGGTGCGGCTGCCGCCACGATCACCGGGACGTTGATGACAAGGGACCCGCCCCGACCGTCGCTGACGCGGACGCGGAACAGGTCGTTGCCGCTGAAGCCCGCCTCCGGCACGTAGAGGTAGCGCCCGCCGGGCTGAAGCACGACGCTGCCGCTTGCCGGCGGCTGCGCCAGCTCGAACGCCAGCCGATCGCCGTCCGGGTCCGACGCCGTCACCTCGCCGGTAACCGGCTTGTCCTGGGTCGTGCGCGCGGGTGCCGCGGTGCCCCGCGGCGCTTCGTTGACGGCGTTGATCGTGATGGTCACCGTCGCGACCTGCGTGGCGCCATCGGCGTCGCGCAGCTGGTAACGGAAGCTGTCCTTCCCGGTGGCGCCGGGATCGGGCGTGTAGGTGAAGGTGCCGTCCGCGCGGAGCACGAGGCTGCCCTGGCTCGGACCGCTCACCGGGACTTCGTCGATCCGGATCCCATCGCCGTCGGGGTCCGAGTCGTTGGCGAGCAGGGTCCCGACGAAGACGGAATCCTCATCGACGGCGAAGTCATCGGCAGCGGCGCTGGGCGCGGGGTTGGCGACGGCCCAGGCGAAAGTCCGCGTGACCGAGCCGCCGTTCCCGTTCGCGGCCGAGATTGAGACCGCGTAGGGGCTACCCTGGCTCGCATCCCGGGTCAGCGTGCCCGCGATCCGGCCCGTGACGGCATCGAGCGACAAGCCCGGCGGCAGGCCCGTGGCCGCATAGGTCAGCGCCTGTCCGTCCGCGTCCGCGAAGAAGGACGCGAGTGCGATGCTCACCGTGTCCGCGTCCAGGCTCGACTGATCGGCTAGTCCCTCGGCGGCGGGCGCGTCGTTGACAGCGGCGACAGTGACGGTGACGGTAGCCGTGGCGGTGGCGCCCTGACTATCCGAGATGGTGTAGGTGATGGTGTCGGTGCCGTTGAAGTTCGGGGCCGGCGTGTAGCGCAGCGTGCCGTCGGCGTTGATGGTGACGGAGCCCCGCCCGGCGCTGGCCGCGGTGACCGTGAGCGCGTCGCCGTCCGCATCGGTGTCGTTGGCCAGCACGGTGATCGTGACCGGCGTGTCCTCGTTCGTGGCCGCGGTGTCGGGCACCGCGTCCGGAACCGGGTTGGTCACTGACCAGGTGAAGCTGCGCTGGGCTTTGGCGCCGCTCGAATCGGTGGCTTCGATCGTGACGGCGTAAGGTCCCGACTGGCTGGCGTTCTTCGCCACCGTGCCGGTGACGAGCCCCGTGGCCGGGTCGATCGACAGGCCGGGTGGCAGGCCGGTGGCCGCAAAGGTCAGTGCATCACCGTCCCCATCCGCGAAGAAGGGCCCGAAGGCGATCGCCTTGGCCTCACCCTCCAGATCGGTGCGCGCGGCGAGCGCCTCGGCGGTTGGCGCGTCGTTGACGGGCGTGACGGCGACCGTGACCGTGGTCGTCGCGGTGCCGCCCTGTCCATCCGAGATCGTGTAGGTGATGGTGTCCGTGCCGTTGAAGTTCCCGTTCGGCGTATAGGTCAGCCTGCCGTCGGCGCCGATGGCGACGCTGCCGTTGCCGGCCGAGGCGGCTATGATGCTGAGCGGATCGGCATCCGGATCGACGTCGTTACCGAGCACGTTGATCGTGACGGGCGTGTCCTCGTTGGTCGTGACGGCGTCGGCGACGGCCGTGGGAGCCGGGTTCGTCACGGTCCAGTTGAAGGTCCGCGTGACCGAGCCGCCGTTCCCGTCCGCGGCCGAGATCGAGACCACGTAGGGGCTGCCCTGGCTGGCGTTGGTCGTGACCGTGCCGGCGACGAGGCCGGTGGCCGGGTCGATCGACAGACCTGGCGGAAGGCCCGTGGCGGAGAAAGTCAGCGCGTCACCGTCCGCGTCCCTGAACAAGGGCGCGAAATCGATCGCCTGGGCCTCGCCCTCCAAGTCGGTGCGATCAGCGGGCGCATTGGCGGTGGGCGCATCGTTCACCGACGTCACGGTCACCGCGACGCTCGCCGTGGCGGTGCCGCCGTTGCCGTCCGAGATCGTGTAGGTGATCGTATCGCTGCCGTGGAAGTTCGCGTCGGGAGCGTAGGTGATCGTCCCGTCGGGATTCGCGGTGACGCGCCCGTGAAGGGCCGTGGCGGCAATCACCGAGAGACGGTCGCCGTCCGCGTCGGCATCGTTGGTACGCACGTCGAGCGTGACCGGGACGTCCTCCGCCGTGGCCGCCGCGTCGTCGGCTGCCGTCGGCGCCGGATTGGCGATGGTCCAGGTGAAGGTCGTCACCAAATCGCCGCCCTTCCCGTCCGAGGCGACGATGCCGACGGTATAGGGGCTGCGCAGGCTCGCATCGGCTGCCAGCGTGCCGGTGATCCGGCCGGTGGCAGGATCGATCGAGAGTCCCGGCGGCAGGTCGACCGCGCTGTAGACGAGCGGATCGCCGTCGACCTCGGAGACGTGACGCGGCAGGACGAGGTCGACCGGCGCTCCGTCCGTTCCGGCTTGGTCTGCGAGCGTCGCGACACGGATCGGGGCATCGTTCACGGGGGTCACGGTGACCGTGACCTGAGCCGTCCCATTGCCGCCCTGTCCGTCGGAGATCGCGTAGGTGATCGTGTCGGTGCCGAAGGCGTTCGCGGCCGGCCGGTAGGTGAGCGTGCCGTCGGGATTGATGGTGACGGAGCCCTGGCCCGCGGAGGCCGAGACGATCGTCGCGGTGCCCAGGTCGCGGTCGTTGGCGAGCACGTCAATCGTGACCGGCACGTCCTCGAGGGTCGTGGCGGCGTCGTCGACGGCCTCAGGTGATGGACCCGTGATCGTCCAGGTGAAGGTGCGCGATACCGCGGCGCCAGCCTCGTCGGTCGCGGTGACCGTGACCGTGTAGGGGCCGGTCCGGCTCGCGTTGTTCGGCAAAGTGCCGGAGATGCTGCCGGCGGCGGGATCGATCACGAGGCCCGGCGGCAGCCCCGTCGCGGCGAAGGCGAGACGGTCGCCCCGGTCGACGTCCTGGAAGAAGGCGCCCAGCCCCGCGCCGATGCTCTCGCCGTTCTGGTTGATGCGCGCCGGCAGGGTTCCGGCGGTGGGCGCGTCGTTGACGGGCGTGACCGTGACCGTGACGGTGGCGGTCGCGAAGCCGCCCTGGCCGTCGGAGACGGTGTAGGAGATCGTGTCGGTGCCGAAGTAGTTCGGATCGGAGGCGTAGTAGACGAGCGTGCCGTTGCCCTGGATGGCGACGGTGCCGTTGCCAGCCGAGGCCTGCGTGACGGTGAGCGTGTCGCCGTCCGCGTCCACGTCGTTGCTGAGGACGTTGATCGTGATCGAACCGTCCTCCGGACTGGTCACCGCGTCGGCCCAAGCATCGGGTGCCGGGTTGGTGATGGTCCAGGTGAAGGTCCGCTCCGCGCGGGCGCCGGCCCCGTCCGTGGCGGCGACGGTGACGGTGTAGACGCCGCCCGCTCCGCCCTGGCTGGCGGCCCGGTCGAGGGTACCCTCGATCCGGCCGGTCGCGGCGTCGAAGGTGAGGCCGGGCGGCAGGCCCGTCACCGCGAGGGTGAGGGTATCGCCCGCGTCCACATCCGCCGCGAAGGCCCTGAGAGGGAGACTCACGCTCTCGTTGTCGAGGCTCGCACGGTCGGAGAGCGCAACCAGGGTTGGGGCGTCGTTGAGGGGTTGGACGGTGACGGTGACGGTGGCGGTGGCAAAGCCGCCCTCGCCGTCGGTGACGGTGTAGGTGATGGTGTCCGGGCCCGCGTAGTTGGCGTCGGGCGCGTAGTAGAGCAGCGTGCCGTCGGCCTGGATCTCGACGCGGCCGTTGCCGGCCGCGGCCGAGCCCGGCACCAGGGTGAGTACGTCGCCGTCCGGATCGAGGTCGTTGGCCAGGACGTTGATCGTGGCGTTCCCGTCCTCGGAGAGCGTGAGCGTGTCCGCTCTGGCGTCGGGGGCCGGGTTGGTCACCGTCCAGGTGAAGCTCGTGCTGGCGACCTGGCCGGAGGGATCGCGCGCGCTCAGCGTGACCGTGTAGGCGCCGTTCGTGCCGCCCCCGCTGGCGTTGGCCGCCAGCGTTCCGGTGATCAGGCCGGTGGCCGGGTCGAGGCTCAGGCCCGGGGGCAGGTTGGCGGCCTGGTAGGTCAGCCCGTCCCCGTCCAGGTCCGAGAAGAGCGCGGCGACGGAGAGGATGACGCCCTCCGCGTCGCGGTTGACGCGCGGCGCGCCGGCGGCGGCGGTGGGCGCGTCGTTGGCGGGCGTCACCGTGACCGTGACCGTGGCGGTGGCGCTGCCGCCGTCGCCGTCCGCGATGGTGTAGGTGATGGTGTCGGTGCCGGTGAAGTTCGTGTTGGGCGTATAGGTCAGCGTGCCGCTGGCGTTGATGGTAACGGCACCGTGCCCGGCCGAGGCGGAGTTCGGGACGATGGCGAGCGTGTCCCCGTCCGTGTCGGTGTCGTTGGCGAGCGCGTTGATGGTGACGGGGGTGTCCTCGGCCGTGGTCGCGGTGTCGGGCACCGCGTCGGGTGCGGGATTGGTGACCGTCCAGGTGAAGGCTTGCGTGATCTCCGCGCCGCTGGGGTCGCGGGCCGTGATCGTCACGGTGTAGGCGCCGCCCGGCCTGGCGGCGCTGGCGCCCTTGTCGATCGTGCCCGTGATCTGTCCTGTGGCGGTGTCGATGGTGAGCCCCGGCGGCAGGCCGGTGGCGATGTAGGTGAGGATGTCGCCGTCGATGTCTGCAAACTGTGCGGCGACGGCGAGGCTGACGGCCTCTCCGTCCTGGTTGGTTCGGCCGACGAAGGCGGTGGCGGTGGGCGCGTCGTTGACGGGAGTGACCGTGACCGTGACCGTGGCCGTGGCCAGGCCGCCGTTGCCGTCCGTCACCGTGTAGGTGATCGTGTCCGCACCCGTGTAGTTGGCGTCCGGCGCGTAGTAGAGCAGCGTGCCATCGGGCTGAATGGTGACGGTGCCATTGCCGGCGAAGGCCGAGTTCGGGACGATCGTGAGGGTGTCACCGTCGGTATCGAGGTCGTTGGCGAGCACATTGATCGTAGCGCTCTGGTCCTCGGCCAATATCAGGGTGTCGGCGATCGCTCGGGGGCCGGTATTGGTGACCCGCCAATCGAAGGTCGTCTCGGCGAAGGCGCCGGCCCCGTCGGTTACGCGGACCTTCACTTCGTAGACGCCGCCCGCGCCGCCCTGGCTCGCATTGGCGGTCAGGGTTCCTGAGATGGTCCCGGTCGCCGCGTTGAGGGTGAGACCCGGCGGCAGGCCCGCCGCCGAGTAGCTGCGCGTGTCGCCGCGATCGATGTCCGAGAAGAACGGGGCGAGGGGAAGGCTCAAGGTCTCGCCGTCGAGGCTCGTCCGAACGGGGAGCGAATCCGTGGTCGGCGCGTCGTTCGTCGGCAGGATGGTGACGTCGACGGTGGCCGTGGCGAAGCCGCCCTGCCCATCTGAAATCGTGTAGGTGATGGTGTCGGCGCCGTTGAAGTTCCCAACCGGCGTGTAGGTCAGCGTTCCGTCGGCGTTGACGACGACGACGCCGTGGCTCGCCGAGGCCGACGTGACCGAGAGCGCGTCGGCGTCAGGATCGATGTCGTCGTCGACCACGGTGATCGTGACGGGCATGTCTTCGGTCGTCGTCGCGGTATCGGGCGTCGCATCGGGCGCCGGATTCGCGACGACCCAGCGGAAATCCTTGAACACGCTGCTCTGGCCGTCCGAGGCTGTGACCCTCACGACGTAGCCGTTCACCGGCATGGCGGTGCTGGCGGCCTTGTCGATGTTGCCGGCGATCTCGCCGGTGGTGGCATTGATCGTGAGTCCTGCCGGCAGGCCCGTCGCGCTGAATGTCAGGGCGTCGCGATCGATGTCCGAGAAGAAGGGGGCGAGCGGCACAACCACCGCCTCGCCATCCAGATTGGCGCGGTCGACCAGCGCCTGAGCAGCGGGCGCGTCGTTGACGGGTGTGACGGAAACTGAGACGGTGGCGGTGGCGAAGCCGCCGTTGCCATCCGAGACCGTGTAAGTAATCGTGTCCGCACCCGTGTAATCGGAGTCGGGCGCATAGTAGAGTAGCGTACCGTTGGCCTGGATCTCGACGCGGCCGTTGCCCGCGGAGGCGGACGTGACGGCGAGCGTGTCGCCGTCCGGGTCGGTGTCGTTGGTGAGCACGTTGATGGTGGCGTTCCCATCCTCCGACAGCGTCAGGGTGTCGGCGAAGGCGTCGGGCGCAGGGTTGACCACACGCCAGCTGAAGCCCGTGCTCGCCGTGGAGCCGGCCGTATCGGCGACGGTGACGGTGACGTTGTAGGTGCCGCTCGTACCGCCCTGGCTCGCGTCGCGTGCCAGGGTGCCGAGAATCTCGCCAGTCGCGGGGTCGATCGTCAGCCCCGCGGGCAGACCCGTGGCGCTGAAGCTACGGGTGTCGCCCGCATCGAGATCCGAGAAGTAGGCGCCGAGCGGCAGGGACACGAACTGGGCGTCTCGACTCGTCACCGTTGGGATCGTCCCCGCCACCGGGGCGTCGTTGACAGGGGTCACGGTCACGTCGACCATCGCCGTGGCGGAACGGGTGCCGTCAGACACCGTGTAGAGGATGCGATCGGGGCCGTTGAAATCGCCGATGGGCGTGTAGGTCAGGGCGCCGCCCGCGCCGATGGTCACGGTGCCGTGGGCTGCCTGCGCCGTGGTGACGGTGAGGCCCGTCCCACGCGGGTCGGCATCGTTGGCGAGCACGTTGATCTCGACGGATTGACCCTCCGGCGTCGACACGGCGTCGTTGGTCGGACGCGGCGCGAGGTCGGAGATCTGCCAGGAGAAGTCGGTGCTCGCGGTGCCCCCGTTGCCGTCGGAGGCCGTGATCGTGACGGCGTAGGGGCTGCCCGTGGAGGCGTTGGACGCGAGCGTGCCGGAGACACGGCCGGTGGTCGAGTCGATGCTGACGCCGGGCGGCAGGCCGATGGCGCTGTAAGTGAGCGCATCCCCGTCAACGTCGGCGAAGAGGGGCGCGAAGGTGAAGGAGACCGGTCGACCCTCCTCGCTCGAGAGTTCGGGAGCAGGCGTCGCGGTCGGCGCATCGTTCACTGGCGTCACCGTGACGGGAACGGTGGTCGTGCTGTATCCGCCGTTGCCGTCCGAAATCGTGTAGGTGATCGTGTCTTCACCGTGGAAGTTGGTGTTCGGCGTGTAGGTGAGCGTGCCGTCGGCATTGATCGCGACGGTGCCATGCGGCGCGGAGGCGGCGGTGATCGTCAGAGTATCGCCGTCGGAATCGAGGTCGTTGGCGAGGACCGAAACGGTGACTGCCGTGTCCTCGTTCGTAGTGACCGGGCCGTCCGCGAACGCGCTGGGCGCAGGATTTGTGACCGTCCAGGCGAAGGTCTGCGCAACCGAACCGCCCTGGCCGTCCGAGGCGGTGATCGTGACGGTGTAGGTGCCGCCATTCGACTGGCTGGCATCGCGCGCGAGCGTGCCTGTGATCCGACCTGTGGCGGTGTCGAGCGTCAGGCCCGGCGGCAGGCCGGTGGCGGAGAAGCTCAGCGGGGTTCCATCCACGTCCGAGAAGAAGGACCCGAGGGGGAGGTTGATCGCCTCGTTGTCGAGGCTCGCGCGGCTGGCGATCTCATCGACCGCCGGCGTGTCGTTGACCGGATTGACGACGACCGTGACGCTTGCGGTGGCGGTGCCGCCGTTGCCGTCCAAGATCGCGTAGGTGATGGTGTCGGTGCCGTGGAAGTTCGGGTTCGGCGTGTAGGTCAGGGTGCCGTTGGCGTTGATCGCGACGTTGCCCCGCGGCGCGGAGGCGGCGGTGACGGTGAGGGTGTCGCCGTCCGGATCGGTGTCGTTGGCGAGCACGTTGATGGTGATCGCCGTGTCCTCGTTGGTCGTGAGCGGACCGTCAGGCACCGCGTCGGGTGCCGGGTTGAGGATCGTCCAGGTGAACGAGCGCTGGACCGATTCCCCGCTCGGATCGGTGGCCCTGATGATGACGGTGTAGGGGCTTCCCTGGCTGGCGGTGTTGCTGACCGTGCCTGTGACGCGCCCGGTCGTCGGATCGATCGTCAGGCCCGGCGGCAGGCCGGTGGCGGAGAAGCTCAGCGTATCGCCGTCGACGTCCGCGAACACGGCCCGGAAGTCGACCGACTTCGCCTCGCCCTCCAGGTTGGTACGGTTTGCGAGGATGAGGTCGGCGGTCGGCGCGTCGTTCACGGGCGCGACGGTGACGGTCACGCTTGCGGTGGCGGTACCGCCGTTGCCGTCCGAGATCGTGTAGGTGATGGTGTCGGTGCCGTTGAAGTTCGGGCTCGGCGTGTAGGTCAGGGTGCCGTTGGCGTTGATCGCGACGCTGCCGTTTCCGGCGAAGGCCGACGACACGGTGAGGGCGTCGCCGTCCGGGTCAAGGTCGTTGGCAAGAACCACGACCGTGACGGACCCATCCTCGCTGGTCGCCGCCGTGTCGGCCGCCGCGTCTGGCGCTGGGTTCGTGACCGTCCAGGTGAAGCTGCGCTGGACCGAGCCGCCATTGCCGTCGGAGGCGGTGATCGCGACGGTGTAGGTGCCGCCATTCGACTGGCTGGCGTCGCGGGTGAGCGTGCCGGTGATCCGGCCAACGGCATCGATCGCGAGCCCTGGCGGCAGGCCCGTGGCGGAGAAGCTTAGCGTGTCGCCGTCCAGGTCCGAGAAGAAGGGGCCGAGCGGCACGTTCACGGCGCGCCCGTCCTGGTTGGCGCGGTCGGCGAGGATAGGGTCCGCGGTCGGCGTGTCGTTGACCGGATTGACGACGACCGTGACGCTTGCGGTGGCGGTGCCGCCGTTGCCGTCCAAGATCGCGTAGGTGATGGTGTCGGTGCCGTGGAAGTTCGGGTTCGGCGTGTAGGTCAGCGTGCCGTCGGCGTTGATGGTGACGCTGCCGCGGCTGGCCTGGGCGGCGGTGACGCTGAGGGTGTCGCCGTCCGGGTCGATGTCGTTGCCGAGCACGCTGATGGTGACGGAGTCGTCCTCGGCGACGCTGGCGGTGTCGGGCACCGCGTCGGGCGCCGGATTGAGGATCGTCCAGGTGAAGCTGCGCTGGACCGATTCCCCGCTCGGATCGGTGGCCCTGATGGTGACGGTGTAGGGGCTGCCCAGGCTGGCGTTCCTGGCCACCGTGCCCTCGACCAGGCCCGTGGCCGTGTTGAGCGTCAGGCCCGGCGGCAGGTTGGCGGCCGAGAACGTCAGCGCGTCGCCGTCCAGGTCCGAGAAGGCGGCGCGGAAGTCGACGGCCTTGGTCTCCCCGTCGCTGTTGGTCCGGTTGGCCAGCACGATGGCGGTGGGCGCGTCGTTGGCCGGCGCCACCGTGACCGTGACGGAGGCCGTGGCGGTGCCGCCGTTGCCGTCCGCGATGGTGTAGGTGATCGTGTCGCTGCCGTGGAAGTTCGGGGCCGGCGCGTAGCGCAGCGTGCCGTCGGCGTTGATGATGACCGCGCCGTGGCTGGCGGAGGCGGCGGTGACGCTGAGCGTGTCGCCGTCCGGGTCGGTGTCGTTGGTCAGCACGCTGATGGTGACGGGGGTGTCCTCGGTCGTGCCCGCGGTGTCGGGGGCGGCATCCGGGAAGGGGTTGGTGACCCGCCAAGAGAAGCTGCGGCTGACGGTGCCGCCGGTGCCGTCGGCGGCGGTGACCGCGACGGTGTAGGTGCCGCCCGTGCCGCCCTGGCTGGCGTTGCGGGTCAGGGTGCCCTCGATCAGTCCCGTGGCGGTGTTGAGCGTCAGGCCGGGCGGCAGGCCGGTGGCGGTGTAGGTGAGCGTCTGCCCGTCGGCGTCGGCGAAGAAGGGGCCGAGCGGCAGGCTGACCGCCTCGTTGTCGAGGCTGGCCCGGTCGACCAGCGGATCGGCGGTGGGGGCGTCGTTGACGGGGGTGACGGTGATCGTGACGGAGGCGGTGGCGGCGGCGCCCTGGGCGTCGACGATCCGGTAGGAGATCGTGTCGGTGCCGTGGAAGTTGGGGTTCGGGGTGTAGGTCAGGGTGCCGTCGGGGTTGATCGTGACGGAGCCGCGGCCGGCGGCGGCGTTGGTGATGGTGAGCGTGTCGCCGTCGGGATCGCGGTCGTTGGCCAGCACCGCGATCGTGATCGCCGTGTCCTCCACAATCGTCACCGCATCGGCGATCGCGTCCGGTGCCGGATTCGTGACCGCCCAGCTGAAGGAGCGCTGGACCGAACCGCCCTTGCCGTCCGACGCCGTGACGGTGACGGCGTAAGGTCCCGACCGGCTGGCGTCCCGCTCCAGCGTGCCGGTAATCCGTCCCGTAGCCGCGTCGATCGCGAGCCCCGGGGGCAGGTTGGTGGCCGTGTAGCTCAGCGGGTCGCCGTCGATGTCGGTGAAGAAGGGCGCGAGCGGCAGGTTGATCGCCTCGTTGTCGAGGCTGGTGCGGTTCGCGATGGGGTCGGCGGTGGGGATGTCGTTGATGGCGGCGACGGTGACGGTGACGGTGGCCGTGGCGGTGGCGCCCTGACTATCCGAGATGGTGTAGGTGATGGTGTCGGTGCCGTTGAAGTTCGGGGCCGGCGTGTAGCGCAGCGTGCCGTCGGCGTTGATGGTGACGGAGCCCCGCCCGGCGCTGGCCGCGGTGACCGTGAGCGCGTCGCCGTCCGCATCGGTGTCGTTGGCCAGCACGGTGATCGTGACCGGCGTGTCCTCGTTCGTGGCCGCGGTGTCGGGCACCGCGTCCGGAACCGGGTTGGTCACCGTCCAGGTGAAGATCTTCGTGGCCGAGCCGCCATTGCCGTCCGCGGCCGTCAGCGTGACGGTGTAGACGCCGCCCGATCCGCCCTGGCTGGCGTTGCGGGCGAGGGTGCCGGTGATCTGGCCCGTCGACGCGTTGATCGAGAGGCCGGGCGGCAGGCCGGCGGCCGTGTAGGTCAGGCTGTCGCCGTCGACATCGTTGAAGACCTGCCGCGCGTCGAACGTCACGGCCTGGTTGTCGGCGTTGCTCCGGTTGAGCGGCGCGTCGACGAAGGCCCGCACGGTGCCGTTGGCCTGATCGGGTCCGTTATCGTTGAAGCTGCGCACCGTCACCGTGTTCTGACCGGCATTCAGAACCGGCACGACGAAGTTGCCTGCGACCAGCGTCATGCGCTCGAGCTGGGTCGAGCTCGCCGTCCGGGTGCCCCAGACCTCGACGCCGGCGCTCGTGATGATGAACTGGATGCGCGGAAGGCCGTTGGAGTTGCCGGTCCAAGGCGTTTGGATGTCGCCTCCGCCGACGAAGCGGACCATCGTGTCGGTCCGTCCCGCATTGGTGTCGTCGGTGCTGTTGAGGTTGGTGGCCTCGAACTCGAACCCCGAGGTCGGCGCGATGTTGGTGCCGTTGACCAGGATCGTGCCGCTGTTGTCCAGGATGGTGATGTCGACCACGATCCGCGTCGCCGCCGGATCGGCGCCGGCCGGCACGTCGAAGTTGCGGACGTAATCGATCTGCGGGGTGCCCGTGGCGATCGTGCCGTTCGAGAAGGTCGCGTTGGCCTCGCCGGCGTTGAAGGCACCGTTCGCGTTGGTGTCGACGTAGACGGTGGCCCCCGCGGTGCCGGCCACGGTCGGGGCGGGGTTCGTCACCGTGTAGGTGAAGGTCGTCTCGACGAAAGCGCCGCCGGCATCCGTCCCGCGCACCGTCACCGTGTGGACGCCGCCCGTGCCGCCCTGCGAGGCGTTCGCCGCGAGACGCCCCGAGATTACGCCCGTCGATCCGTTGATCGACAGGCCGGCGGGCAGCCCCGTGGCCGAATAGGTCAGGCTGCCGTCGACGTCCGCGAAGCTGCCGGCCACCGAGAAGGAGGCGTTCGTGGCGTCGATCCCGCTGCGGTTCGGCAGACCGGTGGTCGTGGGCGCGTCGTTCACCGCCGCGACCGTGAGGGCGACGGTATCCGTGTCCGTCCGCGTCCCGCCGGTCCCGCTATTGCCGTTGTCGCTGGTCGTCACCGTCAGGGTGACCGCGCCGTTGTAGTTGGCCGGGGGCGTGTAGACCGTGTTGTTGAGGGCCGCGTTGATCTGGCTCGCCGGGCCGGTCAGGGTCACCGTTCCCGTGCCGTTGCCCGTGACCGTGACGCCGCTGGTCGAGCCGAGGGTGAGGATACCCTGCGGGACCGAAAGGGTGGTCGTGAGTGCGGCGCCGCCCGCGTCGAGGTCGGCAACCGTGATCGCGGTGGCCCCTACGAAGGTGAGGGTGGCGTCCTCGTTGATCGTCTGCGGGCCAGGCACGGTGTTGACCGGCGCATCGTTCACGGCCGTGACCGTGATGCCCACGGTGTCGGTGTCGCTGCGCATCCCACCCGTGCCGGTGTTGCCGTTGTCGGAGGTGGTCACCGTCAGCGTGACCGCGCCGTTGTAATTCGCCGGCGGAGCATAGACCGTGTTGTTCAGCGCCGCGTTGATCTGCGCTGCCGTGCCGGTCACCGTCACGCTGCCTGTGCCGTTGCCCGTGACGGTGACGCCGCTCGTCGAGCCGAGGGTCAGCATGCCCTGCGGGACGGAGAGGGTCGTGGTGAGCGTGCCGGCTCCGGCGTCCACGTCCGAGACCGTGATCGCAGTGGCCCCCGTGAAGGTGAGCGTCGTGTCCTCGTTGATCGTCTGGGAGGCCGGCACGGTGTTGATCGGCGCGTCATTCACCGCCGTGACCGTGATGCCTACGGTGTCGGTGTCGCTGCGCGTTCCGCCCGAACCGGTATTGCCGTTGTCGGAAGTGGCCACTGTCAGGGCGAGCGCGCCATTGTAGTTGGCTGGGGGCGTGTAGATCGTGCCGCCCAGCGCCGCGTTGATCTGTGCCGCCGTGCCGGTCACGGTCACGCTGCCGGTACCGTTACCCGTGACCGTCACCCCGCTCGTGGAGCCGAGGGTGAGGATCCCCTGCGGGACCGAGAGCGTGGTCGTCAGCGTGCCGGCTCCGGCGTCCACGTCCGAGACCGTGATCGCAGTGACCCCTGCGAAGGTGAGGGAGGTGTCCTCGTTGATCGTCTGCGGCCCCGGCACCGTGTTCACCGGCGCGTCGTTGACGGGAGCGACCGTCAGGGCGACGGTGTCCGTGTCGGTCCGCGTCCCGCCCGTCCCCGTGCCGCCGTTGTCGGACGTGGTCACCGTCAGGGAGACGGCGCCGTTGTAGTTGGCCGGAGGCGTGTAGACCGTGCCGCTCAGCGCCGCGGTGATCTGTGCCGCCGTGCCGGTCACCGTCACGCTGCCGGTTCCGTTGCCCGTGACCGTCACCCCGCTCGTCGAACCGAGGGTAAGGATTCCTTGCGGGACCGAGAGCGTGGTGGTGAGCGCGGTCGCCCCCGCGTCGAGATCGGCGACGGTGATCGCGTTCGCCCCCGCGAAGGTGAAGGAGGCGTCCTCGTCGAAAGTCTGCGCGCTCGGCACCGTGTTGACCGGCGCATCGTTGACGGACGTGACCGCGATCGTGGAGCGCGCAGCGGTGCCGGTGATGCCGTCGCTCGTCACGCTGATGTCGATCAGGCGGGCGCTGGTGTCGGGCGCCTCGCTCGTGCTCGCGAAGCTGATCGCCCGCAGCGCCGTCTGGTAATCCGCGGCCGGCCGCGCGCCGGTTAGCGTGAGCGTGGTCACGCCGCCGCTGGTGCTCTGGGAGGCCGTGATGCCGGTGGGAAGCGTGCCGACGCTGAGGACATCGCCGGCCTGGGCGTTCGTGAGCACCACGGTGGCGCTGCTCACGGTGGCGCCCGTGTTCGAGATCGTGACGTCGGTGTCGACGATCGGGATGCCCGCGCCGTTCTCGGCGTAGCTCGCCTGATAGCCGGCGCCCGTGGCGCCGCTGGAATTATTGGCGTCGAGGTCGATCTTCGGGATCGACTTCGTCGCGGGGTTTGTGATGACTAGATCGCCGTCGCCATCGTGACTGAAGGCGGCGGCACCAGTTAAGTTGTTGGCGGCGAGATCGTAGGTGATCTCCCAGGAGGAGACGTTGGTCCAGGTGTAGCGGATCGTCGAGGGTGGCAGCGGATCTTGGGGTTCCTCGTTCTGCGTTCCGGCAGCTCGAACCAAGTTATTGGTCGTGCTGATCTGCAGATGGGTATCTGCCGCAGTCGTGAAGGACGTAAGTCCGGTCTGTGAAGCAGTCACGCTCTCGCGCGGACCGGTATTGCCGTCGATGCCGTCGATGTCGGCAATCTGGAAATTGATATCGGCCGCCAGTGCCTGTCCGTTGTCTGCGCGCACGAGATCCCACCGCACGCGTAGCTGAGCCGCTTGGTTGGCTGGGGTGGTCGCCGCGTTGGTGGAGCGTAGCAGAATCTGAGCGTCGTCTCCGTTCGTGCTGAAAGTGACGGCATCGTCGCTCTGTCCCATTGCGACCACGGTGGCCCGCAGCGACACGGTTACCCCGCCGACGTTGCCAGCGTTGGCCCAGGTGGCGACGGAGCCCAGCACGTTATTATTTACCGCGAAGGCATTGTTCGATCCCGCGATCGTGTTACCGGCGCCATCGCGAACCGTAGGATTACCCGAGATCGTGATCGTCGCCGGCGCGAAGGCATGGACCCATTCGCGCTGGGCCGCCTCGTCGATCGCGACGCCGGACTCGATCATCCCCTGGTGGACCTCGAGATCCCAGTCCGCGTTCAGGGAGGCGTGGCCGGTGGCGTCGTGGGAGGCCGCGATGTCGGCGCCGGTGGCGTCCGCCAGGAGCCGGACCGCCTCGCGGCCTTGCTCGCCCTCGCCGAAGTCGCAGCCGTAGACCAGGATGTCGGCCTCAGGCGAAAGGGCGGCGCGCAGGCTCGCCAGCGCCTCCGCATGCATTCCCTGCCGAAGGGTGTCGGCGTTCAGGACGCCGCTTCCCAGACGCAGCTCGCCCTCGGTGCCGTGGGCCAGGATGTGGATGGCGTCGATGCCCTCGCGCCCCCGGAGCGCCTCGGCGATCTGTTCGATGCCGTCCCGGCTGAGGTCGATGAGCAGCACCTCCGCATTCGCGGGAGCGCCGCGCAGCAGCACGTCGAGATCCGGGACGCGGGAATCGATGACCAGGAGCTCCTGGCGCGGCGCGGCTTCGGGTTGGACGGGAGCGGGGTCCTGGGGCGCTTCCGCGCATTCGGACGTTTGCTGGCTCGTCTCCGCCGCGGCATTCGCCCTGGGATCGCCCGAGGCTGCCGGCTGCACCTCCTCGCCGGCCGGTGCGGCGCCCGCGTCGCCCGCCGCCATCTTCGCATCCGTGGCTCCGCAAGCCACCGTCGCGGTGTTCACCTCGGCCATCGTCTCGCCGGCGGCGGCATCGAAGACCATGCGCGGCTCGAGCGCGCGAATCGGTGCGGCGCGGCCTTGCGGCCGCGGGGACGAGCCAGGCTGGTCGGGGGGGCTGGACGCGGCGTCGACGGTCTTGGAACGGCGGGTCGAGCGCTTCAGCATGACAGATCCGGACGGACATGTGGACGCGCGGCGCCCCGATTGCCGAACGCTAGGATTCGAGGGTTAACGAATTGTCCCTCCCCGCCCGGCGCGCGTGGACACGAACGCGTGTTCCGCATGCATTATGCGATGTGGTCACCAGCGGCTTGCCCCGACCCGACAGGGTGGCCCTGACCGATCAGACCCCGCTCTCGCGGACCAGGACGGCGATGGCGCGCCGCAGGACGCGCCCGAGGAAGCTATCGGCCCGCCCCTCCAGGGTGACCGTCCCACGCAGGACGCCGTGGGGCACCGGGCCGCTCGTGGGCTGCAGGAGCAGGGTGTAATGCGCCTCGACCGGCACGGCGCCGAGGCTCTTGTCCTCGCGCACGGCGACGCCGCCGCCATGCGTCGAGGCGAGGTAGGGGATTTCCACTGCAGCCACGGCGGCCTCGCTGATGGAGGCGAGCTGCACCGGCAGGGACGGCGTGAGAAGGTCGTCGGGCGTGAACCGGCCTGCGGCACCCGCCTTGAGCCGCGACAGGGCCGCTTCCGGCAGGAGGCCCCGAACCTGGACCTGGCCCTCGGAGACGAGGGTCCCGAGATCCTCGCCCCGACCGACCCAGCGGTTCTCGTGAAGATCGGAGGCCAGGGTGGCGACGATTCCTCCGAACGGCGCTGCGAGCACCAGATCCTGCCGCTGCCTGTCCAGTCCGCCGAGCTTTTCACGCAGCGCGTGACGCTCGCGATCGAGGATCTGCGACGACTGCCGATCGGCGGCGTCCGCCGCCCGGCGCGCCCATTTGAGCTCGACCAGGGCGAGGTGGGCGCGGGCGCGGGCGACCTCCTGCTCGAGGAGCGGCGCTTCGAGCCGGGCCAGGACCTGACCCGCCTCCACGCGGTCGCCGGGCCGGACGGCGAGCGCGACGATGCGGGCCGGCGCATGCGCCGTCAGGTGCTCCGAACGCGCCGGCTCGATCACCGCGGCGAACTCGACGTGACGGGAGATCGGCGCGACGAGCGCGACCGCGAGAACAAGGAGGCCGCCCAGGACGCAGGCCGAGCGGGTCGTGAGGCGCACCCGCCCGCGGTTCCGCCACCAGAACACGAGCTCGGTCCAGACCGGCTTGACCACGAACCAGCCGATCTCGACGACGAAGAGGAGGAGGCCGAGAACCTTGAAGGTGACGGCGTAGACCATCACCGCGATGCCCGTGAACAGCACGAGCCGGTACAGCCAGACCGCAAATCCGTAGGCGACGACCAGCTGCCGGGTCCGGCGGTCCCAGATCTCGGGGCAGGGATCGCCGAGGCCGAATAGGGTCTCCCGCAGGGCCCAGCGGCTCAGTGCGAAGGCGCGCGGCTGAAGGTTCGAGATGCCGGTGAGATCGCAGGCGATGTAGTAGCCGTCGAAGCGCATGAACGGGTTGAGGTTGACCGCAAGGCTCACCGTCCAGCCCGCCGTCGCCATGAAGAAGGCGGCGCTGCGCAAGGTCCCCTCGGGCAGGAGCGCCCAGGCGAGGGTGGCGAAGGCCGCCACCGCCAGCTCGACGGCGATGCCGGCGCCATCGATGGCCAGCCGCGCGCGACGGTCGCGCAGCCGCCAGCTGTCGGTCGTGTCCGTGTAGAGGACGGGCATCAGCACCATGAGCGCCACGCCCATGGTCGGCACCCGCGCCCCGTGGTGCACGGCCGTGTAGGCGTGCCCGAGCTCGTGCAGGACCTTCACCACCAGCAGGGCGAGGAGGTAGCCGGCCATGCCCTCCGGCGAGAGGAAGTGCAGGAAGGTCGAGCTGAAGGCGTCCCATTCGCGCGAGACGAGGTAGAGCCCGAGGAGCCCCGCGACCGCGACGACCCACAGCGCCGTCGGACCGGCGAGCCGGCGCGCCGCCGGCAGGGTGCTCTCCAGGAAGGATTGCGGTTGCAGGAGCGGAATGCGGATGAACAGGTAGTTGTGCAGCAGCCAGCCTGCCCAGCCCTGTCGGCCCCGTTCCAGGCGCCGGGCGAGGGCCTGCCAGCCCCCGTTGGGCTCGACGACGAGGCCGGTCTCGTCGGCGAACTTCACGACGAGATTGACATCCTCGCGGGATACGGGCTGCCCGAGCGCCGCGCTCGCGGCGGCCTGCAACGCCTCGGCCGTCTCGCCCGGCCGCCAGGCCTTGAGGACGGCCAGTCCCGTGTCCGTGAGTTCGTGATAGCGGTGGCCGAGGGGATCGTAGATGAGCCAGGTCGGCTCGCCCGTGCTGCTCGGGGCTCCCGCTACGAGACGGAGGTCCTCGCGCAGGGGCGGCAGGGGCTGCGGCCCGATCGCTGCGGCACCCGGCCCCGGCAGGAACGGAATGCCCGTCATAGGCCGAGCTTCTGCCGCGACCAGGACAGGGGCTTGCGGAACAGGTAGAGCCCGAGCGGAACGGTCTCGCCGAAGAGCTGGGCGGTGCCGCGCATGCCGAGGCGCGGCGGCGCGTCCGCGGCGGTGAGCTTGGCGGTGAGGCGGTAGGCGAGCACGCCGGCCTCCGTCAGCTTGGCGAGCGGCGTCGCGACGGTCACCTCCGCCGCGATCGGACGCAGCGGATCGGCATCGGGGAAGATCCGCACCGCGGTGCCGCGCTGGAGCGCGACGGCGTCCGAGACCGGCAGGTCGATCCGAACCTCGACGCGCCTCGGATCGGCGATCTCGAGGATGCGCTGGCCCGTCGTGACCGGCTTGCCGAACCATTCCTTGCGGTCGCCGTAGACGGCGACGCCGGCCCGCTCGGCGCGGACCTGGGTGCGGGAGAACAGGGCCTGCGCGTAGTCGCGCTCCGCGACCTTCAGCGCGAGCTCGGCGCGGGCCTGCCCGACCTCGCGACGGGCCTTCTCG
Source organism: Methylobacterium iners (assembly GCF_022179305.1). GTDB lineage: Bacteria > Pseudomonadota > Alphaproteobacteria > Rhizobiales > Beijerinckiaceae > Methylobacterium > Methylobacterium iners. The sequence goes on from NZ_BPQP01000030.1 coordinate 31,543, forward strand.
TCGAAGAAGGCGCCCTGCATGTTCTGACGAAGGCGGGTCTCGGCCACGGCAACGTCCCGCTCGGCGACCTGGAAGCCGTTGCGCAGGGCGGTGTCGACGTAGCGGATCACCACGTCGCCGACCGCGACAGGACTGTTCGGCGCGGGGACGATCACCTCGATCACGCCGTCGAGCGGCGCCGCGAGCACGAAGGGACGCTCCGCCACGATCTCGGCCGGCGCCAGGACCGTCATCGGGACGGGGATGGCGAGGGCCGCGAGGCCGGCGAGGCAAAGGCCCGCGATCAGGCCCTTTCGCCGGCGGCCGCCGAGTCTGCGGCGCGGCGCGGCGCTCACCGCCAGTAGGGCGTGGGCACCGGTCTCGGCGAGCCGCGCCGCGAGCGCCGTCTCGTCTTCGCCCCAGGGCGTCTCCCGCGTGAACAGAAGGCCCGCAATGAGTCGGCCATCGCGGTCCTTCAGGGGCGCCCAGAGCGCATGGGGGAACGGGTAGCCGTCGGCCTCCGAGGAGGCCTGCGCGTTCGCGCGCAGGTTCAGCGTGAACAGATCCGCAGCATCCGGCCGGCCCAGCCGCTCGCGCAGCACGGCCTGCAGCCACTGGACCAGCGGCGCGTTCTTCTCGACGGCGGCAAGGCCTGAAATCCGCTCCACCTGCGGCTTGGCCGTACCTCGCTCAGGCAGCCGGACCGCCAGGACCTGGCGAGCTCGGAGGAGCTTGCGCCCCTCGTTGACGAGCGCGAGTTCGAGCTGCTCGCGGTTCTCCGCACGCCGCAGCTCGGCTTCGATCCGCAGGAGCTGACGCAGCGCCGCCCCGCTGTCGTTCGGTCCCACGACGCGGGGCAGTTCCACCTGCCGCGCGAGCGCGGGTCTGCCCCTGTCAGGGCGGGGCGACGGCGCGGGGGCGGCTTCCGGCATCACGCGTGATCCGCCTAGTTTCCGACACGCTCGAAGATCGCGTCGAGGCTCATGCCGGGCAGCACCGCGCCCGACAGCGGCTCGGCGAAGGCGGCCGTGATCTTGATCGTCTGGGACACCGGATCGACCGCCGCGGCCGTGCGGGACACCCGCGCCGCGTAGGTCCGCCCGGTCTCGTCGATCCTCGCGCTCAGCGGCGCACCCTCGCGCAGCCACACCAGCCAGGGCGAGGGGACGATCAGATCGATCTCGAGCTCGCCGTCGCCCACGAGCCGGAACAGCGGCTGCCCCGGCGTGGCGATCTCGTGGTCACGGATGCGGACGTCCACGAGGCGGCCGGCGAAGGGCGCCACGATCGTGCATTCGCGGACGCGTGCGAGCAGGGCATCGGCCGCCCCGCGGGCCTTGTCCCAGTTCGCCTTGGCGGTCTGCAGGTCGAACCGGCCGATCGCCCTGCGCCGGTCGAGCTCCTGCGCGTTCTCGTGGGCGATCCGAGCCGCCTCGGCCTCGGCTTCGGTGGAGCGCGCTTCGGCGCGCTGCTTTGCGCAATCGAATTCGAGGAGAACGTCGCCGCGCGCGAAGAAGGAGCCTTCGCGGAAGGGGATGCGCAGGACGCGTGCATTGAGCTCCGTGGCGATGTTGGCATCGCGCAGGGCCCGGACCACGCCGCGCACGGCCTCCTCCGCCGAGACGCTTGTACAGCCCGCTAGTCCGGCAACGAGGCAGAGCACGAATCGCAAGGCTGGCGTCCCGTTCGAGAACAGACGCCATCTGGCCTTCACATCGTTAATCGCATCCTAAAGGGGCTTAGAATGGAGAGATCCGTTCCGACGTTGTCCGAGAACATGCGTCCACCGGTGCTCGCCTACGCAATGTCTCATTCGGGCACGGTGCAGCACGAGGAAGGGCTCACCGAGCATGTCGAGCCCATTATGGGGCCGCGCTTCCGACGACAATCAAGACGAAGCCTAAAAGTGACTTCATCGGTGCAGGGCAAGGAGCCCTCGTGCTTCCCGGCGATCGGATCGAAGCTGACGCCCGCCGCCGGTCCGTTGCAAGGCACTCGCGGCACTTAGCCCCTGCTTCGGCGCACCTCAGCAATGTGGGTACACGCATTGCGCTCAGTCGTTCACTTCCACAAATCGACCGACGTACCAAAGGACAAGCTTCACGCCGGTCACCCTACGCGAGTGTAGTACGGAGCGGCAGGCAAGAGGTTTAGCAACAACGATTTCTGAGAACGCAATGCATTAAGGCGTTGAGTGGCACGCAAATCAGAGAATGCGAATACCTACATCATTGAGTTGGCCGGATAATTCGTGATGCGGCCGGAAATTCGTCCTCACTATCGAACGACCCTACTCGAAGCATCCCTGCAATCCTGACGTCAGCTGATCGCCTTTAGAGGCGCAAGAAATCGCCCTGTCGGGCGTGGTTCTCGCAGAACGCGGCCGTTTGGGTCGACTCTACCTTGCGTTCCCTCCTGACCCTTGTCGGACCTCAGAGCGTCCGCCTCAGGGCAGCCTGATGGAACGGAAGCGTGGGACCGGGATGGGTGGTCTTCTGCCATTCGGCTTTTTGAAGGGTAGACCAAGGAAGCGAACGTTCGTGCCGCACTCAGCGAAAGCTGCTCCGACGGCACGGTGCAACTCAGATGTAGGTCGACGCCAGGGCGGGCGAGCCTTCGAGGGCGTGAGCGAGCACTTCCAGTCCCTGCGTGATCTGCTGCCGGGTCGAGGGGCCGCCGAGGCAGAGGCGCACGGCCTCGGGCGGGGTACCAGCGACGCAGAACGGGTCGCTGGCGACAACGCCGAGTCCGGCCGACCGGCCCTGGCTGGCGAAGGCCGAGCGCGTCCAGCCCTCCGGCAGCGTGATCCAGACATGGAAGCCATGCGGGTCCGCGGTATAGGTCCCAGCCGGAAGCAGCGACGTTGCGATGCGCTGGCGAGCGGCGGATTCCTCGCGGACGAACTGAGTGATGGCGTCCGCGGTCCCATCCATGATCCATCGCGTCGCCAGCGTCGTCGAGATCGGCGAGGCCATGACGGTGGCGGCGCGTAGGGCGCCGCCGAGCGGCAGGGCTGATCGGGCGCTCGGGGCGACCAGGAAGGCGAGCCGGAGGCCGGCGCCGAGGCACTTGGCCAGGCCGGCCACGTAATAGGTGATTTCGGGCGCCAGTTCGGCGAAGCTCGGCGGCGGCATCGGGCAGATGCGCGCGTAGGCGTCATCCTCGATGATGGTGACCGCATACCGTCGCGCGACCGCGATGATGGCCTCGCGACGCGTTCGCGACAGGGTCGCGGTGGTTGGGTTTTGGAGCAGCGGATTCAGGTAGATCGCTTTGGGGGCGACCTTGGTGCAGGCGGCCGCGAACGCATCGGGGTCGACACCATGCCGGTCCATGGGCAGATCGACGAGGCGCAGTCCCAGATGCGCCGCAAGCGACCGAATGCCCGGATAGGTGATGCGTTCGGCGCAGATGGCATCTCCCGGACAGGCTATCTGGCCCAGCACGCTGAAGAGAGCGCTGTGGGTGCCGGGGCAGATCAGGAGGCGCTCCCGCAGCGCAACGACCCCGCGGCCCTCGAGCCAGCGCAGCGCGGCCTCCTTGTCCTCGTCCGTCCCGCCGAAGCCTTGGTAGCGCAGCAGGTTCGTAAGATCGCCTGACAGATCCGCGAAAGTGGACTGCATGCGCGCCCTCAAGGCGGGCGCGTCAGGCTCGGGGGGCAGATTCATGGTGAAGTCCACCGGCCCGATCCGTGGCGCACCACCCTGATCCGTCGAGCGGACCGGGCGAGCCGGATCAAGCACGAAGGTGCCCTGGCCGACGCGTCCCTCGACCAAGCCACGCTTGTGAGCCTCCACATAGCCTCGGGACACGGTCGTGAAGTTCAGGTCGAGGGCCTCGGCCAGGGCACGTTGGGTTGGCAGGCGCGTGCCTGCCGTCAGACGCCCCGTCCTGATGTCCTCCGCCAACGCCTCGGCGATGGCGAGGTAGTGAGGCTTGCCCCACCGCTTCAGGTCCGGCGTCCACATCCGACCCCCGCCACCCTGAGGGTTTGGCTGTCCCTCTCGCCCAGGCGAGTTCATCGGGTTCACCTGCACACCATCAATATGCGATCAATAGCTGATTGTATGGCTAGCAAGCGCCATACCGTCAGCACTCGACCACGCTGACGGCTGCAATTATACAGACAATGCGATCAAACAACGGCCTGAATTTGTGCAGCGGCTGGTCAGGTTTCACGCTCCTGCTAAAATCGTGGTCAGTGCTGACCCAACGTTTCAAGGTCATTCACCTCACAGCTTGATCGTCTTATTGTATGGTTTCAATGGCGGTCTATTGATCGGTTCATTGATGGGCCTGTTCTGGCACGCCGTTTGCCACGACGGAGATGTGACCGCCCGGAGCTACGGCTGCCGCGGTCCATCCATCGAGGAGTGAGAACCATGCCAGCCGTGAACCGCGAGCCTCACAAGAAGGGCGACTTCCTGGTCGATTACGAGGAGAAGGTCTTCGAGGACGTGAAGGCCGAGCCGGGCCAGAAGGCGCTGGTCACCTTCCACACCGTCGCCTTCGAGGGCTCCATCGGCCTCGTGAACCTGCTCCAGGCCACCCGCCTGCAGCGCAAGGGCTTCGACACCTCCGTCCTGCTCTACGGTCCCGGCATCACCCTCGGCGTGCAGCGCGGCTTCCCGCGCCTAGGGGACGAGGCCTTCCCGGGCCACCTCAACTTCAACAACCAGCTCGAGAAGTTCATGGCCGAGGGCGGCAAGGTCTATGCCTGCCGGTTCTCGACCCAGGCCCTCTACGGCCACGGCGAGGCGGCCTTCATCGAGGGCATCCGCATGATCAACCCCCTCGACGTCCTCGACTGTATCCTCCTGCACAAGCGCGACAACGCGGTGATCATCGACACCTGGACCGTCTGAGCGAGGCTTCGAGCCCATCGACGACGTCGCATCCGGCGGCCGCGCGCGAGGCGGCCGCCGTCGAAGCCAGAGGATCATCCATGTCAGAGACCCGGATCGTGCGGGCCGCCGCAGTCCAGATCGCGCCGGACCTCGATCGGCCGGACGGCACCCTTGAGCGCGTGCTGAACGCCATCGACGAGGCTGCCGGCAAGGGCGCGCGCTTCCTGGTCTTCCCCGAGACCTTCGTGCCCTACTACCCCTACTTCTCGTTCGTGCTGCCGCCGGCGATGCAGGGTGCCGAGCACCTGCGCCTCTACGAGCGCGCGGTCGCCGTGCCCGGCCCCGTGACGCAGGCGGTATCGGCCGCCGCACGCCGCCATTCCGCCGTCATCGTCCTCGGCGTGAACGAGCGCGACCACGGCTCGCTCTACAACGCGCAGCTCATCTTCGATGCCGACGGCACGCTGAAGCTCAAGCGCCGCAAGATCACGCCGACTTATCACGAGCGCATGATCTGGGGTCAGGGCGACGGCGCCGGGCTGGCGGTCGTGGAGACGGCGGTCGGTCGGGTCGGTGCGCTCGCCTGCTGGGAGCATTACAACCCTCTCGCCCGCTACGCCCTGATGGCGCGCCACGAGGAGATCCACGCGGCGCAGTTCCCGGGATCGCTCGTCGGCCAGATCTTCGCCGACCAGATGGAGGTGACGATCCGTCACCACGCGCTGGAGGCGGCCTGCTTCGTCGTGAACGCCACCGGCTGGCTCACCGACGAGCAGGTGGCGCAGGTCTGCCCGGACGAGCGCCTCCGAGGTGCCTGCCGCGGCGGCAACTGCACCGCCATCGTCTCGCCCGAGGGCCGGCATCTCGCCGAGCCGCTCGGCGCCGGCGAAGGCATCCTCATCGCCGACATGGACCTGGCGCTGGTGACCAAGCGCAAGCGGATGATGGACTCGGTCGGCCATTACGCGAGGCCCGAGCTCCTCAGCCTTCTCCACGACGACCGTCCGGCCTCGTTCGTGCACCAGCCGATCCGTTCCCAGACCGATTTCCGGAGCCTCGACCATGAGCAGCCCGCTTCCGACGAGCCTTCCCCCCTTCCCGCCGGTCGTGACGGGCCTGGTCGGAATGCCGACGGAGCGCCTGATCAACGCCTTGCAATCCTACGGTGTTAGGCTTGCCGACAGGCGCGCGGGAGCGCCGAGCCGCCGCGGCGGGGCCGGGCCCTCCGACCACAAGGCCATGACCATCGCGGGCCGCACCGTGATGGTGCCGGTCCATACCGAGACCGCCTTCGACTCGCCCTTCCTGGTGCGCCGTCCGGACCCGGACGGCGTCTCGGTGATCGAGCACGAGGGCGTCGTGGTGGGGAGGGCGACCTTCCCCGGAAAGCCCCGGTTCTACGCCCTCTCCACCTTCGACGGCGTGCCCTACTCGAAGATCGCGGTGCTGCACGGGCGCGACGTGCTCGCCACCACGGTGCTGCAGACCTGCATCCGCTACGCGAGCCGGACGAAGACCTGCCAGTTCTGCTCCATCGGGCAGTCGCTTGCGGCCGGCCGCACCGTCGCGCGCAAGACGCCCGAGCAGCTCGCCGAAGTCGCCCGCGCCGCCGTCCTCCTCGACGGCGTCAAGCACATGGTGATGACCACGGGGACCCCGAACGCCACCGACCGCGGGGCCGCGCTCCTATGCGAGAGCGCCTTCGCCGTGAAGGCGGCGGTCGACTTGCCCATCCAGGCCCAGTGCGAGCCGCCGGACGACGACCGCTGGTTCGAGCGGATGAAGGCGTCGGGCATCGATGCGCTGGGCATGCATCTCGAGGCCGTCACGCCGGAGGTCCGGGCCCGGATCATGCCCGGCAAGGCGAGCGTGCCGCTGGAGCGATACGACGCGGCCTTCGCAGCGGCCGTGCCGGTCTTCGGGCGCGGCCAGGTCTCGACCTACATCCTGGCGGGGCTCGGCGACGCGCCAGAGGCCGTCCTCGCCATGGCCGAGCGCCTGGTCGGGCTGGGCGTCTATCCCTTCGTGGTGCCCTTCGTGCCGATCTCGGGCACGCCGCTGGAGAGCCACCCGGCGCCGACGCCGGAGTTCATGCACGCGATCCTGCAGCCGCTCGCCGACATGCTGCGCCGGGCCGGGATGACCTCCGCCGACATCAAGGCGGGCTGCGGACGCTGCGGCGCCTGCTCGGCGCTCTCCACCTACGAGCGCACGGGGGCGGCGGCATGATCCTCGATCCCGTCGCGCCGTATCAGCCGAGCCATTTCCGCATCAAGTTCGCCACGAGCCCCTGGGAGCAGCGGGCCTGCGTGGCCCTGCGCCGACAGGTCTTCTGCACGGAGCAGGGCATCTTCGCCGGCGACGACCGCGACGACATCGACGCGCACGCGATCCCGATCTGCGCCCTCTCCAGCCTCGGCGGTGACACCGACGCGGTCGTCGGCACCGTGCGCATCCATGAGGTGGCCGAGCGACCCGGTGAGTGGTGGGGCTCGCGCCTGGCCGTCGCCAGGGCCTTCCGGGGCACCGCCGCGCTCGGCGCCGGGCTGATCCAGGTCGCGGTCTCGGCGGCCCATGCGCGAGGCTGCACGCGGTTCCTGGCTCACGTGCAGGAGCGCAACGTGGCCCTGTTCCAGGCCCTGAACTGGGCGAGCCTCGACGCGGTGGAACTCCACGGCCGCCCTCATCACCTGATGCAGGCCGACCTCGCGGCCTACCCGCCGATGCACGACCCCGAGCATGGGCTCGTCACGTTCCGCAGGGCCGCGTGATGAATGCAGCCTTCGACCTCCAGGCCGTGGCTCGCCAGATCCGCGACGCGCGTGGAATCGGTCACAAGCGCGACATCGATGCCGTGGTCGCGCGCCTCGGGCTGAACAGCCGCCACGCCGCAATCCCGGTCGGCGACGATTGCGCCGCGATTCCCGACGGCGACGGCCACCTGCTGCTCGCCATCGAGGGCTTCCTCGACAGCTTCGTCTCCGCCGACCCCTACTTCGCCGGGTATTGCGGGATCATGGTCAACCTCAGCGACGTGGCCGCCATGGGCGGGCGCCCGCTGGCCGTCGTCGACGCCCTCTGGAGCCGGGACGCGGCGGCGGCGGACCCGATCCTGGCCGGCCTGTCCGACGCGGCCGCGCTCTACGGCGTCCCGGTCGTCGGCGGCCACACCAACACGCGCTCGAAGACCGGCAACCTCGCGGTCGCCGTGCTCGGCCGGGCAGGTCCGCGCCTGCTGACGAGCTTCGACGCGGAGCCTGGCGACGATCTCATCGTTGCCATCGACCTGCGCGGAGCTTTTCGCGAGCCGCATCCGTATTGGGACGCCTCGACCGGCAAACCGGGCGAGCGGCTGCGCGGCGACCTCGCGCTGCTCCCGGGGCTCGCGGAGGACGGGCTCTGCCGGGCCGCCAAGGACATCAGCATGGCCGGTGTCGTCGGAACCGCGCTGATGCTGCTCGAATGCTCGCATGTCGGCGGCGTCATCGATCTCGACGCGATCCCAAGGCCGGAACACGTCCCCCTCGCGCGCTGGCTGACGGCGTTCCCGAGCTTCGGCTACGTCCTGAGCGTCCGTCCTGACCGCACGCCCACCGTGATCGCGCGTTTTGCGCAGCGCGACATCGCGGCCGCTCAGGTGGGTCGCCTGGACGAGAGCCGGGTCGCGCGAGTCCGCGATGCCGCCGGCGTGGAGGCCGTGGTCTGGGACTTCGTGGCCGGCCCGCTGATCGGGTGCGGCCGGGATGACGCCGGGACCGCGCCATGAGGGCCCTGCGCATCGCCATCCTCACCCACTCCACCAATCCGCGCGGCGGCGTCGCGCATTGCCTCGCGCTGGCCGAAGCCCTGTGTGCGCTCGGGCACGAGGCGGTGGTCCATGCGCCCGACCCGTCGGGCGGTGGCTTCTTCCGGGATGCCGCCGGTCCGACCGTGTCGGTGGCGGCGACGCCGGTCGCGAGCACGACGGTCGACCTCGTGCGAGCCCGCATCAACGACTACCTGCGCCACTTCGCGACCCCTGCCGCCTGCGACTTCGACGTGTTCCACGCCCATGACGGCATCGGCGGCAACGCGCTCGCGACCCTGAGGCACCGGCGCCTCGTCCCCGGCTTCGTGCGCACGGTCCACCACGTCGACAGCTTCTCGGACCCGGTGCTGGCGGAATGGCAGGACCGCGCGATCCGCGAGGCCACCCGCCTGCTCTGCGTCAGCCGCACCTGGGCCGACTGGATCAGGGACGATTTCGGCGTGAAGGCCGGAATCGTCGGCAACGGCGTGGACCTGACGGTGTACCGACGGGAGCCGACGGAGGCGGATGGGGCCCTGCGGGAGCGCTGGAGTCTCGGGCCGGGACCGGTCGTCCTCAGCGTCGGTGGCTTCGAGGAGCGCAAGAACACGGCCGGCATCATCGCGGCCTTCGCGCGCCTGCGTGAACGCCACCCCGAGGCGCAGCTCGTGGTCGCCGGCGGCGCCTCGCTGCTCGACCATTCCTCCTACCGCGCCCGTTGCCGGGCGGCCCTGTCCGCGGCGGGTCTCGAGGTCGGCCGAGGCTTGCCCGTCGTCGAGACGGGGCCGGTTCCGCAGGCCGACATGCCGGCGCTCTACCGTGTCGCGGACGTCCTGGCCTTCCCCTCCTGGAAGGAAGGGTTCGGCCTGTGCGTGCTGGAGGCGATGGCCTGCGGCACCCCGACCATCGTCTCGGACCTTCCGCCGTTTACCGAACACTTGAACCGGGCCGACGCCCTCTTCGTCGACCCGGCCGACCCCGACGAGCTCGCACGAGCCATGACGGCGGCGCTGACGCCTGAACGCCGCGCCGGCTTGCAATCGGCCGGACGCGCACGAGCCGCCGCCCATTCCTGGCGCGCCTGCGCGGAGCGCCACCTCGATGCCTACATGGCCTGCGCCCGGGCCAAGCAGGAGCCGATCCGTGCCTGAGATGCACTTTCACGTCCGCTGGCCCGATGGACGGCGCGAGGCCTGCTACTCGCCCTCGCTCGTCGTGAAGGACTTCCTCACGCCGGGGGAGAGCTACGCCCTCGACGAATTCGTCGAGAAGACCCGCACGGCCCTCAACATCGCCAGCGAGCGGGTGCGCGAGAAGTACGGCTTCGCCTGCTCCTCCGCCATGGACCAGCTCGCCCGGATCGAGGCCGCGGCCAAGCGGCAGGACCCCGGCGGCCGCGTCACGGTCGAGACCTTCGAGCCCTGAGCCCGCACCCCTCTAAAACCTCACGGAGTGAGAGCCATGACGTCCACGCCCCGTCACGTTCCCGTCGCCGTGATCGGCGGCGGCCAGGCCGGTCTCTCGGTGAGCTACCATCTCAAGCAGCGCGGCATCGAGCATCTGGTGTTCGAGAAGGAGACCGCCGCGCACACCTGGGCGACGCAGCGCTGGGACACCTTCTGCCTCGTCACGCCGAACTGGCAGTGCGACCTGCCGGGCCACCGCTACGACGGGCCGGACCCGGACGGGTTCATGAAGAAAGACGAGATCGTCGCCTACCTCAAGGCCTTCGTCGCTAAGGTGAACCCGCCGATCCGCGAGGGCGTGGCGGTGACCCGCGTCGAGCGGCGGGACGACGGCATCTTCTCGGTCCGGACCTCGGAGAGCGACTACACCGCCAAGGAGGTCGTCGTCGCCTCCGGCGGCTATCAGATGCCGATCATCCCGCGCATGGCCGAGAGGCTGCCGGGTTCGGTCATCCAGATCCACTCGAACCAGTACCGCAACCCGGCGCAACTGCCCGAGGGCGAGGTGCTCGTCGTCGGCGCGGGGCAGTCCGGGGCGCAGATCGCCGAGGACCTGCACCTCGCCGGCCGCAAGGTGCACCTCGCGGTCGGCGACGCGCCGCGCTGCGCCCGGTTCTATCGCGGCCGCGACGTCGTCACCTGGCTCGCCGACATGGGCTATTACGAGATGACCGTCGACAACCATCCGCTGCGCGACGGCGTCCGTGACAACACCAACCACTACGTGACCGGCCGCGACGGCGGCCGCGACATTGACCTGCGCCGCTTCGCCCTGGAGGGCATGAAGCTCTACGGACTGCTGGAGGATTACCGGGACGGCAGCCTGCGCTTTCGCGACGACCTCCAGCGATCGCTCGACGGGGCCGACCGGACCTACAACGGCATCAACGCGGCCATCGACAAGTTCATTGCCGAGAAGGGCATCGAGGCGCCGGCGCAGGAGCACTACACGCCCGTTTGGGAGCCAGGCGAGCCGGTGACCAGCCTTGACCTCGCAGGCTCCGGCGTCACCAGCATCGTCTGGTGCATCGGCTTCACGCCGGACTTCCGCTGGCTCGATGCCTCCGTGTTCAACGGCGCAGGCCACCCCAAGCATAGGCGCGGCGTGACGAGCGAGGACGGCGTCTACTTCATCGGCCTGCCCTGGCTGCACACCTGGGGCTCGGGCCGTCTCGGCGCGGTCGGCCGGGATGCCGAGCACATCGTGCAGGTGATCCAGACGCGGCTGGGCGTTGAACAGTTCGCCCTGAAGGTCGCGGTCTGATCCGGGATTCGAGCGATCCTGTCTGGCCTATGATTGCGGCGTCTGGTTCACGCCACAACGTTCAGGCTGCGTTGGAGCGCGAAAGCAGCGAAGTGCATTCGCCGAAGCAGCGGCGACAGCGGCTTGGCGAATGTCCGCCCGCTTATGGCGCGTATAGGACCTGTGATCCGGCCTTGGCTGATCTCCGCTTTGGATATGGTAGCGACGGCCGCCGAATTGCCGAGATGGGCGCAACTCTGCTCATAGCCAGGTTGCAATTTCCAGCGGCCTAAGGGCGTTCCAATCTCGACCTGCGTCCCGCCAAGAACGCTCGCGGTTCTACTTTGAACGGCAGGCAGTTTGGCGCGCCCGAAAGGATTCGAACCTCTGACCCCCAGATTCGTAGTCTGGTGCTCTATCCAGCTGAGCTACGGGCGCGCGGCGCCTGGACACGGCCAGGGCGGAGGGGTCTTTAGGCCGTCCGTTTTGGCTTGGCAAGTCGGCCAGAACGCGATGCGGTGCAGGGCCGCGCAGGATTTGTCCGCCTGCGCCCTATTTCACCGTGTTCTGGGGGTCGTCGCGGGCCAAGAGTTCGGACGCCCAGGCCGTCGATCGACGACAGAGGAGCGCGCCGGATGACACAGAGCGACCGTCTTTCCCGTCGCGCCGTCCTCATCGGGCTGGCGGCCTCGCCCTCCGGGCTCATGGGAATGCCGGCCCGGGCCGCGACCGGGCAAGGCGCGGGCGCCTGTCTGCTCACGCCGCGCTCGATCGAGGGGCCGTTCTACCTCGATCCGCGTCTCGTGCGCGCCGAGATCGGCGAGGGCCGTCCCGGCGTGAGGCTCGGGCTGCGGCTGCGCGTGGTCGAGGCCGGTCCCTGCACGCCGATCCGGGACGCCCGGGTCGATGTCTGGCACGCGGACGCGCAGGGGCTGTATTCGGGCTATACCGGCCAGGGGGACCGGGAGCGGCTCTCCACGGTGGGGCAGACCTTCCTGCGCGGCACCCAGTTCTCGGACGAAACCGGCCTCGCCCGGTTCGAGACGATCTATCCCGGCTGGTATCCGGGCCGCGCGACGCATGTCCACTTCAAGGTCTTGATCGAGCGCCGCACGCTGCTGACGGGGCAGATGTACTTTCCCGATGCCGTGACCTCCGCGATCTACGGGGCCGGCGCATACGGGAACCGCCTGTTCAAGCGCGACACCCTCAACGCGAACGACTTCCTGCTCCGCCGGGAGGACCCCGAGGGCCGCAGCATCTGCGCGGTCACGCCCATGGGCGACGGCTACCTCGCCGCGCTCACCATCGGCGTGGACCGACGCGGCGCGCAGGGCGGTCCGGGTTTTACCGTGCCGGGCTAGGATGAGATGACGCCGGAAGAGCTCCCGAGCGCCATCCTGAGCTCTTCCACGTCACCCTTCCGGGCGCCTGGGACAGCATCGAGCGGCACGGCCTCCTGTCGACCTCGCGCCTCCTGGACCTGTTCGAGCTGCAGGGTGAGGCGCGCGAGCGGCTGGAGCGGAGGCGCCGGCCGACCGCGGTGGAGATCCGTCACCCCCGGCACAGGCGCGCCATCCTCAATGACCAGAGCCCGATGACCGAGCCTGCCCTCGCCAAGTGCCTCGACGACGGCCTCTCACCCGCGGACTGGCTCGCACTCCTCAACCAACGCATCTTCTTCTGGTGCGACGCGGAGGGGCTGGCGCGCCTGCTTGGCGCTCGCGCCAACCGTTCGCGGGCGGTCGACGTGCTGGTGGCCGACACACTCGGTCTGGCACGTGCCTACGCGCACCGGATCGAGCTCAGCCCGATCAACACCGGCGCCACGCTCCGCAAGCCGGCGCGGCGCGGACCCTCGACCTTCACCCCGCTCCTCGAACTCAGCTTCGAGGATTGGTCGCGCAAGCGCGGACGCCGCGACCGCATCCTCGAGGTCACCGTGATCGGCGGCGTCCCGGATATCGCGCGCTACGTGAAGGAGGTTCGCTGCGTGTCGCCGGCCTCGCTCGATGCCTTCGAGTGATCGGCACCCAGCCGGTCACTCCCACTCGATCGTCCCGGGCGGCTTCGACGTGATGTCGTACGTCACACGGTTGATCCCCTTGACCTCGTTGATGATCCGGGTCGCCACCCGGCCGAGGAAGGCCATGTCGAAGGGGTAGAAGTCCGCCGTCATGCCGTCGACGGAAGTGACCGCGCGCAGCGCGCAGACGTGGTCGTAGGTCCGGCCGTCGCCCATCACGCCGACCGTCTTCACCGGCAGGATCACGGCAAAAGCCTGCCAGATGGTGTCGTAGAGGCCGGCCTTGCGGATCTCCTCGAGATAGATCGCGTCGGCCTTGCGCAGCGCCTCGAGCTTCTCCGGGGTGATGGTGCCGGGGCAGCGGATGGCGAGGCCGGGGCCAGGGAAGGGGTGGCGGCCGACGAAGGCCTCGGGCAGGCCGAGCTCACGCCCGAGCGCCCTCACCTCGTCCTTGAACAGCTCGCGCAGGGGCTCGACGAGCTTCATGTTCATGCGCTCGGGCAGGCCGCCGACATTGTGGTGGCTCTTGATCGTGACGCTGGGGCCTCCAGTGAAGGAGACGCTCTCGATGACGTCCGGATAGAGGGTGCCCTGCGCCAGGAACGCGGCGCCGCCGATCTTCTTCGATTCCGCGTCGAACACGTCGATGAAGAGGCGGCCGATCGTCTTGCGCTTGATCTCGGGATCGCTGACGCCGTCGAGGGCCTCGAGGAAGAGCGCCTGCGCCTCCACGTGCACGAGCGGGATGTTGTAGTGGTCGCGGAACAGCCGAACGACCTCCTCGGCCTCACCTAGGCGCAGGAGGCCGTGATCGACGAAGACGCAGGTAAGCTGCTCGCCGATCGCCTCGTGGATCAGCACGGCGGCGACCGCCGAATCGACGCCGCCGGAGAGGCCGCAGATCACGCGCTCCGAGCCGACCTGCTCGCGGATCTTCGCGATCGCCTCCTCGCGATAGGCGCCCATGGTCCAGTCGCCCGAGCAGCCGGCGATGTCGCGCACGAAGTTGCGGATGAGGAGCGCGCCGTGGGGCGTGTGGGCCACCTCTGGGTGGAACTGGACCGCGTAGAACTTCCGCGCCTCGTCGGCCACCGCCGCGAAGGGCGCGTTCTTCGAGATCGCGACGGTGGTGAAGCCGTCGGGGAGCTTGGTGACCCGGTCGCCGTGGCTCATCCAGACGGGGTAGTGCTCGCCCACGTGCCAGACGCCGCGGAACAGGGCGCAATCGGCCAGGATCTCGATCTCGGCGCGGCCGAACTCGGCGTGGTGCCCGCCCTCGACCTCGCCGCCGAGCTGGGCCGCCATGGTCTGCTGGCCGTAGCAGATGCCGAAGACGGGCACGCCCGCCTCGAAGATGGCCTGAGGAGTTCGCGGCGACAGGTCGCTCGTCACCGATTCCGGGCCGCCCGACAGGATCACGCCCTTCGGCTTCGCCTCGGCGAAAGCCTCGGCAGCCTTGGTGAAGGGCACGATCTCACAATAGACCCCCTCCTCCCGCACGCGCCGCGCGATGAGCTGGGTCACCTGGGAGCCGAAATCGACGATCAGGATCTTGTCGTGGTCTGTGGTCATGGATCCCGAGTTAGACGAGCGCCCGGGGCGGTGCAACGCGGAGCCCCTCCGCCGTGCCCAGCCGATTAATCCGGCGTTCAGCCTCGCCCGGCGAGACGGCCCGCCCCAGCAACGAACAGGAGCCTCATACCATGAGAGCCACCATCTTCGGGATCGCCGCCGTCGCCCTCCTCGGGCTCGCCGCGCCTGGCCAGGCCGCGCCGCTCGCCTTCGGTCAGGGCTTCGCGCCAGGGAGCGCCGTCGAACAGGCCCGCGTGGTTCGGCGCACGGTGGTGCGCGGTCCGCGCTGCAAGACCGTGGTCACCAAGCGCCGCGGACCGCTCGGCCGCGTGACCATCGTGCGCAAGCGCAGCTGCTTCTGATCCGACGGGCGCCGGCCAGCGGCAGGCGCGGCTCCGGCGGGACGGCCTCCCCTCGAGCGTCATCCCGCCAGATTTCGCGAATGGGATCTCACGCCGCCTTGGCGGCCTGAGCCTTCGGCCTGAACAAGCCCATGATCCTTGCCGAGATCGGGGCGATCACGAACTGCGCGACGGGAATCGTCAGGCCGCCGAGGATCAGCCCCAGGACCCCGGACAGGGCCGCCGTCACCATCCATTCGACGACGGAGGCGGCCGAGGGGAGCGCGGCCGCCGCCCAGGCGGCCGCGTCGTGGACGAGGTGGCCGGGCGCCTTGATCGCGAACTCCTCGAGCCCGTGCAGGATGATACCGCCGCCGACCCAGAGCATCGCCGCGGTGCCGACGACGGCGAGGACCTTGAGGAAGTAGGGCATGCCGGCGACGAGACCCCGGCCGATCCCCCGGGTGACCGAACGGATCGCCCGATCGGCGCCGGAGGCCGCGCCCGGTCCAGGCTCGCGCATGCCGAGCAGGCTGGAGGCCGGGCGCGCGTTGGTCGCGAGGGCGACGCCGGCATCGTCGGCCTTCACGATGAGCGCCACGAAGCCGTAGACGATCAGCGTCACGCCGAGGGCGACCACGGCGAGGATGGTCGCCTGCATCGCGACCGAGGATGCGTTCAGCGAGGCCAGGGTCAGCGCCATGACCTCGGCCGAGAGGATGAAGTCGGTCTGGATGGCGCCGCGGATGCGGGCGTCCTCCTGCGCCTGGAGCTCGTCCTTCGAGGCGCCCACGCTCTGCTCGTGAGCCTCGGCCTGGTGGGGGGCGAGGGCGTGCAGCACCTTCTCAGCGCCCTCGTAGCAGAGATAGATGCCGCCCAGCATGAGGAGCGGCGTGATCACGGCGGGTGCGAAGTAGCTCAGCGCCAGCGCGCCCGGCAGCAGGAACAGGAACTTGTTCTTCAGGGAGCCCATCGCGATCCGGCCGATGATCGGCAGCTCGCGGGATGCGGCGAAGCCGACGACGTAGCGCGGCGTCACGGCGGTGTCGTCGATGACGATTCCGAGCGCCTTGGTCCCGGCCTTCGCGGATTGGGCCGCGACATCGTCGAGGGAGGCGGCCGCCAGCTTGGCCAGGGCGGCCACGTCGTCGAGGATTGCGATCAGGCCGATGCTCAAGGCGGTACTCCCTCAGGTCCGTCCGGTCGGGCAAATCGTTGCCCACGGAAAGCCCCGGCTCGTCGGGGCGCTCAAGCCTAACGCCGCATCCAGGATTTCGCAGCGCACGCGGCCGTGATTTCTGCCATGCGGCGAAGGAGGTCGGGCGGCCACGCTCAGGCCCGCAGGAAACCGCGCCGGCGCATCCAGGTCAGGAAGAGCCCGGGCCAGGCCGCCGCCGGCGACCCGGGCACGCCGAGGCCGTAACCGTGGCCGCCGCGCTCGAACAGGTGGAGCTCCGTCGGGATCAGGGCGTTCCGCAGGGCCGAGTACATGATGAGGCTGTTGTCGACGACGGCGATCGGATCGTCGGCCGATTGCGCCAGGAACATCGGGGGCGAGCGCTCGCGGACGTGGGTGTCCACCGAATAGGCCGCCGCCTGGGCGAGCGTCGGGGTCTCGCCGACCAGGACCCGTCGCGTGGAGGTGCGGTCGAAGGGGGGTCGCAGGGTGATCACGGGATAGATCAGGCCTGCGAGTTCGGGGCGGGCCGACAAGGCGTCGCGATCGTCGGTGGGTGGGTAGGACGGGTGCGCCGAGCGGACCGCGGCCTCTCCGACGAGGTGGCCGCCGGCCGAGAAGCCGAGAAGGCCGATGCGCTCCGGGTCGACGCCGAAAGTCGGCGCATCGGCCCGCACGACCCGCAAGGCGCGCTGCACGTCCTGCAGGGCTGCGGCCGGTCCGGCAGCCCAGCCCTCGCCGGGAAGCCGATAGATCAGGACGAAGGCCGTGATTCCTGCTGCCGCGAGCCAATTTGCGACGGGCACGCCCTCGTTGCCGATGTCGATGCGACGGTAGCCTCCGCCGGCCGCCACGATGATGGCCGCACCGTTGGGCTTGCGCGGGCGGACCACGAGGAGGCAGGGCCGCGTGACGTTGGTGATGACGCCTTCGCGGGTCTCGTCGAAGCGGCCGTCGGCCGCCACGGGGCCTCCACCGCCCGGGGGCAGCGCGGGCCAGAGATCGACGATTTCGAGACCTGCGCCGACAGTCCGCAGCGGCTCGGCGGGCATGGCCTGAGCACGCGCGTCGCCGCCCCGCGAGACCGCGGCCGCCGCGCCCGCGAGCAGAGTCCTACGGTCGAGCCTCATCCCGACATCGCGCGCTTGCCGCGTCGCATTCCCAGTCTCCGGCGGCGCCCCTCACAGCGCGATCGCGCCGGTGCTCAGGCGCGCGACGATAGCGGCAACCGGCTCTCCGCTCCACGGCAACAGGCCGGCCGACAAGCCGAACCGCTGTCGAACGTGTGGACATCAGCTCCGGCGTTCAAGATTGGCCACGTAGAACCCATCCGTTCCGGTTCGCGCGGGGCTCATCTGGAGCCCGTGCCCGCTGAACCTCACCCGCTCGGCGAGGAGCGGGACGATCTCGTCGACCAGCGCGCGCGCCTTGAGGACATGCAGATCACCGAAACGTCCGAGCAGGCCGGAGACGGCCGCGTCGTTTTCCTGCGGCAGCAATGAGCAGGTGACGTAGGTGAGGCGCCCGCCCGGCCGGAGCAGCCGGACGGCACGATCGAGCACCTGCGCCTGCTCGGCGACGCGCGCCTCCAGGGAGCCGGGACGCAGGCGCCATTTGGCGTCGGGGTTGCGCCGCCACGTGCCCGACCCCGTGCATGGCGCATCGACGAGGACGCGATCGACGGTTCCGTCGAGATCGGCGAGCACGTCCGCACGCGCCCGGCCGGCGCGGGGCGTGCGGATCTCGGCCTGCGCACCCGAGCGCCGCAGCCGCTCGTGGATGGGTGCCAAGCGCCGCGGATCGTCGTCGCTGGCGATGATCCGGCCCGAATTCTCCATCGCGGCGGCGAGCGCCAGGGTCTTGCCGCCGCCCCCCGCGCAGAGGTCCACCACCGTCTCGCCTGCGCGCGCGCCGCAAAGCAGGGCCGCGAGCTGGGAGCCCTCGTCCTGGATCTCGTACCAGCCTTCCAGGAATTCGGGCTCGACGTGGAGGGCCGGACCGCGGCCGTCCTCGCCGAGGGGGATGCGGAGGCCTTGCGGCGCGATCGGCGTCGGGGCCGGCGCGAGATGGGCGAGGCCGGCCAGGGTGGCGTCTCGGTCGCGCTTCAGCGTGTTGACGCGGATGTCGAGCGGTGCGCGCCGGCCAAGCGCCCGGAGCTCCGTCATGAGGTCGTGGCCGAAGACCTCGGTCAGAGCAGGAAGCACCCAGTCCGGCACGTCGCCAGCAACCGCCGGTGGCGCCTCCACCAGCGACCCGGTCTCGAGGCGTTCGCGCTCGCGCTCCGTCAACGGCGCCGGGGCGAAGCGCTCGCCCGAGAACAGGCCCGCAATGGTCGGCGCCGCAAGCCCGTGCTGAAGCCGCAGCATCCCGATGAGGATCGCGCGCGGGCTGTCCTCGTCCATGACCCAGGCCGCCGAGGCGCGTCGGCGCAGGGCGTCGTAGACGAGGCTGGCGATGGCCGAGCGATCGCTCGAACCGGCGAAGCGGTGCGCTAGGCCCCAATCCTTCAGGGCGTCGGCGGCCGGGCGACGGCGCTCGGCGACGTCGGCGAAGACGTCGATGGCGGCGGAGAGGCGGGCGGCGGGGGTCAGGGTCTCACGTCCTCGCGTTCAGGGCATTCGCCGCGACATGGCCACGCTTCCGGCGTGATCTGGGCTCAGAACCGCGTCGTGCCGCCTCCGTCAACGCCTGGAGCTTCGAAACCGTCATGTTCCTCGTCATCCGCGTCGCCCTCGCCGGCTTCGTCGCGCTCGGCATCGCAGCCTGCGCCACCGCACCGGCTCCCGACCTGACACCGCCCCCGCCCCGCGTCGATGCCAAGACAGGGCTGGAATACGGCTCGCCCGGCCCGCGACGGTAAGGCGCGTATCGTCAGGTCTGCTCGCGCCGGCGCCGGTTCTCGTACGCCTTGAGGTGGGTGTAGGCCTGCCGCAGCAGAGGACAGGCCTCCGGATCGGAGGCGCGGGCGATGAGGTCGCCGACGATGTGGTCGGCCTCGATCCTGCCGCCCCCCTCGATGTCCCGCAGCATCGAGGCCGTGAAGGCGGAGCCTTCCGCCGTCAGAATGCCGCGTCCGGTCAGGACCGGCTTCTCACGCGGAACGGCGCCGTTCGCCGTCGCGACGGCGATGCACTCCTCGTAGAGACCCTCGAGGAAGGCGCGGCCGCCCGGTGCCCCGACGATGTCGCCGATCGTCGCTCGCATCAGGCAGGTCGAGCCGGCCAGCGTGGCCAGGAACACCCACTTCTCCCACATCTCCAGGCCGATCACCTCGCTGAGCCTCGGCTGGAAGCGAACCCCTTCCATCAGCGCCTCGACGGCCAGGATGCGCGCGGAGCGCGTCCCGTCGCGCTCGCCGTAGGTCAGGGTGTGAAGCTCGTTCATCTGCCGGATCTCGCCGGTGGCGCCGAGTGTCGCGACGATGGAGCAGGAGCCGCCGAGGACGCGCTCCCGTCCGAAGCGGGCGTCGAGGATGTCGAGGTGGCGCATACCGTTGAGGATGGGCAGGACCGCCGTTCCTTCCCCGACCGCCGGCGCCACGTCGGCGAGCGCGCCATCGAGGTCGTAGGCCTTGCAGCTCAGGAGAACGAGATCGAAGCCTTCGCGCGCGCCCTCCTTGAGATCGGCCGCCGTGACGGTGGCGGGCTTGGCGATCTGGATGTCGCCCACCGGACTTTTCACGACGAGGCCCGCCGCCGCGAGCTTCTCGGCGCGGGCGGGACGGACCAGGAAGGTCACATCGCGCCCGGTCTCCGCGAGCCGGGCCCCGAAATACCCGCCGGTGGCACCGGCCCCTACGACGAGCACGCGCATTCGGACATTCCTTCTCGCGTCCAAACCCCAGGTCGGAAGTGATCGGCATCATGTGCGCGCCGCGCGCCGCGGGCGCAACCAGCCGGATCGACCGTCAGACCGCGAGCGGGGCGACGAGGATGCGGACCGCGAAGATGATCCACATGAGAAGGAGGACGAGCACGCCGACCGCGTAAGCCTGGAACCGGCGGACCACACGGTTCGACGTCACGTAGATGCCCGCGTGGACGACCCGGCTCGCGACGAAGATCCAGGCGAGGACCACGAAGAGCAGATCGGCCTTGCGCGTGTAGAGCGCCAGGGCGACGAGCCCGTAGAACAGCACCGGCAGCTCGAACTGGTTGGAGAAGGCGTTGGCCGCCTGCTGCGCCTTGGCCGGCCAGTTCCGCTCGCCCAAGGCGATGTCGCCGATCCGCACGCGCCCTGCCCCGACCTCGGCGAAGCGCACGCGGCCCGTCCAGAACAGCAGCGCGAACGTGAGGAGCACCTGCGCGAAGACGGGAGCGAGGATGGCTTGTACGGTCATGGTCCACCCGCAAGACGCGGGCACCCTGGACGGACGGATGCCCCAGGATGCCTCCCATAGGCCATCGACGTCGCGTCTTCGCGGCGCCTGCCCTTCAATCTCACGCCCGGCTCGGGTAGTTCGGGCTCTCCCGCGTGATCGTGACGTCGTGGACGTGGCTCTCGCGCAGGCCCGCATTGGTGATGCGGATGAACTGCGCCCGCTCCTGGAACTCGGGGACCGTCGCGGCCCCGACATAGCCCATCGCTGCGCGCAGGCCGCCCGCGAGCTGATGCAGGACGGCAGCGACGGGGCCCTTGTAGGGCACCTGCCCCTCGATCCCCTCCGGCACGAGCTTGTGGGTCTCGCTGACCTCGGCCTGGAAGTAGCGGTCGGCGGAGCCGCGCGCCATCGCGCCGACCGAGCCCATGCCGCGATAGCTCTTGTAGGAGCGGCCCTGGTGCAGGAAGACCTCGCCCGGCGCCTCGTCGGTTCCCGCCAGCAGGGAGCCCAGCATCGCGACGGAGGCGCCGGCGGCGATCGCCTTGGCGAGGTCGCCGGAGAACTTGATCCCGCCGTCGGCAATCACCGGCACGCCGGATTCGTGGGCGGCCTCGACGGCCTCCATCAGCGCGGTGAGCTGGGGCACGCCGACGCCGGCGACGATCCGGGTCGTGCAGATCGAGCCCGGCCCGATCCCGACCTTGATGGCATCGGCGCCCGCGTCGATGAGCGCCTGGGCTCCGTCGCGCGTGGCGACGTTGCCGGCGACGACCTGGACGGCGTTCGAGAGATGCTTCACCCGGCGCACGGCGTCGAGCACCTTGATCGAGTGCCCGTGGGCGGTGTCGACCACGATCACGTCGCAGCCCGCATCTATCAGGCGCTCGGCCCGCTCGAATCCGCTGTCGCCGGTGGTCGTCGCCGCGGCGACGCGCAGGCGGCCCTGCTCGTCCTTGACGGCGCCGGGATAGGCGACCTGCTTCTCGATGTCCTTCACCGTGATCAGGCCGATGCAGCGGTAATGGTCATCGACGACGAGGAGCTTCTCGATCCGGAACTGGTGAAGCAGGCGCTTGGCCTCCTCCTGGTTGACGCCCTCGCGCACGGTGATGAGCCGCTCGCGGGTCATGAGCTCGGCGACGGTCTGGTTGGCGTTCGTCGCGAAGCGCACGTCGCGGTTCGTCAGGATGCCGACGAGCTTGCCGCGCGAGCCGTTGGGGCCGCGCTCCACCACCGGGATGCCGGAGATGCGGTTCTTCTTCATCAGGCTGAAGGCGTCGGCCAGGGTCTCGTCCGGGTGGATGGTGATGGGGTTCAGCACCATCCCCGACTCGTACTTCTTGACGAGGCGGACCTGCTCGGCCTGCTCCGGCGGCTCGAGGTTGCGGTGGATCACGCCCATGCCGCCGTTCTGCGCCATGGCGATCGCCATCGGCGCCTCGGTCACGGTGTCCATCGCCGAGGCGAGGATCGGCAGGTTGAGGGCGATCGATCGCGTCAGCCGCGAGGCGACGCTCACCTCCGTCGGCATCACCGACGAGGCGGCCGGGCGCAGGAGAACGTCGTCGAAGGTCAGGCCCTCGGTGATCGACTGATGCGTGATGCGGGCCATGAACCAACTCCCGAAAAGCGGTGAGACGCGGCGCCGCGAGGGCAGACCCGCGTGAACGAGTTGGCACGGGGCAGTATCACGGGGGGAAAGGCCGCGCAAAGACGCCAATCGCCCCGCACCCCATAAATTGGCGGGCGACGCGCTATCGGCGGGAGGCGCCGGGACCGGAGATCTTGGGACCCTTGTCGGTCCAGTCCGGCGGCAGGCCGATATAGTCGCCGATGATGCCGTCGACGCCCGGCGCGCGTCCGAAGGCTTCGCAATCGGGATCGAGCGGCGCCTCGCCGAGCGTGGTGATACGGACGCGGTCGTAGGTCGGAATCGCGATCGGCAGCCTGAAGGGATCCTTGCCCGTCGCCAGGAAGGTGCCGAAATCCTGGCCGAACTCGCCTGCCAGATCGTAGGCATCGCTCGCCGGCGAGATCCGGGCCTGGTTGGTGAAGGCGTTCGCCGCCCCGCCCCAGATCATCGCGGCGCGCTGGCGGCTGCGCCGATCCAAGGCTTCCGCCTCGACCGTCAGGCTGCCCAAGCCGATGGGCACCCGCGGGATCGGCACGCGGCCGACGGTCGTGGCGAAGCCGACGCCGACCTGCGAGGCGATCGTGATGCCCGCCGAGGTCGCGATCGTCGCGCCCGCGGCCGGGACGTTGGTCAGATCGATGCGGGTCACCGCGGCGCGAACGGTGAGGTCCGCGGCCTTCGTGGAGACGACGTCGTAGCGCAGCGAGAGCTCGTAGCAGAGCGCCCGGTCGGCCGCGTTCGCGATGAGACGGCGCTCCACGGCGTTCAGGCCTGGGCCGGAGACCGCCTCCGGAAACCGCGTCGGAACGATGCGGACGGTGCGGGTCTGCGCGAGTGCGGCGGGGTCCGCGTAGAGCCGGGCGCGCGTCGCGACCTCCTCCCTGGCGACGAGCCGATCGTAGCGGCTGAGCGACCCGGTCTCGTTGAGGACGACCGTGCCGCAGCCCGCCAACAGGGAAAGAAGGCCCAACGCCCACAGGGGCCGGGTTGACCCCGGGCGACTTCCGAACCGCGACCGCATGCCGTCTCCAACCGCCCTGCCCTCTCGGGCCGGCGCAAAATTGCTGTGCATTGCGGGGAGAGTAGGGACGATGCCCGGACGGGGGAAGGTCATCGAGGGTGGCGGAGGACCGGCTTGCGCGTGCCTGTTGCCGCCTTGCCACGACCTGGGCGGAGGTGAGAGGCGTTCGATCGGAGGTTGACCCTCGGGACTTCCGGAACGAGGTGTCCGGGCCAGGCGCCGGACCGCGCCGGTCCCTCCCGCAACGGACGCCGATGCGCCGCTCCCAGATCGTTCCTCTCGTCGTCGCGACCGCGCTGTTCATGGAGAACACGGACTCGACGGTGATCGCCACCGCCCTGCCGGCGATCGCCAAAAGCCTCGGCGAGGATCCGATTGCGCTCAAGCTCGCGCTCACCTCCTACCTCGTGAGCCTCGCGATCTTCATTCCCGTCAGCGGCTGGGCCGCCGACCGGTACGGCGCGCGCACGATCTTCCGGGCGGCGCTGGCGGTGTTCATGGCGGGCTCCATCGCCTGCGCCGCATCGAGCTCGCTGACCGGCTTCGTCGCCGCCCGCTTCCTGCAGGGTCTCGGCGGGGCGATGATGGTCCCGGTCGGCCGCCTCGTGATCTTGCGCAGCGTGCCCAAGAGCGAGCTCGTCAGCGCGCTCGCCTACCTGACGATCCCGGCCCTGATCGGCCCCGTGCTCGGGCCCCCGCTGGGCGGGCTGATCGTCACCAGCCTGGATTGGCGCTGGATCTTCTTGATCAACATCCCGA
Organism: Methylobacterium iners; assembly: GCF_022179305.1. Taxonomy (GTDB): domain Bacteria; phylum Pseudomonadota; class Alphaproteobacteria; order Rhizobiales; family Beijerinckiaceae; genus Methylobacterium; species Methylobacterium iners. Next base: position 55,715 of record NZ_BPQP01000030.1, read on the forward strand.
TCGGGCTCGCCGGCATCGCGCTCGCGAGCGTGTATTTCGAGAACATCCGCGAGCCCGAGCGGCCGCCGCTCGACCTCGTCGGCTTCCTGCTCTCCGGGCTCGGGTTGGCGACGCTGATGCTCGGGTTGGCCTCGATGGGGCGGCACCTGCTGCCGGAAATCCTGTCTTGGGGCTGTCTCGGGGCGGGTGCCCTCCTGCTCGGGATCTACTTCCTCCACTCCCGAAGCGTCGCGCATCCGGTGATCCGCCTCGATCTCCTGCGCTACCCGACGTTCCGCGCCGCGGTGACGGGCGGAAGCCTCTTCCGCGTCGGCACGGGTGCGATCCCCTTCCTGCTGCCGCTCCTCCTGCAGATCGGCTTCGGCCTCGACGCCCTGCAATCCGGGCTCCTCACCTTCGCCGCCGCGGCGGGCGCCCTGCTGATCAAGATGATCGGTCCGCGCGTGCTCCGTATCTACGGATTCCGGCGTGTCATGCTCGTGAATGCGGTCGTCGCCTCCGGCTTCCTCGCGGTCAACGGCCTGTTCACGGCCGAGACGCCCCACGGGATCATCCTGTGCGTCCTGCTCGCCGGCGGCTGCGTGCGCTCCCTGCAATTCACCTGCGTGAACGCGATCGCCTACGCCGACCTCGAGACCCGCGACATGAGCGCGGGCACCAGCCTCGCGAGCGTGGCGCAGCAGCTCTCGCTCAGCCTCGGCGTTTCGATCGGGGCCATGGCGCTCGAGTGGTCCGCGGAGGCGCAGGGGCGCACGGACATCGCGGCGGCGGATTTTCAGCCCGCGTTTCTCGTCGTGGCGCTGATCTCCCTCACCTCGTTCTTCGCCTTCCAGCGGCTCGCGCCGGATGCCGGCGCGGAGGTTTCGGGGCAGAGGCTCGGGTCCGCCAAGGCGGGCAAGCGCTGATCTGCGGGATCAGGCCGCCGCGCGGACCGGGGCACGACCCCCTGCCCGCTTCGGGCGTGTCGCGCCCTTGGCCGCCGGCTTCTTCGTGGAGGCCTGCGGCGCGCGCTGCCGCCAGCCCTGCCAGCTGAGGGCGCCCGGGCCGGCAAGCGCGTAGATCAGGAACCCGCCGGCGAGCCCGAGATCGGCGAGGAAGAGGGTGCGCTCGGCGACCGCATTCGCCCCGGTGTAGGACCAGAACCCGTGCAGGACGATCGCGGTCGCCACGGAGAAGCCGGCGAGCGCGAGGCCCGTGATCCGCGGCAGAACGCCGAGGATGAGGGCGAGAGGCCCGAACACCTGCACGACGACCGCCGCCGTCGCCACCGCGTTCGGTGCGGGCATACCGCTGCCGGCGAGCGTCAGCGCGAAGCCCGAGACGTTGAGCGCCCGGGCGATCCCCGTCGGCAGCAGCGCGCTCGCCAGGAGGAGCCGGGACGCGAGCAGGAGCACGTCATGGGCACGATTGATCACGCTTGAGGCTCCGTTCATCCGAGCGAGAGGCCGAAATTCGCCCGGTTCCCTGAAGGACCCGTTAAGCTTGGGCAGGCTCAGCCCGCGACCCCACCGCGAAACAGCCTGCCGCGCTCGGTCCAGGCCACCACCAGAAGCGCGAGCCCGCCGAGGCCGGCATAGCCGAGGCCGATCGGCAGCACGCTGCCGTCGAAGGCGTGCCCGACGAGGAAGCCGAAGAACGCGCCCACGATCGTCGTGTAGAAGCCGAGGAAGGACGAAGCGGTGCCCGCGATCGCGCCGAGCGGCTGTAGCGCCAGGGCGTTGAAGTTCGGCATCGCGAAGCTGATCATGAACTGGTTGAGCGCCAGCACCGCGAGGAACAGGCCGAGCGGGGGACGACCCTGATAGGCCAACCCGATCCCGACCTGCACGATCGCCACGCCGACGAACAGGCACAGGCCGACATGGGAGACCGGCCGCATGCCGAGCCGGCCGACAATGCGGGCATTGACGAGCGTGGCCGCGCCCATAGCTCCCGCGACGAGCCCGAAGGCGAGCGGGAACCAGGCGCCGAGATGGTAGAGGCCGGTATCGAACACCTGCTGGGCCGAGCCGACATAGCCCAAGATGCAGCCCGTGAGCAGGCCGAGCGCGGTCGCGTAGCCGACGGCGACGCGGTTGCGCAGGGTCGTGCGGATGGCGCTGCCAATCGTGGAGATCGAGAGCGGCCGCCGGTGCTCCGGGTGCAGGGTCTCCGGCATCCGCACGCCGAACCAGAGGGCGAGGATGCCGGCGAGCGCCAACATCGACAGGAAGACGTAGTGCCAGGAGCCGAAGAGCAGCACCACGCCGCCGATCGCGGGTGCGAGCATCGGCACGATGAGGAAGACCATCATCACGAGCGACATCACGCTCGCCATCTCCCGCCCCGAGAAGCGATCGCGCACGATGGCCGTGGCCAGCACCCGGCCGGCGGCCGCGCCGACGCCCTGGACCACGCGGGCGACGACCAGCCACTCGAAGCTCGGCGCGATCATCGCCAGACCGCATCCGACAGCGTAGATCGCGAGCCCGGCGAGCAGGACCCGTCGGCGTCCGAAGCTGTCGGAGAGCGGTCCGTAGCCGATCTGCGCCACGCCGAACCCGATCATGTAGACGTAGACGAGGAGTTGGAGCCGATTGGGATCGGCGATGCCGAAATGCGCCTGCAGGACCGGGAAGGCCGGCAGCAGGTTGTCGATCGACATGGCCGTCACCGCCATCATCAGCGCGACGATGCCGACGAACTCGCCGAAGCCCGGACGGGACGGGTTCGTCCCGGACCTCTGGACGGACGGCATGAGTTCGGGTGCTGGCGTCACCGCGGCGGATCCTCGGGGGTTGGGAAGACGAAACGGTTGCTGAGCCTCGGCGGTTGGGTTGGCAATCGGGTGGCGCGCATGGCAGATCCACGATCGCCGGGCGGCGATGCCGCCGCGTGCGACGCCGCACGCCCAGGACCCTCACGCCGCGACGTCGCCGCGCTTCTTGCCGGAGGCGCGCTCGCCCTCCCGAGCCTGTTTGTCTCGGGACGTGCTCGCGCGGCGGAACCGGACTTCCCGGACCGGGCCGCGGCCTTCGTCGAAACCTATGCCGAGAGCGGGCTCTTCTCGGGTGCCGTGATCGTCGCGGAAGGCGGCCGCCCGTTGTTTCGTCGCGCCTACGGCCTCGCCGATCGGGAATGGGCGGTTCCGAACATGCCTGAGACGCGGTTCCGGATCGGCTCGATCACCAAGCAGTTCACGGCCGCGGCGATCCTCAGGCTCGTCGACGAGGGACGCCTTCGCCTCGACCGGCCCGTTTCCGAGTGCATGCCGGACCTTCCCGACGCCTGGTCGGGGGTGACCGCGCGGATGCTCCTGAACCATTCGTCCGGCATCCCCAACCTCACGGCCCTGCCGGATTACCCCTCGGTCATCTCGCGGATCGACCGCACGCCCCGGGCCGTCGTGGCCTTGCTGGAGCGGGCGGCGGTGCTGTTCCCGCCCGGAGCCGGGCACGAGTACAGCAACACCGGCTACGTCCTGCTCGCGAGCCTCGTGGAGCGGGTCACCGGCCTCAGCGCGGCGCGCTACCTGGGCGACGCGATCCTCGGCCCGCTCGGCCTCGGCGGCATCACCGACGGCGATCCCGGCTCGATCGTGCCGCGCCGTGCCACGGGCTATGCTCATGCCCGCGGAGCCTGGCGCAACGCGCCGCCACTCGCGGCCGGCGTCGCGGCGGGTGCCGGCGATCTCGTGGCGAGCGTCGACGAGCTCGTCGCCTGGGACCGTGCGCTCGTCTCGGGTCGGGTGATGTCGACCGCGTCCCAGGCCGCGATGGTCTCGGATTACGGCTACGGATACGGGCTCGGCCTGTATGTCGGGACCGCCTATGGCCGGAGGCTGTGGTCGCACGGAGGAGCCGTCCCCGGCTTCGTGGCGATCAAGGATTCCTATCCCGACGCCGGCCTCACCATCGCGGTCCTGTCGAACACCGAGACCGCGCCCGCCCAGGCCATGTCCCGGGGGCTCGCGGCGCTCTACTTCGGGGAGCCTGCGCGATCGGACATCGCGATCGCGGAATACGTTCTGGCCCGCTACGTCGGGTTCTATCGCCTCGGCGCCCGCACCATCCTCGCGCTCGCTCTGAGCGAAGGGCGGCTCGTCATGCGGCTCGGCGACGACCCGCCGCTCGCCCTGACGCCCGAGAGCGACCGCGTGTTCAGGACCGAAGTTGGAACCCGCCTCGTCCTCGACGTCGAGCCCGACGGCCGTCCAACCGGAATCTGGCTCCGCAGGGACGGCCGCGACCGCACCGGGCCGAGGATCGACGAGCGCGCCTCCAGGCGCCTCACGGCACGTCTCGTTCCCCGACATGCCATCCCTCGCCGAGCTGCCGAACCGACGCGATGAGCCTGCCTCGGGATCGCCAGCGCCCATGTTCAGGACTAGGATGGGCAGGCACGGCACGCTGGTTAGGCCAAAAGTCCACCTTGATTTGACCGGCCGCCTGCCATCCGCTGCCGCCACGAATAAGAATCAGGAGGATACGCGATGAACAAGCCGGAATTCTTGAGCTCGTCCAACAAGGCGCCGTTCTCGGCCCGCTACGACAACTTCATCGGCGGCCAGTGGGTCGCACCGGTGAACGGCCGCTACTTCGAGAACACCTCCCCGGTCACCGGCCGCGTCATCTGCGAGGTCGCCCGCTCCGACGCGCAGGACGTCGACAAGGCCCTCGACGCCGCCCATGCCGCCAAGGAGGCCTGGGGCCGCACCTCCGCCACCGAGCGCGCGCTGATCCTCAACCGGATCGCCGACCGCATGGAGGAGAACCTCGACCTCATCGCCCGCGCCGAGACCTGGGACAACGGCAAGCCGATCCGCGAGACGACCCACGCCGACATCCCGCTCGCCATCGACCATTTCCGCTACTTCGCGGGCTGCGTCCGCGCCCAGGAAGGCGCCATCTCCGAGATCGACCACGACACGATCGCCTACCACTTCCACGAGCCGCTCGGCGTCGTCGGCCAGATCATCCCGTGGAACTTCCCGATCCTGATGGCGGTGTGGAAGCTCGCCCCCGCGCTCGCGGCCGGCAACTGCGTCGTGCTCAAGCCCGCCGAGCAGACGCCCGCCTCGATCCTCGTCGTGATGGAGCTGATCGGCGACCTGCTGCCGCCCGGCACCGTCAACATCGTCAACGGCTTCGGCCTCGAATGCGGCAAGCCGCTGGCCTCCTCGCCGCGCATCGCCAAGATCGCCTTCACCGGCGAGACGACGACGGGCCGGCTGATCATGCAATACGCCTCGCAGAACCTGATCCCGGTGACGCTGGAGCTCGGCGGCAAGTCGCCCAACATCTTCTTCGCCGACGTCATGAACGAGGACGACGCCTTCTTCGACAAGGCGCTCGAAGGCTTCACGATGTTCGCCCTCAACCAGGGCGAGGTCTGCACCTGCCCGAGCCGCGCGCTCGTGCATGAGTCGATCTACGACCGCTTTATGGAGCGGGCGATCAAGCGGGTCGAGGCCGTGGTCCAGGGCTCGCCCCTCGACCCCGCGACCATGATCGGCGCCCAGGCCTCGAGCGAGCAGCTCGAGAAGATCCTGAGCTACATCGACATCGGCAAGCAGGAAGGCGCCAAGGTCCTCACCGGCGGTGAGCGCAACACTCTCGACGGCGAGTTCGCGGAGGGCTTCTACGTGAAGCCGACCGTGTTCCAGGGCCACAACCGGATGCGGATCTTCCAGGAGGAGATCTTCGGGCCGGTGCTTTCGGTCACGACCTTCAAGGACGATGCCGACGCGCTCTCGATCGCCAACGACACCCTCTACGGCTTAGGGGCCGGCGTCTGGACCCGCGACGGGACCCGCGCCTACCGCTTCGGCCGTGCGATCCAAGCCGGCCGCGTCTGGACGAACTGCTACCACGCCTATCCGGCCCACGCGGCCTTCGGCGGCTACAAGCAGTCCGGCATCGGGCGCGAGAACCACAAGATGATGCTCGACCACTACCAACAGACGAAGAACATGCTGGTGAGCTACTCGCCCAACAAGCTCGGCTTCTTCTAGGCCCAGTGTTCGAGACCACCTCGCCCCGGCCGAAAGGCCGGGGTTTTTTGTCGAGGTCCGGCGCGCCACATGAGCGTGAACGCCCTGCGGGGGTGAAGGAACGGGAGCTGAACCGCCATGACCGGCCCTGCCACAACGATCGATCCCGTCACCGCCGATCAGGCCGGCGTCGACGGCACGCCGCTGCGCGTGACCGCGACGCCCGCCGCGCTGGCCCTCATCGAGGAACTGCGGGCCGACCACGGCCCGGTGATGTTCCATCAATCGGGCGGCTGCTGCGACGGCTCATCCCCGATGTGCTATCCGGTCGGCGAATTCCTCACCGGCGACAGCGACGTGCATCTCGGCCAGGTGGCGGGCGCCGATTTCTGGATCAGCCGGCCGCAGTTCGAGGTCTGGAAGCACACCCACCTCATCCTCGACGTGGTGCCGGGCCGCGGCGGCATGTTCTCCCTGGAGAACGGCCGCGACAAGCGCTTCCTGATCCGCTCGCGGCTGTTCACGGCGGCTGAGAACAATGCGCTGGACGGTGCGTGCCGGATCTAAGCCGGGACCGAGGCGGCCCAGGCACGCGAGGGCGATCCGGGTCGAACGTGAGATCGCGTGACGATCAGGCGTCTGAACCGTCCTACGCCCCTCCACCCGCCTGTCCCCGAAACCCCGTCGCGAGCACGTAGAGCTCGCTCGAATCCGCCCGGCTCGCATTCGGCTTCACGTGGCGGACCACCTCGAAGTCGCGCTTGAGCTCGGCGAGCAGCGTGCCTTCGGTGCCACCCTGGAAGACCTTGGCGAGATAGGCGCCACCCGGTGCCAGGATCTCACGGGCGAAGGCGGCGGCGGTCTCCGCGAGTCCGATAATGCGAAGGTGGTCCGTCTGCTTGTGGCCGGTGGTGTTGGCGGCCATGTCGGACAGGATGAGGTCGGCCAGTCCTCCGAGAAGCCCGGTCAGGATCCCCGGCGCTTCGGGATCGAGGAAGTCCAGGGTGACGAACTCCACCCCCGCCATCGGCTCGATCTCGAGGAGGTCGATGCCGACGACACGGCCGCTCGGGCCGACGACCTTGGCCGCGACCTGCGACCAGCCGCCGGGGGCCGCGCCGAGATCGACGACGCGCTGGCCGGGCCTGAGCAGCTTGAAACGCTCGTCGATCTCGGTGAGCTTGAAGGCCGCGCGGGAGCGGTAGCCCTCGCGCTTCGCCCTGGCGACGTAGGGATCGTTGAGCTGGCGCTCCAGCCAGCGCTTCTGGGAGGCGGTGCGGCCCCGCCCCGTCTTCACCCGCTGCTTGAGATCGCCCCGCAGGCCGCCGCTGGCGCCACGCCGGTCGGTCAACGGTAGCCGCCGCGGCGCCAGACCCCGTCCTCGCGCATCATGTTCATCAAGAGGCCCTCGCGCAGGCCCCGGTCGGCGATCCGCAGGCGCTCCGACGGAAACGCTCGGCGGATCGCCTCCAGGATGGCGCAGCCCGCGAGAACGAGGTCGGCCCGGTCACGGCCGATGCAGGGATTGTCGGCCCGCTGGTCGAGGCGGGTGTCGAGGAGGTCGTCGATCGCGTCGGAGACCTCGCCGTCGCTCATCCAGAGACCGTCGACGCGCCGCCGCTCGTAGCGGGCGAGGCGCAGGTGCATGGCGGCCAGCGTCGTGACGGTGCCGGAGGTGCCGAGCAGGTGGAAGTGCCGCGCCGTGGCGGCGGGCGCCGCCCGGATGGCGAAGCGGGCCAGGAGCTCGGCCACCTCCTCCACCATGCCCTCGAACATCAGCCGCGTGACCTCGCAGCCGCCGTGGCGCTCGGCGAGCGTCACCACGCCGACGGGCAGCGAATCCCAGGCCCGGATGCGCTGGGTGGGGTCGGCGGACGGATTGGTCGCCGACCCGTCGAGCCAGGCGATCTCGGTGGAGCCGCCGCCGATGTCGAAGATTACGACGGATTCGGCGTAGGGGTCGGCAAGCGCCGCGCAACCGGTGACGGCGAGGTAGGCCTCGGTCTGGCGATCGACGATCTCGAGGTCGAGGCCGACCTCCCTCTGGACGCGATCGACGAACTCGGCGCCGTTCACGGCGAGGCGGCAGGCCTCGGTCGCGATGATCTTGGCGCGCACCACGCCGCGGGCCTGCATCTTGGCGCGGCAGATGCGCAGGGCCTCGATGGTCCGCGCGATGGCGGCCTCGCTGAGGCGGTCCGCCGTTCCCAGGCCCTCGCCCAGGCGCACGATGCGCGAGAAGGCGTCGACCACGCGGAAGCCGTGGGAGGCGGGCTCCGCGACGAGCAGGCGGCAATTGTTGGTGCCGAGGTCGAGGGCCGCGTAGGCGTTGCGCCGGTTCGTGCGAGCCGGAGGATACGTCTCCGTCACGGAGGCCACGCGTGGCGGTGTCTGGCCGGCGGCGGGCGGTGCCGGGATCGTCGCGGCGCTCTCGTCCCTCATCGCCGGTGCCGAAATCCCCTGTCGTGGCCCCGGCGAGCAGCCCGGCCATCATTCGAGCCGGAGCCTACAGGGCTTGCGCACAAGTGCAAAGGCTTCCGAGCGCGCGGGGCGGTTCTCGGCCGAGGTCAGGCGCCCGACTTGCTGCCGGCCAGCATCCGCGGCACCGGGCGAAGCAGGCTCTTCACCTGCGAGAAGGGGCGCGGCCGATTTATGACCTCGTCGAGGCGCGACCACAGGGTCTTGGGCGAGAAGGGCTTGGCGATGATCTCGTTGACCCCGATCGAGATTGCCCGGTCGACGACGTTCCTGCGCGGCTGGGCCAGCATCAGGATGATCGGAACGGTCGGCGACGGAGAGGTCATCGGGGTGCGGGCCAGGCGGATGAACTCCTCGCCCGAGAGGATGGCCAGGTCCCAATCGATGATGGTGAGATCGGGCTTGCTCTCAGCGAGCACGCCGAGCGCCTCCGCGCCGTCGGGCGCCTCCAGCACGCGCTTGATGCCGACGCGCATCAGCATGTCCCGCACGATCCGGCGGATGTAGAGGCTCTCGTCGACCACGAGGGCCGAGAGGTCCGGGAAAGTCGGTGTTGCGATCATCGTCCGCGCGTGTCCTGCGGCTACCCGTGCCGTCAGGCTAGACCGGGGACCTTTTCCGCTTTCCTAACGTGATTCGATGCGGCGTCTGGTGATTGGCGTCGGCGCGGCGACAGCCGGCAAAGAAGGTCGGAAATACGCAGTTCGCCGCAGGAAAGTGCCCCAAGCGGAGCCGGAATGGGCAGATGCATCTTGCGATCAGCAGAGGATTCAGTCAGGACTGAGGCGTCATTCTCGGTTACCGCTGCCGAGAGTCATGGTAGTGCGCGGCGTGGGCTGTCTGGGACGGCACGCACGCAATATTCGAAAGAATGGTCGGCGGACGGTTTTTGGCGAGCTTTCTATGGGACGTGGTCGGGATTTTAGGGGGCCGCAGAAGCGCGGCTTCGATGAGGGTGGGGCCGAGCCGCGCTGGCCGGACCAGGCTCCTCCCAGCGGCGGTTATGGCGGCGGTGCCGGCGGATTCGGTGGTGGTTACGGCGGCGTGGCCCGCGCGGCTGCTGTTCCCACGGGTCCGGAGCGCGATGCGACGGTCAAGTGGTTCAACAAGGAGAAGGGCTTCGGCTTCGTCGAGCTGGCTGACGGTTCGGGTGACGCCTTCCTCCACATCCGCGCCGTTGAGGCGGCCGGTCATGCCGATCTGCTCCCTGGTACGCGCCTGACGGTCCATACCGCCCAAGGTCAGAAGGGCCCGCAGGTGACGGATGTCACCAGCGTCGATACCTCGACGGCTGAGGCGGCTCCGCCGCGGCGTGACGTCCGTCCGCCGCGCACGGGCGGCTTCGGCGGCGACCGCTACGGCGGCGGCGGTGGTGGGGGCTACGGCGCACCTTCGGGCGGCGGTGGCGGCGGACGCTTCGCGAGCGGGCCCTCCACGGAGATGACCGGAACCGTGAAGTGGTACGATCCCGCCAAGGGGTTCGGCTTCGTGTCGGTCAATGACGGCGGCAAGGACGTGTTCGTGCATCGCTCCGCCCTGTCTCGTGCGGGCTTGGACTCACTCGCCGAAGGCCAGCAGGTCGTCCTCGGTGTTGTCGAGGGCCAGAAGGGCCGCGAGGCGCAGAGCGTACAAGTCGACGATTGATCGACGTCTGACCTGCTCCCTACGCAGATCGCGAGAACGGCGGCCCATCGGCCGCCGTTCTTGTTTCCGGTAGACGGTTCAACGTTTCATGTTGATCGCAAGTGGTGATTGCGGGGAGGCGTGCGGCTGTAGTTCGGTCCCTACGAGGACCGTACGGCGGGCATCGCGTCCCCGGCGATAGGCTTGATCCATTCGGTCCCGCTGCCCTGATACGGCACCGATTTCGCTTATCGCTCAACTGCCGTTCATGTTCGAAAGATATAAGAGCGCGAGCTTGGCGGCGACCTGCAACACTTGGACGCGCTTCGCGTTGCGGTTCAAGGGCTCGCGATGACGTGCGTACTGATTGCATGGACGCGTCAGGGCCGGAATTGACCAGAAGAACCGGGATATCCACCGAGATGGAAGATCTCTGCGTCTACGCCGACAGGCCATTCGCCTTCGTCGGGCGGTATCTGAGGCGGCGCGCGCTCCCGCACGCGGTCATCCTGCTGTCCGTGCTCGGCGCGGTCTTCTTCTCCGTGTCGACGGATTACGCGCTCAAGGGCGTCGTCGACGCGCTGAGCAAGGGACCCGATGCGGGGATCATCTGGGGGGCGCTTGCGATCCTGGTCGCCTTCATCGCGGCCGACAACATGCTCTGGCGGGTCGCGAGCCTCGTGGGCTCCTTCACCTTCGTCGGCGTGACCGGCGACATCCGTCGCGACCTGTTCCGGCACATGACCGGACACTCGCCCTCCTTCTTCGCCGATCGTCAGCCGGGCACGCTGGCCTCTCGCATCACCGCAACGTCGAACGCGATCTTCACGGTCGAGAACATGTTCGTGTTCAACGTGATGCCGCCCTGCGTCGCGGCCTTCGGCTCGATCCTCTACATCGCCACCGTCAGCCTCACGATGGCCCTGGTGCTTGCCGCCATCTTCGGCGCCGTGGTCGTGCTGATGTTCAAGATGGCCGCGGCCGGCAAGCCGCTCCATCACGACTTCGCCGCCAAGGCCGCGAGCGTCGACGGCGAGATGGTGGATTTGGTCGGCAACATGCCGCTGGTCCGCGCCTTCTCGGCCTTCAAGCGCGAGTACAAGCGCTTCGACGGAACGATCGGCGTCGAGATGCGCTCTCGCCGCTCCTCGCTTCTCTACCTGGAGAAGCTACGCATCGTTCACGCCATCCTCACCGTGCTCGCCGTTCTGGGCCTGCTCTACTGGGCGATCACCCTGTGGGAGGCGGGTCAGGCCACGAACGGCGAGGTCGTCCTCGTCTGCACGCTGGGCATCCGCATCCTCGCGGCGACGCGCGACCTCGCGGTGGCGCTGGTCGATGCCACCCAGCACACGGCACGTCTCTCCGAGGCCCTGCACACCCTGCTGCAGCCCCACGATCTCACGGATCACCCCGAGGCCGTGCCGCTGGCCGGCACCGGCGCCGAGATCACCTTCGACCACGTCGCCTTCGCCTATCCCGACGGTCGCGCCGTCTTCACGGATTTCGATCTTCGGATCGAGCCGGGTCAGCGCATCGGCCTCGTCGGCAAGTCGGGCGGCGGCAAGTCGACGATCTTCTCGCTGCTCCAGCGCTTCTACGAGGTGCAGGACGGCCGCATCCTGATCAATGGCCAGGAGATCAACCGGGTCACCCAGGAGTCTCTTCGCGAGGCCATCACGGTGGTGCCCCAGGACGTGTCGATGTTCCATCGAACGCTGCGCGAGAACATCCGTTACGGCCGGCCCGACGCATCCGACGAGGATGTATGGAAGGCCGCCGCGGCGGCCCACTGCACCGACTTCATCGACGCCCTGCCCGAGGGCTTCGACACCATCGTCGGCGACCGCGGCGTGAAGCTGTCGGGCGGTCAGCGCCAGCGCATCGCCATCGCGCGTGCGATCCTGAAGGACTCCCCAATCCTGCTGCTCGACGAGGCAACCTCGGCCCTCGACGCGGAGTCGGAGGAGGCGATCCGTCACGCGCTCGCCAATCTGATGAAGGGCCGTACCGTCATCGCGATCGCACATCGGCTGTCGACGTTGAAGGACTTCGACCGGATCGTCGTGTTGGAGGGCGGCCGGATCATCCAGGATGGCTCGCCGGACAAGCTCACCCACCTCGACGGCTTCTACCGCGAGCTCATGAAGAAGGAATCCCTCTCCTTCGCGCTCGCTGCCGCCTGAGAGAAGCGGCTGCCCGCCTCTTCAGAGGGGGCGGGCGGCCAGCTCGTTGATCGCCTTCACGATGGCTGAGGCGCGGTAGGGCTTGGTGAAGAACAAGCTGCCCGCGCCGATGCGCGGCGGCGTCTGCGTGAAGCCGGTGGCGTAGATGATGGGAAGGCCGGGCCGCATCGTCCGCGCGACCTCGGCGAGCTGCCAGCCGTCCATCTCGCCGGGAAGGCGGATATCTGTGAAGAGGAGGTCCACCGCGACGCCCTCCTTCAGAAACTCGAGGGCCGTCTCGGCGTTCGGCGCCTGCGTGACGGCGAATCCTGCATCCTCGAGATCGGCCGTAATCACTTCGAGGAGCAGGGCCTCGTCCTCTACCATGAGAATATGCAAGGCTGGGTTCTCGCTCATGCGATGGAAAGCCTTGCCGATGCGAGCTGAGGGCTCGGCATGATGCGCGCGGCAATGTCGTTGAGGGTCGCGCCGGCGGGAGCGGCATCGCGCTTAGGTTCCTCACGATAGCGCGGCAGGTAGAGCCGTACGGTGGTCCCAGTGCCCACGGTGCTCGCGAGGGTCACGTGGCCGCCGGATTGCTTCGCGAAACCGAAGACTTGGCTGAGGCCGAGTCCCGTGCCCTGCCCGACGGCCTTCGTCGTGAAGAAGGGTTCGAAGGCGCGCGCCGCGACGGTCTCGCTCATGCCGCAACCGGTGTCCACGACCTCAATGGCGACGTGGTCGAAGGCCGGAAGCTCCGGGATTGCGGCGGCCTCGGCGGCCGGCAGGTTCTGGGTTCGTATGGTGAGCGTCCCGCCGTTCGGCATCGCGTCGCGGGCGTTGACGGCAAGGTTGAGAAGAACGCTCTCGAGCTGGTTCGCATCGACCGACACCGCCCAGAGATCGTCTGCCAAGTCCATCCGCGGGGAGGTCCCGCCACCCAGCGCGCCGCGCAAGAGCTCGGAGAGATCCCCGATCAGCCGGTTCGGCTCGACGCGCGACGCCTGCAGCGGCTGCCGCCGGGCGAAGGCCAGCATCTTCTGGACGAGGCCCGCGGCGCGCTCGGCTCCGCTCACCGCATTCTGCACGGACCGCTTCACCCGGCTGTCATCCGGCACCGCGCGATCAACACGGTCGAGGTTGGCGATCACGACGCCGAGAAGATTGTTGAAGTCGTGAGCGACGCCTCCGGTCAGCGCACCGATGGCGTCCATCTTCTGGGTCTGGCGCAACATCTCCTCGGCGCGGTCCCTCTCCGCATTGGCCTGCCGGAGAGCCTCGAGAGCCTCGTCGCGTTCCTGAATCCTGGCCACCAGTTCAGCATTGGCCTGGCGGAGTTGCTCCGGCGACGGCAGTGCCAGAAGCCTGGGCAGGAGCGGCCACAACAGGATCGCCGTCGCGAGCGACACGATCGCCGTCGCCGCCTTCACGAGCGCCTCGGCCCCGTAATCCGGCACCCAGAGGGTCCAGATCGAGAAGAAATGGGTCGTGCCACAAGCGAGGATGAAGATCGCGAAGGCCCAGAAGATCCAGCCGAAGGCGACGTCGCGGCGTCGGGTGACGAAGACGCCAAGCGCGACGGGAATGGAGAAATACGCCGTGCCGATGATGAGATCGGCGATCACGTGCGTCCAGATCAGCTCCGGCCGCCAAAGCAGGCAGATGCCGTGCGGCGCGAGGCTGCCCCGCTCCAGAAGGCTTGCGATGGTTTCGAACATCGGAGGTCTCGATACGGCTTCGCCGTGTTCCGGCCGCAGGTCACGTCACCCTGCGCAGAGGATGCCGGATTTTCGGGCGCGGCGTAATGCTGCTACGGTCACAGCACGAACTTTTGTTTAAGCGCCGGGAACAAAATCAGCGAGCCGTCTGCGCCACGCCGCGGTCGGCGAGGCTACTTGCACTCCTCGCGCGTGCGCTTCATGGCCTCGGCGAAGCCCGCAAGGGCATATTCGTCTGTCGTCGGGTTCCCCCGCATCGACGCCGCCTTGATCGTGAGCTTCGCCGTCCGGCCCATCTCGGCGACGACCCGCCCCTCCTCCGCCGGGTTCTGCAGCCAGGCGTTGCCATCCTTCACGACGAGGCCGTAGCGGGCATTGCCGAGGTTGAGCGTCGGATCAGCCGAGCCTGGGCTTCCCGCGGGTCCGGGCTTGCCCTGCCCGGACGCCGGCTTGGCCGGAAAGCCCAGCATCACCGCCACCTCGTTCTGCACGTTCTCGGCTTTGCGGACGGTGACGAAGAGGTAGGCCGTGTCCCGCTTCAGGGTCTTGGGCGAGCGGGTCTGCGGCTGGGCGATGGCATAGCAGACCCGGGTCTTGCCCTGCCCCATGGCGAAGACGTTCCAGTCCCCGAAGATATCGACGGGCTTCGCCTGCTGCATCCCGGGCGCGGGAACGGACGCCTTCGCGTCGGGCTTCTCGCGGCCCCGTCGGCGCTTGGACGGTGCCTCGGACTCCTCGGCAGGCGCAGCCGGTTGAGCGAGAGCTGAGGTGAGCCCGAAAAGCTTGGCCGGTGCGACGTTGCAGAGGAGGAGGATCAGGCCTCCAAGGAGGAGGCCGTAACGAGAACCGGAGCGCATCGATGGATCCTAGCGGCGTTGATTCCCGCTACCGAACGCCCGAACCGGCCGGAATTGCGGCGGAGGTACGATCCGTCGTGTCAGACGGCATGCGCCTCGACGGCGAAGGCGGGCCCGAGCGGGATCGCCGCCAGGGACACCGTCGCTTCCTCCGGCGACGCGACCGCGGCGCGACGGGAGGGCGGGTCGTTGTACGGCGTGTTGTAGCACTTGCGCACGGACGACCAGAATGCGTCGCGCTCCGCAGGAGCCAGGCGGCTTAAGGCGGCATCGATCTGGCTCACCGCCTCGGCGGCCAGGGCGGGCGCCTCTTCCTCACTGATCCAACTCTCGAGGGGCATGAAGGGATCTCCAAAGCTCCGGCCAAGCTTAACCGGCTCGACCTAGCTGGACCATGAACGCGGAGGCATCCGCGCGATTTTACGCCAAACAAAATTCAGGCCGCGCCTGCCGAAAGACGGGAGAGCCACGCTTCCGCCTGGGCTCGGACGTTGGCCGGCGCGGTGCCACCGTAGCTCGTGCGGCTCGCCACGGAATTCTCGACCCCCAATACCGCGTAGATTGCATCGGTAATCCGCGGTTCGGCCGCCTGCAACTCCGCCAGCGACAAATCCTCCAGGCCGACGCCCCGCGCGGCCGCGGCCCCGACGAGCCGTCCGGTGACGTGGTGCGCCTCGCGGAACGGCAGGCCGAGCTCCCGCACCAGCCAATCGGCGAGGTCGGTCGCCGTGGCGTAGCCCGAACCCGCCGCGCGGGCGAGGACCTCGGGCACGGGCTCGAGATCGCGCACCATGCCCGTCATGGCGGCGAGACACAGGGAAAGCGCCTGGAGCGCATCGAAGGTGCCCTCCTTGTCCTCCTGCATGTCCTTGGAATAGGCGAGCGGCAGGCCCTTCATCACGATCAGAAGGCCGGTCAGCGCGCCTATCACGCGGCCGGCCTTGGCCCTGACCAGCTCGGCCGCATCCGGGTTGCGCTTCTGCGGCATAATCGAGGAGCCGGTCGTGTAGCCGTCCGACAGCCTGACGAAGCCGAACTGGGCCGAGGTCCAGACGACCAGTTCCTCGGCGAAACGCGAGAGATGCACCGCGCAGATCGAGGCGGCGGCGAGCGCTTCGAGGGCGAAGTCGCGGTCGGCGACGGAATCGAGGGAATTGGCCGTCGGCCGGTCGAAGCCGAGCGCCTGCGCGGTGGCATGGCGGTCGATCGGGAAGGACGTGCCGGCCAGCGCCGCCGCGCCCAAGGGGCACTCGTTCAGGCGGGTGCGGGCGTCGCGAAAACGGCCGCGGTCGCGCGCCAGCATCTCGACATAGGCGAGGCAATGATGGCCGAAGGTGACGGGCTGGGCCGATTGCAGGTGCGTGAAGCCCGGCATCACGGTGCCGGCATGCGCCAGCGCCTTCTCGGCCAGCGCCCGCTGCAGATCGGCGGCCTGCGCGTCGAGGCCGTCGAGGGTGTCGCGCACCCACAGCTTCATGTCGGTGGCGACCTGGTCGTTGCGGGAACGCGCCGTGTGGAGGCGTCCGGCCGCGGAACCGACGATCTCGGTCAACCGGCTCTCGACCGACATGTGGATGTCCTCGAGTTCGCGGCGGAAGGCGAATGTGCCGCCCTCGATTTCCTGCGCCACCGCCTTGAGTCCGCTCTCGATCGCGGCCACATCCCCCGCAGGCAGGATGCCGGCCTGCCCCAGCATCGCGACATGCGCCAGCGAGCCGCGGATGTCCTGGGGCGCGAGGCGCTTGTCGAATCCGATGGAGGCGTTGATCTCCTCCATGATCTCGGCGGGGCCGCTCGCGAAGCGCCCGCCCCACATCCGGTTGCTCATGTCGCCACAGATCCTTTCAGCAGCCCGGTTCCCGGTCTGGCCGCGATGATGCCCAGGCTCACGATCGCGCTCGCCGCCGGCTCGGTGCTCGCGGCGCTGGGCGCCGGCTTCGCCCTATACGGGACCGGCTCGACCGGCGGCAACTCCGCAGGGGCCTGCGCCGAAGCGGCGCGCAAAGCCCCCGCCCTGGCCTCCTTCGCCCGCGGCGAGGTCGCCGCCATGCAGATCAGCGAGACGCCGCGGCCGGCCCCCGCCCTCGCCTTCAAGGGACCGGACGGCGCCGACCTGACGCTCGCGGACCTGAAGGGCCGCACCCTGCTCGTGAACCTGTGGGCGACCTGGTGCGCACCCTGCAAGGCCGAGATGCCGGCGCTGGACCGCCTCCAGGCCGAGATGGGCGGTCCGGACTTCGCGGTGGTGGCGATCAACCTCGAGACACGCAATCTCGACAAGCCGCCGCTCTGGCTGAGGGAGAACGGGATTTCGAACCTCGCCTATTACGGCGATCCCGCCGGGCGTGTGTTGCCCGCGCTTCAGAAGGAGACCGGCTCGGTCGGCCTGCCGACGACGCTCCTGATCGACGCGCGGGGCTGCACGATCGGCGTTCTGAAGGGGCCGGCAGAATGGGCGGGCGCGGATGCCAAGCGCCTGATCGGAGCGGCGCTGGGTCGGGCCGCTTCATGATTGCGGGCGGGGCTGGTGGCCCCGCCCTTCGTCACGCCGATACGTCAGCCGACGTTACCGGCCCCGAAAGTGGCGTCGCTTTGCGGTGAGCGGCCCTCGTAGAGGCCGAACTGCAGGTAATGCACCATCGGGTCGACGCCGGCTGCCTGCACGTCGGGGTTGGCCGCCAGGTACGCCGTGGTGTCGAACTCCACCGACGGGTCGCGCCCCTCGCGGAAGCCGAACTGGTCGTAATGCGTCAGCGGGTTCACGCCCGCCGCGCGCACGTCGGCATAGGCGTTGAGATAGCCGTCGGTGTCGAAGATGGCATTCGGGTCACGGCCCTCAGCCACACCGAAGTTGTTGTAGTGTGAGCGGGCAAACGCAAAGCTGTCGCCGCCCGCCGTGATGGCGGCACGCGCCACGTCGGGGTTGGAGAGCAGGTAGAACTCGGCGTCGAAGCCGCGGCTCGCCCCGATGTCGCTGGCTCGACCGACGGCCTCGCTGATCGCCCGGCCCTCTCCTTGGCCGAACTCCAGGAAGTGGCGCAGCGGATCGACGCCGGTGGCGCGCACGTCGGGGTTGGAGGCGTAGTAGAACTCGTTGTCGAAGTTGGCCCCCGGGTCCCGGCCCTCGCGGAAGCCGAACTGGTCGTAGTGGGTGAGCGGGTTCACCCCCGCCGCGCGGACATCCGGGTTGGCGGCGAGGTAGCCGGTGGTGGAGAAGAAGGCGTTCGGATCGCGGCCTTCGCGGAAGCCGAACTCGGCGTAGTGCGCATCGGCATCCCGACCGGAGGCCGCCACATCCGGGTTGCGGCTGAGGTAGAACAGGTCGTCAACCAACGGCGAACCATCCGCATTGCTGATCGTCCGGTCGCTGAACTGGAACTCCTCGATGCCGCGGAAGGTGTCGGCTCCGTCAGGGCTGGTGATGGTGGTGGCGCCGTCGGCCCCAACCCCCACGCTGGCGGCGCTGAGCGCGAACGTGAAGATCGCCCGATCCGTGCCCGCTCCGCCATTGAAGCTGTCATTGCCGGCGCCGCCGATGAAGCTGTCGTTGCCCGCCCCGCCGCTGAGGCTGTCGTTGCCGCCCCCGCCGACGAGGAAGTCGTTGGCTGTTCCGCCGGTGACGGTGTCGTTGCCCATGCCAGCGTTGAAGTAGTAGGGTCGCGCTCCCTGAACTGCCGTCAGCGTGTCGTTGCCGGAGGTGCCGAGCGAGACGACCTCGAAGGCGTCGCCTCGCTGGACGCCCGAGACGAGGTCGCGGACGTCGAAGGTCGTCCCGGCGGCTGCGACAAACGTGACTCCCTCATCATCGACGCGGCTCACGTCGCCGGCGAGCGTATCGCCAGCGCCCTCGGCTTGCAGCCGGACGGCGAGGCCGCCGTCCTGCGGCGTCGGGCCGGCGGCCTCGCTAGCATTGCCGTTGCCGACCTGAGCCGAGACGAAGGTCAGGCGGACTTGGCCCGCGGCGGCGGTCGAGACGTTGACGATGTCCGATCCATCCCCGAGGTCGATGCTGTCCGATCCGTCCAGCGATGCGTTGAGATTCGCGGTGTCGTTGCCGCCGCCGCCGAGCAGGCTGTCGCTGCCGAGGCCGCCGGTCAGCGTATCGTTTCCGCTGCCGCCGACCAGGAAATCGTTGGCCGTGCCGCCGGTGACCGTATCGTTGCCCGCTCCCGCGTTGAAATAGTAGGGCCGCGCGGCCTGGACGGCGGTGAGCGTGTCGTTCCCCGACGTGCCGAGCGTGACGACCTCGAACCGATCGCCGCGTTGCGTGCCGGCGACGAGGTCGCGGACGTCGAAGGTCGTCCCGGCGGCTGCGACGAAGCTGATGCCCTCGTCGTCGAAGCGGCTGACCGGACCGGTGAGGACATCCGACCCGTCCTCGGCCTGCAGGCGCACAGCCAGCCCGCCGTCCTGAGCGGTCAGCGTACCCGCATCGTTGATGGTGGCGTTGCCGACTTCGGCCGACGTGAAGGTCACACGAACCTGCCCGGCGGTCGCGGCCGAAACGTTGACGAAGTCGTCGCCCGCGCCGAGGTCCGTGCTGTCGGCGCCATCCGTCGAGACGTTCACGATAGCCGTGTCGCTGCCTGCCCCGCCGATGACGGTGTCGGTTCCTCCGCCGCCGATGAAGCTGTCGTTGCCGTCTCCGCCGCTGAGGCTGTCATTCCCGGCGCCGCCGACGAGGAAGTCATTCGCCGTTCCGCCGGTGACGGTGTCGTTGCCCATGCCGGCGTTGAAGTAGTAGGAGCGCGCCGCCTGGATCGCGGTGAGGGTGTCGTTCCCCAATGTCCCGAGCGTCACCACCTCGAAGGCATCGCCGCGCTGGGTGCCGGCCACGAGATCGCGCACGTCGAAGGTGAGGCCGGGGGTGTTGGAGGCGAAGGTGATGCCCTCGTCGTCGAACCGGCTGACTGGGCCGGTGAGCGCGTCCGAACCGTTCTCGGCCTGCAGGCGAACGGCGAGACCGCCGTCCTGACCGTTCATGTTGTTGGTGTCGTTGATGCTGCCGTTGCCAACCTGAGAGGAGGTGAAGGTCAGGCGCACCTGCCCCGCGGCGGCCGCCGAGACGTTGACGAGGTCAGAGCCGTCGCCGAGGTCGGTGATGTCCGCACCATCCGTCGAGACGTTGAAGACGGCCGTATCGTTGCCTGCAAGGCCAGTGATCGTGTCATCACCACCGAGGCCGGTGATGGTATCGTCGTCGGTAGTACCCGAGAGGGTCTCGCTCGCTGCAGTGCCGGTGATCGTGGCCATGACTTCAGTTCCTCCTGGATGTGGACGTCGTTCGGAAGCTGGCCGTCATGAACCCAAGGCCCGCATGCCAATGGGCATGCTCGCGGTCTTCGGGGGGGCGTGACGTCTTCGGCCCCAACGGCGCCGGCCGTCCAGATGACATGAGCGACAAATCATCGATCGCGGGAGCAGATCTCGGCATAAAAGGGGCCCCGATGAGCTCGGCAATAGAGGACCGGCGGCGAAATACCCGTGAGGAGCCCAAACGGATGCAGCGGCAGCGCCGATTATTTTCTTTATGACCTGGCAAACCTTTGTGCATCGCCGCAGAGCAGCTTCACAATCTCCTGAATAGCTAAGCTTTCCTGACCTGAGCCGGTTGGCCTTCTGCTCCGGGCGCGGTACCGGCAATCGTCACACGGCCGGGTCCCGGCGGGCCGTGTCGGCGATCGATGACATGGGAGAGCTTCACGATGCGGGCGACAGCGTGCCTGATGGTTCTGGCGCTCGGGCTTGGTCTCGGCATACCTGCCGCGGCGCAGGCCCCGGCCTTCCTGCTGGTCGGTCTCGACGGCAAGACCTTCTTCGAGGCAGCCGGCGACCGCAACGGGCCGAACGGCGCCGATGCGCTGGCCATCGTGGACTTGGCCGACGAGGCGCGACCGCGTCTCGCCCACGTCCTGCCCCTCGACAACTCGGTCTACGGGCCGCCCACGAACCTGCAGATCACGCCCGACGGTCGCCTCGGCCTCGTCGCGAGTTCGGTGATGATGCGCCAGGAGGGCGAGGCCTGGTACGCGCAGCCCGACGACCGCCTCCACGTGGTCGACCTGATGGCGAGCCCCCCACGTCTCGTCGATACGATCCGGGTCGGGCAGCAGCCCTCGGGCTTGGCGATCGACCGGACCGGGACCCGCGCGCTCATCGCAAACCGGGCCGGGCGGAGCGTCACATCCCTGACCATCGAGGGGCAGGTGGTCCGCGTCTCGGCGACGATCGGTGTCGGCGACGAGGCCGCCTCCGTGGCGATCGCGCCGGATGGGCGGCGGGCCCTCGTCGCCAAGAACAAGGTCGGGAAGGTCGGCGTGCTGAGCCTCGACGGGTCCGCCCTCACCTACGATTCCGTTCTCGACATGCCGGTCGGGCCAGGCACCTACGGGCTCGAGTTCACGCCGGACGGCGCGATGGCGCTGGCCGGAAATACGGGTCCTGCCCCGAGCGATGGACACGCCGACACCGTGAGCGTGATCCGAGCCGATCGGGCGCGGCCCGTGGTGGCCGACCAAGTCGGGGTCGGCGACACCCCCGAGGCGCTTGCCGTCGCGCCGGATGGGCGCCATGCGGCGGTCTCGGTGGTGCGCGGCGCAGCGGCGCCCCATGCGAGTCCGTCCTACACGCCGACCGGCACGGTGCTGCTGCTGGCCATCGATCCGAAGGGCGTCGTGCGCCGCGTCGGCGAGGCGGAGGCTGGAGCGGTGACGCAGGGCGTCGTGTTCTCGCCCTCCGGTCGCTACGTCTATGTCGGCAACTACGTCGACCGCACGCTCGGGGTCTACCGCGTGGAGGGCGACGCCATCAGCGACACCGGGTTCAAGCTGGCGCTCCCCGGCCAGCCGGGCTCGCTGCGGGGCCGTGCCCCGCGCTGAGCGCCGCTCACAGGATGCCGTCGAGGCTCGTCACGATGCGGGTCGGGGCGAGGTCCGGGTACTCGTCGGGCAGGCCGGTCCGGTTCACCCAGACCGTGGAGAAGCCGAAGGCTACGGCACCTGCGACGTCCCACCGGTTCGAGGAGCAGAAGACCACCCCGCCAGGCGACACGCCGAAGCGGTCGAGAACGATCTGGTAGGCGACCGGGCTCGTCTTGAAGATGCCCGACGCTTCGACCGAGAGCACGGAATCGAAGGCGTCGTCCAGACCCGCCGAGGCCATGGCCCTCGCGAGCATCGCAGCGTCGCCATTCGACAGGATCGCCGTCGCAATGCGGCGCTGGCGCAGGGAGCGGATGACCCCCGCCGCCTCCGGATAGGCGTCGAGATCGCGATAGGCACCGAGGAGCTTGGGCCGAATGCCGGGATCGATCCCCGGATGTCGCGCGAGCGCGAAGTCGAGCGCCCGCTCGGTCAGCGTCCAGAATGAGGCGGAGCGCCCCATCAGGCTTAGGGTCCAGGTGTATTCGAGCTGCTTGGCGCGCCACGTCTCCGACAGCGCCATCGCCTCCGTGCCGATGCCGGCGGCGTGGCGCATCACGGCAGAGTGGACGTCGAACAGAGTGCCGTAGGCGTCGAAGACGGCGATTCCGTCTTCGGGGATCAGATCGGAGCCGGACATGGTGATTCCCTCGATCAGGCCCGACGCAGGGGAAGGCGGAACAACCGCAGCGTCGCGAGCAGGATGAGCCCGTAGGCGGAGGCCCCGGCAAGCCCGAGCAGACCCAGGACGGCGATCTCCCGAAGATGCGGCAGCGGCGGCACGGTCCGCTCCGCCAACGGCAGGCCGAGCACCGCGATGGCGCCAAGCGCCCCGCAGCCGACCGCGACGCCGAGGATGGTGATGCCGAGGCTTCGTCCGGGCGCCGTCCAGCCCTTCCGCCAAGCGAGGACGACGAGGAGGATAAGGTTGGCCCAGGCGCCGACCGCCGTCGCCATGGCGAGGCCGGCGACCCCGTAAGGTCCTGTGAGCACGATCTTGAGCGCGACATTGAGTGCGATTGCCGTGAGCGAGGCCACGAGCGGCGTCGTGGTGTCCTGCCGGGCGTAGAAGCTCGCCACCGCGCTGCGGATGAGCACGACGGCCGGCAGGGCAAGACCGTAGGCGGCGAGCACACCGGCAGCGCGGGCGGAGTCCTCCGCGCTGAAGGCGCCCCGCTGGAACAGCGCCGTCATGATCGGCTCGGGTAGGGTGAGGAAGGCGACCGCGAAGGGTGCGGACAGCGCGAGCGAGAAGCCGGCGGCCCGGTTCTGCGAGGCATGGGCGCCCGCCACGTCGCCGGCCGCGATCCGCCGGCTCATCTCGGGCAGGAGCACCGTACCGGCCGCGATGGCGATGACGCCGAAGGGCAGCTGGTACAGTCGGTCCGCGTAGTAGAGGGCCGAGACGGCGCCGGCGGCGAGCGTGCTGGCCAGGATCGTATCGGCGAAGGAAGCGATCTGAAACCCGGCCGAGCCGATCACCGCGGGGCCGAGCACCTTGAAGAATCGAGTCATCGCCGGGTCCCGCAAGCTCGGCTTCGCGAGGGCCGGTGCGATGCCCGCCCGCCGGCAATCCCACCAGACCAGGGCGAGCTGCAGGAGGCCCGAGACCGAGACGCCCCAGGCGGCCGCATAGGCCACGTTCGGGAAGAGGAAGGCCAGCGCCAGCGCTGCCAGCATCGAGAGGTTGAGGAGCACCGGGGCGCCGGCCGCGGCCGCGAAGCGCCGGTGGGCGTTGAGCACGCCCGAGAGCAGCGTCACCAGCGTCATGGCGAGGAGATAGGGGAAGGTGATCCGCGTCAGCGCCACCGCGAGGTCGAAGCGTCCCGGGTCCTCCGAGAAGCCAGGCGCGAGCGCCCGCACGATCCAGGGCATCCCGGGCAATGCCAGCGCCAGCAGGGCGATCTGGACGATCAGCATCAGCGTGAACACGCGGGAGGCGAAGCGCCGGGCGGCGCCCGCCTCGCCCGTCTCGGAATGGCCTGCATAGGCGGGCACGAAGGCGGTGTTGAAGGCACCCTCGCCGAAGATCGCGCGGAAGTGGTTGGGCAGCCGAAAGGCGACGACGAAGGCGTCGGCGATGGGACCGGCACCGAGGATCGCGGCGGTCACGACGTCGCGGGCGAAGCCGGTGACGCGGGAAACCAGCGTCCAGCCGCCGACTGAGAGGATGGCGCGGATCACGAAGGCTTCCTGCGCTCGCTTCGCCCGTCGCGGGAAGTCACGACGGTCCAGGTTGCGGCC
This sequence comes from Methylobacterium iners, assembly GCF_022179305.1. Taxonomy (GTDB): domain Bacteria; phylum Pseudomonadota; class Alphaproteobacteria; order Rhizobiales; family Beijerinckiaceae; genus Methylobacterium; species Methylobacterium iners. Next base: position 79,691 of record NZ_BPQP01000030.1, read on the forward strand.
GCCACGTTCATGCCTGATCTCACACGCCGCGCCTCGACCCATCAGCGGCATCAAGAGCCGTTCCGAAGCCGATGCTCAAGGGCGTGGGAACGGCCGCCGACGCTTTCTCACGCCTGTTAGCGTCGGGTCCCTGCCACGACTTAGCCCGCACACCCATCAATGCTCGCGCAGCAGCATGCCCGCGCCGAGGAGTGGTGCGTCGAGGCCGTTCTCCCGCAAGGCGTACCAGAACAACGCCGCGTTCACCCCGACGATTGGAAGGCCAAGGACGGGCTCGAGCCGCTCGGTCACCTGCATGAGGCTCATGTTCGTCCCGCATTGCACGACGGCGTCCAGACGATTCCGGGGCGTCGCCAGCAGCTCGACGATTGCCTTCTCCTTGGCCCAGTCCGGCAGGTGGGCGATGTGGAGAGCAAGCTCGCAGGGGAAGCTCGCCGTCGTCACGACCTCGAAACCGAGGTCGGTGAACATTCGCGCCGCATTGTTGTTGCCCTGTTCGTTGAACGCGGTGAGCAGCCCGATGCGCTTGGCGTTGAGCGCGGTCAGGGCCGCAGGCGCCGCGTCGTGCCATGTCGCCATGCCTCGGTCGAGGAGGTCGGTCACCGCCGCGGTGGCCGCACGAATCCCGTCGAGGCCACCGATGATGTGCTCCAAACTCATACCCAGGATCAGGTACTGCGGCTCGGCGGCCAGCGCCTGATCCACCGCGGCCCTCAATCCGCCGAGGAACTGGCGCTGGTACTCGGCCAGCTCGGCCGCCGTCCCGAAGCGTGGCCGCGGCGTCATCACGTTCGCGGTGTGGAGCCCGATGCCTGCGAGACCCTCAGGGCCGGGATTCCGGCCGATGATGCTCCAGAGTTCATGCTCCGTGCTCGTGTTCGTCGCTGGGACGAGCAGTCCGAACTTCAGCAGGAAGCTGCGCACGTCCGGGTAGCCTAGCGAGGGATCGATGCCGCCAAATCCTTCGGCCGACCCGCCGTCGTGGATGACACCGGGCTGCGCCAGGGCGGGCATCGGAGGCGTGTTGGCATCGGGAACGAGGAAGCTCCGGCCGGACAGGCGACCGATGCGCGTCCTCGGTCCGACGGACGTCGGATGATCTGAGCCTGCCACCCCGAGCCCCTCCGCTTGGTCATGCCCTTCGACGCCAAGGTGACGTCGAGAAATCGGCGCTCAGGCCGGTTCTCCGTCACCGCGAAGCAGCGGTGGCGGGCCGTCACCTCTGCGCGTGGTGGACAGACCCGACGCCGCTTGGCGCCGCCGCCTCAGGCGTTCGCCTCGCCGTACATCTTCTCGACGTGCTCCCAGTTCACCAGGTTCTCGATGAAGGCCTTGAGGTAGTCGGGCCGGCGGTTGCGGTAGTCGATGTAGTACGAGTGCTCCCAGACATCGACGCCGAGGATCGGCTTGGCGCCGTGGACGAGCGGGTTCTCGCCGTTGGGCGTCTTCAGGATCGCGAGTTTGCCGTCCTTCACGGCGAGCCAAGCCCAGCCGGAGCCGAACTGCGAGACGCCGGCCTGGATGAAGTCGACCTTGAACTTCTCGAAGCCGCCGAGATCCTCGTCGATCTTCTGGGCGATCAATCCGGGAGGTGCGCCGCCGCCGTTGGGCTTCATCCAGTTCCAGAAATGGATGTGGTTGTAGTGCTGGCCGGCATTGTTGAAGAGCGGCTGATTGGTGCCGTAGGCGGCCTTCACGACCTCCTCGACGCTCTTGCCTTCGAGGTCCGTGCCTTCGAGCAGCTTGTTGCCCGTGTCGACATAGGCCTTGTGGTGCTTGTCGTGGTGAAACTCGAGGGTTTCCTTCGACATGTAGGGGCCGAGCGCGTCGTAGGCGTAGGGCAATTCGGGCAGGGTGAAGGTCATCGGCATTTCTCCGGGTGGCGCGGCATTCGGCAGGCGGCTCGCGCAAGGCATGCGCCGCGACCGAGCGCCCGCGCCGTAGTTAAGCCGCGGGCCCCGCCTCGGCAACGCCAGAGCCAAGCGCGCGGCAGACGCCTCGGGGCTGGGGATGACCCCGATCCGACGCCGTTTCGGGTAGCGTCGGGTTTTGCAAAACGCCGCCAAGGCTTTACAATATCAGCCGTCCTTTGGCGTGCAGAGATCCGGCGAGCGTTACATGATCATCGCGCTGTTCGCGCTCGCCGTCCTCATGATCATCGGCGGCGCCGCCTCGGTCGTCCAAGGATTTCCTTTCGTCCGGCTGGAGAGTGGCCTTGCCATGGTGATCGCCGGCGCCACGGTCGCCTCGGCCGGCGCCGTCCTGCTGGGCATTGCGGCCCTGACGGCGCGGCTGCGCGGCGTCGAGCAGGCTCTCGGCCGCGGGAGCGAAGCGCGCCCCGAGACCCTGCCGCAGCGGGCCATGGCGGCGACCCGCGCCAACCCGCGGCCAGTGGAGCCGTCGATGGATGCCGGAGCGCTGCCGACCGGGCCGATGGCAGGAGCCGCCCTCGCCGGCCTCGCGGCCCCTCAGGCGCCCCACGCGACCTCGGAACCCGTCTCCGAAGCCGTTGCCGAACCTGCGCCTCAAGCCGCGGAGCCGATGCTCCCGGATTTCCTGCCGCATGCCAAGGAACCGGCGCGCCATCCGGCGCCGGAGGCCGACGCCCAGCATCCCGATGCGGAAGTCCCGGTCCGAGCCGCTGCGGCGCCGGTGGAGGCGGATCTGTTCACCGCCCCCGAGCCCGCCCCGGTGCCCGAGGAGGAGCCGGTGGCGCTTCGCCCTTCCCTCGACGAGCCGCCCCTGGACCCCGCCCCGGACATGCCTCCAGCCGAACCAGAGCTTCAGGTGGTCGGCACCTACGCCTCGGGCGGCAATACCTACGTCATGTATTCCAACGGCTCGATCGAGGCCGAGACGCCCCGCGGCCGTTTCAGCTTCAACTCGCTCGACGAGTTGAAGGCCTTCGTCGATGCGGGCGGCGAGTCCGAATCACGCGGAGCGGCGTGAGGCGAGCTTCCCCGTTGCCACGCTCGTCATCCCGGTCCCGCTTGGCGGCCCAGGAACGACGAGGTATTGGGTGCTCCAAAGTCTGCCGGCGCTGGCCGTGAAGCGGTCACGCCAGCGGGTTCAGCGCGTCGTTCCGCGGTGGCAAAGGCGCCGTCATCGTCAGCCGAAAACCTTCCGGTGGGTATTCCGTCTCGACTTCGGCTCGGACCTGCGTCGAGAGCACACGCTGAAGCAGCCGTGAGCCGAAACCGTGGCGGCTGGGCGGCCGAACTTCGGGACCCTCCGTCTCGCGCCAGAGGAAGCGCAAGCGTCCGGCCGGCGCGCCGGGAAGGACATCCCAGCTGATCGAGACTCGCCCACCCTCCGTGGAGAGGGCACCGTATTTCGCGGCGTTTGTGGTCAGTTCGTGAATTGCCATGCCGATGGGGACCGCGATCTCCGAGGCGAGGTCGACATCCGGGCCTTCGAGGGTGATGCGCCCGATAGAACCGTCCATGGCGCCGTCGGCGTAGGGCTTCAGCTCGTTCGTGAGCAGGTTCCTCAGCGAGGCCGTCTGCCAGGTGTCCTCGGTCAGGACCGAATGCGTGTGGGCAAGCGACATGATCCGCCCGACGAAGGCCTCGTAGAAGGTCTCGATGCTGCTCGCCGTTCGGGCGGTGGAGCCGACGATCGCCTGCACCGTCGCCAGCGTGTTCTTCACACGGTGGTGCAGCTCGCGGATCAGGAGGGTCTGGCGCTCCTCGGCCACCAGCCGGTCGGTGACGTCGGCGACGACGCCGATCAGGCGGCGAGGCAGGCGGTGGTGCGGCTCCTCGCGCTCGAAGCGGCCGGCGAGGTCGATGGTCCGCCAAGCGCCGTCCGCGTGACGGCGGATGCGGCCGCGGGCATGCAGGACGGTGTCGCCGCGCAGCGCCGTCGAGATCGCCTTCCGGAATGGGATGCGGTCGTCGGGATGAAGGATGCGGTCGAGGAAGACGCCCTTGCTGACCGGTCCGTCCTCGGGCGTGCGCCCGAAGATCGCGAACATCCGCTCGTTCTCCCAGATCGCCTGGTCGTCGAGCATGTGCCACTCGAAGATGCCGAGATCGGCCACCGCCGTCGCGATGCGCAGGCGCTGCTCACGATCGCGCAGCGCGTTCCGGGCCTCGACCCGGGTGGTGACGTCCTGGATGACTCCGACCATACCTTCCAGCGAACCGTCGGCGGCGTTGGTCGCCTGCCCACGCGCGCCGATGCAGATTTCGCGGCCATCATCGTCGCGCCGGACCCGGCACTCGAAGGCGTAGGACTGCCGTGCATTGCCGGAATCGCGCACCAGGGCCCGGATGCGCGCGACGGCGTCAGGATCGATCTGGGCGCTGAGGGACGACCAGGACACCACGTGGCCCGGCGGGTAGCCGAGGATGTGTGCGGCCCGGCGCGAGAGGGTCACGAGACCGGTCGCAGCGTCCCAGCGCCACTCGCCGAGCCCTGCGGCGGTCAGCGCGTCGCGGTTCTGCTCGGCGCGAACGATCTCATCGGCATCTACCGCCTCGACGACAAGGACTTGGGGGGCCGCGCGTTCCGCCTCCTCCGCGCGGCGGACGCGGACGTGAAGCGAGGCGCCGTCCGCGCGGCGCCAGGTCCGGATGCCGGCGGGGACCGGGCGTGCGCTCTCCCCGATCTCCGCGAGGGAGCACCCCGTGAGCGCGCCCGGCCCGTAGCCAAGGAGTTCGCAGCAATGGGCGTTCGCCTCGCGGATCGTCTCGCCGTCAAGGACGGCGAGGCCGATCGCGGCCTGGTCGAAGGCGATGCGGAACGGGTCCGCCGCGGCGGAGCCCGGACTCCCCGCCGACCCGTGATCCGATCCGCCGCTCATGACGCAACCTCGCTCAAGGGACGCAACCGGTTGGTTTCACGACGGAACGAGCGATCCGAGTTCCGGCGAACCCGCGCACAATGGCCCTCGACATCGCTGGCCACAAGCCGCTCCGGTTCTGGGGTGCCGAGGGTCCACATCGATCGGGGCGGCGGGTCCGTCAGGCCGGCTCGATCCGGGCAAATTCGAGGTAGGTCGGCCGGCGCCCCGCCGCCATGGCCTTGGCCTCGTAGCGGGTGCCCGGCCAATCGGGCCAGGGCTGCGTCCAATCCGAAGCGGCCCGCGCAGTCCAGCCGAGGCCCGGGCAGCGGGCCGCCCGCACCAGGGTCCAGCCCGCGTAGTCGTCGATGTCGCTCGCGAAACGAAACCGACCGCCGGGCTTCAGCAGCCGTACGATCTCGCGAAGGGTTTCGTCGGAGACGAAGCGGCGCTTGCGCTGCCGTCGCTTCGGCCAGGGGTCGGGGTAAAGCAGGTCGACCCGAGCGAGGCAGGCATCGGGCAGGGCCGCCAACAGCGCGGTGACGTCCTCGTCCCAGACGCGGACGTTGCGCAAAGCCGCCTCGTCGACGGCCCGCAGGAGCTTGACGACGCCGTTGACGAAGGGTTCGGCGCCGATGAAGCCGGTGGCGGGCGCGCGGGCCGCCTGCGCGGCGAGGTGCTCGCCGCCGCCGAAGCCGATCTCGAGGCGGACCTCGTCGATCGGATGGGGAAAGAGCGTCGACGGGTCGAGGCTTTCTCCTGGCGGCGGCAGGGTAACGCGCAGGGCCGGTAGAAGATCTGCCAGCCGCTGTTCCTGCCCGGCGCGCAGGCGCTTGCCCTTACGCCGTCCGAAGAAGGCGCGGTCCGCACTCTCGCTCTGGCTCACCGCGCCCGCCTGCGCGGACGATCCGGTGGCAGGGAGGTCGTCCCCTCCCGTCATCGCGCTCAGGCCAGGGCGGATTTCAGGCGGTCGGCGAGATCGATCCGCTCCCAGGAGAAGCCGCCATCGGCCTCCGGGGGGCGGCCGAAATGGCCGTAGGCCGAGGTGCGCGCGTAGATCGGCTTGTTAAGGCCGAGCGCTGTGCGGATGCCACGGGGGGAGAGGTCGAGGGCGTCCATCAACACGGCCTCGAGCCGTGCTTCGTCGACCCGACCGGTGCCGTGCAGATCCACGTAGATCGACAGGGGCTTGGCGACGCCGATGGCGTAGGCGAGCTGGATCGTGGCGCGGGCGGCGAGGCCTGCGGCGACCACGTTCTTGGCGAGGTAGCGGGCGGCGTAGGCCGCCGAGCGGTCGACCTTGGTCGGGTCCTTGCCCGAGAAGGCGCCGCCGCCGTGGGGCGCCGCGCCGCCATAGGTGTCGACGATGATCTTGCGGCCGGTGAGACCGCAATCGCCGTCGGGCCCGCCGATCACGAACTTGCCGGTCGGGTTGACGTGCCAGACGGTGCCCTCGTTCACCCAGCCCTCGGGCAGGGCCGCGCGGATAAAGGGCTCGACGATGGCGCGCACGTCGGCCGAATCCAGGCTCTCGTCGAGGTGCTGGGTCGAGAGCACGATCTGCGTCGCCTCTACCGGGCGGCCGTTGGCATAGCGCACGGTGACCTGGCTCTTGGCGTCGGGACCGAGCTTGGCCGCATCGCCCTGCCTGCCCTTACGGGCGTCGGCAAGGTCCTTGAGGATCTTGTGGGCGTAGTAGAGCGGCGCCGGCATCAGCTCGGGAGTCTCGTCCGAGGCATAGCCGAACATGATGCCCTGGTCGCCCGCGCCCTCATCCTTGTTGCCGGCGGCGTCGACGCCCTGAGCGATGTCGGCCGACTGGGCGTGAAGATGGATCGCGATGTCGTTGTTCTTCCAGTGGAAGCCGTCCTGCTCGTAGCCGATGTCCCTCACGGCCTCGCGGGTCAGCTCCGTCAAGTGATCGAAGGTGACCGAGTCGGGGCCGCGCACCTCGCCGGCGATGACGATGCGGTTCGTCGTGGCGAGCGTCTCGACGCCGAGCCGCGCCTCCGGCATCGCCGCGATATAGGCATCGACGACAGTATCCGAGATCCGGTCGCAAACCTTGTCGGGGTGACCCTCGGAAACGGACTCGCTGGTGAACAAGTAGTCGGAACGCGGCATTCGAGGCACCCCATGGTCGGGCACGCCTTCATCTCGCGGCGTTTGAACCCAGACTGCGGAAGGCGCCGGTACTGGCATCCGGTCCCCGGTCGGTCAAGCCGGAACAGCGAACAAGTCCGCCAAAAAGGACGAAACGGACGGAAGATCAGCCGTTCAGCTTTTCATCCAGAGCGTGTATCGCGGCCGCGAGCTCGCGACGGCTGCTCTCTGGAAAATGCTCCGCGACGTGCCGGACGACGAGATCGACGAGGCCCTGCCATGGGGTCTCGCCGGCATAGGACTGCTGCGGCTGCTCGGCAAAGCCATCCGTAGGGACGTCATCAAGGCGCTCCATGCCCTCGAAGAAGTAGGAGAGCGGCGTGTCGGTCAGGCGGCTGAAAGTGTCGAGATGGATCGCGCTGATCCGGTTCGTGCCCTTCTCGTACTTCTGCAATTGGGCCGCCGACATCCCGAAGCTCTGGGCCACGCGCTTCTGGGTCAGGGCTGCCTTCTTCCGACGGGCAGCGATCCGCTGGCCCACGTGGACGTCCCGCGCGTCGGTCTTCTGGCCTGCCATGTCCTACCCCGCGCAGCCGCTCTCCAGCGTTGCGAGAGCTTGACCATAACCGCGAAGCCGCGGTCAACCGCGGCGATGGGGTGGCGTCCCCGGCAGGTCTCGAACCTGCGACCCCAGGTTTCATACCACTTCGGCTTCCGCCGCCGCCCGCGTGTCGCGGACGTTCGTGGCCTGGACTATCCCTTCACCCTGGGCCCCGCAAAGCGAGGCCGTTAGGTGCCGCCCGTCTAGTCTCTACACCTTCCCGCACCGCGGGCTTGGCTCGGGATCGGCCGCGGCGAGTGCCGTTGGGCTTTCCCCGACTTTGAGCGGATCCGTCGCGCGGTTTCCCCTCGCGACGCCCAATTTGACCTAGGAAACCTGTGCTCTGTCCAGCTGAGCTACGGAGACTCACCGCGATCTCGTTACCATCATCGCCGGGTCTGGCCAACCGCCGCCCGCCCCTGCGAGACTCGTTAGAGGAGCGATCCGCCATGCCGGTTCATCCGCTCAGGGCAACGAGGGTGCGCCTCGGCCGTGCGCTCCTCTGGAGTGCAGTCGCTGTGACCCCGGTGCAGGCCGCCGTGCCGCCCGATTGCCGGGCCGGGCCACCGCGCGTCGACACGCTTCAAGGCGTTGGTCCCCGCGGCGAGCTCATCCTCGAATCGGGGGACCGCGCCGTTCTCTCCGGCCTGCGCTGGCCCGACGCGGCCGATGTCGGCGTCGGAGCGGAAGCCTCGCTGATGCGGCACCGCGGCCGCCGGCTGACGCTGGTTCGCAGGGGCGAGCCGGATCGCTGGGGCCGAGTGCGCGTGGATGCCGCGCTTGAGGACGATGCGATCGATCTTGCCGGATCGCTCGTCGAGGCGGGACTTGCTCAGGTCCATTCCGGCGAGGCTGAGGCGCTCTGCCGCCCGGCCCTGCTCGGGATCGAGGCCGGCGCGCGGGCCGCTGGTCGCGGGATCTGGCGAACGCCCGTCCGCGACGCCCGCGACGGCGCAAGCCTCGGGACGGAAATCGGCCGCTTCGTCGTCGCGGAGGGCCGCATCGTGAACGTCGGCGAACGGCCGAGCCGGACCTACGTGGATTTCGTCGGGCGGGGCGCCTCCGGCCTGACGGTAACCGTGTCGAAACGCACTTGGCGTCTGCTGTCGGAACGTGGTTTGAGTGCTGCGGTGCTTCGCGGTCGCCGCGTGCGGGTCCGTGGCGTGGTCGAGATGTGGCGCGGACCCACCCTCGACATCGTGAGCGCGGACATGATCGAGGTACTGGACGAGGAGCGGGCGTCGCGGCGCTGATCGTCATGCGGATCGATGAGGAGCCAGCAACGGTTTCGGGAGGCTTGCGCCGTCTTGCGCCGCTCGCGCTCGCGCTCGCGCTTCTTCTCTCCGCCTGTGCCGGCGATCAAACCGGCGCGATCCTCGCGCCCGCCGCCATCACCGTGCCGCCGGAGGCGCCGCGCGTCACCGGGCGGGAGCGAAACACCTCGGATGCGGACCATGCCAAGCTCGTCGCGTCGTTCGGCGGCGAGTACCAGGCTCCGTCCACCCTGAGGATGATCACCGAGGTCACCGACCGGCTGGTGCGCGCCACGGAGCGGCCGGACGAGACCTACAACGTCACCTTGCTCGATTCGCCCGTCATCAACGCCTTCGCGCTGCCGAACGGCCGGCTCTACGTCACCCGCGGCCTGCTGGCGCTCGCCACCGATACGTCCGAGATCGCGGCCGTGCTCGCGCACGAGATCGCGCACGTCACCCTGCGCCATGCCAGCGCGCGCAGCGAACTCGCCCTGCGCTCCCAGCTCGTGAGCCGGGTGGTCGCCGACGTCCTGAACGATCCCGAAACAGGCGCGAAGCTGCAGGACCAGTCGCGCTTCGCCATCGCCCGCTTCTCCCGTGAGCAGGAACTGGAGGCCGACGGCATCGGCGTGCGCACGCTCGCACGCGCCGGCTACGACCCGTTCGGTGCCGGCCGCTTCCTGACCGCTCTGAACCGCACCATCGCCATGAAGACGGGAACGGGTCTGGCGGGGGAGCCGGACATGCTCGCGACCCACCCCGGAACCGCCGAGCGCATCACCCTCGTCACGCGGGCGGCCCGGCTCATCGGTGCGCCGGGGCTGGGCGTCGACGAGCGCGCCCGCTACCTCGCGGCGATCGACGGGATCGCCTACGGCGACAACCCGACCGACGGGATCGTGCGCGGCCGCCGCTTCCTGCACCCAGGCCTCGGCATCGCCTTCGAGGTGCCCGACGGCTTCACGATCGAGAACACCCGCAGCGCGGTGCTCGGCACCACGGGAGAGGGCAGCCGCCGCCTGCTGTTCGATCAGGTCGACAGCCAGGTCGGGCAGGGCCTCGACGAGGTCCTGAAGGCGACCTGGAACGACGCGATCGAGACAGGCTCGATCCAGAACCGCATGGTCGCCGGCCACCCGGCGGTGACGGCTCTCTCTCGCGGCAAGGAATGGACGTTCCGGCTCGCGGCGATACGCGTCGGCGAGCGAACGTTCCGGATGATCATGGCCGCTAAGGGCGGCACCGATCCCGACCCCGCATTCCGTCGGTGGACCGAGAGCCTCGCGGGCGTGAGTGCGGGCGAGGCGGGCGCCCTGCGCCCCTTGCGGATCCAGATCGTTCAGGCCGCCGCCGCCGACAGCGCGGAGGATCTGGCACGGAGGATGGCCGTTCCGGACCGCGCCCTCGACCGCTTCCTGGTACTGAACGGGCTCGAACGCGGGGCCCGGCTGCGCGCGGGCCAGAGCTACAAGCTCGTCGCCGAGTAGGTGGTCCCGCCTGGGCTGCGGCCGATCTCCTTGTTAGGCCGATCCTCGAATAGGAACGCGCCGAATGCACGGGGAACGGCCACGTTTGTCATTCCGGGGCGCCGCAGGCGAGCCCGGAACCCAGAACCGCCGACAGTGCTTCAGCTTGGCCCCTCAGCGGCTCCGGGACCCCGGCTCCGCTTTACGGCCCCGGGATGACAAAGGACGTCGAACGTCTTCCGGACAGCGACGCCAACCCCCGCTCGCAGCCCTCGATCTCAGACGGCCTGCAGCCGCGACGGCCGCGCCTTGGCATGAAAACGCTCGCGCGCTGCCCTGGCGGCCTGCTCGACGCTGCCGAAAACGACGCCGTCGATGGCGTCGAATCTCCGCTCGGACGAGAAGAAGCGGACGCCGCCGCGCTCAGGCACCGCGATGCCGGCTGTGACCTCGCCGATTTCGATCACCCGTGCCAGTGGCTCGGCGTGAGGACCATTGTGGGCACGGGCCGGGGGATGATTGGTGAAGGGCTCGGAGAGCGCCGGCGCGGCGGGTGGGCGGCCCAAGATCTGGGCTGTGCTCTCGATGTGAGTCTGGCGCATGGGAACTCCTGCGGCCGATCTTCGGCCGACTGGGCAGGTGCAGTGGGGCTCGACATGGCAATCAGCGTTGACAGCAGATCAAGATACGGCCGCACCGACCGCAGGTATTCGCGTATGCATCCTGGCGAAGGGTAACGATCACGGCAAGTCATCCTCTACAAGAAGGACCACGAGGCGCGTACGCTCCGCGGTGCTTTAGCGTTTGATAACGCGGCGCAAGCTACACACTTCAAATCACCGCGGTGCGGCGGCGATCCGTGACCGTCGCGACACCCACTTAGAGTGGTTGCGCGACGCGCGTGCGTCAACGGTATGGTTTTTCGAATTCACGCTCCGGCACAGCAGGAATCGCGCCAGACGGCCAAGCCCGGCAGCGGCTTTCTTCGAAATCCGGCGACAAGGCTGTGCCGACCCTCGCCAGCACGGACCGTTCCCAAGCGCCGTCAGGCGCGGGCGACCACGCCGGCCAGGGTATGGAAGTCACCGAAGACCTGTCCTGCGCCGGCGCCGGTGAGATCCGCTCCGGAGCGGTCATGAGTCCAATGGCCGCCGCCTGTGAATCCGGCCACGCGCATGCCGGCGGCGCGGGCCGCGGTCACGCCGGGCACGCTGTCCTCGATGACGAGGCATCGCTCCGACGCGGTGCCCATCGCGTGGGCGGCGTACAAAAAGAGGTCTGGAGCAGGCTTGCCGCGCGACACCATCGTCGCGGAATAGATCCGGCCCTCGAACAGGTGCAGCAGCCCGGTCAGCCCGAGGGAGTGCCGGAGCCGGACGGGATCGCTGCTCGAGGCGACGCAGCAGGGCAGCGTCAGCGCGGCGACGAACTCGGCGACACCCGGCATGGCTTGAAGCCCCTCGTCGAAGGCCCGCAGCGTCTCGGCCTTCACGGCGGCGACGAAGCCCTCCGGGGCCACGATGCCGTAGTCGCGGGCAAGGTGATCCATGATCGAGGGCATCGAGGTTCCGGCGAAACGCACGCGCACGGTGTCGACGTCGATAGGCACCCCGATCCGGTTGAGGCCGTCCGTGAGGCACCGGAGGCTGATCGGCTCACTGTCGACGAGCACGCCGTCGCAATCGAAGATCACGAGGTCGAGGGCCGCTCTCACATCTTCGCCCATGGTTCTTCCGCTGGTTCCGCTGCCCCGGCGGGGTCCTTTGGCACGAGGAGCGCGACCGCGGCAACGCCAGGGACCCCGCGCTTGCACCCGGCACGTCCCGGCCCTACGCAGCCCCGGCCCCCAGGAGTTTCAAGCGTCAGCGATGTTCCGTTTCCTGTGCCGCCTGTTCGGATTCGTGGTCCTGGCCGCGGGCTTCGTGTGTCTCGTCTACGATGGTGCTCGCTCCATCGCGAATAACGGTCTGCGCGTCACGAGCGTCAGCGAACTCCTGTTCACCCTGTTCAAGGAGCGGGCGAGCGCGCTGCAGGGAAGCGTCGAGAGCCTCGCGCCCTGGCTCTGGCAGCTCCTTGTCCTGCCGCTGACCCTGGCACCCGCGGCAGCGGTCGCGCTCGTGCTCGGCGCGCTGCTGCTCTGGCTGGGCCAGAGCCCGCGCGAGCGGATCGGCCATCTCAGCCGGCCATAGGGCGCCCGCCTCTACGAAACGCGGCGGTTCATCCCCATATCCGGCCGGTACCCGACGCCTGATTTCGCGAGGATGTCCCGATGCTCCAGATGTTCCGCAAGCGCCCCGTGATGCCGAGCGCCGCCGAGGCCCTGCCTGGCCGGCCGGACCCGATGCCGACGGCCGAGCGTCATTTCGTCAACGGCAATCCGCTCAAGGGCCCCTACCCGGAGGGCACGCAGCAGATCGTGCTCGGCCTTGGATGCTTCTGGGGCACCGAGCGCAAGTTCTGGCAGCTTCCCGGAGGGGTCTTCGTCACGGCGGTGGGCTATGCCGGAGGGTACACGCCGAACCCGACCTACGAGGAGGTCTGCTCCGGTCAAACCGGTCACAACGAGGTGGTGCTCGTCGTCTACGATCCGGACGTGCTGCCGCTCGAGGCCGTGCTCAAGACCTTCTTCGAAAGCCATGACCCGACCCAGGGCATGCGCCAGGGCAACGATGTCGGCACGCAGTACCGCTCGGGCATCTACACGCTGGATGAGGCGCAGGCCGAGACCGCCCGCCGCATGCGCACCGCCTACGCGGAGGCGCTGCGGGCGAAGGGCTTCGGCGAGGTGACGACCGAGATCAAGCCGCTGGACGCCTTCTACTTCGCGGAAGGCTACCACCAGCAATACCTCGCCAAGAACCCCGCCGGGTATTGCGGCGTCGGCGGCACCGGCGTGAGCTGCCCCATCGGCACCGGCGTCGCGGCGTAAGCTTCGCCTTGTCCCGTCCGGTCGGCCATGCGACACCCCCGCCCGATTCAGGTGGGAGACGACAGGCGATGCTCGAGCGAACCTTCGAACGAGCCTTGTTCGCGAGCCGGTGGCTGCTCGCGCCGTTCTACGCGGCGCTGGGCATCGGCATCGTCGTGTTGCTGGTCAAGGTGCTGCAGGAGCTCGTCCATTTCGTCCTGCACATGTGGGATGCCTCCGAGGCGCAGGTCATCCTTGGCGTTCTGACCCTGGTCGATCTTTCCTTCACGGCCTCGCTGCTGATCATCGTGATGTTCTCCGGCTATGAGAACTTCGTCTCGAAGATCGACCATGCCGACCACAAGGACTGGCCGGAATGGATGGGGACCATCGACTTCACCGGCCTCAAGCTGAAGCTGATGTCCTCGATCGTCGCGATCTCGGCGATCTCGCTCCTCAAGGCCTTCATGGACGTGAAGGGCTCGAGCGATCGCGACCTGATTTGGCTGGTGAGCATCCACATGGTCTTCGTGGTCTCGGGCGTGATCATGGCCCTGACCGACCGGATCGCGGCGGGGCACCACGACAAGTAGGACGACCTGGCGGGGCCGACCCCTATCGTTCCGGCAGATGCAGGGTGAGGCCGCCGATCTCCCGCTTCGACGGGTATGCCGCGTCGATCGCCGCGGCGACGGGGGGATTGTAGCGCTCGTCGAAGAGCGGATCGCCGCGCCTGCCCAGCGTGACGAAGAACCCCAATTCGCGCCGCCGGATCATCGAGACGAAGGCGGCTTCGTCGTAGAGGCCCGAATGCGCGAGTTCCGCCGCGATCGCGGGTTCCCACACGACCCGGCGTCCGGCGCGCAGCGGCAACGTCATGTCGTCCGAGACGACGGGGCGGTCCTCGGCCTGGATCATCGCGACCAGGGGCGCGAGGTCGCGCGCCCTGGCGTCCGCGGCGGCCTGCGAGACGCTCCAATGCGGGAGAAGCCAGACCTGAAGCGGGAGGACCATCACGAGAAGACGGGTCAGCGTCGGGCTCGGCGCCGCTTTCTCCTCCTGCGTATCGAGCGCCTGGGCGACGATCGAGCGCAGAGCGATGCCGATGAAGATCGCTAGCGCGCAGCACCATTCCGTGAAGTAATTCTCGGCGGCGCCGGACTTCATGATCATCGGCAGCATTAGCGTCTTGAGCGCGAGAAATGCCGTGACCACGAGGAGGGCGAGCCCCTGCCGGTCCGCCCGGCGCGTGTTCCGGCACACTGTCTTGAGTTGCGGCCACACCGAATGGATTCCGCTCAGCGCAACGGCCACGTAGAGCACGTGCGAGCTCAGAAACAGCCACAAGTGAACGACCCGGGGCGGGTCGAGGCGGTTGGCGTTGTAGAGGAAGACGTGGCGCACGAAGCCGCCGCCCGTTCCCACCCAGAGTCCGACGAGCGCGACGGCTCCCATCGCCACGGTCGAGGAGATGCCCGCCAGGGCCAGGCGCGGCGCAACCGCGAGCAGCCCGATGAAGGCGGCGGCGGGCGCCGCGATCGAGACCTGCTTGGTATAGACTGCGAGCACGAAGCAGAGCCCGGCGAGGTGGATCAGCCCCGGCCGCTCGAGCGCCCTAACCGCCAACGCCAAGCCGGCGAGGCTTAGGGCGCAGGCGAGAAGGTCGACCCGCATCAGCGGCGCCCATTTCATCACCGGCATGCAGGTGAGAAAGACGAGGCCGCCGAGCGCACCGCACACGATCCGTGTTCGAGTGCTCGCGGTCCTGCCGAGCGCATCGGCGCTGAGGCCTGCGACGAGGAGGCCCGAGGCCAGCGTCGAGAGGAGGCTGACGAGGCGCCCGGCCAGTAGCTCGTCGAGGCCGAGGGCGCCGGCGAGCAATGCCGTCGTGAGATGGTAGACGGGCGGGTAGTGGTAGACGATGGACGGCAGCACGCCTAGCGGCCCGTACGCATCGCCTCGCATGATGTCGCGCATCTGCTGCCAGACGATGCCCTCGCCGTAATCGAAGTCGTAGGGATAGGGCAGGATGACGGCGCTCGCCCGGACGAACCCGACGAGCCAGGCCACGAGCGATCCCGCGAGGAGGACGAGGCCGAGGGCCGCCAGGCTCCGGCCGGGAACGTGGATGCCATGGGCCGGGTGGGGATGCGTGCTGGCGCGGCTCAATGCACCGCCCTCGGACGGGCGCTGATCAGCATCTGCTTGCCCATCGGCTTCATTGGCGACCGGAGATAGGCGGCGATCAGCCCCGGCCAGACTGGGAGGCGGGATTTCACCGTGAGGGGCAGGAAGCGAGGCCGAACATCCGTGACGTCCCAACCATGCGCCCGCAGCAGGTCTGCGAGGCTGATATGGGAGTAGACGGCCACATGCGTGTAATCGTCGAAATACTCCCGGTAGGCGTACCGGTAGTTCGGTTGCAGGATCGTCAGCGTGCCGCCAGGCCCGAGGACCCGCCGGATCTCCGCCAGCGTCGCGATGAAGTCCTGCTGGGTCAGGTGTTCGAAGAGGTTCGACGCGAAGACCAGGTCGACGCTGCCGGCGGCGATGGCGCTCAGGTCGGTCGCTGGCGCGAGCACGGGCTCGACGCCGGGCGCGAGGTGGCGGGCGAGGTCCGGCCAGAGGTCGACCGCGATGCGCCGACGCGCCACCACGGTGTTGATGAAGTCGCCGTATCCGGCGCCCAGATCGAGCACGCAGGCATCCGGCGCGACGACGCGTCGGAAATGGTGTCGCCACAAGGCCTGCCAGAGGATCCGGCGGCGCGGATCGTAGGCGAGGCGCGAGCCGTGATAGTCGCCGCTCACGCGTAACGCCGCCAGTCGGACAGAAGGCCAAGGATCATTCGCGAGCCCACCGCGAGGCCGCGCCAGTTGTTGACGTTGCCGCCCTTGCTCAGGCCGACGCGCGGGTGGAACGTAATTGGGCATTCGAGCAGCACGAGGCCGCTCTGCAGCGCCGTGTCGAGGAAATGGGCATTGAACTCGAGGTTCACCGCCGGATTCAGGTCGTCGAGCAGCCCGATCAGGGCATCGCGGCGGCAGAGCTTGTACGTGGTGCCAACGTCCGTGATCGTGCCGCGCCCGAGATGCTTCGCCTCCAAAAGCTTTCCGACGAAGATGTTGCCGTAATAGATGAAGGTGCTGAGCTGGGTCAGGTATTGGCGCAGCGGTTCCACGGTGCGGGTGCCGTTCACGATATCGGCGTGGGGCGCGTAGGCGAGCAGCTTCTCGATGTCGTAGGCGCGGAACGTTCTGTCGCCTTCGCAAAGGACCACGAAATCGGTGTCATCGAACTTGATCGCCTCGCTAAGGCATCGAAAGACGCAGCGTCCGTACCCCGGGGCGAGTTCGTCGAAGACGATCGCGCCCGCGTCCCTCGCCCGCGCGAGGGTCTGGTCGCTGCTGTTGTTGCTCACGACGATCACGCGCTCGACCAGCGGATGGCTCAGGAAGTCGTCGACCGCGCCGGCGATGCTGGCCTCGTCGTCGTAGGCGGTGAGCGCCACCGTCACGCGGCGGTGTCGCACCGGATCGAAGCGCACCGGCACGTCCGGCTTCTTGTGGCGCAGCAGGTAGAGCAGGTCGAACAGCGCGAGCAGGATCCCGACGAGGATCGGGACGCCGCTGTACCAGACCAGTGCCTCGGCGATCGGGTCGAGCAGCGCGCGCTGCTGCAGGAGGTAGCGCGGAAACACCAGGAGCACGCCGGCGAGGTACATCGCCAGGCCGAAACAGAAGGACAGCACGCCGTAGAGCAGGAAGGGCACGTGCAGCCGGCGTCGCGCGCCACCGCGTCCTGACCTGGCCATCGCCTTCCACCCCTACCCGCACGGATCGAGGGGGAGCCTAACGGGCAAGGGTTAATGGTTCGCGCCGGCCGCCTCTACCCCCACAGCTCGCGCGCCGGCGGATGGATCAGGCTGCCCTCGAAGCGCAAACCCGGCTCGCGATCTCGGGCGAGGAGCAGCGGGCCGTCGAGGTCGACGTAGTCGGCGTGATGGGCGAGGAGCATGGCGGGGGCCATCGCGAGGGACGTGCCGACCATGCAGCCGATCATCAGCGAAAAGCCGCGCGCCCGGGCCTCGTGGGCGAGCATCACCGCCTCGGTGAGGCCGCCGGCCTTGTCGAGCTTGATGTTGATGGCGTCGTAGCGCTGCGCCAGGGCGTCGAGGCCGGCGCGGTCGTGCAGGCTCTCGTCCGCGCAGATCGGGATGGGTCGGGCGATCTCGGCCAGAAGCGCGTCCTCGCCCGCAGGCAGCGGCTGCTCGATGAGCCCGACGCCGGCCGCGACGCAGGCGACGAGGTTCGCCTCGATCGTATCCGCGCGCCAAGCCTCGTTGGCGTCGACAATGAGGCGGGAGTCCGGCGCACCGCGGCGCACGGCGGCGATCCTTTCCGGATCGCCCTCCCCTCCGAGCTTCACCTTGAGGAGCGGGCGCGTGGACGCCGCGCGCGCCGCCTCCTCCATGCTCTTCGGTGTGCCGAGGCTCAGCGTGTAGGCCGTGGTGGCGATCGCCGGCTCGGTCAAGCCCGCGATCTCCCAGGCCGGTTTGCCGAGCTGCTTGGCCTCGAAGTCGAACAGGGCGCAGTCCAGCGCATTGCGCGCCGCACCCGCCTTCATGCTCGTGAGCAGGTCGGCGCGCGAGGTGCCGGCGGCGATCGCTTCCGCCTGAGCCTCAATAAGCTCGCGGACGCTCTCCACCGTCTCGCCGTAGCGGGCGTAGGGCACGCATTCGCCCCGCCCCGCAACGCCGCTCGCCTCGTCGGTGATCGTGGCAAGCACGACCACCGCCTCCGTACGGCTGCCGCGGGCGATGGTGAAGGCGCCTGCGATGGGAAAGCGCTCGACCGTGACGGTCAGGCGGCGAGTCATGCCGAGGCCGCCCGGTTCGAGGGCGGGAACTCGGCGACGATCCGGTCGACGATGGGCTCGACGCCGAAGCGCACGGGGTCGGTGGCCGGCAGGTCATGCTCCCGGGCGAGATCGGCGAGCAGCGCGCGCGCGCACTCCTCGTCCAGGGCCTGGGTGTTCACGGCGATGCCCACGGGGCGGATATTGGGATTGGTCAGCCGGCCGAGCTGGACCGTCAGGTCGATCACCTCACGGATCGTCGGGAGCTTGTGGGCGACGCCGCGCATGGTCGTGCGGGTCGGCTCGTGGCAGACGACGAAGGCGTCGGCCTGCGCCCCGTGCAGCAGCCCGAGGCTCACCCCGGCGAAGGAGGGGTGGAACAGCGAGCCCTGGCCCTCGATCAGATCCCAATGCTCCGAATCGGCGGCGGGCGAGATCCATTCGACGGCGCCGGAGATGAAGTCGGCCACCACCGCGTCGATCGAGACGCCCCGGCCCGAGATGAACACGCCGGTCTGGCCGGTCGCCCGGAAATCGGCGTCGAGGCCGCGCTCGCGCATGCCGCGCTCCAGGGCCAGCACCGTATACTTCTTGCCCGCCGAACAATCGGTGCCGACGCTGAGGAGTCGACGCCCGGGGCGGGGCGTGCCCTTGCCGGTCTCGAAGGTCTGATCGCTGTGGCGGACGTCGTGGAGCTGACGCCCGTTGGCCTCCGCCGCCTCGGCGATGGCCGGGATCGAGCCCAGGCGGACGTGGAGCCCGCTCGCGACGTCGAGCCCGGCTTTGAGCGCCGCGACGATCTCGTCGACCCAATGCTCCGGCAGCACGCCGCCCGCGTTGGCGACGCCGATCACCATGGTCCGGCAGCCCTCGGCCACGGCCTCCTGCAGGGTCAGGTCCGGGATGCCGAGGTCGGCGGCGCAGCCAGGCAGCCGCATCTGGCCGATGCACCATTCCGGACGCCAATCGGCGATGCCGTAGGCGGTCTTGGCGGCCAGCCGATCGGGGACGTCTCCGAGGAACATCAGGTAGGGCGTGGCGATCTGCATCTCGGAGGTCCTCGGCGGAGGCGGCGCGTCGGCTCGTCTATGCGCGATGATTCGGATGAGGCCAAATCCCGATCCGCCAGACGCTGTGGAGCGGTGGCGGCCGTCGCTGAGAGCTCCCTAACTTTCGGCGAGCAAGCCTTCGGCCAGCGCGAGATCCTCGGGCGTGTTGACGTTGAGGAATGGATCGCGCGGCGTGGCCGGCCATTCCACCGCGATCGCTCCCTGCCGGGCCAGGTAGGCGCCGACTCGGCGTTCCTCGCGCTCGACCAGAGCCGCCCTCAGATCGCCGCGCAGCGTCAGCGACCACAGGGCCGTCGTGAAATGCTGGCGTCCGTTGGAGGCCGCCACCGCGATCGGCGCCGTCGACCCGGCTTCGGCAAGGCGTGAGACGAGATCGAGCGGCAGGAAGGGCGCGTCGCCGGTGACGCTCGCCACATGGGTGACGCCGGGATGGTGGAGGACCGCATGGTCCAGGGCCGCCAGGATTCCGGCGAGAGGGCCGGGATGGCCGGGCACGTCGTCAGGTACGATCGGGCCATGGAAGCCGGAGAAGCGGGTCGGGTCGCCGTTCGCGTTGAGGATGAGCCCGGCTCCGCATTGCGGCGCGAAGCGCTCGCGCACCCGGTCGAGCAGGGTCCGGCCGCCGAGCCGCAGCAGAGGCTTGTCGACCCCGCCCATCCGGCGCGAGAGCCCGCCGGCCAGGATGACGCCGAGAACCGGCGGCATGCCCGCTACTCGATGACGATGCGCGGCGCCGCGCGGCTTGCCGGCGCTCCCGCGAGCTTGCTCCAGAGCTCCGCCGCGATGGCCCGGTAGACCTTGGCCTGCGGCCCGTCCGGATCGATCGCCACGACGGGACGGCCGGCATCCGACGTCTCGCGGATCGTCATGTTGAGCGGGATCTCCCCGAGGAAGGGCACTCCCAGCCGCTCGGCCTCGGCGCGGGCGCCGCCATGGCCGAAGATGTGGGATTCGTGCCCGCAATTCGGGCAGACGAAGGTCGCCATGTTCTCGATGACGCCCAGGATCGGCACCGCCACCTTGCGGAACATCGTGACGCCGCGGCGCGCATCGATCAGCGCGAGGTCCTGCGGCGTCGAGACGATGACCGCCCCCGAGAGCGGCGTCGCCTGAGCCATGGTGAGCTGCGCGTCCCCGGTACCGGGGGGCATGTCGACGATCAGGACGTCCAGCTCGCCCCAGGCGACCTCGCGCAGCATCTGGGTGATCGCCGACTGCACCATCGGCCCGCGCCAGATCATTGCCGTCTCGGGCTCGATCAGGAAGCCGATCGACATGACCTTGATGCCGTAGCCGTCCATCGGGGCGAGAAGGCGCTCCTCGATGACCCGTGGCTTGCCCGAGAGCCCGAACAGCTTCGGCACGGAAGGCCCGTAGATGTCGGCGTCGAGGAGGCCGACCTTCAGGCCCTGCGCCGAGAGCCCGAGAGCGAGGTTGCAGGCGGTGGTCGACTTGCCGACCCCGCCCTTGCCCGAGGCCACGGCGACGATGTGGCGGACGCCCGGCAGGGCGGGACCGGTGCGCGGCTGGGCGGGTTGGGCGCCGGGCGAGGGTGGCCGCGGGGCCGGCGCGGCCTGGTTCGGCCCGCGTTCGGAAGTGAGGCTGGCGAACACGCCGGAGACGCCGGGCATCGCCAGCACCACGCCCTCGGCCTTGCGGCGGATGGGCTCGAAGCGCTCGGCCTCGCGCGGGTCAACCAGGATCGAGAACATGACTCGGTTGGTGGAATCGACCACGACCTGCGAGAGGCGGCCCGACGCGGCCAATGTCGTCCCGCTGTCGTCCGCGGGAATGGCCGCCAGCGCCTTCAGCACGTCGTCGCGGGTGATCGCCAAGGTTCGGGCTCCGTCGCGGGTGGCCTCCGGCCTTCCGCGCTCTGTCGTCGGGGTTTCACGACCATGTAGCCCCGCGGGCGGGAAACGCCAGCTCGAACGGCGCCCGGAGGATCAGCGGCGGCGCCAGGGCGGGATCGCGACGAGGTTGCAGCGCTCGATCCGGCCGCGCACGAGGCTGCCGTCGCCGCGGCGGTAGCTGCCGTTCGGGACGATGCGGCAGCCGGGAGGCCCGGGAAGCCGCTGGACGCGGCGGATGTTCACGCTGCCGTAGCGGCGATGGGAGAAGTCGTGACCGCCGATCCGGACGCCGGAGCCGAAGCGGACCTGCGCCTCGGCACCCCCCGGAAGACCGGAGCCGAGGAGGATGAGGGCGAGGGCGACCGAGAGGCGCCCGGCGCCGGATCGACGCCGCCGGCCGTCTGCGGCCGAGGCGCCGAAACCATTGCCGCGCTGGTCCGTTGACGAGGCGACCTCCGGACCCTCCGCAGGCCCGTCGGATGCCGCACGGCATCGCGGCGACGGGCCGCCGGGCGTCCCAGCAGTCTCAGACCGAATCTGGAGTAACGACCGATGCATCAGGGCAACCACCGCGACCACGAGGGCGCGAAGAAGCTGTTCTCGCTCATCAAGGACATCAAGGTCGCGATGATGACGACGGCCGATCCGGACGGCAAGCTCTACAGCCGCCCGATGTGGAGCCAGGAGACGGACGAGAACGGCGACCTGTGGTTCTTCACCAAGCTGCATTCGCCGAAGACCGAGGAGATCAGCCGCGACAACCAGATCAACCTCGCCTTCTCCGATCCGTCGAACCAGACCTACGTCTCGGTGGCGGGCAAGGCCGAGGTCATCCGCGATCAGGCATTGATCAACGACAAGTGGACCGAGAGCATGAAGACCTGGTTCCCCAACGGGAAGACCGATCCGGAGGTCGCGCTGATCCGCGTCCACCCCGAAAAGGGCGAGTACTGGGACAGCCCAAACGGCACGATGCTCCACCTCTACGGCTACGTGAAGGCGACGGTGACGGGCGAGTCGCCGAAGACCGAGACGAAGAAGGTCGATCTGGCCTAGCGGGCGGGGCTGGGCTATGGACCCCGGGCCGGATTGACTTGAGCGGCCCCCGCATGTGCCTCTAGGCGCGGCGGGCGGCTCGACCCGCGGTCGGCGTACCTCCCCATGCTCGATCTCGCGACGCGGGTTCACAACCACAACTTCAAGATCGACCCGATTATCCGGTCGCTGCTCGACACGGATTTCTACAAGCTCCTGATGGCGCAGACGATCTTCCGCCGCCATCGGGACACCCGCGTCACCTTCGGCATCCAGAACCGGAGCCGCTCGCTGCGCCTCGCCGACGTCGTCGATATGGGGGAGTTGCGCGAGCAACTCGATCACGCCCGTTCCGTCGGCCTCAGCCGCGGCGAATCCACCTGGCTGCGCGGCAACACCTTCTACGGCCGCAGGCAGATGTTCTCGGCCGAGTTCATGGAATGGCTGGAGGGCTTCCGGCTGCCCGACTACGAGCTCGAGGTCCGCGACGGGCAGTACGTCCTCACCTTTCATGGACCCTGGCTCGAGACCACGATGTGGGAGGTGCCCGCGCTCGCAATTCTCAACGAGTTGCGGGCGCGCGGCGTGCTGCGGGCGTTGAGCAAGTTCGAGCTGCAAGTCCTCTACGCCCGCGGGATGACGCGGGTCTGGGAGAAGATCGAGCGGCTGAAGCGCCTGCCCGAACTTTCGATCGCGGATTTCGGGACGCGGCGGCGCCACGGCTACCTCTGGCAGGATTGGTGCGTCGAGGCGATGCGGGCAGGACTAGGCGAGGCCTTCCTCGGCACCTCGAACTGCCTCATCGCCATGCGCCGCGAGGTCGAGGCCGTCGGCACGAACGCGCACGAACTGCCGATGGTCTATTCGGCACTGGCCGAGGACGACGCGGCGCTGGCGCGAGCGCCCTACGCGGTGCTGGCCGATTGGCAGCAGGATTATGCCGGCAACCTGCTGGTGATGCTTCCCGACACCTACGGGACCACCGGCTTCTTGAAGAACGCGCCCGACTGGCTGAGCGCCTGGACGGGCATCCGCATCGATTCGAAGGAGCCGATCGCCGGCGGCGATGAGGCGATCGCCTGGTGGCTCCGCCGCGGCTCCGATCCGCGCGAGAAGCTCGCGATCTTCTCGGACGGGCTCGACATCGACGACATTGAGCGGATCCACGGACACTTCCACGGACGCCTGCGGATCGGCTACGGCTGGGGCACGCTGCTGACGAACGATTTCCGCGGGCTCGTTGCGGAGGGGCGCCTCGATCCGATCTCGATCGTCTGCAAGGTGATCGAGGCGGAGGGACGTCCGGCGGTGAAGATCTCCGACAACCCGAGCAAGGCGATCGGACCCGAGGCGGAAGTCGCACGCTACAGCCGCGTGTTCGGCGTGGGCGTGCAGGAGGCGTTGCCCGTCGTGGTGTGAGGCCTCCTCTCAGGCCGGTTCCTGAACGATTGCACCGTACCAGCCAAGACCCCGATAGGTTTCGTAGCCCGGCGTGCGATGGAACGCGGTGACGATCCCGGACTGGGCGTCGCGGTCCGCGCCGCTGGCGCGGCTGCCCGGGTCGAAGGTCAGGGTCTCCGTCAGAATTCCCCGTCCGTCGCAGGCCGCGAGGACGCGCCGGTGGGAATCGACGAGGAGCACGCGCGTGCGACCGCGGTTTTCGTGTGCGACGCGCACGCCCTCGACGATGGCCCGTGCCTGCGGCTCCCAATCGAAATGGATCGCCAGCACGCCGAGCGGCTTGCCCGACGTGGCTCCGCCGGCGCGGATGCTCGCGCAGTAGGTGGCGACTTGCGCGCCACCCAAAGCGGACTGAACCGCGACGTCGGCGGCGATATAGGCGTCGCCGTTCGCGAGGGCCGCCGCCTGCCGGAACCAGATCTCGCCGGAGACATTCTGGCCGATCAGACCAGGGTAACGGTCGGGTCGTCCATGGGCGATGATCCTTCCGCCAAGATCGCAGAGCCAGAGGTCGAGGTAGACGGTGTAGGCGCCGAGGATCACGCCGAGACGCTGGTTTGCGTAGGCCGTGCGTTCGAGCGTTGGCTCGGCCGCGCAATCGACGATCGCGGTGTCGGTCGCCCACCAGCGCACGTCGCAGGTGCGCTCGTAGAGGTTCCGGTCGATGAGCTCGACGGCGTTGAGCGCGAGGTCGATCATGCGGTCGTTCTGCGAGGAATCCGAAAAGGCCTGGACCCGACCCTGAAGTTCCGCGATGCGGTCCGAGACTTCCGCCTCGAGCGCCCGGGCCACCGCCTCGACCTCTGCGCCGATGGAACGGACCTCCTGGGCGACGACCGAGAAGCCGCGGCCGAGCTCGCCGGCGCGGGCGGCCTCGATCAGGGCGTTCAAGGCCAGTATCTTGACCTGCCCGGTGATGCCCTGAATGCGCCGGCTCTTGTCGGCGGAGACCCGTTTCAGCTGCGCGATCTCGTCGGCGATGGCCTTCAGGCCGGTGCCGCCCGTTGTGTCGACCCGCGACGATGAAGATTTGATCCCCGTTTTGGAAGTCACCACCTGCAAGCCCCGGTTGATCAACTCCTCGTGTCTGATCCAGGTTTGGTCAGCAAGGTTTACAATTCTCTAAATTATCAGCCGGCCGCGCTCCCGAAACGTTGAATTTTGCACGTTTGGCGAGCGTGCTGATTATTTGTGCAACTTAGATGCGCTGCTCTCGTTCGGTGTTCAGCCCAAAAGGCTCGGCCGATCACGGATTCGTCAGAATTGCCGAGCCTCGGGCGGATCGTTTCCCGTCACCCGGGGTTCCTCCGGCGGCTGCCCCTCTCGTGGAAGCGGCTACGTGACGTCGAGGCGAAAACCGGATGCTGACGAGACCGAAGCCTCTCCTCACCCCGCCCCGTGCAACGCGGGTCGCGGCGGTCGAGGCCCCGCCACCAGCCCTCGCCTCGTCGCTCATCGTTGCCGGGCTGATCGTGGCCGGACTCTATTTCGGGCGCGAGGTGCTGATCCCGATCGCCATCGCGATCCTGCTCTCCTTCGTGCTCGGACCGCTCGTCAACCTCTTGCGGAAGCTCCATTTCGGCCGCTTCTTCGCGGTCGCGACCTCGGTCCTGCTGACCCTCGGCGTGGTCGGCGCGCTCGGCACTCTCATCGGCGTCCAACTCGCCGATCTGGCCGGCGACGTGCCGCGCTACCGCTACACGATCGAGCGCAAGGTCGAGGGCCTGCGCGACAGCCCGATCGGTCGGGCCACGGATTATGTCTCCAATATCGGCCGCTCGATGCGCCAGCCTGAGGGCGAGGCCGAGAAGCCCGAGCCGGCCCCAGCAGATGCGAGTGCGCCGCCGGTCAAGCCCGTGCTCGTCGAGGTGCGCGAGCGTCAGCCGAGCCCGATCGAGATGGCGGGCACGATCCTGTCGCCGGTGCTTCATCCCCTCGCGACGATCGGCATCGTCTTCATCGTGGTCCTCTTCCTGCTGATGCAGCGAGAGGATCTGCGCGATCGCATGATCCGGCTCGCGGGATCGAGCGACCTGCACCGGACCACCGTGGCGATGGACGACGCCGCGCGGCGCTTGAGCCGGTACTTCCTGGTCCAGCTCGCGCTCAATGCCAGCTTCGGCGTCGTGGTGGGTGTCGGCCTGACGCTGATAGGCGTGCCGAACCCGGTGCTCTGGGGCATCTTCTCGGCCGTGATGCGGTTCGTGCCCTATATCGGCGCCGTCCTCTCGGCGGTGTTCCCCCTGGCCATCGCCGCCGCCGTCGATCCGGGTTGGTCGATGGTCATCGCGACCCTGATCCTGTTCCTCGTGATCGAACCTCTCGTCGGCCACTTCATCGAGCCGATGCTCTACGGGCACTCCACGGGCATGTCGCCCTTCGCGGTGCTGGTCTCCGCCCTGTTCTGGACCTGGCTGTGGGGACCCGTCGGCCTCCTGCTCTCGACGCCGCTCACCGTGTGCCTCGTGGTGCTCGGGCGCCACGTCGAGAAGCTGGAATTTCTCGACATCCTGTTCGGCAACAGGCCGGCCCTGACGCCGGTGGAGAACTTCTACCAACGCATTCTCGCGGACGACCCTGAGGAGGCGCAGGAGCACGCCGACCTTCTTCTGCATAAATGCTCTCTGCCGGCCTATTACGACGAGGTCGTGCTCAAGGGGCTGGAGCTCGCCGCCCGGGACGCCGTGCGCGGCGTGCTCACCGCCAAGCAGAAGACCGACATTCGCGCCTCGATCAGCGAGCTGATCGCGGAGATGGAGGAGCGCGAGAACCTCGTCGCAGACCCTTGCGAATCCTCCCCCCTGCCCGGGGAAATCCCTGCGCCCTGGCGGGAGAAGGGCGCCGTGCTGTGCGTCGCCGGCCGCAGCTTCATCGACGAGGCGGCCTGCGCGATCCTCGCTCAGCTGCTGGCGCGGCGGGGCGTCGGCACCCGGGTCGTACCCTTCTCGGACGTGGCGCGCGCCAACATCACGAATTTCGAACCGGGCCCTGCCCGCATGGTCTGCATCGTCTCGCTGGCGATCAGCGGAGAGCCAACCCATCTGCGCCGGCTCGTCGGCCGGTTGAGGCGGCGGGTGTCCGAGGCGCGGGTCGTCGTCGGCCTGTGGCAGGCGGATGACGACGCGCTGTCCGACGACGCACAGCGTCGTGCGGTCGGCGCGGACGAATTTGTGGCCTCCTTCCGTTCCGCCGTGGAGACCGTCCTGGCCGCGGCGACGGCAGACACGCCGCAGACCAGGGCGAGCGCGGCTCCGCCGCGCGCCGTCAGTCCGGCGACCGTCGATGCTTGAGGCTTGACGCCGCGGGCGCGACATCGCTTCGTTCGCGCGAACCGGTGCGCGAGGCGCGGATCGTCAGGAGCAGCCCCATGAGCGTCGTCGATCTCGCCCGCTTCATGGACGACCTCGCCACCGAATCCGGCCACGCGATCCTGCCCTTCTTCCGCGCGGCCTTCGGCCTGGAGGACAAGGGGCGTGCGGGTGGTGGCTTCGATCCGGTCACCGAGGCGGACCGCGCCGCCGAAGTGTCGCTGCGCAATATGATCCGGCGAACTTTTCCGACGCACGGCATCATCGGCGAGGAGTTCGGCTCGGACCACCCGGAGGCCGAGTGCACCTGGGTGCTTGATCCGATCGACGGGACCCGGGCCTTCATCGCCGGGCTTCCGAGCTGGGGGACCTTGATCGGCCTCATGCATCAGGGCGTGCCGGTGCGCGGCCTCATGCACCAGCCCTATCTGGGGGAGCGCTTTTCTGGGGACGGCGCGCACGCGCTGTTCCGGGGGCCGCGCGGCGAGCGGGACCTCCGGACGCGGCGGTGCGAAGGCCTTGCGGAGGCCCTGCTCGCGACCACCGATCCGAGGCTCTTCGCCGAGGGTGCCGAGCGGGAAGGCTTCGGCCGGGTCGAGGCGGCTGTCCGGATGTCGCGCTACGGCACCGACTGCTACGCTTATTGCATGCTGGCGGCCGGCCAGATCGACCTCGTGGTGGAGGCTGGGCTGAAGCCCCACGACATTGTCGCCTTGATCCCGATCATCGAGGGCGCGGGCGGCGTCGTGACGACGTGGGAGGGCGGCCCGGCGGCGGCTGGCGGCCGCATCGTTGCGGCCGGCGATCGAGGGCTGCACGCGGCCGCGATGGCCATGCTCAACGGGTGAGGGAACGGGCCAGCCCGGCATCGTGCGGGCTGAGCGCGCCGTATAGCGCCCTCAGACCCGCGCCTCCGCCGCTGCGCCAATCCTTTCCCTGTCGAACGGCTCGCTGCCTGGAATGAAGGCGTCGAAGGCGGCCCAGAAATCCTCTCGGACCGCATCGCGCTCGGACAGGATTTCGTGTCGGGCGCCGGGCAGCAGGATGAGATCGCCGGTCCGCAGCGCGGCGGCGAAGCGCTCCGTCTCGGCCGTGCCGCAGACCGGATCGGCACCGGCCGCGACGATCAGGGTCGGGATGGCGATGGCGGGCGCCACCCGCCGGTCGTTCAGCCGCGCCATGGCCCGGAAGGCCGAGGCGGCCCAGGCGATACTCGGATCGCCCACCGCGCCGGCCCCGACCTGCCGTGCGGCATCGGCGTTGCGGGCGTAGCGGTTGGGGTCGGTCGAGAGCCGATTGCCCGCGAAGGGCTTCGTCGCCATCGACGTTCCGTTGCCAAAGAAGATGTAGCGACGCCCGAGGCCCAGCCGGTGCATTGCCCGGGCAAGGAGGCCGGCAGCCGTCGAAAAGCGCACCATCCGGATGGAGAGCATCGGCGCCACGGTGACGATGCGCCGGAACGGCAGCCAACCCTCGAAAGCCCCGGTGAGAGCGATCGCACCGCCCATCGAGTGGGCGAGGCAGAAATGCGGCTCGGGCAACAGTGGGCGCAAGATGGAATCCCGCACGGCCATGAGGTCGCGGCGGTAATCGTCGAAGCGTGCGACGTGGCCCTTATGCGGATCGGTGACCTGCCGTCCGGATTCGCCTTGCCCCCGCCAGTCGAAGGCGACGACGGCCAAGCCGCGCCGGCGCAAGTCGCCGATCGTCTCGTAGTACTTCTCGATGAACTCGGCCCGGCCCTGCAAGAGACAGACGGTTCCCCTCACGTTTCGCGTGGTCGGGCGCCAATGGGCGGCCCGCAGCTCGACGCCGTCATCCGCCCGCAGCGAGACGAGGACGCCGCCGGGCGGGACCGGGTTGCCGGGTGTGGAGTTGAGCGTCAGCATCGGGGTAGCCAAGCCTCAGCAGGTAACGATCGCAAAGGACCCTCGAAAAATCCTGCGGGAACGGCGTGTCCAGGCTCTTGAAGCCCGTCCGCGCGCCCCCGATATTTGTTCTGTGCCGGCCAATATGGCGGCGCAAGGGTCCGGCCCTCGGGCGGACCACACCTATGCATGTTGCTTCTTAAGGAGGATATGTAATGCGTCAGTTCGATCTTGCTCCCCTCTATCGCTCCACCGTCGGCTTCGATCGCCTGTTTTCGGCCCTCGACCAGTTCGTCGCGTCCGATGCGGTTCCGACCTATCCGCCCTACAACATCGAGCGCACCGGCGAGAACGCCTACCGGATCACGGTGGCGGTTGCCGGCTTCACGGATTCCGATCTCTCGATCGAGGTCAAGGAGAATGCGCTGACGCTGAAGGGTGAGCGCAAGGGCGACGCGAACCGCAAGGTTGAGGTTCTGCACCAGGGCATCGCCGCCCGCGGCTTCGAGCGCCGGTTCCAGCTCGCCGACTACGTCCAGGTGACGGGCGCGGTGCTGGAGAACGGCCTCCTCCACATCGATCTCGTCCGCGAGATTCCGGAGGCGAAGAAGCCGCGTCAGATCCAGATCGCCTCGGGCCGTCCCACGAACGCTCCGGTGATCGAAGGTTCGGTGCAGCAGGCAGCCTGATCGCGGCCTTCCTGTAAGGGGAGCGCCCCGGCCATTAGGCCGGGGCGTTTTCATGTTCAGAAGTTCCCGAAGCGATCCCCGCGTCCGGGCTCCTTGCAGCGGTAGCCGATGAAGCAGCCCGGCTCATCGCGGGTCGGCACGAAGGCGCGCGTCGTGATTTCCGTTGCCTCGCAGAAGCCGCGGTCGCGCACGAAGCGGTCGTACGTCGCCCCACCCGTGCCGAGCACGACGCCGCCCTGTTGTGAGACCGTCGCGCGTGCCTGCCGGCACGACATGTCGACCGTGGAGGGGCGCTGGGCCTGGGCGGCTGAAGCCGCGAAGGTGATACTGGCCGCAAGGGCGATGCGGAGCATGGTGGCGTTCCCGTTGGTTCGCACGCCCGATGCGCGATATCGACGGAAACCCCGGATCGGGGAGGCCCGGTTCCCCGATCCTCAAGGCCGTTAGAGGTCGCCGAACACGAACTGGCCCTGGGGGCCGGGGCGCTTCGGCTTGGCGCCCGATTTCGCCGCCTTGGCGGAGGCAAGTGCGGGTGGTCGCTTCGGCTTGGGATCGCCGCGCATTCGCGCCTTGGCACGGTCGCGGGCCACCGCCTCCGGTGCGTGCGGATCGTCGTTCAGCCACTTGCCGCGCTTGATCACCTCGTTCACGCGGCCCTGGTTGACGCCGACCTTGAAGGCGATTTCCTGCTGCGTCATGCCCGTGGAGGCGTGAAGGTCGAGGATCGCTCGGGCGAGCTCCGGCGTCATCTTCTGGCCGGTCAGGCGCCGGGCTGGTTTTACCGTGCGGGTGGCGCGGTCGCGCTCGCGCAGGCGCTCGAGCAGGGCAAGCGCCATGTGCATGCCGTGCTCCCGCAGCGCCTCCTCGAATTCCTTCAACGTCGCCATCGGCGCCTTCCTCGAGGCCGGAACAAACCCGGATCGTCGATCAACGTGCGCGGGAAGTCCGCGGTTTCCGGCGGATCGTTGGGCCTGACACTTCCTCCTGGCAACCGGCACGCGGCTTCATCCACCGGAAATCACGGGCGCTTGGAAACGAGGCACCCCTTCGGCTACACGGCGCTCAAGACCAAGGCCGTCAGGATACAGCCCCATGATCAGTCCGATCCTCACCGTGCCCGAAGCGGGCGCGAGCCCCGGCGCCCCGCTGGTGGATGCCCTGGAAGGCGGCGCGGTCCTCGTCTTTCCGTCTCTCGACTTTCCGCTCGACGCCTTCGAGCAGCGCTTCGTCGAACGCCCCTTCGCGGACGGCAAGGCGAAGAACGTGAACATCCGGGGCGAGGCGGCGACGCTGAAGGGGGCGGCCGGCACTGAGGAGGAGCAGGCACGGCTGCGCGACCTTCTGATCCGCTATCGCGCCTTCGCCAGGGACCTGATCGAGCGGCACCTGCCCGCCTATGCGGGCAAGGTCTCCTTCGCCGGCACCTCCTACCGGCCCTTCGACGTCGACCAGCGCAAGCTGAGCTGGCGGCGCGACGACACCCGGCTTCATGTCGACGCCTTCCCCTCGAACCCGATCGGCGAGAAGCGCATTCTTCGGATCTTCCGCAATATCAACCCGAACGGTCAGTCGCGCCTCTGGCGGGTCGGCGAGGATTTCGGGTCGATGGCCGAGAAATTCCTGCCGCGCCTGCCCGGCTACTCGCCGCTCTCGGCCCGGCTGCTGTCCGCCCTGCGGATCACCAAGGCGCGGCGCTCGGAATATGATCATCTCATGCTTCACCTGCACGACGCGCTGAAGCAGGACATGACCTATCAGGGCTCGGCGCCACAGGCGGACGTGGAGTTCGCGCCCGGCCAGACCTGGGTGACCTTCTCCGACCTCGTGATGCACGGGGCGATGGGCGGCCGCTACATGCTGGAGCAGACGGCCTACCTCGCCGTCGCCGATCAGGTCGACCCCGAGCGGAGCCCGCAGCGCATCCTGGCGCGCAAGCTCGGGCGGCCTCTCCAGTAGAACTCAATCCAACGAGGCAGGCAGCCGATGATCCTCGAAATCGCACAGATCGACGTGAAGGCCGGGATGGAGGCCCAGTTCGAAGCCGGCATCGCCGAGGCGGCCAAGCTCTTCCGGCGCGCCAAGGGCTGCCGCTCCTTCGCTGTGCGCCGCTCCTTGGAGAAGCCCCAGCGCTACCGCCTTCTCATCGAGTGGGAGACGCTGGAGGATCACACCATCGGCTTCACCCAGTCTCAGGACTGGAAGGATTACCGGGCGATGGTCTCGCCCTGCTTCGAGGCGCCGCCCAGCGTGGAGCACACGGAGCTGACGCTGCAGGCATTCTGAACAGGGCGGGCGTCCAGCCAAGGTGACACGCGGGCGGGGAGACCGTACCAAGACGTGTCAGTTTTCGTGACGAGTGCCCCCGCCATGCTTCAGCGTCCTCTCCGCATCGGTACCCGCGGCAGCCCGATGGCGCTGGCGCAGACCGGAATGGTCCGCGACAAGATCGTGGCGGCCAATCCCGGTCTCGAGACGGAGATCGTCGTGGTCAACACGGTGGCCGACCGCATCCTCGACCGGCCGCTCTCCGAGATCGGAGGCAAGGGCCTGTTCACGAAGGAGCTGGAGCAGGCCCTCTACGCGGACGTGGTCGACGTTGCCGTCCACTCGATGAAGGACGTGGAAACCTGGCTGCCCGAGGGACTGATCATCGCCTGCATCCTCGAGCGCGACGACCCGCGCGACGCCTTCCTATCGACGCGGGCGCAGGGCTTCGCCGGCCTCCCCGCGGGGTCGCGCGTCGGGACCTCCTCCCTCAGACGCGCGGCGCAGGTGCTCATGCGCCGGCCCGACCTCACGATCGTGCCCCTGCGCGGCAACGCCAACACCCGGATGCGCAAGCTCGAGGAAGGCACCTGCGACGCGACCCTGCTGGCGCTCTGCGGGCTGGAGCGCCTCGGGATGGCCGACATGGCCCGCAGCGTCCTCTCCGTCGAGGAGATGCTGCCCGCCGTGGCGCAGGGCGCCCTCGGCATCGAGTGCCGGGAAGCCGATGCCGACGTTCGCGCCCTGCTGGCGCCGCTCGCCTCGCCCAGGGCGACCGCGGAACTGGCGGCCGAGCGCGGTCTTCTGGCCGAGCTCGACGGCTCCTGCCGCACGCCGATCGCGGCGCTCGCCCGGATCGACGGCGACACGCTGGCGCTGGACGGCCTGCTGTTCCTGCCCGATGGCAGCGCCCATTGGGGCACGCAGCGTTCCGGCTCGGTGGCGGACGCCGCGCGGATCGGGCGTGAAGCGGGCGAGGAGCTGAAGCGGGCGGCCGGCGATACCTACGCCCGGCACCTGCAATAAGGCGATGTTCGGGGCCGTCCTTTCCCGGACGCCTGGAGCGTCAGCGGAAGGTGATCCGGGATCCAGCGAATGAGTGCCGCGTCAGCGGCTCATGGCTGAAGGCGCAGGGTTCGGACGCTTCGCGGCTTCTCGTGCTGGGCCCCGGATCGGGGTCCGCTTCGCTCCACCCGTCCGGGGAAGGGCCTTGAGTATCGAAGGGATCACGCCACGCTGCGCTCGATCTCCTCCTCGTCGCAGATGACGCCGGCCGTGCTCTCGAACTCCCCGGCGACCCCGATCGCCGCGCGCGCCGGCTCGGCCCGGTCCTGCGCGAAGGTCGCGAGGAACGAGCGCATGACATGGCGCACGCCGGCATCCGTGATCGTGCGCTGGTCGTCGTTGTAGTAGCGCCCCGCATTCACGTTGCTGGTGACGATGTCGTAGGCCGGGAAATAGACGACCCGCGGGTCGCCGGACGCGCAGACCTCGCCGGCCGCCACGCGCAGCACGGATTTCGAGTAGCTGTTCGAGACCATGACGTGCCGGTCCATGTAGGTCGCGATCATCGGCACCGGGGAGACCGTGAAGATGACTCGCGCGGCCGGGTTCACGCTCCAGAGCCGGTCGAGGAAGCCCTGGAGGTCGCCGAGCACCTCGGCGGCGCCGGCATTGACGCATTCGTAGATCTCGGGGTCGAAGGTCCCGCCCGCGACGCCCGGCGCCAGCGGCAGCGCGGCCCCGTCCAAGCGGCAGCGCCAGCCTTCGGTGAGCCCCAGCGTCAGGACGAAGACGTCGAGGGTCCGAAAGAGCTCGCGGACCTGCGCGAAATGCTCCTCCCGCGCGGCCACGACCTCGTCCTCCGTTGCGAAGCCGGCGGGCTCCACGGTGGGGCGGAACGGATCGACGTAGCGCCCGTCCTCGCGCAGCCAGGCCTTCAGGTCCGGCTCGAAGGTGCCGAAGGCCCGGTCGAAGAGCTGTGTGAACTGGCGGGTGTAGTAGAGATTGCCGTAGCGGGCCGAGAAGGTGCCGAACTGGCGGTCGCGCCCCGCCTCGGCGCTCGTGCCGGCGGGCGCGGCCTCCGTGACGTAGTAGTTGAACCCGGCCTCGCGCAGGGCGTCGGCCACCCGCTGGGCGAAGCAGGAGCCGCCGGTCGCGACCTTGTCGGTCCGGCTGATGGCGAAGGTGTCCCGCGGTCGCGGATCGACGGCGAAGGGGGGCACGTTGGTGACGACCTTGCGCCAGAACCGCTCGGCCGGTAGACCGCTATAGGGGTTGCTCGGCATCGACGACCCTCTCCCTCACCGGCTCCGTGCCAAGACGCGGACCGCTTTGAACGGCCTTGTCCCCGCAAAACCCGGCACTTTCCTTGGCGCTGCACAGATTGCCCCGGCGCGCGCTCAACGCGATCAGCTTGTCGGCGCCATCCTGGGCGAGACCGTGGCGCAAGGCCAGACTCGCTGCCCCTGCCCGGCTCGGTCCGAAGATCGCCGTGATCGGCAATTGTCAAGCGCGCGGCGTTGCGCAGGCCATGCGCCTGATGGCGCCGCAGAGCCCCGTGACCTTCGTGCCGATGGCGACCCTGAGGCAGGATTACGGCGACGCCGATGGCCTCGCCCGGAGCCTTTCGGGCTACGACCACGTCTTCTCGCAGTTCTTTCCGCCCGACCTCATTCCCGGCGGCTTCGTCGGCCTGCGCGAGCGCGACCCGCGCCTGCGCCCCTTCCCGACGATCGTCTTTCCCGCCTTCCATCCCGACATGGTCTATGCCGGCGCGGTGTCGAGCCTTGCCGCCCTGAAGCTCGCGCCCTCGCCGATGGGGCAGTACCATTCCGCCATCGCGCTCTGCGCTCACAGGCTCGGACTGAGCGTGGACCAGACGATCACGCTCTATCGCGAGGATGTCTTCCTTCGGCTCGGCTACCTCGATGCCTGGGACGATTCCGTACGGGATCTCCTGGCGAGCGCCGCTCAGGTCGGGTTTTCCCTCGACCAGGAGCTGGCGCGTTGGCCACGGCGCGGGAGCTTCATGCACGTGCTGAACCACCCCAAGGCCTTCGTGATCGGCGACATCGCCCGGCGTCTCCTCAAGGAAAGCGGCTTCGATCCCGAGCCCGTGGAGGTCGAGGATTATCTCGGCGACGAACTGGCGCGAGACGTGGTCTGGCCCGTCTATCCGCCGATCGCGGAGACCTACGGCCTGACCGGCTCCTATCTCTTCAAGATGAAGCCCGCCGAGGGCACCTTCCCGCGGCTCTATGACCTGAGAGGCTTCCTCGCACAGAGCTTCTCGATCTATGACGGCCTGACGTCGGAGGCACTCGCCTGCACGCGGGTGGATGTCTGGCTCGGCACGCCGGAGATCGCCGAGATTTTTGAGACTGCGAAGGCGCGAGCCTGATCCGGGCGGCTCAGCCAGCCGCTTCCATTGGCGCCCGCGCCGTCGTCTGCGCCATCATTTGAGCGATCTCGACGATCTCACGGGTGCGAAGCGGCTTCTGCAGGAACAGGCTGCGTGACACCGGGCTGCGCTCGCGGCGTTCGCCGGCCGAGGCGTAGATCACGGGCCGGTCCGGATGGATCGCCCGATAGGCTTGCGCCACGCTCCAGCCGTCGACGAGGCCGGGCAGGCTGATGTCCGTGAGGAGCCAGTCAATCGCAGCGCCGCGCTGGCGCAGGAGAGTCAGGGCCGCCTCTCCGCTCGAGGCTGCGACGACGCCCACGCCGTGCTGCTCGCACACCGCGGTCAGGGCATCGAGGAGCAGGTAATTGTCCTCGACGATCATGACGTGCGGGCGGGAGGTCATCGGGCAGGTCCGCGCTTGGGCCGGCGGAAAGAAAAGCGAGGAATGGTTAAGCTTGGCTCAACGCCGCCGCTTCGCTTCGGTCGCTTCGTCGACGCGAAGGCTCTCCGCACGGGTGGCGTCCAAGCCTTTGTTGTAGGGCCGCAACGGCTGGGCGGTGGCATGAGCAGGCGTGGCACCGCGCCGCGTCCGCGCCGCATTCTCGGCTCATGCGATCGCATGCTCGCCCCGGCCGAGTGCGCCCTCGCACGCCGCAAGCGGTACGAAACCTTCCGTCAAGGTTGATCGAACCTTCGCTTAACCCGATCACCCTAGAAGAGAGCCTTCCGATCCAAGCGGAAACCCGAAGCGCCGACCGTCGGCCCCCGGTTCCGCCTCAGGAGACCTTGAGACCATGACGACGATTGCGCGCCTCCGCGTGCTCCCGCTGGCGGCGGCCCTCTGCGCCGCGCTCAGCGTGGCCGCCTGCACCAACGACAAGGACCTCGCCGACGCCTCGGGCTTCGGAGCTGGCGCCGCCAGCCCGGGCAGCGCCCAAGATTTCGTGGTCAATGTCGGCGACCGCGTCTTCTTCGAGTCCGACTCGACCGATCTCACGCCGACGGCGACCGCGACCCTCGACAAGCAGGCGCAGTGGCTGCAGCGCTACCCCCGCTACACCTTCCTGATCGAGGGCCATGCCGACGAGCGCGGCACCCGCGAATACAACTTCTCTCTCGGCGCCCGGCGCGCCCAGTCGGTGAACGACTACCTCGCCTCGCGCGGCATCGCCGCCGGCCGCATCCGCACGGTCTCCTACGGCAAGGAGCGGCCGGTGGCGGTCTGCAACGACATCTCCTGCTGGTCGCAGAACCGCCGCGCCGTGACGGTGCTTGATCGCGGCGCCGGCTCGTAACGCTCGCGCGGCCCCAATTTCGCCGCGGGGAGCGGACTTTGCTCCCCGCGTGCTCATACGGAATGATCGACCGGTGCCGACAGCCATGTTCCGCCGCCTGCTTCTCGCGACCTGCCTGATCGCTACGCCGATCGGGGCTTTGGCACAGGATGCATCCGAACTCGTCGTCCGCTTGGGGCGGCTGGAGAACCAGTCGCGCCAGATGGCCGGGCAGATCGAGACGCTGCAGTACGAGAACCGGCAGCTCAAGGAGCAGCTGCGCAAGTTTCAGGAGGACGTCGAGTTCCGCCTGAACGAGGGCAAGGGCGCCAAGCCCGCGCCGGCGCCGTCGGGTACGAACCCGGGCGCGGCGAAGCCGCCCAAGCGCAGCGATGCCTTCGATCCGGAGCAGAATCCCGGTCGCCCGGGAGCGCCCCTCCCCCTTGGGACGACCCCGCCGATTGCGGCGGCTCCGCAACCGGTGGGTACACCCGTCCCGGTCGCGACGCTTCCCCGACCGCCGAGCCTACCCTCGGCGGCTATCGACGGCGACGAGGAGGAGGTCGAACTGACGCCCCCCGGCCTCGGAGGGCCCGTGGACCTGACGCCGCCTTCGCGGGTGCCGACCACGGGCGCTCTGCGCCCGAGCGGCAGCGTGGCCGCGACCGGCACGGGCGATGCCCGCTCCGACTACGACGAGGCTTACGCGTACATCGTCGAGCGCCAGTACGAGCAGGCCGAGATGGGCCTGCGTCGGTTCATCCAATCGCATCCCCGTGACGCCCTGGTGCCGGCGGCGACCTATTGGCTCGGTGAAAGCTACCTGCAGCGCAACCGGAATCGCGAGGCGGCGGAGCAGTTCCTGAAGGTCTCGACCGATTATGCCCGCTCGCCCCAGGCGCCCGAGGCGATGCTGAAGCTCGGTGCCTCGCTCAACGCGCTCGGTGCCCGGGAGCAGGCCTGCGCGACGCTGGCCGAACTCGAGCGCAAGTTCCCTTCCGCCGGCGCGACTGTCCGGCAGGGGGTGGCGCGGGAGCAGAAGCGCGCGCGCTGCGCCGCTTGAGTGCGGACGACCCGCTCGCGCGGGCGCTGCGGCGCTATCTCGATCCTGCGCTCGCCCGAGGCGACGTGCTGCTCGCCGTCTCCGGCGGACCGGATTCCACGGCCCTGATGCACGTCGCGGCGGCGTTCTCGCCGCGGGTTGGTCTATCCGTCGCCACGGTCGACCATGGACTACGCCCTGAGAGCCGTGAAGAGGCGGAAGGCGTGGCCGCCGCCGCCTCGCGGCTCGGACTTCCACACCATCTTCTCGAATGGCGCGGCCCCAAGCCAGCCAGCCGGGTTCAGGCCGAGGCGCGGGACGCCCGATATTGCCTCCTGGCACAATGCGCTCAGGAAATCGGCGCCGTCGTCGTCCTCACCGGCCATACCCAGGACGATCAGGCCGAAACGGTGCTGATGCGCCTCATCGCGGGAAGCGGCCCCGGTGGACTCGCCGGCATGCGGGGGGAGCGGCCGCTGCGACCCGGCATCGATCTCGCCCGCCCCTTCCTGGCCACGCCCAAGGCTGCGCTCGTCGCCTATTGCGAGGCTCATGGCCTCCTCGCCCTGCAGGACCCATCGAACGCCGACGATCGCTTCGCCCGTGTCCGACTGAGAGGGCTCATGCCCCTCCTCGCCCATGAGGGCTTGAGCGTCGAACGGCTTTGCCGCGTCGCCCTCCGAGCCGCACGCGACGACGCGGCCCTGACAGAGGTCGCCCGTTCTGCACTCGCCGCGGCGCGCAGATCCTCCGAAGCCGGCCTCATCCTTGATGGTTCAAGTCTGCGGGGCCTTCCGGAGGCGATCCTCCTGCGGGTCGTGGATGCGGCGATCATGGAGGCCGGCGGCACGGGGCCACTGCGCTTGGAGCGGCTGGAACGGCTCGTCCTCGATGACCTCCTGCCGGCCCTCCGAGCCCGCACGCCCCTGCGCCGGACGCTCCGCGGGATCCTGATCGAGGTGACCCCGGTCGGCAGGTTGAGCTTCCGCCTCGCCCCGCCGCGAAGGGCCGGCTAACCGTCGCCGGAAGGCCTTGCCGCAGGGGTCCCTGTTTTACTTGGCAAGGGTCGGCGCGCTGCCTACATTGGGTCGGAGCGTCCGGAGTAACGCGCGCCTTCGCGCGATGATCGGGCGCTCCCTCAGGGATTGATCGATGAACCCCAACTTCCGCAACTTCGCCTTGTGGGTCGTCATCTTCCTTCTGGTGCTCGCGCTCGTGACCCTGTTCCAGAATCCGGGTCACCGCGGCGGCGGAAGCGAGATCGCCTACAGCCAGCTCCTGAACGACGCGGATGCCGGCAAGATCCAGACGGTCGTGATCTCGGGGCAGGACGTCAGCGGCACCTATGTCGGCGGCGGCAACTTCACGTCCTACGCACCGAACGACCCGATGCTGGTCTCGAAGCTGCAGGGCAAGGGTGTGCAGATCACGGCGCGTCCGCCGTCGGACAACACGCCCTGGTTCATCCAATTGCTGGTGAGTTGGCTGCCGATCCTCGTCTTCATCGGCGCCTGGATCTTCCTCTCGCGCCAGATGCAATCGGGCGCAGGCCGCGCCATGGGCTTCGGCAAGTCGAAGGCCAAGCTCCTCACCGAGGCCTCTGGCCGCGTCAGCTTCGACGACGTGGCGGGCGTCGAGGAGGCGAAGGAGGATCTCCAGGAGATCGTCGAGTTCCTGCGCGACCCCCAGAAGTTTCAGCGGCTCGGCGGGCGCATCCCGCGCGGCGTGCTCCTCGTCGGCCCTCCCGGCACGGGTAAGACCCTGATCGCCCGGGCGGTCGCGGGCGAGGCCAACGTGCCCTTCTTCACGATCTCGGGTTCGGACTTCGTCGAGATGTTCGTCGGTGTCGGTGCGAGCCGTGTCCGCGACATGTTCGAGCAGGCCAAGAAGAACGCGCCCTGCATCATCTTCATCGACGAGATCGACGCGGTCGGCCGCCACCGCGGCGCGGGCTTAGGGGGCGGCAACGACGAGCGCGAGCAGACCCTCAACCAGCTCCTCGTGGAGATGGACGGGTTCGAGGCCAACGAGGGCGTGATCATCATCGCGGCCACCAACCGCCCCGACGTGCTCGACCCGGCCCTGCTGCGCCCGGGCCGGTTCGACCGCCAGATCATGGTGCCGAACCCGGACGTCGTCGGCCGCGAGCGCATCCTGCGCGTCCACGTCCGCAAGGTGCCCCTGGCGCCGGACGTCGACCTCAAGGTCATCGCCCGCGGCACGCCGGGCTTCTCCGGCGCCGACCTGATGAACCTCGTCAACGAATCGGCCCTGCTCGCCGCGCGCCGCGGCAAGCGGATCGTGACGATGCACGAGTTCGAGGACGCCAAGGACAAGGTCATGATGGGCGCCGAGCGGCGCACCCTCGTGATGACCGAGGACGAGAAGCGGCTCACCGCCTACCACGAGGGAGGTCACGCCATCGTCGCCTTCAACGTGCCGGCCACCGATCCCGTCCACAAGGCGACGATCATCCCGCGCGGCCGCGCACTCGGCATGGTCATGCAGCTGCCCGAGCGCGACAAGCTCTCGATGTCGTTCGAGCAGATGACCTCGCGCCTCGCCATCATGATGGGCGGCCGCATCGCCGAGGAGATGACCTTCGGCGCCGACAAGGTGACCTCGGGTGCTCAGTCCGACATCGAGCAGGCGACGCGCCTTGCCCGGATGATGGTCACCCGCTGGGGCTTCTCGCCCGAGCTCGGCACCGTGGCGTACGGCGAGAACAATGACGAGGTCTTCCTCGGCATGTCGATGGGCCGCCAGCAGACGGTCTCGGAGGCCACTGCCCAGAAGATCGACGCGGAAGTTCGCCGCCTCGTCGAGACCGGTCTCG
>NZ_BPQP01000031.1 GCF_022179305.1 Methylobacterium iners
GTCTTGACCAGCGCCAGGATGTCCTTGGGGAAGCAGGAGCCGCCGTAGCCCGGCCCGGCATGCAGGAACTTCGCGCCGATGCGGTTGTCGAGCCCGATGCCGCGGGCGACCTCCTGCACGTTGGCGCCGACCTGCTCGCAGAGGTCGGCGATCTCGTTGATGAAGGTGATCTTGGTGGCCAGGAAGGCGTTGGCCGCGTACTTGGTGAGCTCGGCCGTGCGCCGGCCCGTCACCAGGATCGGCGCCTGGTTGAGGTAGAGCGGACGGTAGATCTCGCGCATCACCTCCGCCTCGCGGGCGCCCTCGGCACCGATGACGATGCGATCGGGCCGCTTGAAGTCGGCGATCGCCGCGCCCTCGCGCAGGAACTCGGGGTTCGACACCACGGCGACCTCGGCCTCGGGCCGCACCTCGCGGATGATGCGCTCGACCTCGTCGCCGGTGCCGACCGGCACGGTCGACTTGGTGACCACCACCGCGTAGCCGGTGAGCGCCTGCCCGATCTCGCGGGCCGCGGCGTGGACGTAGGAGAGGTCGGCAAAGCCGTCGCCGCGGCGGGACGGCGTGCCGACCGCGATGAACACGGCGTCGGCGCCCGCGACCGCCTGGGGTAGGTTGGTGGAGAAGGTGAGCCGGCCCTGGCGGACATTGTCGGCGACCAGCGTGTCGAGGCCCGGCTCGAAGATCGGGATGCGGCCGGCCTCGAGCGCGGCGATCTTGTCGGGATCCTTGTCGACGCAGGCCACCACGTGCCCGAAATCGGCAAAACACGCCCCGGACACCAGGCCGACATAGCCCGACCCGATCATCGCGATCTTCATGCGATTGCCATCCCGCTCCGCGTCGGCCCGCCGTCTCGGCGGGCAGGACGCCCGACAGGCCCTATGCCATCGAAACGCCGCGCGCGGAACGTCCGCGCCGACAGGCGCTCAGCGATGGAGCGGGGATGCGAAGGCTGGATGACAGGGCCGGCAGCGGCTCACGAGCCGTGGGACTTGTGCTCCGCCCCGCCGGCATTGCCGGACCATTGCGGGCCCACGAGGTTGCTGCCCGGGTGGGACACGCGGGCGCCCGAGGTGGCGTAGGCCTCGTAGGCGAATTTCTGGTTCTCGTTGAGGAGGAACGAGGCCGCGACCGCGAGCGCGACGGCGGCGATCACGGACACGAGGAAGACCTTCATCGCACACTCCTGACTGTCTCAAGGCCCGACCGAGTTCGGCCGGGCGCCGCTCATTCCGCCGGAACCTGGTGAGGGCTGACCGGGCGCTTGCCGACCTGAGGCCCGCTCGCGGTCTTGGCCTGCTGCTCCTCGACCCAGAGGTCGTGGTGCGACTTGGCCCAGCCGAGATCGACCTTGCCGCTGCCCATGGCGTCGTAGGCGCCCTCCATCCCGATCGAGCCGATGTAGATGTGGGCGAGGATGCCGGCGATGAACACGACGCCGATGAGCGAGTGGATCACCTGCGTCACCTGCATCCCGTTAATGTCGGTGACCGAGAAGGGGAACATCATCACGAGGCCCGTGACGCTCATGGCCGCGCCGAAGCCGACGACCATCCAGAACACCACCTTCTGACCGGCGTTGAAGCGCCGCGCATGCGGATGGCCGCGGCCGACGAGGCCGCCGCCGGCCTTGATCCACTCCCAGTCGAGCTTCTCGGGGATGTTGTCCCTCACCCAGACGACCAGCATGATCGCGATGCCGAGCATGAAGGGCCAGGCGAGGTAGAGGTGGGCGTACTTCGCCCACTGCGCGAGGGCGCCGAAGGCTTCCGGTCCGATCAGCGGCATGAGCAGGCGCTTGCCGAAGATGTAGTTCAGGCCCGACAGCGACAGGATGATGAAGCAGGTCGCCGTCAT
This sequence comes from Methylobacterium iners, assembly GCF_022179305.1. Lineage (GTDB taxonomy): Bacteria > Pseudomonadota > Alphaproteobacteria > Rhizobiales > Beijerinckiaceae > Methylobacterium > Methylobacterium iners. The sequence goes on from NZ_BPQP01000031.1 coordinate 1,861, forward strand.
CCAATGCGCGAAGCGCTCGAAGCTGTTGAAGCGCAGGATCTTCTTGCCCGTGTCCGGCCCCGGGTCGTCCAGCGGGATGCGCCCCCGCAGCAGGAAGAAGGTCGCGAGCAGGCCGAGGATGCCCAGCACGGCGATGCCGCCGATCCAGGGCAGGTAATCCTCACGGAAAGCCCGGTACTCGCGCCCCTGCGGCTGGATGAGGTTCGCGGATTTCTGATCGGGGATGCTGACCCGGCCGCCGATCTTGGGCTCCTGCTTGAACAGGAACTCCTCGTTGACGGAGTTGGCGGTCGGGTTGGCGCCCGTCGGGTTCAAGCCGTCCTTCGTCATCTGGGCGGAGCTCGGCGCTAAGGCGCCCGCCGCCCAAAGGCTGAGCGCTACGATCCCGGTCCTGACGAGTCCTGACACCCGCGCCATCGGCATTCCCTCTCGAAATCTGACCTGCGGCCGGCGTTAGATCGCGACGGTCTCGCGGTAGGCGGTCTTCCAGCCCCAGGCCCCGGAGCCGTAGCCGCGCTTGACCACCCGCTCCTTGTAGATCTGGGCGATCATCTCGCCGTCGCCGGCCAGCAGCGCCTTGGTCGAGCACATCTCGGCGCAGAGCGGCAGCTTGCCCTCGGCGAGCCGATTCGAGCCGTACTTCTCGTACTCTACGGTCGAGAGGTCGGCCTCGGGGCCGCCGGCGCAGTAGGTGCACTTGTCCATCTTGCCGCGCGAACCGAAGTTGCCGACCTTCGGATATTGCGGCGCGCCGAACGGGCAGGCGTAGAAGCAGTAGCCGCAGCCGATGCAGATGTCCTTGGAGTGCAGCACCACGGCGTCGGCCGTCGTGTAGAAGCAGTTCACCGGGCACACCGCCGCGCAGGGCGCGTCGGTGCAGTGCATGCAGGCCATCGAGACCGAGCGCTCGCCGGGCTTGCCGTCATTGAGGGTGACGACGCGACGGCGGTTGATGCCCCAGGGCACCTCGTGCTCGTTCTTGCAGGCCGTGACGCAGGCGTTGCACTCGATGCAGCGATCCGCGTCGCAGAGGAACTTCATGCGAGCCATGACGACGAGATCTCCTTAGACGGCCCGGATCTGGCAGAGGGTGCACTTCGTTTCCTGCATGCCCGTCACAGGATCGAAGCCGTAGGTCGTGGTGTTGTTCGAGCTCTCCCCCAGCACCACAGGATCGGTGCCCTCGGGATAGAACTTCCGCATGTCGTCGCCCTGGTACCACCCCGAGAAGTGGAAGGGCATGAAGGCGACGCCCTTGCCGACGCGGTCGGTGACGAGGGCCTTCACCTTCGCCTTGGCCCCGTTCTCGGGGCCGGTCACCCAGACGAACTGACCGTCCTTGATGCCCCGCTCGGTCGCGTCGCCGGTGTTGATCTCGACGAACATGTCCTGCTGCAGCTCGGCGAGCCACGGGTTCGAGCGGGTCTCCTCGCCGCCGCCCTCGTACTCGACGAGGCGGCCCGAGGTGAGGATGATCGGGAAGTCCTGGGCGACGTTCTTCTCCACGGCCGCCTTCTGCACCGAGAAGCCGATATTCGGCATCCGGAACTGGCGGTCGTCGGGCCGCGTCGGGTACTTCGCCACGAGGTCGGGGCGCGGCGTGTAGATCGGCTCGCGATGCACCGGCACGGGATCGGGCAGGTTCCAGGCATTCGCCCGCGCCTTGCCGTTGCCGAACGGGATGACGCCGTGGTCGAGGCAGACCCGCTGGATGCCGCCCGAGAGGTCGGTCGCCCAGCTCACCGCGTCGATGTTGTTGCCGCCGATCTTGGTGATCGTCGCCATCTCCTCGGCCGTCAGGTCCTTGTCCCAGCCGAGCTTCTTGAACACGGCCATCGTGAATTCCGGGTAGCCGTCGGTCAGGTCCGAGCCCTTCGTGAAGGAATCCTCGGCGAGCAAGGTCTGGCCGTTGCGCTCGACGCCGAAGCGCGCCCGGAAGGTGCTGCCGCCGTCCTTCACGTGCAGGTTCGTGTTGTAGAGGATGTGCGAGCCCGGGTGCCGAAGCTCGGGCTTGCCCCAGCACGGCCAGGGCAGGCCGTAATAGTCGCCGCCCACCTCGGGATCGTCCTTGGGCGCGCGCAGGGTGATCAGGTCGAACTTGTGCTGGTTGCGCATATGCGCCTTCAGCCGCTCGGGCGACTGGCCGCAATAGCCGGTCGACCAGCCGCCGCGGTTGATCTCGCGCAGGATGTCCTCCGCGGCCGGCACGTTGTTCTCGACCTTGACGTGCTTGAACATCGCTTCCGCGAAGCCGAGCTTCTTGGCGAGCAGGTACATCACCTCGTAGTCGTTCTTCGACTCGAAGGCCGGCTTCACGATCTGCTCGCCCCATTGCAGCGAGCGGTTCGAGGCCGTGCGCGAGCCCTCCATCTCGAGGGAGGTCGCGATCGGCAGGAGGTAGGTGTTGTCGCGCCGGGCATCGAGCGCCGCGAAGGTGGTCGGATGCGGGTCGGCGACGACGAGGAGGTCGAGCTTGGCCAGGCCCTTCACGGCCTCCGGCAGGCGGGTCACGGTGTTGCCGCCGTGGCCGAACACCATCATCGCCTTGATGCCGGTGCGCTGGTCGATCTTGTCCTCGGGCAGGTTCACGCCGTCGAACCACCGCGTCGAGGTGATGCCGGGCGCCTCCATGCTCTCCTTGCGGGTCTTGCCCTTGCGTCCGTCCTTGGCGGGCACCTCGTCGAAGCGCGATTGCAGCCACTCGTAGGGCACGTCCCAGACGCGGGCCCAGTGCTTCCAGGCGCCCTCGACGAGGCCGTAATAGAGCGGCAGCGTCGTGACATCGAGGCCGAGGTCGGTCGCGCCCTGTACGTTGGTGTGGCCGCGGAAGATGTTGGCGCCGGTGCCCGGCTTGCCGACGTTGCCGGTGGCCAGGCACAGGATGCAGAGCGCGCGCACGTTGGCTGTGCCGACCGTGTGCTGGGTCGCGCCCATGCACCAGATCAGGGTGGCAGGCTTCTCGGTCGCGAAGAGCTTGGCGACGCGCTTGAGCTGCTCGCCCGGCACGCCGGAGACCCGCTCCACCTCCTCAGGGTTCCACTTCTCGACCTCCTTGCGGACGTCCTCCATCGCGTAGACGCGCTGGGCGATGAATTCCTTGTCCTCCCAGCCGTTCTGGAAGATGTGCCAGAGGATGCCCCAGATCACCGGGATGTCGGTGCCTGAGCGGATGCGGACGTAATCGGTGGCGTGGGCCGCCGTCCGGGTGAAGCGCGGATCGACGACGATCACGTTGGCCCGGTTGATCTCCTTGCCCGACAGCACGTGCTGGAGCGCCACCGGGTGTGCCTCGGCCGGGTTGCCGCCGAGGATGATCATGGTCTTGGCGTTGCGGATGTCGTTGTAGGAATTGGTCTGCGCGCCGTAGCCCCAGGTGTTGGCGACGCCCGCCACCGTGGTCGAGTGGCAGATCCGGGCCTGGTGGTCGACGGAGTTCGTGCCCCAGAAGGCGCCGAGCTTGCGGAACTTGTAGGCCGCCTCGTTCGTGAACTTGGCCGAGCCGAGCCAGTAGACGGAATCGGCCCCGTGCTGGTCGCGCAGCGCGGTGATCTTGTCGCCGATCTCGTTGATCGCCTGATCCCACGAGATGCGCGTCCACTGCCCGTCGACGATCTTCATCGGGTACTTGAGGCGCCGGTCGCTCGACACGAGCTCGCGGATCGCCGCGCCCTTGGCGCAATGCGTGCCGCGGTTGATCGGGCTCGCGTAGGAGGGCTCCTGCCCGACCCAGACGCCGTTCACGACCTCGGCCGTGATCGTGCAGCCCACCGAGCAGTGGGTGCAGATGTTCTTCTTGATCGCGACGGCCTCGCCGCTCACCGAGGCGCCGGCGGCCTGCGCCTGGCGCATCGCGCCGAGCTGGATCGACCCGGCCGCGGCGAGGCCGCCGGCCACGAGACCCGATTGCTTCAGGAAGGCGCGGCGGTCGACGGCGGCCGGCGCCTGATGACCTGCCACGATCCCCGAACCGGTGCGGCTCGGGCCGCCGCTCTTGCGCTTGATCAGCATGGCGCTCTCACTTCTTCAGGGTCTCGTAGCCGTTGCTGCGGTAGAAGGCCTTGACGTGGTCGGTCTCGCGGTACCGCGCCTTGGTCTCGTCCGCGCCGGGGTCGTAGGCCTGGGCGCTCGTCGCGGTCATCGGCTGGGTCGCGATCGCCGCCGCGGCGGCCACGGATCCGCCGCCGAGCGCGCGAAAGAACTGGCGCCGGCCCAGCCCGTCCTTCCGATCCCCTTGCCGATCCTCTGACATCCTCGTCCCTCCCAATCCGCAATCCCCTCGCACGCGATCGTCACGCGTCGAGGGCGTAGGCCTCGGCCTCGATATCCATGAACGCGCGGCCGAGCCCGCCGACGGCGCGGTAGAAGCGGGCGGCCTTCGCCCCCTCCACATCCGCGAAGAAGCGGGCGGCCCAGGGCTTCAGGTGCCGCTCGAAGAAGGCGCGGTCGACGCCGGGTTCCGCCTCGAAGCGGCCGGAGGCGAGCCCCGCCATCGCCTCGAGCAGCATGGCGATGTGATCCTCGGGCTCGCTCATGCCGCCCGTGCTCTCGAGACCGAGCCGGGCGAGGTCGTCCCGCACCCGGGCGAGCGGCCGCTCGTTCAGGAAGCCCGTCAGGTAGTAGGAGGCGAAGGGCACGAGCTCGCCGCGCCCCACGCCCACGAATAGATCGAAGAATTCCCGCTCGACCGCGTGGACCCTCGCGTCCGCGGCTGCCGCAGCCAGCGCGGTGCAGGCCTGGCCCAGCGGGCTCGCATCGCCCCGGAGGCCGGCGAGCTGGTCCAGGATCTCCTGCGAAGGCGTGCGGCCCAGGATGGCCGCGAGAAGGTCGTAGTGCCGGGATCGAAGCGCGTCGATCTCGTCGATCATCGGCGTTTGGGAACTCGCACCCGACACGCCCTCGCACCCGATGTCGCGAACCAACTCGAGCGGACGCATCACATTCCTCGCGCCCCTTCGCGGGGCCTTGCTCACGTTCCCGTCATCATAGCCGGGATCGGGAGGTGCGCAATCCAGTTTTTAACGGCTCAAATCGGCACGGCACCGCCATGTCGCCGCACCCGGGCCGGTTCAGGCGTGCCGGTCTCGGCCGGACCGGACTCACGAACGGCGTTGCCGCCCTGCGCGGGAACCGAGACGGGCTCCCCCTCCCACGGGGAGGGGGCTGGGGCGAGGGGAGCGAACTCTCCGGTAAGCGCACCCCCCTCACCCTGTCCCTCTCCCCCTAGGAGAGGGGACCCGCGCTCGACCTGACGGGCGCTCTGGAGGTGTTCGCGATGGTCCTCGGCTGAGATGCCTGACGACCGTGAGACCTCGGTCTCCGTCCCAGCCGTCCCAGCAGGCTCCGCGCTCTCGATCCCCCCCTCCGCAACGGGTTGAGGCTCGACCTCTTCGATCACGTCCGTCCCCGCGAAGACCTGGCGGAGCATCCCCTCGACGTCGTCCGTCGGGAGCAGGGGACCTTGCCCGGGCACGCCGCCGACGACGTTCCAGTCATAGGCGTACTCGCGGGCCTCGCAGAGGTAGTCCCGAATGCTCGGGTCGAGGGACCACATCCGCCGCAGGGCGGCGTTGCGCAGCACGTGCGGAACGCCGGCGCGCAGGAACTGGCCGATGTCCGATTCCGCCGTCAGGCTCTCGATCGGAGGCAGCGCCGCGATCGCCTCGGCCGTCTCCGCATCGGGTTCGGAACCCTCCTCGAGGGGCGCGTCGGGGGCCGCGACCTCGGGCGCCTTGCCCTCCGCCTCGATGATCTCGCGCTTGCGGCGCGACCAGCGGCCGAGAAACCCGTCGCTCATCACGGCTCCTCCTTCCGGCGGGTGCCCATGCCCTGGCGGGCGAGCGCCTCCGGGTCGGCACGGTCGCGCTTGCGCTTGTGGAAGGAACGTTCCACGTGAAACCTGTCGAAGAAGGCCGCGACCCAGGCCTGGACCTCCGCGGGCATCGGCACGGCCTCGACGATCTCGCCGATTCCCTCCGCCATCGCCTCGCCCTCGTAGGGGTCGGCCGTCACCGCCGCGATCTCGTAATCCTCGCCCCCCGTGGAGCGGAGGGCGATCCAGAGCGAGGGCCGGCCGGAGACGAGGTTGTCGCGGTAATGCGAGGTCTCGGCCGGGTGCAGCGTCACCTCGTAGGCGCCGGCGTAGAAGGTCTCCTCGTCCTCGCTCGCCGAGAGCCTGGTCCAGGGCGCCGCCGCGGGCACGGCCGGCAGCGCCGCGACGGGCAGCCAGGCATGGCTCGCCCAGATGCCCTTGAGCCTGCGCTTGGCGACGATGATGCCGACCGTGAAGCCGTCATCCGGTGGGCTCTGGGTTTCGCTCACGCGCTCTGCCCTCCGGCGACGAGGGGCAGGCCCGCCACGAGGTTCTGGGGCTTCAGGGTCACGCGCTTGTCCGCATCCATGGCGAGCAGCAGGTACACGGGCCGCCCGGCCGCCCTGGGGTCCACCGGCGTTCCGTCTGCAAAAGCGAGGCGGAACAGGGCGAGCAGCCGCGACTGCACCGCCGCGTCGAGGGCCTCGCCGTTCCAGAGAGCGTTGCCGATCCGGGTCGCCTCAGCGTCGAGGCCGACGAACCAGCGCCAATCGGGGTCCTCCATGGCGAGGATCGGCTCGACGCGGCATTCCGCGTTGAGGAGGTGGCGGATCCAGGCCTCCACCGCCCGCGCCAGCCCTTCGCGGCTGCGGGGATTGGCGCCGAGATCCAGCACCATCGAATGGGCGTCCGAGCGGCTCCAGTAGCTCCAGGCGTTCTCGTCGACGAGCACGTCGAGCTCGCTCGCCGGCTCGTGGCCGAACATGGCGAGCAGCGGCGATTGCCCGCCGGCCTCGCGCGCCTCGATCACCTCGGCATCCGCCAGGAGGACGCGGCCCTCGTGGAACGACACGCGCTGAGTCCGGAAGAACAGCTCGCCGGCCCGCAGCACGTAGGGGTCCTCGCAGCCGTCGAGCGCGTTGCGCAGGATGAGGTGGACGAGCTGGTTGAGGAAGAGCGGCGGCGTGCCCTTGAGCCCGTTCCGGACGAGATCGAGATACGCCGCCTCGACGGAGCGGGCGGCGAGCAGCCGCTCGCGGAAGGCGAGCATCATCGCCCAGTTCTCGCGGGCATCGGAATCGGCCAGACCCGCGACCTCCTCCGGCGCGACGGGCCGGCGCGGTTCTGCGAGCAGCGTCGCGTGCAGGTCGCGCTCGGCCGGGCAGGCCTCCTCCGGCGGCACCAGCTCGGGCCTTGCCAGGTAGGCGAGGATCAGTTCGTCGGTGACGGCGAGGCCGCCGCCCTCCGTGCGACCGGCGAGGTGGTGCCCGCTCGCGACCCAGAATTCCCTCATCGCGGGCCCGCCTTCAGGAGGCCGATCAGGTCGGCCCGTTCCTCCGGCTCCTCCTCGTCGGTCTCGACGAAGTGGAAGGCGCGGGCATGGGCGTGCAGCCGGTCCGCGCCCGGGATGCCCTCCCGCGGCCGCAGGGTCCGGAAGGCCTCGCGGATCTCGCCCGCCTCGACCGTGCGGTGCATCGCGAGCACGGTGCCGACCTCCGGCGCGCAGAGAGAGGCCGCCACCGCGATCTCCTCCCGTGCGGCGGCGAGTGCGGCCTCCTGATCCGGCGCGCCGAGGCGCTCGTGGATATGGCGGGCGAGCGTCGCCACGGCCGCCTCCCGCTCCGCCTCGCTCACCTCGCTGACCACCACGAGGGTCGAGAAGCCGAGCGAGGTCACTCCGACGAAGGCGGACCGGAACGCGGCCTGGGCCTTGCCCGTCAGGTCCCCCGCCTCGACGTCGAAGAACAGGAACGAGCCCGTCACCGCCCATTCGCCGGGCTCGGCCGGGTGCTCGAAGACGAAGGTGTCGGACGGGTCGAGGCGAAGCGTGCGCGGCAGCTTCAAGTGGGGCATTCGGTCTCCGGAAGAGCCGCGAGCGGCGGCCTTCGCCACATCATAAGCCTGCCGCGTCGGCCCGTCACGCAGGCGTGATCGCGCGCACGCCTGTCCTTCGGTCGCGGCGCAGGCCGGAGGTCTCGGCCGGACCCCGCCGGCACGGCGCCCTATCTCGCCGGCATGGATCGCACTTTCCCCATGACCCGCGCCGCCGGGCTCGACCGCCTCGCCCGCTTCACCGAGCATATGGGCGCGGCCTATGCCGGCGGCCGGAATACGGATCGGGGGCCGGACCAGGAGGCGTCGACCTCGGCCCTCTCGCCCTACCTGCGCCGCCGGCTCATCACCGAGCAGGAGGTCGTCGCGGCCGCGCTCGCCGCGCACGGGCCGGAGGGGGCGGAGCGCTTCGTCCAGGAGGTATTCTGGCGGACCTACTTCAAGGGCCACCTCGAAACCCGTCCCGCGCTGTGGACGCAGTACGAGGGGCTGGTCGCCGAGGGGCATCGACGACTGGCCGCGGAATCCGGCCTGCGCAGGACCTACGAGCGCGCCGTCGAGGGCCGCACCGGGATCGACGGGTTCGACGACTGGGCGCGCGAGATCGTCGAGACGAACTGGCTGCACAACCACGCCCGGATGTGGTTCGCCTCGATCTGGATCTTCACCCTGCGCCTGCCCTGGGCGCTGGGCGCCGCGTTCTTCCTGGAGCACCTCGTCGACGGGGACCCGGCGAGCAACACCCTGTCCTGGCGCTGGGTCGGCGGTCTCCACACCCGCGGCAAGCACTACCTCGCCCGGCGCGAGAACATCCGCCGCTACACCGAAGGGCGCTTCGATCCCGCCGGCCTCGACGAGGATGCGGAGGCCCTGCGGGAGCCCGAATCGCCCCCGGCGACGCGGCTTCGACCCACCGATCCCGTCCCCACGGGCCAGGTCGCCCTGCTGCTCCACCTCGACGACCTCCACCCCGAGAGTCTGCCGCTCGGCGGCGCCGAGGTGGTGCGGGTCGGCGGCCTCCTGTCGCATGCGGCGGGCGCGGTCGAGCGCGTGCGCCGCGCGGATCGCGAGGCGATGGACGACGCCCTGGCGCGGGCGGCCGCGCATTTCGGTTGCCCGGCCGGCCCCGTCGAGGCGGATTGGGCCGGAACGCTGCCGGTCGTCGCGGCCTGGGCCCCCGTTGGCCCCTCGGCCGCAGCCCTGCCGCCCTGCGCAAGGGTCCAGCGAGACTGGGACCGCCTAATCTGGCCCCGCGCCACCCGCGGGTTCTTCCAGGTCAAGGCGGCTATTCCGGAGATTCTCGCTGCGGTCGAGGTGCGATAGCCGCTCCCTTCATCCGTTCCGGTTGCGTGGTCCTCGGCTGGTTCCCGAATTGAGCCGACGGAGCGGCCTCGCGATGCAAGGTGGCAGGCCACAGCAGACGGACTCGCGTATATATTGCCCTCATGCGCGAATGCGTATATCTCGGTTTTATGCGCAGATGCGTATATCGCCAGTTGAGGTCGCCATGAGGGAGCAGATCGCCAGGACCGAGAAGCAGCTCGGAGCGATCCTGCGTCGCGCCCGCAAGCAGGCTGGCTTGACCCAAGGCAGCCTGGGAGACCGCATTCACCTCCGGCAAGGCACCATCTCTCGCCTCGAGGCGGGCGAGCCCGCCGTCCAGCTCCGGACCCTCATGGAAGTGCTCTCAGCGCTCGATCTCGAACTGGTCGTGCGGCTGCGCAGCCAAGGAAGCGATGCGGATATCGAGGATCTCTTCTGATGTCTCGACGTAGGATGCATCGGCCACTGAACGTCTTTCTGAATGGACGCTTCGTCGGCATCCTCCGCCGCGAAAGCACCGGCGCCATCGATTTTCAGTACGCCCGCGATTGGCTCGACCTGCGAGGCACGTTCCCCGTTTCTCTGTCCTTGCCGCTCCGGGAGGACCGCTACGTCGGCGGCGCCGTCACCAATGTCTTCGACAACCTCCTCCCCGACAGCGACCCGATCCGGCGCCGGGTCGCCGAGCGTGTCGGAGCCGAGGGCACCGACGCCTACAATATGCTCGCCGCGTTGGGGCGCGACTGCGTCGGGGCTCTGCAGTTCCTGCCGGACGGCGTCGATCCCGGCCCCGTCGGCGTCATCGTCGGCGAAGCCGTGTCAGATGACGAGATCGCCGACCTCCTCGGCAACCTCGCCACTGCCCCGCTCGGCGTCGGGCAGGATGAGGATTTCAGGATCTCCATCGCCGGCGCTCAGGAGAAGACCGCGCTCCTCCGCCGAGACGGCCAATGGTTCAAGCCGACCGGCACAACACCGACGACGCACATTCTCAAGCCACAGATCGGTCGATTGCCAAACGGCGTGGACCTCTCGAACAGCGTCGAAAACGAGTATCTCTGCCTCACGCTGATGGCGGCGCTGGGCGTACCGGCCGCTCGAGCGGAGATCGCGGATTTCGGAGGCCTGCGCACGCTCGTCGTCGAGCGCTTCGATCGCCGCTGGGCGAGAGACGGCCGATTGCTCCGCCTTCCCCAGGAGGATTGCTGCCAAGCGTTGTCGGTGCCGCCGACGCGCAAATATCAGTCGGACGGCGGCCCCGGCATCCGCGACGTGGTCTCTCTCCTGAAAGGCAGCGACACTCCGGAGGCCGACATCGCCACCTTCCTGCGGGCCAACGTCATCTTCTGGATGCTCGGCGCGACGGATGGGCACGCAAAGAACTTCAGCGTGTTCATCACTCCGGGCGGCCGGTTCCGGATGACTCCTGCCTATGATGTTCTGACAGCCCAGCCGAGCCTGGATGCGGGGCGGATACAGCCCAAGACGTTCAAGCTCGCGATGTCCGTCGGGAAGAACCGGCACTACGGCGTGCATGACATCCTGCCGCGCCACTTTCTGCAGACGGCGGACCTTGCAGGCGTCGGATTCCCGCTGGTGCGTGTCATCTTCCAGGAGCTCGCAGGAACGGCGTTGGCGAAGGCCGCCGTCGCGGTCGAGGAGCTTCCCTCGGGCTTCCCCACTCAGCTTATCGATTCCGTGATGGCGGCCATCGAGCACCGAGCGCGGCTACTGGGCGATGCCTAGCGCGTCGATCCGAGAAGCAGTCAGCGTTCGGAGGATTCCGGCGCGCCGGCCGGTAGGTGGTGGGCCCGGCAGGACTTGAACCTGCAACCAGACCGTTATGAGCGGCCGGCTCTAACCATTGAGCTACGGGCCCGGCACCGCGGGCGGCGAGGTTCAGTAATCCGTCCCGCCGCCGCCGTCACCCCGGAGGAGTCAGGCTGGCCGATCGAACAGGAAATCGTCGATGGCGGGGATCGTCACCGCGAGGCTCGCGCCGTAGCTCGCCTTCGAGAGGCGCCAGGGCCGCTCGCCCCGCGCCCGGATCGCCTCGGAGGGGCGCAGGCGGCGGTGGCCGCCGTCCTCCTCGACCTCGTCGATGGCGAGGAAGCCGTAGACCTGCAGGCGGGAGGCGATGAGCTTGGTCTCGCGGTCGCCCGCCGCCACGGCGAGCGTCCCGGTGGCGTAGACCGCGTCCATCAGGGCGCGCTGGTCGCCGCGGCGCGCGGCGGCCGAGCCCGCCTGGCGCAGGATCGGCGAGGACCTGGCGGAATGCCCCGCGCGCCGGAACGGCACGACGTTGTCCATCGACGCAGGAACACCACGCATACGCTATCCTCGCCAGGCTCGACACGGCCGGGGGCGGCGGGCGCCCCCGGAGATGCCGAGGTTTCGACGAGTCGGCTTAACGTCCGCTTAGCCATGCGCGCCCGCGGAAGGGCGGGATCGTCCCGAAACGAACCGCGCGCGGCTCAGGCAAGGGCGACCGAATAGGCGGCCTCAGTCTTGGCGCGGACCTCCGCCTCGGTGACGCCGGAGGCGAGCTCCACCAGGCGCATGCCGCCCTCGCCCTTCTTGTCGATGGTGAAGACGCCGAGATCGGTGATGACCATGTCTACGACGCGGGTGCCGGTCAGCGGCAGGTCGCAGGCGGCGAGCAGCTTCGGGCTCTCCGAGCCGTCCTTGCCCTTGGCCACGTGCTCCATCACCACCACGACCTTCTTGACGCCGGCCACGAGGTCCATGGCGCCGCCCATGCCCTTCACCATCTTGCCCGGGATCATCCAGTTGGCGAGATCCCCGTTCTGGGCGACCTGCATGGCGCCGAGGATCGACAGGTTGATGTGCCCGCCCCGGATCATCCCGAAGGAATCGGCCGAGGAGAAGTAGCTCGTGGTCGGCAGGGCCGTGATCGTCTGCTTGCCGGCATTGATGAGGTCGGGGTCCTCCTCGCCCTCGTAGGGGAAGGGGCCCATGCCGAGCATGCCGTTCTCCGACTGGAGCTGCACCGACATGCCCTCGGGGATGTAGTTCGAGACGAGCGTCGGGATGCCGATGCCGAGGTTGACGTAGAAGCCGTCCTCGAGCTCCCGGGCGGCGCGCGCCGCCATCTCTTCGCGGGTCCAGGCCATGATCGTCTCCCTGATCAGATCGCGCCGCCGCCGGCTGCGGCCGGGGCGGTCTCGTTGCGCGGGCGGGTGGTGCGCTGCTCGATCCGCTTCTCGCGGTTCGGCACGTGGATGATGCGCTTGATGAAGATGCCGGGCGTGTGGATCGAGTCCGCGTCGATCTCGCCGGGCTGCACCAGGTGCTCAACCTGCGCCACCGTCACCTTGGCGGCCGAGGCCATCATCGGATTGAAGTTCCGCGCCGTGCGCCGGTAGACGAGGTTGCCCTCGGTGTCGCCCTTCCAGGCATGGACGATGGCGAGATCCGCGAAGAGCCCGCGCTCCATCACGTAATCCTCGCCGTCGAATTCCCGCACCTCCTTGCCCTCGGCGATGAGCGTGCCCACGCCCGTCTTGGTGAAGAAGGCGGGGATGCCCGCACCCCCGGCCCGGATGCGCTCGGCCAGCGTGCCCTGCGGGTTGAACTCGATCTGCAGCTCGCCGCCGAGATACTGGCGGGCGAATTCCTTGTTCTCGCCGACATAGGACGAGATCATTTTCGCGATCTGACGGGTCTGGAGGAGGACGCCGAGGCCCACGCCGTCGATGCCGGCGTTGTTCGAGATGACGGTGAGCTCCTTCACCCCCGAATCGCGGATCGCGGCGATCAGCACGTCGGGGATGCCGCAGAGGCCGAAGCCGCCGGCCATGATCGTCATGCCGTCCTGGAGCAGCCCGGCGAGCGCGGCCGTCGCGTCGGAATGTACCTTCTTCATCGCCGTTCCTTCGAGCCTCCGTCCTCAAGGGACTTTTCGCGCCGACGCAGGGACGAGGCCAGCCGGCCCGTCCGCAGGCAGGCTTGTCCCCGCGCCGCTGTCTTTGGTTCAGAAGGGCCCGGCGGGCAAGCGCTTACGGCGGTTCAACTCAGGTGAGACGGCCGGCTCGCGGTAGCGCGGCGCCTCGCGTCACAGTCGCGACGGTCTGCCTGGCAATCTTTCCGTGACGTTGATCGTCCAGCGATCCACCCAGAGTTATCGAAGCGGTGTAAAAGGCTCGAATTCCTAAAGCCAGCGCTTCATCTTGAAATAATAATAGGGGGCGATGGATGACAGGACCATCAGGAATATCGCCAGCGGGTACCCATATTCCCATTTCAGCTCGGGCATCTTTTCGAAGTTCATGCCGTACACGGTGCCGACGAGCGTCGGCGGTAGGAAAAGAACCGCCGCGATCGAGAACACCTTGATGATCCGGTTCTGCTCGAGGTTGATCAGGCCGATCGTGGCTTCATGCAGAAATGCGATCTCCGCCGACAGCTGGGTCTCGTAGGCGGTCAAGGATCGCAGGTCGCGGTCGAGCTGTTTCAGGCGGGCGGGTCCGCCATCGGCCAGCCAGGTCGCGGCACCCTGCTTCACGTAAGGCACCAGACGGACGAGCGACAGCAGGCTTACCCGCAGGATCGCCAATGTCAGGTTCTGACGGCCAAGCAGCCTGATCGTGTTCTGCAGGTCGTCGGCGACAGGGGGCGCCTTCCCGGGCACCCCGGCACCGTCGATGAACAGGCGGGTGGAGACGTCGTTCAATCCGGCCTGGACGGATTCGAGCACGTCCGCGGCGCGTTCGATGATGGATTCGAGGAGGGAGGTCAGAACACGGTCGCCCGTGGTCTGCTGGCCGGGCTGGCGCTGGCATTTCGCTTCGAAGGTTCGAAACGGCACCGGGTCGGCGTAGCGCACCGACACCAGATGCGTCGGCGTCAGGACGAACGTCACCGGTGCCCGCGCCGGCCGGCCTTCGGCGATGCCCGTGATCACCACCGCCGTCATGACGAGCGCGCCGTTCTCCTCGTAGAGCCGCGCCGAATCCTCGATCTCCGCCATCTCCTGCCGGGTCGGGACCTGAAGCCCGAGCAGGCGCTCGACGCCCTTCTCCTCCTCCGTCGTCGGATCGACAAGGTCGATCCATAGGGCGTCGTCGGCGGAGGCCAGGACCGTCGCACCGCCGGAGGGTTCGCCGACCTTGTCCGAATGGGTGGCGTTGCGCAGCAGCCGGTCGTCGCGCAGGGCGTAGAAGTCCATCATCGGCGAAGTCTCAAGCTCGGAAAGCCGACAGGCTCGACCCCGCCTCGCGCAGGCCCGATCATCGTGCCAGGCACCCTTCGGCCGGTGTCAGTCGGACATGTCAGGAAGATGACGCGCCGCTGCGGGTCCCGGGCCCGGCCCGTCGGTTGCCAAGCCGTCCGCAAAGCCGGATAGGAAGCGTGACGACGAGGACGTCGAAGCCGCGCCGGCGCAGGGGGATCTCTCAGGTGCAACGCTTGCAGCGCACCTCCGCCATGATGCTCGCCGTGGCGATGGCGGTCCAGCCCTCGGCCGCCCAGACGCCCTCCGAGGAAGCGGCCCGGATCGCCGCGGAAGGCGTACGCATCGGCTCGAACCGCGGTGCCGGCAACGACCCGCAGACCTCGGTCGCCCAGCCCGAAGCCTCGGCCAAGCCCTCGGCGAACCTGAACACCTCGATCCAGGATCAGCTGGGCGATGCCGGAGATCCCGGCGGCCTGCGCGCCTTCCTGAAGAGCCGCGGCATCACCTACAGCCTCACCTATATCGGCGAGAGCTTCGGCAACGTCACCGGCGGCTCGCGGCGCGGCGGCATCTACGAGGGGCGCCTCGACTTCCAGTTCGACGCCGACCTCGACGCCCTGATGGGCTGGCAGGGCGCCACCATCCACTCCAACCTCTACCAGATCCACGGCACCGGGATCTCGCGCTACTACGTCAACAACTTCATCACGGTGAGCGCCATCGAGGCGCTGCCCTCTTCCCGCCTCTACGAGCTCTGGTTCGAGCAGAAGCTCTTCGACGGGCAGCTCGGGATCCGGTTCGGCCAGCTCGCCGCGGACACCGAGTTCGCGGTGAGCCAGACCGGCACCCTGTTCATCAACTCGACCTTCGGCTGGCCCAACATCATGGCCGTCATCATCCCGAGCGGCGGTCCGATCTATCCCCTCGCGGTGCCGGCCGTGCGCGCCAAATACGTGCCGAACCCGAACTTCTCCCTGCAGGTCGGCGTCTTCGACGGGGACCCGGCCGGCCGGGCGCAACCCGACAACGACCCCGATCCGCAGCGGCGCAACCGCACCGGCACCAACTTCCGCACCAACGATCCGGCGCTGGTCATCGCGGAGGCGGCCTACGCCTACAACATCGAGCGGGACGATCCGGGCGAGCCGGGCACGGTGACGCTCGGCGGCTGGTACCATTTCGGGCGCTTCGACAGCCCCCGCTTCGATCTTTCCGGACGCTCGCTCGCGGACCCCGACACCAGCGGCGTCGGTCGCCGCTTCCGGGGCAACAGCGGCCTCTACGGGATCATCGACCAGACCATCTACCGCGAGCCCGACGACCCGAACGACGGCGCCAGTGTCTTCCTGCGCCTGTCCGGCTCGCCGACCGACCGCAACCTCCTCGATTTCTACCTCGATGCCGGCATCGCCTACAAAGGCCTGCTGCCCGGCCGCTCCGACGACACCGTCGGCATCGCCTACGCGCTGTCGCGGATCTCCCGCGCCGCGCGGGGCTTCGACACGGATTCGATCTTCCTCACCGGCGTCGCCGGCCCGCGCCGCAGCAGCGAGGCGGTAATCGAGGCGACCTACCAGGCCGTAATCGGCCCCGGCATCACGGTGCAGCCGAACTTCCAGTACGTCTTTCGTCCGAGCGGCGGCATCCCCAACCCGCGCGACCCCGAGGGCGGGCGGATCAAGAACGCCGCGGTGTTCGGCCTGCGGGCGATCATCCGGTACTGAGCGCTCAGCCCCGCGTGACCAGGGCGGCGAGCTGTTCGGCGCAGACGCCCCAGCCCTCGTGGAACCCCATCGCCTCGTGCGCCTCGCGGTCGGCCACCGTCCAGTGACGGATTCGGGCCGTGTAGCGGGTGCCGCCCTCCTCGGCCTCGAAGGTGAGGATCAGGGTCATGAAGGGTTTTTCCGAGGGGACCCAGGCCTCCGTGAACGCGTCGGTGACGACGAGGCGCTCGTTCTCGACGACTTCGAGGTAGACGCCCCGGTTCGGCATGTCCTGACCGTCGGGAGAGCGCATGACGATGCGATTGGCGCCGCCGGGCCGCACGTCGAGCTCGGCGAAGGGGGTCGTGTAGGGCAGGGGCGCGAACCATTGCTTGAGCAGCTCGGGATCGGTCCAGGCCCGGTAGATTGCCGCCGGCGGCGCCGCGATGTGGCGGGTCAGGACGAGCTCGCGGTTCTCGGTGGGATCGTCGGTCATTGAAGGTCTCCGGGCTGGCGAGCGGCGGGGTCAGCGCTTCTGCTGGTTCATGGCCCAGAGCACGCCGAAGGGGTCGCGCAGCTGGCCGTAGCGGTCGCCCCAGAACATCTCGGAGGGCGGCATCACGCTCTCGGCGCCGGCCTCGACCGCGTGCGCGAAGCGGGAATCGATGTCGTCCACCATGAGGGTCATCGTGAAGCCCTGCGGCGCCTGCCAGGGATGACCGTGGTCGGGGAAAGCGTCGCTCAGCATCAGCGAGGAGCCGTTGACGTGCAGGTGGACGTGCATGGTGCGGCCCTGATCGTCCACCGGCATGGCGGCGGCGATCGTGGCGCCGAACGCCCGCTCGTAGAAGGCGGCGGCCTTCATGGCGCCGTCGACGGTCAGGTAGGTGACGAGGCCGCCCTTCACCTCGGGGGCCGCGTAGGTCTGCGTCGTCATGGATGGTCTCCCTCGTGCTGAGCTTTTCTCGGTCGCGCGCCTTCAAGACGAAGCTGGGCCGCGATGTCCGACAATCGCGGCGAGATTTTCTTGCGGCTGGCCTTGGAGGGCATACGGTTTCCGGTCAATTCGAATGGTGGCCTCACGCATGCCCTTTCCCGGACGGGCGGAGCGAAGCGGAACCCAATCCGGGACCCGGCGCAGGAAGTCGCGAAGCGCCCGACCTTCCGTGCCGTGGTCATGAGCCGCTGATGCGGCCTTTGTTGCACCGGATTCCGGATCGCCTTGCGCTGACGCTCCAGGCGTCCGGGAAAGGGCGGAAGTAACCCGAAGCGACCAGCCGGAAACCGTATCAGACCCTTTCCCCTTCCGCCGCCGGCGTGTGCGCGCGCATCAGGCCGTCGAGGTGGCGGCGGATGCGGGCGGCCTCCGTGACGGAGCCGGCGAGCGCGATGGCCCGGTCGAAGGCGGCGCGCGCCTCGCCCGCCCGGCCGAGCTGCAGCAGCAGCCCGCCCTTCACCCCGAAGAAGTGGACGTAGCCCGAGAGCCGGGCGTCGAGCGGCTCGATCATCGCGAGCGCCGCTTCCGGCCCGTGGACCTTGCCGAACGCGACCGCCCGGTTGAGGGTCACCACGGGCGAGGGCTGCAGCCGCTCCAGCGCGGCGTAGAGCGCGTCGATCTGCGCCCAATCCGTCTCCGCCGGATGCGGGGCGCGGGCGTGCAGCGCGGCGATGGCGGCCTGGATCTGGTAGGGGCCGGGCCGGCGGTGGCGCATGGCCTTGTCGAGGAGGGCCAAGCCCTCCGCGATCATGCGGCCGTCCCAGAGCGCCCGATCCTGATCCTCGAGGAGCACGATCTCGCCGTCCGTATCGTGCCGGGCGGCGGCGCGGGAATGCTGGAGCAGCATCAGGGCGGCCAGCCCCATCATCTCGGGCTCGGTCTGGAACAGGCGCAGGAGGAGGCGCGCGAGCCGGATGGCCTCGTCGCAGAGCTGCGCGCGCACCGAGCCGTCGCCCGCGTAGTAGCCCTCGTTGAAGACGAGGTAGACCATCGCCGCCACCGCTCCGAGGCGCTCGGACCGCTCGGCCGGGCCCGGCGCCTCGAAGGGCACCTCGGCGCCCGCGATCCGGGCCTTGGCCCGGGTGATGCGCTGCTCCATCGCCGCCTCGCTGACGAGGAAGGCTCGGGCGATCTGCTTCACGCTGAGGCCGGAGACGATGCGCAGCGCCAGGGCGATCTGCTGGGCCGGCGGCAGGTCCGGGTGGCCGCAGACGAAGAGGAGCCGCAGGATATCGTCCCGGTAGTGCGCGCCGTCGAGGCGCTCCGCCAACGGTGTCTCGGCGTCGTCGAGGTCCGAGATCGCCGCGTCCTCCGGCAGCGGGTCCTGCCGATTCCGGCGGCGCAGGCCGTCGAGGGCGGCGTTGCGGCCGACGAGGATGAGCCAGGCTGCGGGATCGCGCGGCGGTCCGTTGACCGGCCAGGATTTCAGGGCGCGCAGGCAGGCGTCCTGAAACGCTTCCTCGGCGGTGTCGAGATCGCGGAAGTAGCGCAGCAGGGCGCCCACCGCCTGCGGGCGAGCCGCGACCAGGGCGGCGTCGATCCAAACGGCCTCGCTCATGCCCGCGAGGCCTCGCGCGCTTCGGGCAAGCCCCCGCGGGCATCGGGAATGTAGAGGGCGATGGGCCGAATCTCGTAGGCCCCGCCGGGATTGGCCGCGGCCAGATCCCGGGCGACCCCGAGCGCCTCGTCGAGGTCGGCGACCTCGATCAGGTAGAAGCCGAGCAGCTGCTCCTTCGTCTCGGCGAAGGGACCGTCGATGACGAGCGGCGGGTCCTGCGACTTGCGCAGCGTCGTGGCCGCCGTGGTCGGCAGGAGCCGCAGGGCCGGCCCGAGCCTGCCCTCCCGCGTCAGCCGCTCGTGCACGACGCCGAGCCGGGCCATGACGGCCTCGTCCTCGGCCTTGCTCCAGGACCAGACCACGTCCTCGTCGTTGTAGCAGAGGATGGCGTAGAGCATCCCGACCCCTCCCGTGTCGCCCGAGGACGCAGGGATACGCCTGCAGCCGACAGGGGCGCACGAAAATTTCGTGGGCCGTCTACTCCGCCGCCGGCCGGTGCAGGCCGAGCACCCGCGCGGTTCGCGCGCGCGCCTCGCCGGGCTCGGCCTCGGCCCCGCTGAGGGTGCGGCGGGCGTCGTTGACCGCGGCGTGGACCGCATCGATGGCCAGGATCAGCGCGCTCACCGTGCGGTTGTCCATGTTGCGCTCCCGCGCCTGGCGGACGACGTCGGCGACGAGGTCGTCGGTCTCCGCCACGAGCCCGTCGAGGTCGGCCTTGCTCCGGGCGGCGCGGACCTCCTTGAGGATGTCGAGGAGCCGGTCGAGCACGACGTCGACCCGCTCGCGGCGCTTGCGGGCGAGCCGCTGGCCGAGCCAGGCGACGCCCGAGCCGATCGTGCCGCCGAAGAAGGCGAGCAGGTAGATGTAATCCTCGTAGCGCTCGAACAGGGTCTGCTGCTCGCGCTCGAAGTAGTCCACGGCGCCCGGGTGGTTGGGCAGCCGCGCGCTGGTGGCCGCCACCGTCGATTCGAAGTCCGGGGCCTTCATCTGGTTGGCGAGCGGCGCCACCGGGGCGAGGCGTCCCCGCCATTCGAACAGGTGCTGGGTGACCGAGGCGACGGCGTAGCGGTTGACGTTGCCGCGTGCCATCAGCCTGTAGCTGGCCCCGACGGTCTTGATGTCCTCGTCCGGGCGCTGCGGCCGCCCGCCGAAGGTGCCGGCGGGGATCGTCGTCGCCTGCAGCTCGGGGCTGCGCTGGATGATCGCCTCGCTGTCGGGCACCGCGATCAGCGTGACCCCCTTGTCGGCCGAGGCCGCCTCGACGGCCCGGACCGTGGAGATCGCGGGCTTCGAGACCGGCGAGGCGATCACCGCGACGGCATCGACCCGGCCCTCCTCGAGCGCCCGGGTCACGTCGCCGGCCCGCAGGGTGACGAGGGCGACGCGGCCCGCCGGCAGGAGCTTGCCCGGCTCGGTCTCGGCCTCGCTCGCCGCGGTGAAATCGTAGAAGGTCAGGAGGTTGGCGACGAAGGCCTGGTCCGCGCCGTGGCGCTCCACGATGCCGAGACGCTTGCGCGAGAGGTCCGGGAAGCTCGCGATGCCGCTGGCAGAGGGTGCGGCGAGGATCAGCGCCTCCTCGTGCAGGACGGCGAGGGTGAGGCCGTTCTCGGGGAGCAGCACGTCGGGCCGCACCACCGCGAGGTCGGCCTTGTTCGCCTGGAGCGCGGCGGCGCTGTCGCGCACGTCCGCGTATTGCAGCACCTTGAGGCGGATATCCTCGCGGTTGCGGGCGAGCGCCTGGGCGTAGGCGGTCATCAGCCCAGCCTCGGCGCCGTCGCGCGGCCCCACGGCCACCGTCAGGGTGTTCGGCCGCGACAGGTAGACGATGGTGGCGGCCACCACCGCGAGGCCGAGGGCGAGCAGGATGAGGAGCCACTCGCGCCGCAGGAGGATTGACGGCATCCCCGATCCTCTCCCTTCGTGAAAGCGTTAACGATACCGACCGTGACCCCGAAAGCTGTCTGGACCGTGAAGAACCCGGCGACCTCGCGAAGTGTTGCATCGCGCCACGACGCGGAGGCGAAGCCGCGCAAGCCGCCCCGCCCGGTGAGCGAGGCCTATCTCGAGCGGGCTGCCCTGCACTACCTCGAACGCTACAGCGCCTCGGTCGCGATGCTGCGTCGCACGCTCCTGCGCAAGGTCGAGACGCGCTGCCGCCTGCGCGGCGAGGAGGCCGAGCCCTTCGCCCCGATGGTCGAGGCGGTCGTGGCGCGCGCGGTCTCCTCCGGCCTCGTCGACGATGCCCGCTTCACCGCCGCCCGTGTCGCGACCCTGCGCCGGCGCGGCACCTCGGCCCGGGGCCTCGCGGCCAAGCTCGCCGCGAAGGGCGTCGCCCGGGACCTCGTCGAGGCGACGCTCTCGGCCGAGCGGGACGCGGAGGAGGGCGGCGACGCCGAGGCCGCCGCGGCGCAGGCCTATGCCAAGCGCCGCCGGCTCGGTCCCTGGCGGCGGCCCGACACCCGCGAGGCCCACCGCGAGCGCGACCTCGCGGCGCTCGCGCGAGCCGGGTTCCCCTACGCGCTGGCGCGCCGGACGATTGAGGCTCACTCGGAGGAGGCGGGCCCAAAAGACGTGTAATAGAAATCTATGGTTGCGCTTCCGCTTTCAGGCGTGGGAACTGGGAAGTAGCAACGCTCTCGAACTCTGGCCCGTACATGCCGAAGCTTAGCTATACCGCGCCGCCGCCTTCCTTAATGAGAGAACTACGCGAGGTGGCCATTGATGCGGGTAGGCTCGCAGAGGAACTCGCCCGCGCCAACCGGCTGCCGCCGGATTTTCCGATCGAGCAACTTCAAGACCTTATCGCCGGCCTCTGCGTGCTCCCGACTGGCACGGCCGAGGGCTGTCGCGCCCCCCTCGAATATGCCCGCTCGCGCCTTCCTGCGATCCGGCGCGCATTCATTCAGACCGAGGAACAGTCGCGCCTTCCGCGTGCGGACGAAGAGGCGCCCCCTCCGCTCACACGCGGCATGGTGATCGACCAGAGGCTCGGTGCATTGATCAGCTCCGTTACCACGGCGCTCGACGAGTACCGCGACCTAGCGTCCCTCGCTGAGGACGATGTTGCGGATACCGCTCCCTCCGTCCCCAGGACCCGGAATCGCGCGAGGCGGTCGCTGCGATGGCGGCGGCTAGGGATGCGGAGAGCGGGCTCGGCCGAGCGGCCGAAGAGGTCGGTCGTCTTGCCATTCCCGATTCGGTTCGGGCGGATGACCTGAAGCGGCAGATGCGTGATGCAAGCGGCATGCTGCGGCTCGCTCGGGTCGAACTCCGTATGCCGGATTTCATACCGCGCTGGTACCGCAAAGCTCTTAATACGCTTAAGGATTATCCAATCCTGCTGATCAATTCAACGAAAATTGTGCAGCGCGGTGTCGACATTGCGCAGCCCCTTTGGGAGGCTTGGAGTCGTTTTAACGACGACGTTTTGCGCGCCGGGTTCAACCGCGTCCGAGAGGCGACCGAAAGTCTAGAAGCTGTCGGGCAAAAGTGGGCAGCAAAGAGTATGGAGGCGGCCGACCTTCCCACCGATTTTGATCTGAACGCCGTTCATCGCATGATCCTCGCTGGCGAAGAACCATCACAGGCATGGAGGCCTTGGATCAATGAATTGAATTTTTCCGACAGCGATCTTCGAGAACTCACCCCGCTCGCAGGTCTCACAAGCTTGCATTCGCTTTATCTCCTTTACACGGAGGTCAGCGACCTGGCTCCGCTTTCGAGCCTCACCACCCTCCAGTCACTTGACCTCGATTCCCCGCTTTCGAGCCTCACCGCCTTGAAGGCGCTTAATCTCAGCAACACGCAGGTAAGCGACTTCTCCCTGCTCTCGCTCTCCACCGCGCTGCAGACCCTCGATCTCACCGGCACGCCAATCAGCGACCTCGCCCCGCTTTCGAGCCTCACAGAGTTGCAAACGCTCAATCTCAGCAACACCTCGGTCAGCGACTTTTCCCCGCTTTCGAGCCTTACCGCGTTGGAGACGCTTAATCTCAGCAACAAGCCGGTCAGCGACCTCACTCTGCTCTCGGGCCTTACCGCGTTGGAGACGCTCAATCTCAGCAACACGTCGGTCAGCGACTTCGCCATGCTCTCGCTCTTCACCGAGTTACGGACACTCGATCTCACCGGCACGCCAATCAGCGACCTCGCCCCGCTTTCGGATCTTATCGAGTTGCGGACGCTCGATCTTGCCGACACGCAGGTCAGTGATCTTGCCCCGCTTTCGGGCCTCACCGCCATGGTGATGCTCGACCTGAGTGGCACGCAGGTCACCGATCTCACCCCCATTTTAGGGCTGTCTAGTTTGGAAGCCGTTTATGTCGAGAGCGGACGCCGTCGCGAGTTGCTCGCAAGCACCATAGGCAAGCGCGGCGAAATCGTTGTGGTCTTACCCGCATAAGCGGGGGACGCAGGCGCTCTCTCGTCAGCCCTCAATACCCCTTCGCCGCGATCGCCTCCGACCACGTCACCGCGCGGCGCGCCATGCCGATATGCTGGCGCTCGTACATGCGGCCCTCGACCTTGATGGCGCCGCGCTTGGCGTTCTCCGGCTGGTCGAAGGCGTCGATGACGAGGCGGGCGCGGCGCACCTCCTCCTCGGTGGGGGCGAAGGAGGTGTTGGCCGGCTCGATCTGGTTGGGGTGGATCAGGGTCTTGCCGTCGAAGCCGAGGTCGCGGGCCTGGCGGCACTCGGTGCGGCAGCCCTCGACGTCGGCGATGTCGTTCCAGACGCCGTCGAGGATGGTCAGGCCCTCGGCGCGGGCGGCGGCGAGCGTGAACATCATCCAGGGCAGCATCGGCACGCGGCCGGGCACGAGCTGCGCCCAGGTGTCCTTGGCGAGATCGTTGGTGCCGAGCACGAAGCAGGTCAGCCGGGTGCGCCGGTCGCGGCGCGCCCGCGCGATCTCCTGGATGTTCAGGATCGCCGCCGGCGTCTCGATCATCGCCCAGATCGCGATGGTCTCGGGCGCGTCGAGGGCCTCGAGGTGGTTAGCGATGCTCTCCAGCACCGCCGGCGAGGACACCTTCGGCATCAGGATCGCGTTCGGCCGCGCCTCGATCGCGGCCTTGAGGTCGGACTCGCCCCACGGCGTCTGCGGGGCGTTGACCCGGATGACGAGCTCGCGGTCGCCGTAGCCGCCGCCTTTCACCGCGGCGCAGACCTGCTCGCGGGCGAGCTCCTTCTCGTCCGGGCCGACGGCGTCCTCGAGGTCGAGGATCAACGAATCGGCCTGCAGGGTCTTCGCCTTGTCCATGGCCCGCTGGTTGGAGCCGGGCATGTAGAGGACGCTGCGGCGAAGACGAAGATCGGACATGAGGCATTCCCTGCTGGCCGGCACAGCTTAATGCAACGGCGTCGCCGCTGCATCTCGCTCAGGACGAAACGCGTGTCCATCAGGGCCGCGCCGGCCCAGGAATCTTAACCCTCATCGGGCATCCTGGCGCGATGCCCGCCGGCGGATCCCCTTCCGGCCGGCGCGAAGCGGCCCCGGCCCATGGCGATTGCCCTCGGTTCGATCCTGGAGGAGCTCGAAGGCGCCGTCGCCCGCGGCGGCCTCGACCGTCGCGCCGCGCTCCTGCGCAATCTCGCCGGCCTGTTCACCGACCAGGCCCCGCGCCTGCGCGAGACCCACGTCGCCGCCTTCGACGCGGTGCTCCTGCACGTCGCGCGGGACGCCGGAGGGGCGTCCCGGGCCGAACTCTCCGAGCGCCTCGCGGACGTGGCCAACGCACCGCGGCGCGTCGTGCGCGACCTCGCCTTCGATCCGACGCCCGCCGTCGCCGAGCCGGTCCTGACCCGATCGCTCAGGCTCACGGAGGCCGACCTCCTGGCGCTGGCGGGCGGGCAGGGTCAGGCCCACCTGCTCGCGCTGTCGCGACGGCCCGTGCTCGCGGCGAGGGTCACCGACCTTCTCGTCGTTCGCGGCGAGGCACCCGTCCTGCGCTCGGTCGCGGGCAATGCGGGCGCCCGCCTCTCCCGCGACGGCTACGAGATCCTCGGCAACCGGGCCGCTGGCGACGCCTTGCTGGTGACGCGCCTGCAGGTGCGCCCCGATACGCCCGCCGAGCTGCGCTCCCGCCTCTCGGCCCTGGCCCAGATCGCGGGGGAGGCGCCCCAGGCCGGGTCGGGGATCGTCTCGGGCGAGCGCCTGCTCGCGGCCGAGGTCTTCGTCAGCACGCAGGCGCGCAAGGGCGCGCTCGACGAGAACCGGGTGGTGAGCTGGCTGAACTCGGGCCGCGAGACGGAGGCGCTCGTGGCGCTGGCGCGGCTCGCCGGCGTGCCGAGCGCCATGGCGATCGCCGCCTACCATGCGGAGACCTACGACGCGCTCCTGCGGCTGGTCCGCTCGGTCCGGTTCGGCTGGCGCATCCTGACGATCTTCCTCGCGACCAGGGCGGGCGGCGAACCGCCCGCCGAGATCATGCAGGCGATGATGGCGGCCTTCCAGGGCCTGCCGGTCACGGAGGCGCAGCAGGCGTTGCGCCGCGCCGCGGCTTAGTTCGAAGGCGCGTGATCGCGGGCGCGCGTCAGGCCGTCGCCCGCCCGGCTCCGCGCTCGGGGAACGTCCTCCGGGCCAGCGCGGGAAAGGCGAGGGCCTGCCCGATTCCCCGTCCCGCCAGGAAGACGAGGAAGGCGAGCCAGAGGCCGCCATTGCCGAGCCCGGCCGCCTGGGAGCCGACGAGCGCGAGGCCGTAGACCAGGGCCGCGGCGAGCATCAGGTCCCGCATCGCCCGGGTCCAGGTCGCGCCGATGTAGATGCCGTCATAGGCGAAGGGCAGCGCCGCGACGAGGGGCGCGAGCGCGGCCGGAAGCAGGTAGGCGCGGGCGGCCTCGCGGACCTCCGGGCTCGTCGTCACGGCGTCGATGAAGGCGTGCCCGGTGCCGAGGAACAGGGCGGCGACCGCGACCCCGAAGGCGAGGCACCAGGCGAGGCTCAGGCGCACCGCCTGCCGGAACCCGGCCCCGTCCCGGGCGCCGACGGCCTGCCCGCAGAGGGTCTCGGCCGCGTTGGCGAAGCCGTCGAGGAAGAAGCCGCCGATGAGGAAGAGATTCCAGAGGACGGCGTTGGCCGCCAGCGTCACGTCGCCCATCCGCGCGCCGAGCGCCGAGAAGGCGGCGATGCCCGCCACGAGAAGCAGCGTGCGCACAAGGATGTCGGCGTTGACGCTGAGCATGCGGGCGAGCGCCAGCGGATCGCGGATGGCGCCGAGCGGCACCGCGAAGGGCCGCGAGCCGAGCCGCGACAGCACGAGAAGGCCGAGAGCCGTCCCCGCCGCCTCGGCGGCGAGCGTCGCGAAGCCCGCGCCGACGACGCTGAGGTCGAGGCCGAGCACCAGGATGAGGGTGAGGACGATGTTCGCCAGGTTGATCGCGACCTGAAGCAGCAGGCCGAGATCCGTCCGCCCCCGCCCGAGCACCGAACCGAGGATGGCGTAGTTCGCCAGCGTGAAGGGCGCGGCGAGGATGCGGACGTGGAAATAGGCGGCGAGGCCCTCGATCACCGCCGGGCTCGCGCCGCTGATCAGGAACGCGGCGGCGGCGATCGGCCCCTGCAGCAGCACGATGGCGAGGCCGACGAGGCCGGCCGCCGCGAGCGCCCGGGCGAGGGTGCGGTCGATCTCGGCCGCGTCGCGGTCGCCGAAGGCCTGGGCCGTGAGCCCCGCCGTCGCCATGCGCAGGGAGCCGAAGGACCAGAAGATCGCGTCGAAGATCACGGCGCCCAGCGCCATCGCCCCGAGCAGGGCGGCGTCGCCAAGCCGCCCGATCGCCGCCGCGCCGATGAAGCCGAGGAGCGGCGTCGTCACGTTGGCGAGCGTCATCGGCAGGGCGAGCGCCAGGACGCGGCGGCTCGTCGGCGGGGAAGTAGGTGTCATGAGACGTGACTGACGGAGACATGCCGCTCAGACGGCACCAGGGAGATACGGAGGCGAAGCTCCCTCGGAGGCTTGACGGTGATCCTATCGCGCTCAGTCGCGGGACTGATGCTGATCCCATCGCATCGCCGCATATCCCATCGCGAGGATCACGAGAGGAAGAACCACGTTCGCGAAGATCCAAAGCCCGGTCATCTGAGCCTCCCGAGAACTTTGCGCGCCATGGCGTGAAGCGATGCTGCCACGCTCAACCACAATAGGGCACCCAGTCCGAACAAGATACCGTTGGTGCCCAACAGGTCTGTCCCGACACCATATAGGGATGCTGCCGTCGGTCCCAAGACGCCGACCGTGAGACAGGCGGTCGAGGCACGGTCCAAGGCGTTGGCTAGCAGCTTCGCTCGTTCGTTGTTGATCGCGACCTGCCGACGATGTCTCCCGTCCTCGTCGGTCATTCGCCCCCACCGCAACTCCTGGTGGAGGAGTTACGCGCGGGAGCTTCCCGGCTCAAGCCTACTTTGACACCGCCAACAACCGCGCGATCAGCCAGATCGGCACCACGACCAGCGCGCCGGCGACGATCCAGCCGCCGAAATCCTGGAAGGCGTCGAGGCCGAGATGGAGGAGGGCCTGCAGGGTGTCGTAGGCGTGCCGGAACAGAGCGCCCGGCGTCAGGCCGAGCATCGCCATGCCGGCGCCGACGAGGATCGACAGGAACAGGAGCTTGACCAACACCGCCGCCGGCGAGCCGCCGAGGAAGCGGTGAAGCGCCGAGCGCGGCCGGCCCGGATAGGCAGGTCCGGGATAGGGCTGGCCCGTGCGCGGCGGTTCGTGGTCGAGGATCATCGGTCTCATCCTTGCGGGCGGCTCCCTTCGCCGCCCGGCGTGGCGGAAGCGTGACCGGCGCGACACACCGCGCCGAAACCGCACGGGGCCTGGAGCGTTACGCCGTTTCGTGCCAGGAGCCGAGATGGCATCCGGGCCCCGATGATCCAAGATCGCCGGCCGAACCAGCGACGGGAAGCGGCCTTTCATCCAGGCGGGACCACCCAAGTCATGATCGACCACGCCCTGTTCGATCCGGCGACGATCGATCCGGAGACCAAGCGGCTCAACGCCGAGATCGTCGCGGCGCATGCGGCACAGGAGGATCCCTGGTCCCTGCCGATCGCCGAGGTGCGGGCGCGGCGCCGTCGCGGCACCCAGGCCTCCCCGGCGATGCCGCGCAGCGCCCGGGCCGAGACCCTGACGATCGACGGGCCGGGCAGCCCGATCCTGCTGCGCGTCATCCGCCCCAACGCGCGCAAATGGCCGAAGGCGCGGGGCGCCTACCTCCATATCCACCGGGGCGGCTGGGTCTGGGGCGCGGCCGACGAGCAGGACCCCTGGCTCGAGCGCATCGCCGATTGCTGCGGCTTCGTCTGCCTCTCCGTCGAGTACCGCCTGGCGCCGGAGCATCCCTATCCGGCGGCCCTGGAGGATTGCGAGGCGGCCGCCCTCTGGCTCGCGGGACCGGGCCGGACCGATCTCGGCGTCACGGCCCTGACGATTGGCGGCGAATCGGTGGGCGCCCATCTCGCGGTGATGGTGCTCCTGCGCCTGCGCGACCGGCACGGCCTGCCCCGCGCGTTCCGCGGCGCCAACCTCAATGCCGGCTTCTACGACCTCGGGCTGACGCCGAGCGTGCGGCACTGGGGCGAGGAGCGCCTCGTCATCAACACGACCGATCTGACGCGCTTCGCCGACGACTACGTCCGCGAGGGCATCGACCGGCGCCGGCCCGACGTCTCGCCGCTCTACGCCGACCTGAAGGGCCTGCCGCCGGCGCTCTTCACCGTCGGCACCAGCGACCCGCTGCTGGACGACACGCTCTACATGTCCGCCCGCTGGGCGGCGGCCGGTAATGGCGGCCACACCGCGGTCTATCCCGGCGGCTGCCACGTCTTCATCCGCTATCCCGGCCCGCTGACCGAGCGGGCGCTGGAACTGATCGACCGCTTCCTCACGGCCCTTGCCTGAGGCGGCGCTCCCGGAGCGCTTCGCCGCTTGGTTCGCCTCGCGCGGCTGGAGCCCGCGACAGCACCAGCTCGACCTCGTCACGATTGCGGGCGCGGGCCGCTCCGCGCTTCTCGTGGCGCCGACGGGCGCGGGCAAGACGCTGGCCGGGTTCCTGCCGAGCCTGATCGCGCTGGCGGGCCCCCGAAGGACCAAAGGCCTGCACACGCTCTACGTCTCGCCCCTCAAGGCGCTCGCCGTCGACATCGCCCGCAACCTCGAGGCGCCGATCGCCGAGATGGACTTGGGCATCCGGGTCGAGACCCGCACCGGCGACACGCCCTCGCACAAGCGCTCGCGCCAGGTGGAGCGCCCGCCCGACATCCTGCTCACGACGCCGGAACAGCTCGCCCTGCTGATCGCGCATCGCGAGGCGGCCGAGCTTTTTTCCGGGCTTTCCTGCGTCGTCCTGGACGAACTGCACGCGCTCGTGACCTCGAAGCGGGGCGATCTCCTGTCGCTGGGCCTCGCCCG
The DNA here is from genome assembly GCF_022179305.1 of Methylobacterium iners. Classification (GTDB taxonomy): domain Bacteria; phylum Pseudomonadota; class Alphaproteobacteria; order Rhizobiales; family Beijerinckiaceae; genus Methylobacterium; species Methylobacterium iners. The sequence goes on from NZ_BPQP01000031.1 coordinate 30,904, forward strand.
CCTGCACCGGCTCAGCCCCGGCCTGACGGCGATCGGCCTGTCCGCGACGGTGCGCGAGCCGGACGATCTGCGGCGGTATTTGGTGCCTCAGAACCATCGTCGTACGGGCGCCTCTCCTCCCCCTTGTGGGGAGGAGTTGGAGATGGGGGTGGTTCCGCCTGGCTCAGGCCAGGGTCACCCAGCCACCCCCACCCCCGACCCCTCCCCACAAGGAGGAGGGGAGGTGTTCATGGCCGACCTCGTCGTGGTCCACGGCGGGGCGGCACCGGACCTGCGCATGCTGGAGACCGGAAGGGCCCTGCCGCTCGCCGGGCACACCGCGGGCCAGGCGATGCCGGCGATCTACGAGCTGATCGGGCGGCACCGCACGGTGCTCGTCTTCGTCAACACGCGGCTTCAGGCCGAGTACACCTTCCAGGAGCTCTGGCGCCTCAACGAGGACGCGCTGCCGATCGCCCTCCACCACGGCTCGCTGGACGCCTCGCAGCGCCGCCGGGTCGAGGCGGCGATGGCGGCGGGGCAGCTGCGGGCCATCGTCTGCACCGCGACGCTCGACCTCGGCATCGACTGGGGCGACGTCGACCTCGTCATCAACATCGGCGCACCGAAGGGCGCGAGCCGGATCATGCAGCGGATCGGGCGCGCCAACCACCGCATGGACGAGCCCTCGAAGGCCTATCTCGTGCCGGCGAACCGCTTCGAGATGCTGGAGTGCCGCGCCGCCCTCGACGCCGTCGAGGAGGCCGCCCAGGACACGCCGGATGCGCGGCTCGGCGCCCCCGACGTGCTCGCCCAGCACGTCCTCGGCATGGCCTGCGCCGACGCCTTCGACCCGAACGCCTTCTACGAGGAGATCACCTCGGCCGCGCCTTACGCCACGCTCTCGTGGGAGGCATTCGAGGCGGTCGTCGACTACGTCGCCACCGGCGGCTATGCGCTGCGGGCCTACGAGCGCTTCGCCAAGATCCTGCGCGGGCCGGACGGCCTCTGGCGGGTGCGCGACGCCCGCACCGCCCAGCAATACCGCATGAACGTCGGCACGATCATCGAGGCGACGAAGGTCAAGGTCCGCCTCGCCCGCCAGATGCGGGCTAAGCCGGGAACGATCATGCCGCGGGGCGGCCGCGTGCTCGGCGAGATCGAGGAGGATTTCGCCGAGACCCTGACGCCGGGCGACACCTTCCTGTTCGCCGGCGAGGTGCTGCGCTTCGAGGGTCTCTCCGAGGACGAGGCGCTGGCCACGCGCGCGGGTCCCGGCACCGATCCGGCGATCCCCTCCTATGCCGGCGCGAAATTCCCGCTCTCGACCTTCCTTGCCGCGCGCGTCCGGGCGCTGATCGCCGACCCCTTCGAGTGGGACCGCCTGCCGCGTCAGGTCACCGAGTACCTCCTGCAGCAGCGCCGCCGCTCGGTCCTGCCGGGCGCGGCCGACCTCCTCGTCGAGACGTTTCCGCGCGGCGGGCGCTACTACCTGACCGCCTTTCCGTTCGAGGGCAGGCTCGCGCACCAGACGCTGGGCATGCTCCTGACCCGCAGGATGGAGCGGGCGCGCCTCCGCCCTCTGGGCTTTGCGGCCAACGATTACGGCATCGCGATCTGGATGGCCCGCGATCCGCGCGAGCGGATCGCGGAGGAGCCGGGTTTCCTCGAAGCGCTCTTCGCCGAGGACATGCTCGGCGACGACCTCGAGGCCTGGCTCGACGAGAGCTCGATCATGAAGCGGACCTTCCGCCAATGCGCGGTCATCGCCGGGCTGATCGAGCGGCGTTATCCGGGCCAGAAGAAGACCGGCCGCCAGGTCACGATCTCCACCGACCTCGTCTACGACGTCCTGCGCAAGCACCAGCCCGACCACCTGCTGCTGCGCGCCGCGCGCCAGGATGCGGCAACCGGACTCGTGGACGTGGGCCGCCTCGGCATGATGCTAAGGCGCATCCAGGGGCGAATCATCCACAAGGCGCTCGACCGCGTCTCGCCGCTCTCCGTCTCCGTCATGCTCGAGATCGGGCGTGAGCGGGTCTACGGCGAGGGGGCCGACGAGATTCTGGCCGAGGCCGAGGCGCAGCTTCTCGAAGAGGCGCTGGCGTGACCCGCGGTGGAGCCCCCCTTTCTTCAAACGAGGATGCGATCTTGGCGCTCGGCCAGAGACTCGAACGATCGAACAAGCTGCCCGGCCTGACCCTGGCGGGCGAGGCCCTGTCCCTCGACCTCTCGGGCGGCCTCTGGCTCGCCGCCCACCGGACCCTGGTCGTCTCCGACCTGCACCTCGAGAAGGGCTCGGCCTATGCCTCGCGCTCGGGCCAGTTCCTGCCGCCCTACGACACCCGCGAGACCCTGGCCTGCCTGCACGAGGTGGTGGCCCGGCTCGACCCGGCCTGCGTCGTGGCGCTCGGCGATTCCTTCCACGATTCCCGGGGCCCGGAGCGGATGGAGCCCGGCGATCGCGCGATGGTCGCCGCTCTGCAGGAGGGGCGCGACTGGGTGTGGATCGCCGGCAACCACGATCACGCGGTCAACGAGGGCGTCGGCGGCCGCTACGCCGATACCCTAGCGCTCGGCGGCCTGACGCTCCGGCACGAACCGGTCGCGGGCGCCGCCGAGGGCGAGGTCGCCGGCCACCTGCATCCCTGCGGCAAGGTCGCGATGCGCGGACGCGCCGTGCGGCGGCGCTGCTTCGTCAGCGACGGGCACCGCCTCGTGATGCCGGCCTTCGGCGCCTATGCCGGCGGGCTGAACGTGCGCGACCCGGCCTTCGACCCGCTCTTCCCGAAGGGGTTCACGGCTCATCTGTTGGGCGACGGCCGGGTGTTCGCGATCGGGCGGGCGATGCTGGCGCGGGACTAGGCCGCCACCAGCAGCGCCGCGCCGGCGACGCCCGACAGGGCGAGCCGCAGCCAGCCGAGCCAGCGCGGCACCAGCCCGCGGCGCGGCAGATCCTGGTCGATCAGCCCCCAGGCCAGGACCAGGATGCCGAGCACCCGCAGATCCCAGGGCGCCGGCAGCGCGAGCGCCGTCCAGGCGATGAGCGAGGGCAGGATCGCGACGAGATAGTCGAGGTTGCTGCCCTCCCGCGCCGCCGCCGCGCCCCAGCGGATGCCGCCGAGGAACGAGGCGATCACCGCCCCGTAGGCCGAGAGGATGGTGCGGGGCGAGAGCCCTATCGTGCTCAGGCCCCCGTCATTGCCGCTGATCGACAGGAACGCGAAGCCGAGGAACGGGATCAGGCCGGCGATCCCGAGGACCAGCGCCAGGGGAGGTACGGGTGTCGCGCGCGCCATCGACCCTTCCGGCTGCCCTCCGCCGGTGCCCGGCGGCGTGTTCCTCGTCGGGTGCAATACACGCGCGCCCGGCCAAGGTTCCCCCCGGCCGGGCGCGATGGACGACGAAGGACACCGGGTCGCAGGCCCGCGCCCGAGCGCGGGTCGGACCGCGGCCTCAGGTGCGGCGGCCCGCGGCCGGGGGCGTCGCGGGAAGAGGCGAGCCGAGCAGGGTCATCGTGTTGCCGGCCGCGCTCTGGGCCGGCGCCTCGTTGATCGCCGGGTCGGCGACCTTGGCCTTGAAGTTGGCGGCGAGCGCCTTCGCGGCGGCGAGGTCCTTCGGCGCGAGCTTGCCCGCCACGTCGTCGCGCTTCTTGGCGGCGTCGTCGTCGCCCTGCGCCCCGGCGGCCGAGAACCAGGCGTAGGATTGCACGAGGTCCTGCTGCAGCCCGAGCCCGCGGGCATAGAGCACGGCGAGATTGTACTGGCTGTCGCGGATGCCGTGCTCGGCCGCCTGGCGGAACCATTGGGCCGCGGCGGCGAAGTCGGGCTTGCCGTTGGCAGCGGGGTTCTCGGCATGGAGCACGGCGAGGTTGTGCATGGAGCGGGCATGACCCTGCTCGGCGGCCCGGCCGTACCAGGTCTTGGCCTGCGCGACGTCGCGGACCAGGCCCGAACCCTTCTCGTACTGGCTGGCGAGCTTGTACTGGGCCGGCGCGTAGCCTGCGGTCGCAAGCTTCTCGTAGAGCTTGGCCGCGAGCGCCAGATCCCGGGTCATGCCGCGTCCGTCCGCGTGGCGGGCGGCGAGCTCGAAGATCGCCGCGCCATCGCCCTCGAGGGCGGATTGGCGGAGCTTGGCCAGCCCGGCCGGCACGTTGGCAAGGTCGGGGCCGAGCGAGGCGGCGGAGGGCACGCGGGGAAGGCCGCGGGCGGCCGGCCGCTCGGTCCGCCCGACGGATTCGGCCGGCGCCGGGGGAATGGGGTCGGACGCGGCGCCGGGAGACGGCAGGGCCTGGGTCGTCTGCGGATCGGCGCGCGACGCGGCGACCGATGCGCCCTCGCCATCGGGCCGAGCGGCCGCAACCCCGTCCGAGGCGCCCGCAGGCTTGGCCGGGGCTTCGACCATCGGCGGCGAGGCCGGCTCCGGGTTGCCGGGCGTCCACAGGCTGAACGCCTGCAGCGCGCCGAGCGCCAGGACGACGGCGGCGAGGCCGAGGAGGAGGGGCCGGCGCCGGCGGTCGATCTCGGCGCGCAGGCGCGCGGCACGTCCTCCCGCCCTGGCGGTGAGGCCGATCGGGACGGATTCGGCGCCGCCCCGCAGGTCGCTCGTCACTTTGGCGGACGCCGAGGCCTCGGCCTGCGCCGCCTGGGCGGCGCGCCGGGCGGCGGCGATGAAGCTCGTCTTGATGTCGCCGCCGGCCGCGGCGCCATCTTCGGGCAACTCGACGGCGGGCGCGGGGTCGCGCAGCGGCCGGCCGGCGCCGGGCTCCAGCAGCTCGTCCTTGGCCCTCGCGAGATCGACGGATTTGGCGAGGTCAGCGGATTTGGCGATGTCGACCGTCGCGGCCGGTCCCGGCACGCGCGGCGCATCGGGGCGCCGCACGGCCGGGGCCCGCGGCTTGGGCGCGCTCGTCGACGAGAGGAGACGCTCGGTCAGGGGCTCGCTCTCGCGGCGCGGGCCGGCACCGAGCGCGCCCTCGCCCTCCAGGCTGCCGAGCCGGCCGACGAGCCGATTCAGAACGGAATGCACGCCTTCGAGCGTCGCCTGCATGCGCTGCTCGGCGGCGGCCTGCTGCGAGCGCAGGTCGGCAAGGCCCGCGCGGAGCAGGCCGATCTCGCTACTCCCGCCCGCCTCCGCCCGCCCGCCCGCCATGGTTTCGGCGACGGCATTGCGGGCCGCGCGCTCCATCGCTGCTTCGAGGGGCGCCTCGTCGCGCAGAGCCGAGACCTGGGCGAGCAACTCGCCCATGGTCCGTTCGAGGCCGGCCAGCGCCGGGTCGGCGCCGCGGCTGTCGATGCGCCGCGACAGCGCGAGGACCTGCTGCTCCAACCCGTCGAGCCCCTCGGCCGAGGTGCCGGAATCGCCGACGCGGTCGATCTTCTCGGCGAGGTCGCGCAGCATCCCGTGGATGGAGGCGAGCTCGCCGCCCGTCTGAGGGGGCTGCCGCAGCGTGGCGCCGAGATCCTCCAGGCGCCCGATCAGGTCCCCGACCGGGTTGACGCTCGCCCGCTCGACCTTGTCGGCCAACGCGTCGATGCGATGGATGATGGCGTCCGAATCGGTGCCGCCCGTCGCGTTCTGCGGCTTGAGGGCGTCGAGCTTGACGCCCATCGCCCGGATCTGCTCCTCGATGCCGCGGCCCTCGGGGCGGCGCAGGTCGCTGCGGATCTCCTCGAGGAGGGGCCGCAGCTCCGCCACGCCCGATTCGTCGCGCGCGGTGCCCTGGAGCTGCGCGATCTGCGCGCTGATCGCCTGCATGCCCTGGGCGAGGCTCTGGATCCGCTCGGGCCCGGCGAGGGCGCCGATGAGCCGGCGGATCTCCTCGAGCTCCCGGAACAGGGCGGCCAGCGCCTCGCGATCGGCGGAGGCCGAGCCGCCGCTCAGGGCGCCGTCGACCTTGGCGGCGAGCCGCTCGACGTCGGAGGCCACCCGCGCATGGACGTTCTCGGCGACGTCCTCCGCGAGGCGGGCGACCTGGACCCGAATCAGTTCGATCGGAGCGGCGATGGCGGCGAGCTCGGAGGGCTCCTGCGCCTGCTGGACGCCGGTGGCGAGCGACAGCATGGCCTGTTCCAGCGCGCTCACGTCGCGGCCGGTGGCGAGGCCGCCGATCGATTCCCGCAGGCGACTCGTCTCGATCTGCAGTTCGGAGATCACCAGGGAGGATGCGCCCGGTGCGGGCGCGGCGGCCTGCACGGCGGGCTCGGTGGGTTCGGCCCGGCCCCGCCCCTCGAGCTCGCGCTGACGCTGCCGGATCTCGCTGACCGCGTCGCGGACCTCCGCCTCCGGCGGACGGCCGCGGCGGCCGAGGGGACGCGGCGCCGCGAGCTGGCCGGCAAGCTCCGTCATCCGGCGCTCGATGTCGCCGAGGCGCTCGGCCATCTGGGTTGCCGGCGACAGGCCGGTCTCGAGCACGGCGCCGATGCGCGCCTCGATGCCGGCGATGGTCTGGCTGGCCGCCGCCTGCGCGGCCTCGCGCTCCTCGGCGATCCGGCGGTCGAGCGCGTCGAGGCGGCGCATCATCTGCGTGATGGCGGTCTCGTCCGCTCCGCTCGCGACGGGAACGGGCTGGGTCGCGGGCTCGGACACGCGCTGCCGGGGCGGAGCCTCGGCGGGCCGCTCGGTCGAACGGACCGGGCGCCGGCGGCGACGCTGCTGCTGCGCCTTCTCCTCCGGCGAGAGCACCGAGGCGATCCAGGCCTCGACGGGGAGGCCGGCGCGGGAGGCGACCTCGCGGGCCGCTTCGACGATCTCGGGATCGAAGCCGTCGAGGCTCAGCGTCGCGTTGCGTTTCATCGTCAAACCTGCGGCGAGTTCGGTGACCGGTCGCCTCGAACGATCGCCCGGGACGCTCGCGCGCCGGACGCCGCCTTCCGGATCGGTTGCGCTCGACTTTTCTCACTCTTGGTAAACAGTGGGTTAAGGGCTGTCCCAAACCGGTAAAATCGGTTGCGCCGCCGCGGCCCGGATGCGACCCCTTTGCAAACGCCGCTCGATAGTTTACATGTGAACTATCGAGCGGGCCGGCGGTCGGATGCGACCAGCGACAGGTCCGCCGCTCTTGTGGGAGAAGCGAGATGCCGAGCTATCGGGCCCCGGTCGAGGACACGCTGTTCATCCTGAACGACGTGCTCGGCTTCCATCACCACGACAACCTGCCCGGCTTCTCCGACGCCTCCCCTGACGTGGTCGAGGCGGTCCTCTCCGAGGGCGCCAAGCTCGCCGACACGGTGCTCGCGCCGCTGAACGCCATCGGCGACAAGGAGGGCTGCAAGCGCCTTCACGACGGCAGCGTCACGACGCCCAAGGGCTTCAAGGCGGGCTACGACGCCTTCGCCCAGGGCGGCTGGATGGGTCTCTCCGTGCCGGAGGAATACGGCGGCCAGGGCCTGCCGCACACGCTCAACAGCGCGATCCAGGAATTCGTCTCCGGCGCCAACCTCGCGCTCGGCATGTATCCGGGCCTGACCCAGGGCGCGATGGCGGCCCTCCTCGTCCACGGCTCGGAGGAGCAGAAGCAGGCCTACCTGCCCAAGATGGTCGAGGGCGCCTGGACCGGCACCATGAACCTGACCGAGCCCCATTGCGGCACGGATCTCGGCCTGCTCAAGACCAAGGCGGTCCCCAACGGCGACGGCTCCTACAGCCTGACGGGCACCAAGATCTTCATCTCGGCCGGCGAGCACGACATGGCCGAGAACATCATCCACCTCGTCATCGCCCGCATCGAGGGCGCGCCGGCGGGCACCAAGGGCATCTCGCTCTTCGTCGTGCCGAAGTTCCTGATCAACGAGGACGGGTCGCTGGGGACACGAAACGGCGTGTCCTGCGGCTCGATCGAGCACAAGATGGGCATCCACGGCAACTCGACCTGCGTCATGAACTACGACGGGGCCAAGGGCTGGCTGGTCGGCCAGGAGAACCGCGGCCTCAACGCGATGTTCGTGATGATGAACGAGGCGCGGCTCGCCGTCGGCATCCAGGGGCTGGGCCAGTCCGAGGTCGCCTACCAGAACGCCGTCGCCTACGCGAAGGACCGGCTCCAGGGCCGCTCCCTCACCGGCGCCAAGGCGCCGGACAAGGCCGCCGATCCGATCATCGTCCACCCGGACGTGCGCCGCACGCTGATGACGATCCGCGCCTTCAACGAGGCCGGCCGCGCCCTCATGCTCTGGACGGCGCTCAAGGCCGATATCGGCCACCGCTCGCCCGACGCCGCCGAGCGCCAGGCCGCCGAGGACCACATGGGCCTGATGACGCCGGTGGTGAAGGGCGTGCTGACCGACAAGGGCTTCGACAACGCGGTCGCCGCCCAGCAGATGTTCGGCGGCCACGGCTACATCGAGGAATGGGGCATGTCTCAGTTCGTGCGCGATGCCCGCATCGCCATGATCTACGAGGGCGCCAACGGCATCCAGGCCATGGACCTGATCGGCCGCAAGCTGCCCAAGGACGGCGGCCGGGCGATGATGACCTTCCTCGGGGAGGTCCAGACCTTCATCAAGGACCACGACGAGGACGAGGCCATGAAGCCGTTCACCGGGCCGCTCCAGGCCGGGCTGAACGACCTCCAGGCCGCGACCATGTGGTTCATGCAGAACGCCTTCTCGAAGCCCGACAACGCGGGCGCCGGCGCCACCGACTACATGCACCTCTTCGGCCTCGTCGCGATGGGCTACATGTGGGGCCGCATCGCCAAGGCGGCGATCGCCAGGAAGGCGGAGGATGCGGGCGCCGCCGAGCGCATGGACGTCAAGCTCGTCACCGGCCGCTTCTACATGGAGCGCATGCTGCCGGAGACCGCGACGCGCCTGACGCGCATCAAGGCGGGCGCCGAGACGACGATGGCCCTGGCCGTCGAGGCCTTCTAGGCGGCTGATCCGCCCCCGCTTGTCATACCGGGGCCGCGAAGCGGAACCCGGGACCCAGAGCCGCCGAGGCGGCAAGCTGGAGCACAGTCAGTGGTAATGGGTTCCGGACTCGCCTGCGGCGCCTCGGAATGACAAGCGTGCTGTTGAAGGGTGAAAGCCTGCCAACCCGTTGGGTTTCGGCGGCGGGCCACGAAAACGGTCAACAAGGGAAGCGCACATGCCGGAGGCCTATATCTACGATCACGTCCGCACCCCGCGCGGCCGCGGCAAGCCGGACGGCTCGCTCCACGAGGTCTCGGCGCTTCGCCTCGCCGAGACGGCGCTCCGCGCCATCAAGGACCGCAACGACCTCGACACCAAGCGCGTCGACGACGTCGTCCTCGGCTGCGTCGATCCCGTGGGCGAGGCCGGCGGCGACATCGCCCGGGCGGCGGCTTTGGTGGCCGATTACGGCATCCACGTGCCCGGCGTGCAGATCAACCGCTTCTGCGCCTCGGGCCTCGACGCGGTGAACTTCGCCGCGGCCCAGGTGATGTCGGGCCAGCACGACCTCACCGTCGGCGGCGGCGTCGAATCCATGAGCCGCGTGGGCCTCGGCGCCTCGGGCGGCGCCTGGCCGGTCGATCCGCACATCGCGATCAAGTCCTGGTTCATGCCCCAGGGCGTCTCGGCCGACCTCATTGCGACGAAGTACGGCTTCACCCGCGACGATTGCGACGCCTACGCCGTCGAGTCGCAGAAGCGCTCGGCGAAGTCCTGGGCGGAGGGCTACTTCAAGAACTCGGTCGTGCCCGTGAAGGACGTGAACGGCATCACCCTGCTCGCGACCGACGAGCACATGCGCCCCTCGACCGACATGCAGTCGCTGGCGAGCCTCAAGCCCTCCTTCGTGCAGATGGGCCAGATGGGCGGCTTCGATGCGGTTGCCGTCGACGCGCATCCCGACGTCGAGGCCGTCGACCACGTCCACCATGCCGGCAATTCCTCGGGCATCGTGGACGGCGCGGCCGCCGTCCTGATCGGCTCGAAGGAGGCCGGCGCTGCGGCCGGCCTGAAGCCCCGCGCCCGCATCCGCGCCTTCGCCAATATCGGCTCCGACCCGGCCCTGATGCTCACCGGCCCCGTCGACGTGACCCGGAAGGTGCTGGCGCGGGCCGGCATGACGACCGACGACATCGACCTGTTCGAGCTCAACGAGGCCTTCGCCTCCGTCGTGCTGCGCTTCCGGCAGGCCTTCGACGTCGATCCGGCCAAGCTCAACGTGAACGGCGGCGCCATCGCCATGGGCCATCCGCTCGGCGCCACCGGCGCGATGATCCTGGGCACCGTCCTCGACGAGCTCGAGCGCACCGGCAAGGAGCGGGCGCTCGTGACGCTGTGCATCGGCGCGGGCATGGGCACCGCCACGATCATCGAGCGGGTCTGAAACCCGCGTCAGGGGCGACCCTGCCGCGTCAACCGAAACACTGATAGAGGCGGCGCACCCGACGCCGCCGCAAGCGGCGCGGTTCGACAATCCGATCGGGAGCACGCCCCAAGATGATCAGACCCTTCGCCGCCCTCTGCCTCGCCGCCGCGCTGGCCGCGCCGCTCTCGGCTCGCGCCGACGACGCCTCCGACCGTCTCGCGGCGGCCAAGGCCCTCGTCCAGACGACCGTGATCAAGACCCTCGAGACCGGGTTCGCCGGCGCGCTGGAGAAGACCGTCGTCTCGATGCCCGCCGACAAGGCCGACAGCGTCCGGACCGAGGTCCGTGCCGAGTTCGAGAAGCAGCGCGGGATCCTGATCGAGGGCCTGTCGAAGGAATATGCCGAGAAGTTCAGCCTCGACGAGCTCAAGCGCATCCAGGCCGTCTACGACGACAAGACCTACCAGAAGTTCCAGGCCCTGAACGCCGACCCGGCCTCGACGATCACCCTGATCTCGCAGAACGCGGTCACCAAGATCCTGAACCTGCTCTCCCTCGTCGCCGCCAACGACGGCGGCGGTCAGCAGGCGCCGACGCCGATGCCCGGCCGCTGAGAGGCGGCCTTCCGTTTTCGCTGTCGGCGGCCGCGCGCGGCCGCCGCCAATCCCGAGGACCCGCGATGAACCTGACCAATTTCCGCTTCGAGACCGATGCCGACGGCATCGCGCTCGCGACCTGGGACATGCCGGGCCGCTCGATGAACGTCATCACCACCGAGGTGATGCAGGAGCTGCATCAGGTCATCGACGCCGTCGTGGCCGACGCCGCGGTCAAGGGCTGCGTCATCACCTCGGGCAAGGACAGCTTCTCGGGCGGCGCCGACCTGACCATGCTCCAGGGCCTGGGACACGCCTACGAGACGCTGAAGGCCGAGAAGGGCGAGGAGGAGGCCATGCGCCACTTCTTCGAGGAATCGCGGAAGCTCACCCTGGTCTTCCGCAAGCTCGAGACCTGCGGCAAGCCCTTCGCCGCGGCGATCAACGGCGTCTGCCTCGGCGGCGCCTTCGAGCTCGCGCTCTCCTGCCATCACCGGGTGCTGTCGGACGACGACAAGACCCGCGTCGGCCTGCCCGAGATCAAGGTCGGCCTCTTTCCCGGCGCCGGCGGCACCCAGCGCGTGCCCCGCCTGATGCAGACGGGCGACGCCCTGCAGATGCTGTTCAAGGGCGAGCAGATCCGGCCGCTGATGGCGCGGAACATGGGCCTCGCCCACGAGGTCGCGCCGAAGGCCGAGATCGTCGAGAAGGCGCGTGCCTGGATCAAGGCCGGCGGCTCGGCGGTCGCCCCCTGGGACGTGCCGAAGTTCAAGGCGCCCTCGGGCAAGGTCTACTCGCCCGCCGGCATGATGATCTGGCCGCCCGCCAACGCCATCTACCGCCGCGAGACGCACGACAATTACCCGGCCGCCAAGGCGATCCTGAACGCGGTCTACGAGGGCCTGCAGCTGCCGATGGACCAGGCGCTGCGGGTCGAGAGCCGGTACTTCGCCAAGATCCTGCGCTCGAAGGAGGCGGCGGCGATGATCCGCACGCTGTTCCTCTCCATGGGCGAGCTCAACAAGGGCGCCCGCCGTCCCAAGGATGTGGCGCCGACGAACGTGAGGAAGGTCGGCGTGATCGGCGCCGGCTTCATGGGCGCGGGGGTCGCCTACGTCTCGGCCAATGCCGGCATGGAGGTCGTGCTCGTCGACCAGTCGGCCGAGGCTGCCGAGAAGGGCAAGGCCTACGCCCACAAGCTCGTCACCGGCCAGATCAACAAGGGCCGCGCCAAGACCGCCGACCGCGACGCGCTGCTCACCCGCATCACGCCGACCGACGACTACGCCGCCCTCAAGGATTGCGACCTCGTCATCGAGGCCGTGTTCGAGGATCCGCGTGTGAAGGCCGAGGTCATCGCCAAGGTCGAGGCCGTGATCGGCCCCGAGGTCATCTTCGCCTCGAACACCTCGACCCTGCCGATCACCGGCCTCGCCAAGGCCTCGGGCCGCCCCGAACAGTTCGTCGGCATCCACTTCTTCTCGCCCGTCGAGAAGATGATGCTCGTCGAGATCATCAAGGGCGAGAAGACCGGCGACCGCGCCATCGCGACGGCCCTGGACTACGTCCGCGCGATCAGGAAGACGCCGATCGTCGTCAACGATTCCCGCGGCTTCTTCGCCAACCGCTGCGTCACGGCCTACCTGCTGGAGGGGCACAAGATGTTCCTCGAGGGCATCCCCGCCGCGATGATCGAGAATGCGGGCCGCCAGGCTGGCATGCCGGTGGGGCCGCTCTCGCTCAACGACGAGGTCGCCCTCGATCTCGGGCTCAAGATCGCCAAGGCGACGGAGGCGGAGCTCGGACCGGACGCTGTCGATCCGGGCCAGAAGACGCTGCTCGTGACCCTCGTCGAGGAGCAGGGGCGCCTGGGTCGCAAGAACGGCAAAGGCTTCTACGACTATCCCGAGGGCGCGCCGAAGCGCCTGTGGCCGGGCCTCAAGGACCTTCAGTCCAAGCATGTCGATCCCGACGACGTCGACTTCGCGGAGCTGAAGCACCGCCTCCTCGTGGTGCAGGCGCTGGAAGCGGCCCGTACCGTCGGCGAGGGCGTGGTGACGGACCCCCGCGAGGCCGATGTCGGCTCGATCCTCGGCTTCGGCTTCGCGCCGTTCACCGGAGGCGCGCTGTCCTACATCGACTTCATGGGCGCCAAGACCTTCGTGGCGCTGGCCCGCAGCCTGGAAGCCAAGCACGGGCCGCGCTTCGCGGTGCCCGAGAACCTCCTGGCGATGGCCGAGACCGGCGGCACCTTCTACGGCGAGGCGGCCAAGAAGGCCGCCTGATCCCTTGCGGCCTGGGGGCCGTCGCAGCTCCGGCCTGCGGCGGCGAGGCGCGCCTCCGATCGCCAACCAGTGAGAGGGGCGCCGGCCGCCCCGACGATTTCTCTTGCTATTATTCCTAAGCTGTGTTTCTAATCCGTCACCTGCTGCCTGGCACTGAGGGTGTCTGTTCGGTGACCGACCGGGCGGGCTTTGGGCGGCAGGGCGGTGCCCGCGTCGGAGGCTCGGTCCCTC
>NZ_BPQP01000032.1 GCF_022179305.1 Methylobacterium iners
ATGATCATGGGGCCTCTCCCTGTGCTGCGAGGTCCGTTGGCGCGGCCTCGATCAACTGTTCAGGTTGCGGGTCTTCAGGGGCGGGCGGGGACCTGGCCGGACTACGGTGTTGCCACCACGGACCCAACGGTCTCCCGCCCGCTTCCAGCCTGACACATCCCCCACACACAGGGACCCAGAGCCGCCGGCACAGCCATGCCTGGCACTCGGCGAGGTTCTGGGTTCCGGGCTCGCCTGCGGCGCCCCGGAATGACAAAGGGGTTGTGAAGAAGCCCCCTCTGGCGCCGCGGGTCGGGCTGGTTCCGCCTGCTACCGCGGAGGGTCAGCCAGCCCCACCTCCAACTCCTCCCCACAGGGGCGGAAGAGGTGCCCCTCACCCCGCCTGAGCGCTCGCGTCCATGTGCATTAGCTCCCAGACATGGCCGTCGAGATCTTGGAAGCTCACGCCGTACATGAAGCCGTAATCCATCGCCGGCTTCCAGGGCTTGGCGCTGGCCGCGAGCGCCCGTGCGAGCAGATCGTCCACCTCCTCGCGGCTCTCCGCCGAGAGGCAGGTCGGGACCTCCGTCGCCCTGTGGGCGTCGCTGATCTCGCCGGTGATGAAGTCGCGGAAGCGCGCCTCGGTCAGCAGCATGACGAAGCTCGTCTCGGACACGATCATGCAGGCGGCGTTCGCGTCGGTCATCCGAGCGTCGAAGCCGAAGCCGAGCGCCGAGAAGAAGGTCTTGGAGGCCTCCAGATCCTTCACCGGCAGGTTGACGAAGATCATGCGCATGGCAGGCATCTCCTCTTAGGGCGTCGGGTCCGCGGCCTCCCGTCGCCGGGCGACGCCCTCCGCCAGCAGGCACAGGATCTCGAAGGCGAGCGTCGCCCCGGCGAGCGCGGTGACGCCGGTGATGTCGAGGGGCGGCGCCACCTCGACGACGTCCGCCCCGACGAGGTCGAGGCCGCGGAGCGCCCGGACCAGGAACAGGGCCTCGCGCGAGCTGAAGCCGCCCCATTCCGGCGTGCCGGTGCCCGGTGCGTAGGCGGGATCGAGGGCGTCGATGTCGAAGCTGAGATAAGCCGGCGCCTCGCCGACGAGGGTCCTGGCCTCGGCCACCACCTCCGGCAGGCCGCGCACCAGCACCTCCTCCATCGGGATGACGCGCATGCCTTGCGCCAGCGCCCAATCGCGCTCGTCGGCGGCATCGAGGCTGCCGCGGATGCCGATCTGCACGCAGCGGCGTGGATCGAGGACGCCGTCCTCCACCGCCCGGCGGAACGGCGTGCCGTGGGTGAGCCGGGTGCCGTCGTACTGGGAATCGTCGGTGTCGGAGTGGGCGTCGATGTGGATGAGCCCGAGCGGCCGGTCGCGGCCGAGCGCCCGCAGGATGGGATAGGTGACGAGGTGATCGCCGCCGACCGAGAGCGGAACGATGCCGGCCGCTCGCAGCGGCGCCACGAAGGCCTCGATCCGGCGGCAGGTCTCGGCCGCGTCGATGGGGTTCACGGGCACGTCGCCGACATCCGCGCAGGCGGCGATCTCGTAGGGCGCGATCCCGGTGACGGGGTTGAAGAGGCGGGTGCCGGTCGAGGCCTCGCGCACCCCGCGCGGACCGAGGCGGGCACCCGGGCGGTTGGTGGTGGCCCCGTCGAAGGGAATGCCGAGAAGCGCGATGTCGATGGCGCCGGGGGCTGAGGCCGGATCGATGAGCGGCAGGCGCATGAAGCTCGCCACGCCCGAGAAGCGCGGGCTCGCCATCCCGACAGCCGGCTTGTGGCGCGCGATCCGCGCGGCATCGGCCTCGCTCAGGGGCTGCCTCATGCCCTCCTCCTCGAACCCTCTTCGCTTGCCGCGAGGATGCGTGCATGGGCTCGCACAGATCAAGCGCCGCGCGTCGCGACCGCGTGGTCCAGGCATTTCGGCGCTTCGCGTTGACGGGGCGGAGCCGTATGGCTATAGACGCCGCTTCGCCGACGGATGCGGGTCTGAGCCCGCCCGTCGGCTTCGCCATTGCCCCAATCACTTTCGCGTTTCCCGACACCTGAGCCCGCGGGCTCGTCGGGACCGCCCGACGAGACGAGGATGCCCCATGGCCAACACCGTGTCGGCCAAGAAGATGACCCGCAAGATCGCGAAGCGGACTGCCGTGAACCGTTCGCGTCGCTCGCGCATGCGCACCTTCGTCCGCAAGGTCGAGGAGGCGATCGCCTCCGGTGATCAGAGCGTGGCCCTCGACGCGCTGCGCGCGGCGGAGCCCGAGATCATGCGGGCCGCGCAGAACGGCATCGTTCACAAGAACAACGCCTCCCGGAAGGTCTCGCGCCTCACCGCGCGGGTGAAGGCGCTGGCCGCCTGATCCTTTCCGCCATCGACGATTTTAGGAAGAGCCCGGCGCCAGCGCCGGGCTCTTTTCGTTCCGGATCCTAACCCGTCGGACCGATTGCTTCGCGCGCGGCCCTTTCCCGGACGCCTGGAGCGCCAGCGGAAGGCGATTCGGGATCCAGCCGATGCTTTGCCGCGTCAGCGGCTCCTGACCACCGGCGCCGAGGTTCGGACGCTTCGCGGCCTCCCGTGCTGGACCCCGGATCGGGTTCCGCTGACGCTCCACCCGTCCGGGGAAGGGCGTGGTTGAAACAGCGGAAGCGATCAGGTGGCACCGCATCACGACATGTTCGTCGCGGAGAAGGTGGTGGGCGACGCTTCCCCGGCCTGGCCATCCCCGCTGATCCAGCGCCCGCAGCAAGCCTCCTGCGCGCTCCGCCCACCCCCACGCGCCGTTAACGCTGTTGCGAATCTTGCGCGTTGCGGAATCTAGGCGCGTGTGTAGATTAATGATGTCTCGCCGAAAGCGAGCAAATTCACTGTTTTTTCAGACATGCCCGAATCGTCCGCAAGATCTCGGGCGAAACTCGACTCTGCGCGGGTCAAAGTGACCATGCGAGCCACGCCTCTTGCTGGATTCCGGCGCAGGCTTGTTAGGAGAACCGTAGCTTATTGTTGATAGGGTCGGTTCATAGACGAAAGCCTGCGGTGGAGGGATTGACTCCATCGCGATGTTCTGGGTCTCGCGATCGTCTCGCGGGGCGCAACCACAGTGACGTGTGCGTACGCGCTGAAGGCGGGCTCGCCCGGGCGCGAGGAGAGCGATGATGCAGGTCGACGGGAGCGCAGCAGGGAATACGGAGGCTGCCGGTGGCGGGGCGGGTGGCGTCGATATGGTGTCCGCCTGGGCCCGCGTGAAGCGTCGCCTGCGCGCCGAACTCGGCGAGGACGTGTTCGCCAGCTGGTTCGCCCGCCTCGAACTCGACGCCGTCAGCAACGGCACGGCCCGCCTCACCGTGCCGACGCGCTTCCTGAAGAGCTGGATCGAGTCCCATTACCTCGACCGCGTGCTCACCACCTTCCGCAGCGAGGTCGAGACGGTGTCGCGCATCGAGGTGGCCGTCCGCGGCGCCGCGGCGCCCGTCCGCCCCCTGTCGGGCGCGCCCAAGCCCCACGCTCCGGCGAGCCCGCTGGCCCGCCTCCAGGCCGCCGGCACGCCGGCGCCGGTCCAGGGCGACCTGACGCTGCCCGCCGAAGCCGACGCCCTCCCCGCCGCCCGCGGCGACGCCGGCTCAGGCGACCTGAACGGCGCCCCCCTCGACAACCGCCTCACCTTCGCGAATTTCGTGGTCGGGCGCTCGAACGCCCTGGCGCATGCCGCCGCCGAGCGCGTGGCCCGCAACGACGACGCGACCGCGCTCTACAACCCGCTCTACCTCCATGCCGGCGTGGGCCTGGGCAAGACCCACCTCCTCCACGGCATCGGCCACGCCGCCCGCGAGAGCGGCCGCCGGGTCATCTATCTCACCGCCGACCGCTTCATGTACGGCTTCGTCAACGCCCTGAAGACCCAGAGCGCGCTGGCCTTCAAGGAGCGCCTGCGCGCCATCGACCTGCTCATCCTCGACGACGTGCAGTTCATCCAGGGCAAGTCGATCCAGGCCGAGTTCGGTCACACCATCAACGCCCTGATCGATGCCGGCCGCCAGATCGTCGTCGCCTCCGACCGCCCGCCGACGGAGCTCGAAGCCCTCGAGGAGCGCGTGCGCTCGCGCCTCGGCGGCGGCCTCGTGGTCGAGATCGGCACCCTCGACGAGCAGCTGCGCGCCTCGATCCTCTCCGCCCGGCTCGCCGCGGTGCGGGCGACCCATCCGGGCTTCGAGGTCTCGCCGACCGTCGCGACCTACGTCGCCCGCGCGATCACGGCCAATGGCCGCGACCTGGAAGGCGCCGTGAACCGGCTGCTCGCCCACGCGACGCTCACCGGCACCGCCGTGACGATGGAGACGGCCGAGGCCGCGATCCGCGACCTCGTGAAGAACCGCGAGCCCAAGCGCATCAAGATCGAGGACATCCAGAAGCTGGTGGCCTCCCGCTACAACGTCTCGCGCTCCGACATCCTGTCCGAGCGGCGCACGGCCGCCGTCGTGAAGCCGCGGCAGATCGCGATGTATCTCTCGAAGGTGCTCACCCTGCGCTCGCTCCCCGAGATCGGCCGCCGCTTCGGCGGGCGCGATCACACCACGGTGCTCCACGCCGTGCGCAAGATCGACAAGCTCATCGGCGAGGACACGCAGCTCAGCGAGGAGGTCGAGCTCCTGAAGCGCATGCTGCAGGATTGATCGTCGCCGGGAGGGGATGGCTCTCCCGCGGGGTCATTGCGGCCTTGCCTTCGCGGTTGCGCTTCGCCAAGCTGAATAGCCCTGAGCAACCCCTCAAGACGGCCCCGGTGATGTTCTCCCGGGGCCACGAGTTCCTGCGATGAGAGTCACTGTCGAGCGTGCGGCCCTGCTTCGGTCGCTCGGGCACGTCCACCGCGTGGTGGAACGCCGCAACACCATCCCGATCCTCTCGAACGTGCTCCTCCGAGGCGGGGCGGACGGCCTGCAGCTCAAGGCGACCGACCTCGACATCGAGGTCACCGAGACGGTGCCCGCCGACGTCGTCGATCGCGGCGCCACGACGGTACCGGCCCACGTCATCTACGACATCGTGCGCAAGCTTCCCGACGGCGCCCAGGTCTCTCTGGAGACCAGCGGCGAGACGGGGCAGATGACGATCCGCTCGGGCCGCTCGCGCTTCTCGCTCGGCGCGCTGCCCGAGGGCGATTTTCCGGACCTCGCCGCCGGCGAGCTGCCCCACAGCTTCGCGCTGGCGGCCTCCGACCTCAAGCGACTGATCGAGAAGACCCAGTTCGCGATCTCGACCGAGGAGACGCGATACTACCTCAACGGCATCTACCTGCACACGCTCGAGGTCGACGGGGGCCTGAAGCTCCGGGCGGTGGCGACGGACGGGCACCGCCTCGCCCGCGTCGAGATGGACGCCCCCGAGGGCAGCCGCGGCATGCCGGGCATCATCGTGCCTCGCAAGGCCGTGTCCGAGATCCAGAAGCTCGTGGAGGATGGCGGCGAGACCGTCGAGGTCGACCTCTCGCCCTCGAAGATCCGCTTCAAGTTCGCCAGCGGCGTCGTGCTGATCTCGAAGCTGATCGACGGCACCTTCCCGGACTACCAGCGGGTGATCCCGACGGCCAACGACAAGTTCCTGACCGTGGAGCGCGATCCCTTCGCCCGCGCCGTCGACCGCGTCTCGACGATCTCGTCCGAGCGCGGCCGGGCCGTGAAGCTCGCCGTGCAGGAGGGGCGCCTCGCGCTCTCGGTCAACAACCCGGATTCGGGCAGCGCCACGGAGGAGCTCGACGTCGATTACGACGCGGCCGCCCTCGATATCGGCTTCAACGCCCGCTACCTCCTCGACATCACGAGCCAGCTCGAGGGCGACACCGCCCTGTTCAAGCTCGCCGATCCCGGTTCGCCGACCCTGATCCAGGACCGCGAGGGCGCGGCGGCGCTCTACGTGCTGATGCCGATGCGGGTGTGAGCGAGGCTGTTTCGCGATAGGCCAGGACACTGAGCTGCAGGATCTGCCATTAGGCGGTGGCGCGCGCCTCACCCGCCTGATCTGCCGCGACTTCCGCAACCACGCCGATCTCGACCTTTCGGTCGGCAACAGCTTCGTGGCGCTGGTGGGCGAGAACGGAGCCGGCAAGACCAACCTGCTGGAGGCGATCTCGCTGTTCTCGCCGGGCCGGGGCCTGCGGCGCGCCGACCTGCTCGGCATGGCCCGCACCGGCGGGCCGGGCGGTTTCGCCGTCTCGATGACCCTGTCCTCGGGCGAGGACGAGCACCGGCTCGGGACCGGCTACGAGCCCGCCGCCTATGAGACCCGGGCCGCCCGGGTCTGCCGGATCGATGGGGCCAGCGCTCCCTCCCCGATCGCCTTCTCGGAATTCCTGCGGGTCGTCTGGCTGACGCCGGACCTCGACGGGCTGTTTCGCGGGCCGGCCGGCGACCGCCGCCGCTTCCTGGACAGGCTGGTGCTCGCCGTCGACGCGACCCACGGCGCGCGCGTCGCCGCGATGGATCGGGCGCTGCGCTCGCGCAACCGCCTCCTGGAGGAGCGCCCCGACGACAGCCGCTGGCTCGACGCGGTCGAGCGCGAAGTCGCGGAACTCGGCATCGCCGTCGCGCTCGCACGCCGCGAGACCGCCGAGCGGCTCGATCGGCTGATTGCGGAGAGCCGCGACGACGCCCAGCCCTTTCCCTGGGCGAGCATCCGCCTGGAGGGCGATCTCGACGACCTCGTCGCGGTCTGGCCGGCGATCGAGGCCGAGGACCGCTTCCGCGTCGCGATGCGCCAGGGCCGTCACCGCGATCGGGCGGCGGGGCGCTCCCTGATCGGCGCCCAGACCACCGACCTCGTGGTCCGCCACGGCCCGAAGGACGTGCCCGCGGGAACGGCCTCGACCGGCGAGCAGAAGGCGCTGCTCATCGGCCTCGTCCTCGCCCATGCCCGCCTCGTCCAGGCGATGAGCGGGCTCTCGCCCGTGATCCTGCTCGACGAGGTCGCCGCGCATCTCGACCCGCGCCGCCGGGCGGGGCTGTTCGAGGCGCTGGCGGCACTGCCGGGACAGGTCTGGATGACGGGGGCGGACGAGGCGCTGTTCGCGGAATTAGAGGGGCGAGCGGATCTGGTGCGGGTGGCGGAGGGGCGGGTGACAAGCCCGTGAGGTCGCGCCCTCAAGTAAGGGCCGACGTGATGTCCGTCCTCGAGAAATCGTTGCCGACGAACAGGAGCGGCACGTCATGGGTCCGCGCACAGACGTAGGCGAAGCAGTCACCGATGTTCAGTTGAGCCGGGTGACCGCGGCCCTTGCCGTACCGAGCATGCGCAAGGAGCGCAATGTGGGCCTCACCACCGGCGATAGGGACGAACGCGATGTCCGCCTCGTTGAGAAATCGGCGCATTTCCTCCTCGCCGTCCTCCCCCGTGTATCCACGTTTCCGGCACAGAGCCATCACCGTCTCGAAGACCGCGAAAGCGGAGGTGATCGGCTCATTGGCGGATCGAAGGCAGTCGGCGACGGCCAAGTACCCGGGCTCTGCGCATAGGATGGCGACGAGCGCCGAGGCGTCGACGAACATCACTCCTCGTAGAGGCTGTCGTAGAACGCCTTATCCGCCTTCAGCCCCGTGTCCGGATAGCTGGCGATGCGATCCTGGATCGGCTTGATGCGTGCGAGGAAGTCCGCAAGCGACTCCTCACGCCGCTTCAATTCGTTCGTAAGTGCCAGCCGGACCGCCTCGGTCTTGCTCACCCGTGCGCGCGATGCCAGTTCTTCGGCAAGGCGGTTGACCTCTTCGCTGCGGATGTTCAGGGGCATGGCACTCACCGTGTGTAGGCAGTCCGCATATATCGTCTACACGGTGGCGATACAACCGTTCGGCGCATATCCTCCCTTGGCCCACATCAAAGATTCGGCATGACATCCCGCCTCGACGAAGCCCGACGCGCCCTGAAAACCACCTTCGGCTACGACGATTTCCGCACCGGCCAGGACGAGGTGATCGGCGCGGTTCTCGACGGTGAGGACGTGTTCGCGGTGATGCCGACGGGCTCGGGCAAGTCGATGACCTACCAGTTGCCCGCACTGGTTGAGCAGTCGCTGGCCATCGTCGTCTCGCCGCTGATCGCGCTGATGCATGATCAGGTCCAGCAGATGCGGGGCTTCGGCGTCGCCGCCGCGACCCTGAACTCGACCATCGCGGAAGCGCAGTCGCGCGAGACCTGGCGCTTGATCCGGTCGGGCGACCTGCGGCTGCTGTTCGTGTCCCCCGAGCGCCTGATGATGGACGGGCTGATCGAGGCCCTGCGCGGGGCCGGAATCCGCCGCCTCGCGGTCGACGAGGCCCATTGCGTCTCGCAATGGGGCCACGACTTCCGGCCCGAGTACCGCGACCTCGCCCGTGCCCGCCAGGCGCTCGGCGACGTTCAGACCGTGGCGCTCACCGCCACCGCCGACAAGGCGACCCGGGCCGACATCACCGAGCGGCTGTTTCCCGCCGGCCGGCGCCCGCGGGAATTCGTGCATTCCTTCGACCGGCCGAACATCCGCCTCACCTTCGCGCCGAAGGACAACCCGACCCGGCAGATCGAGCGCTTCCTGCGCCATCGTCGCTCCGAGAGCGGGATCATCTACTGCTCCTCGCGCAAGCGCGCGGAACAGCTCGCCGAGGTGCTCGCGAAGGATGGCTTCAACGCCCTGCCCTACCATGCCGGCCTGGACCAGGGCACGCGCATGAAGAACCAGGACACCTTCCTGCAGGAGGACGGCGTCGTGATGACCGCGACCGTCGCCTTCGGCATGGGCATCAACAAGCCCGACGTGCGCTTCGTCTGCCACGCCGACATGCCCTCGAACGTCGAGGGCTATTACCAGGAGATCGGCCGCGCCGGCCGCGACGGGCTGCCGGCCGACACGCTCACCATCTACGGCCTCGACGACATGGCGCTGCGCCGCCGGCAGATCGACGAGAAGGAGGTGCCCGACGAGCGCCGCCGGGTCGAACGACGCAAGCTCGAGGCGATGATCGCGCTGTGCGAGGGCGCGACCTGCCGGCGCCAGTCGCTGCTCGGCTATTTCGGCGAGGCGAGCGAGGCCTGCGGCCGCTGCGACCTCTGCCGCAGCGGCGTCTCGCTGGTGGATGGAACGGTGCATGCGCAAAAGCTGCTCTCGGCGATCGTGCGGACCGGCCAGCGCTTCGGCGCGGCCTATGTCTGCGACGTGGTCCAAGGCAAGGAATCGGAAGCCATCCGCCGTAACGGCCATGGCGAGCTCAAGACCTTCGGCGTCGGCGCCGACAAGCCGGTCGCGGCCTGGCGGGCGATGCTGCGCCAGCTCTTCGCGTCCGGTGCGGTGGCCGAGAACGGCGACGGCTACGGCGGCTTGAGCCTGACCGACAAGGGAGAAGCGATCCTGTTCGGCCGCGAGGCCGTGCAGTTCCGTCCGGACCCGGAGCCCCGCGCGGCCGAAGCGCGCGAGCGGCGCAGGGGCGCCGCGCCGCGAGACGATGCGACCCTCGACCTCAGCGAAGCCGACGAGGCCCTGTTCCAGCACCTGCGAGGTCTGCGCGCCACGATCGCGCGCACCGAAGGCATCGCGGCCTTCATGGTCTTTCCCGACCGAACCCTGATCGAGATGGCGCGGGTGAAGCCCGTCGACCTCTATGCGCTGCGCACCGTCCACGGCGTCGGCGAGCGCAAGCGGGATGCCTACGGTTCACGATTCGTCGAGGCGATCGCGGACTTCCTCCATCAGGCGTCGACCGCCACGGCCTGATCCGGTTTCGGGTCGGGCGGCGGATCGTGTAGGGACGTGGCCCGCGCATCCGCGACGGCCTGCTCCGCCCCAGACGGCACTGATCGGACGATCGAACCATCCCCCAGGACTCGCTGCCTCTCGCCTCGATCCCGGACCGACGCGCCGACACCATCTCGTCGCGGCAGGTCTTCTACATGCCGGGCTTCGATCCGCGCGAGCCGGAGACCTATTGGGGCCTCTTTCGCCGCGAAGCCCGGCTGACCGCCAAGCGCCGCGGAACGCCCATCCAGGTCGGCGATCCCTCTCGCTCGTCCGACGGGCTCCGGCTGGATTGGGAGGTCGAAGCCGACGGCCAGGCGACCCGCTACACCCTGCTGCGCTGGGACGACATCGTCCGCGGCCGCTTCCCCCGTTCCAACTGGCGCCGCTTGATCGAAACGGCCGGCCTGTGGTGGCGGCTCTACCGGTCCGGCTACGTCCGCGCCTATCGTCGCGAGGCCCGGCGCTTCGCCCGCGTCATCCTCGGCATCCACCTCATCTACGCAGGCCTGGTCCTCCTCAGCCTCGCGCTCGCCGCCTGCCTCCTCCTGGTCCCGGCCGACCTGCTTCCGCGGCCCCTTGCCCTGCTGGCCATCCCCTTCGCAGCCTACGCGATCCTGGCCGTGCTGATGCGGGTGACGCGCGGAAAACCTCTCTTCGTCGCCCATCTCGTCGACGACACCGCCTTCACCCATGCCCATGCGGCCGGAAAGACGCCCGAGTTGGAGGCCCGCCTCGACGCCTTCGCCGCCGAGATCGCCGCGGCCGAGGAGCGCGGCGGCGAGATCGTCCTCATCGGGCACTCGTCATCGAGCTTCCTCGGCTTCGAGGTCCTCGACCGGATCCTGATCCGCGATCCCGATTTCGGGCAGCGCGGCACGCCGGTCTCCTTCGTGACGATCGGAAGCGTCATTCCCTGGATCACGCTGGACCGGAACGCCGGGGCCGTGCGGGGGGCGCTGGCGCGCGTCGCGGCCTCCGAGGCGATCGGCTGGCTCGACATCCGCACGAAGTGGGACTGGCTCTCGATCTACAAGCGCGATCCCCTGAGCGCCTCCGGCCTGCCCTCGCCCAAGGCGAACCGGCCGGTCGAGTTCCACATCCGGATGCCGGATCTCGTCGCGCGGCGCACGCTGAATCGCCGGAAGTGGAACCTCTTCCAGATGCACTTCCAGCTCCTCATGTCGAGCGAGAGCCTAGAGACCTTCGACTACATCGCCTTCGTGACCGGCCCCGAGCCGATCCACGTTCTCATCGAGCGCTGGCGGAGCATTAAGGCACAGCCCTTCGGTCAGCCCATGGAAAAGGACGGCTGGTAGCGATGCGCTCGCTCCAGGGCTCCGAACGCGGGCTAACATCGCGTTCGACAACGAATGGAAAACCAAACACTGTCATTCCGAGGCCGCAAAGCGGAACCCGGAATCTAGAACCGCTATGAGTACCAAGCATGGCTCTGTCGGCGGCTCTGGATTCCGGGTTCGCCTGCGGCGCCCCGGAATGACGGTGTTTGGTGGTCAAAGCGGTCGTGCCCTGGACAAGGAGGGCCTACCGCTAACCTGAGTTCAAGGCCCTTGTGTTCGCCCATCGATTGTTGCCAGCCCGGGCATTGACCGACTAGAGCCGTGCCGTCCGGGTCCGGCTGCGGGAGCCGGTCGAGGGGAGCCGCATGTTCCGCAACGATGTTCCGATCACGCCCGAGCTGATCAAGCAGCACGGCCTGACGCCGGACGAGTACGAGCGCTTCCGCGGGTTGATCGGGCGCGATCCGACGCTGACCGAGCTCGGCATCGTCTCGGCGATGTGGAACGAGCACTGCTCGTACAAGTCCTCGCGCAAGCACCTGCGCGGCCTGCCGACCACGGGCCTTCACGTCATCCAGGGGCCGGGCGAGAATGCCGGCGTCATCGATATCGGCGACGGGCTCGCCTGCGTCTTCAAGATGGAGAGCCACAACCATCCGAGCTTCATCGAGCCCTATCAGGGCGCGGCGACCGGTGTCGGCGGCATCCTGCGCGACGTCTTCACCATGGGCGCGCGGCCGATCGCGGCGCTGAACGCGCTCCGCTTCGGCTCGCCCGATCATCCGCGCACGCGCCACCTCGTCTCCGGCGTCGTGGCGGGCATCGGCGGCTACGGCAATTCCTTCGGCGTGCCGACGGTGGGCGGCGCCGTCGGCTTCCACCGCCGCTACGACGGCAACATCCTCGTCAACGCCATGGCGGTGGGCCTGGCGAGGACGGACGGCATCTTCTACGCGGCCGCGACGGGCGTCGGGAACCCGATCGTCTATCTCGGCTCGAAGACCGGCCGCGACGGCATCCACGGCGCCAGCATGGCCTCGGCCGAGTTCGACGATTCGTCCGAATCGAAGCGCCCCACCGTGCAGGTGGGCGATCCCTTCGCCGAGAAGCTGCTGCTCGAGGCCTGTCTCGAGCTGATGGCGTCCGGCGCCGTCATCGCGATCCAGGACATGGGCGCGGCCGGCCTCACCTGCTCGGCCGTCGAGATGGGCGCCAAGGGCGATCTCGGTGTCGAGCTGCACATCGAGAAGGTGCCCGCCCGCGAAGAGAACATGAGCGCCTACGAGATGATGCTGTCCGAGAGCCAGGAGCGAATGCTCATGGTGCTCAAGCCCGGCATGGAGGCGGAGGCGCAGGCCATCTTCGTGAAATGGGGGCTCGATTTCGCGATCATCGGCCACACCACCGACACCCTGCGCTTCGTGATCAAGCACGACGGCGTGACCATGGCCGACCTGCCGATCAAGGAGCTCGGCGACGAGGCGCCGCTCTACGATCGTCCGCACATCGCCAACACGCACCAGCCCGTGATCGCGGCCTCGGACGTGCCGGCGCCCGTCGGCCATGCCGAGGCGCTGAAGCGGCTCGTCGGCTCGCCCGACTTGTCGTCGAAGCGCTGGGTCTACGAGCAGTACGACCACTTCATCCTCGGCAACACCGTGCAGAAGCCCGGCGGCGATGCGGCGATCGTGCGGGTGGAGGACGGCCCGAAGGGACTCGCGCTGACCTGCGACGTGACCCCGCGCTACTGTGAGGCCGATCCCGTCGAGGGCGGAAGGCAGGCCGTGGCCGAGGCCTGGCGCAACATCAATGCGGTGGGCGGTCGCCCGCTCGCCATCACCGACAACCTCAATTTCGGCAATCCGGAGAAGCCCGAGGTGATGGGCCAGCTCGTCGGCTGCCTGAAGGGAATCGGCGAGGCTTGCCTCGCGCTCGACTTCCCCGTCGTGTCGGGCAACGTCTCCCTCTACAACGAGACCAACGGCGTCGGCATCCTGCCGACCCCGACCATCGGCGGCGTCGGCGTGCTCGACGACGTGACCCGCCACGCCACGATCGCGCTCAAGCGCGAGGGCGACATGCTGGTGCTGGTCGGCGCGACCGCGGGCTGGCTCGGCCAGTCCGTCTACCTCTCCGAGATCGCCGCCCGCGAGGAGGGCGCGCCGCCGCCGGTCGACCTCGCCGCCGAGCGCCGCAACGGCGACTTCGTGCGCGGCCTGATCACGTCGGGCCTCGTCGACACGGTCCACGATCTCTCCGACGGCGGGCTCGCCGTGGCGCTCGCCGAGATGGCGATGGCCGGCGGGATCGGCGCGGCCCT
Organism: Methylobacterium iners; assembly: GCF_022179305.1. Classification (GTDB taxonomy): domain Bacteria; phylum Pseudomonadota; class Alphaproteobacteria; order Rhizobiales; family Beijerinckiaceae; genus Methylobacterium; species Methylobacterium iners. The sequence goes on from NZ_BPQP01000032.1 coordinate 13,353, forward strand.
GCCCGAGGCGCCGGAGGGCCTGCCCGCCCACGCCTGGCTCTTCGGCGAGGACCAGGCCCGCTACCTCCTCGCTGTCGATCCGGAGACGGTGCCGGACCTGCTCTACAGCGCCTCAGCGCAGGGGATCGCGGCCGGTGTCGTCGGCGTGACCGGCGGCACGGATTTGACGCTGCCCGGCGGCGAAACCATATCGGTCGCAGCGCTTCGTGAGGCCCACGAGGGCTGGCTGCCGGCCTACATGGCGAGCCGGCCCGCGGCCGCCTGAGGGCACAAGGAGAACGACCATGCCGATGGAAGCGCGCGAGATCGAGGCCATGATCCTTGAGGCCTTTCCCGATGCCCGGATCGAGATCAAGGATCTCGCCGGCGACGGCGATCACTACGCGGCCACCGTCATCTCCGCAGCCTTCAAGGGGAAGACGCGGGTGGCCCAGCACCAGCTCGTCTACGGCGCGCTCCAGGGGCGGATGGGGGGCGTGCTCCACGCGCTTGCGCTGACTACGGGCGTCCCGCAGGATTGAACCGCTGCCGCAGGGCCGACCGCATGGATCAGCCGAGCCTCTACGACGACGACATCGTGACCTGGGCCGAGCAGCAGGCGGCGTATTTGCGTCTCGAGCCGTCGATGCGCCGACGCCTCAACTGGGATCACATCTGAGCCATTGCGCGGACGAACGCCGAGGCCAATATGGTGGTTTTCGGACAGACCTGCTACCGGACGGACAGACCTGCTACCGGACTTGCCGTTTGCGTGTCCGGTCCCGCCTGATGCATTACTGACGGATCGGTTTTATCTCGATGGCGTTTTGAAGATGATTGCCGGAACCGTCGACCGCTGAGCTTGCAGACACGTGCTCCACCGCCGTGTCGCGCGTGACCACAAGGGACCAGCAAGGAACTTCACATGACCGACGTCAACACCACGATCGAGAACGAGATCAAGTCCCAGGATGTGGTCGTGTTCATGAAGGGCACGCCGCAATTCCCGATGTGCGGCTTCTCCGGCCAGGTCGTTCAGATTCTCAACTACCTCGAAGTCCCGTTCAAGGGCGTGAACGTGCTGGACGACATGGCCGTGCGCGACGGCATCAAGGTCTTCTCGAACTGGCCGACCATTCCGCAGATCTACGTCAAGGGCGAGTTCGTCGGCGGCTGCGACATCGCCCGCGAGATGTTCCAGTCCGGCGAGCTGCAGCAATTCCTGTCCGAGAAGGGCGTGCCCGTGAAGGCGACGGCGGCCTGAACGTCAGTCCGTGACGCGCCGGGGCTCCCTCTTCCTACAGGAGAGGGAACCGTCGCGGGACCCGCCGAGCGTCCAGGAAGAAGCCGGCAACGCTGCCATGCCTGTCATGGACCCAGCCGACCGAGCGGTAGCAGGGGACGCGCGGACGCCTTCTTCGTGGAGCGCATCTTTCTGAGAACGGCCGCGCCCCTTCCGGGTTGACGCAGCACGGGACATCCCCGTGGAGCCGTCGATCCATGCGAGACGTCATCATCGTGGGCGGCGGGCCGGCAGGCCTCAATGCGGCGCTCATCCTCGCCCGTTGCCGGCGCACCGTGCTCCTCTGCGATGCCAATCGGCCGCGCAATGCGGGCTCGCCGCGAACCTGGGGCGTCTTCACCCGCGACGGCACGCCGCCGGCCGAGTTGCGCGCGCTGGGCCGGGCCGACCTCGACCGCTACGACACGGTCGAGTGCCGCGAGACGGAGGTCCTGGAGGCCCGCCGCGATGGCGACGCCTTCGAGGTCGTCCTCTCCGACGGGTCGCGGGAGCGGGCGCGCCGGCTCCTCCTCGCCACGGGCCTCGACCAGAACTTGCCGGAGGTCGACGGCTTCGAGACCTATTGGGGTCACGGCGTGCATTCCTGCCCCTATTGCGACGGCTACGAGGCCCGCGACAAACCCCTGATCGCCTACGGCCATGGGCCGGGGGCCAAGGGCCTCGCCCTCGAGCTGACGGTCTGGAGCGCCGACGTGACCCTGTGCACGGACGGACGCGAGACGGACTTTTCCGACAAGGACCGCGCCCGCCTCGACCGCCACGGTATCCGCGTGATGGAGGCCCCGCTCTCGCGCCTGGAGGGCGACGGCGATCGCCCGTCCCGGCTCGTGCTCGGGGACGGGACCGCCCTGCCCTGCCACGCGATCTTCCTGATGCCGGAGGCCTGCCTGCCCTCGGAGCTGATCCGCCAGCTCGGCTGCGAGCTCACGCGCAAGGGTACCGTGCCGACCGAGGAATACGAGAAGACGAACGTCCCCGGGCTCTACGTCGCAGGCGACGCCTCGCGGCGGGTGCAGTTCGCCGTGGTCGCCGCCGCCGAGGGCGCGATGGCCGCCTTCGCGATCAACACCGAATTGCTGCGCGCGGACACGGCCTCATGAGGCGACCCGGCAGGATGGCGCGATGAGCATTCCCGTCCATGGCGGCGAGCCGCGGGTCGCCGTTCCCTGCCGCTGCACGCTCGGCGAGGAGGTGACCTGGGACGCTCGCTCCGACCACCTCATCTGGGTCGACATCGAGGACCCCGCCGTGTGGCGGCACCACCCGGGACGCAGCGAGACGGAACGCTTCGCGGTCGGCGAGAAGATCAGCTTCGCGCTGCTGACCTCGGACCCGGACGTGGTGCTGGCGGGCTTCACGTCGGGCGTTGAGCGGCTGCGCCTCTCCGACGGCCATCGCGAGCCGCTGGTGAAGCCCGAGCCGCATCCGCCTGGGAACCGGCTCAACAGCGGTCAGGTCGGGCCCGACGGCGCCCTCTACTTCGGCACCATGGACGACGGGGAGAGCGGAACCACGGGAGGCTTCTTCCGCTGGGACGGAAGCGATCTGAGAAGCTTCGGGGGGCAGGCGGCCGTGACGAACGGCCCGGTCCTGAGCCCCGACGGCGCAACGGCCTATACGGCGGACACCGCCAACGGCGTGGTCCGGTCGCATGTGATTCGTGACGGTTTTTCGGGCGAGCCCCGGCCGCTGATTGTTTTCCCCAGAAATTGGGGCAAGCCCGACGGGCTCACCGTCGATGCGGAAGGCCATCTCTGGGTCTGCCATTACGGCGGCGCACGCGTCACGCGCTTCACGCCCGAGGGGGCGCCAGAGCTCGTCGTCCCCATGCCGACCGACCTCGTGACGAAATGCGCGTTCGGCGGAGCGGACCTCACGGACCTCTACGTGACGACCGCGCTGAGAGCGCGCGACCCCGCGACCGATCCCGTGGCGGGACATCTCTTCGTGGTCGAGACGGCGGTGCGAGGCCTGGCCGCCCAGGTCTTCGGAAGTCGCGAAGGGCTCATCGAAGCCGGCGAATAGTGGCCCGGCGTGCGCTTGCGCACCGCGAAATCTTGGGCGCGACGCAACATTGAATTATTCGTTAAGAAACCACGGCGCCGGGAACCTATTGCCGTTGTGCACATTATCTGCCAACAGCCGAGTTTGCGCGCCCCGGATTCACGTCCCCTACGGCTCAGGTCGGTGACCGCCATGCCAGTGTTCGAAGCCAAGACCCTCGAATCCGACCTGGAAGGCCTCGCCTTCCTCGCCGCGGTCCTTCATCCCTCGCACGATGAGCGGGTGCGCGCCCTGACCCATGGCCGCTGCCGGGCCGATTGCGCCGCCGCAATGGCCGATCCGATGACCATCGAGCCGCGCTATCCGATCGTTCCGTCCGACATCGAGGCGGTGATCCCGCTCGCGTGATGAACCCTACCAGGCCTGCGGCGTGATGAGGCCCTGCTTCGTCACGACCGTCCAGGCCCGGCCGCGGCGCTCGATCGTCTCCACCCGGCCGGCTCCCGGCACGGTGTCGCCGATCCCGACCTCGACGAGGCGTCGCTTGCGGTCTTCCAGCACTGCGATCCCGTCATAGACTTCGCGCACGGCCCAGGTCTCGATCGCCGCGGGCTTCGGCTTCGCGTCCGGGATGGCGCCGGTCTGGACCGGCTCCGCCGGAGCGGGTCTGCTCGCTTGCGGGGCGATCGCGGCGGGCGCCTGGGCCTGCCGCTCGATCTGCGTGCCGAGCGCGGCGACCTTCGCGCCCTGCTCGCGGGCAAGCTGCTCCTGCCGTTCGGCGAGCGAGCCGATCTTGGCGACGAGGGTCTGTTCGAGCCGGGCCAGACGATCGGTGAGAGCCGCGATCCGAGCCTTGTCCGCCTGGCGAGCCGCATCGTTCTCTTCGCGCAGCCCGAGGACGCCTTCGCCGACGCGGCCGATCTCGGTGCTGAGGCGGGCGGCATCGAGGCGCCCGGCCTCCAAGCCCTGGCTGAGCTGGGCGACGAAGGCCGCCGTATGCCCGGCGCGGGGCGCTGTCGCCGACATCGCGCTCGCGCCGATGATGGCGCCGAGGGTCAGCGCGCCCAGGGCAAGCCCTAGGCTGCGCGCCTGCGGATGGTTCTTGAGAGTCAGCAGACGGCTTTTGGCGACCGCCGCGGTGGCGGCCGGCTCCTTGCGCGCGCCCGCCACGGCTTCCTTCAGCAGAGCCTCCGGCGAAGGCGCTGCCTTCGTGCCGGCATCCTTCACCTCGACGACCTTGTCCGTCATGACCCGTGCTTCCCGATGGCTCGACAAGCTTGGATTAACGACGTTTGTTTACCGAAGGGTTACCGTAGCCTGACGTGCACGTATCCCTCCCCCGCGATGGGGAGGGATACGCACGACCGAGGCCGAGGAGACCGAGTCTCACGCCGCGAGCCCGCGCTTGCGCAGCAGCGGGTCGATGCTCGGCAGACGCCCGCGGAAGGCGGTGTAGGCCTCGCTCGGGTCGCGCAGGTTGCCGGCCCCGTACACGAACTTGCGCAGCCGGGCGGCGGTCTCCGGGTCGAAGATGTCGCCGGCCTCGCGGAAGGCGTCGAAGGCGTCGGCGTCGAGCACCTCCGACCAGAGATAGCTGTAGTAGCCGGCTGCGTAGCCGTCGCCCGAGAATATGTGCGCGAAGTGCGGCGAGCGGTGCCGCATCGCGATCTCCGCCGGCATGGCGATCCGCTCCAGGGCGTCGGCCTCGAAGGCGATGACGTCAAGGCCGTCCTCGCCGGCGGCGGAGAGGTGGAGCGTCATGTCGACGATCGCCGAGGAGGTGTACTCCACGGTGGAGAACCCCTGATTGAAGCTGCGGGCGGCGAGGAGCCGGTTCAGCAGATCCTCCGGCATCGGCTCGCCGGTCTGGTAGTGCCGGGCATAGGCGCGCAGCACGTCGGGCTGCTCGAGCCAATGCTCGTAGAGCTGCGAGGGCAATTCCACGAAATCGCCGGACACGGCGGTGCCGGCGAGCAGCGGGTAGGTCACGTCGGAGAGGAGCCCGTGCAGGGCGTGGCCGAACTCGTGGAACAGGGTGCGCGCGTCGTCGAAGGAGAGCAGCGTCGGCTCACCCTCCGGAGCCCGCGCGAAGTTCATCACGTTGACGATGATCGGCCGGATGTCGTCATCCAGGCGCTCCTGCGAGCGGAAGGCGCTCATCCAGGCGCCGCTGCGCTTCGAGGATCGCGCGAAGTAATCGCCGAGGAACAGGCCGACCTCCGAGCCGTCGGCGTCGCGCACCGCCCAGGCGCGCACGTCCGGGTGGTAGCGCGGAAAATCCGAGAGCTCCTCGAAGCGCAATCCGAACAGCCGCGAGGCCGTGTCGAAGGCCGCGGCGATCACGCCCTCCAGCGGCAGGTACGGCTTGATCTCGCCCTCGTCGAGGTCGTGCTCCGCGCGACGCAGCTTCTCGGCGTAATGGCGCCAATCGTGCCGCGCCAGGGCGAAGTTGCCGCCATCGGCCTGAACGATCGCCTGGAGCCGATCGCGCTCGGCCGCGGCGCGGGCGCGGGCCGGCGCCCAGACGGCGCGGAGCAGGTCCATCGCGGAATCGGGCGATTTCGCCATGGTGTCGGCGAGCTTGAAATGGGCGAAGCTCTCGTAGCCGAGGAGGCGCGCCCGTTCGGCCCTGAGCGCGATGATCTCGCGGATGATCGCGCGGTTGTCGGTAGGGCCGCCGCCCTCGCCCCGGCGGATCCAGGCCTCGTAGGCCCGCTCGCGCAGGTCGCGTCGCGTCGAGAAGACGAGGAAGGGCTCGATGAGCGAGCGCGACAGGGTGATGACGTGGCGGTGCTCGCCGCCGCGCGCCTCGGCGGCACTGGCGGCGGCCGCGCGCAGGAAGGGCGGCAGGCCGGCCAAGTCGTCCTCGCCGTCGAGCGGCAGGACGAAGCTGCTCTCGTCGGCGAGCAGGTTCTGGCTGAAGCTGGTGCCGAGCTCGGCCAGGCGGCCGGCCATCGCCGCCATCCGCTCCTTCGCCTCGGGCGCGAGGTCGGCGCCCGCGCGCCGGAAGCGGGTGCGGTAGCGGTCGAGGACGCGCCGCTCCTCGTCGCCCAGCGCCTCGGCGTTCGGATCGATGGCCGAGATCCGGGCCCAGAGCGCGGCGTTCAGGTAGATCGCGCTGCCGTGGCGGGCCAGCCGCGGCGTAATCGTCCGCTCGACGGCCTGCAGCTCGGGATTCGTGTGGCTCCCGCTCAGATTGAAGAAGACCGAGGCCACGCGGTCGAGATCCTGTCCCGCCCGCTCCAGCGCCGCGACGGTGTTCGCGAAGTCCGGCGTACGGGCGTCGCCGGCGATCGTCGCGATCTCCGCCTCGTGCGCGGCGATCGCCCGCTCGAAGGCGGGCAGGTAGTGCTCGGGACGGATCCGCTCGAAGGGCGGCAGGCAGTACGGGGTCGCCCAGACCGCCTCCGCGAAGGGGCCGGCATCCGCGGCCGGGCCAGCCTGGATCTCGGGGGCTTGGTTTGCGGTCATGGTCGTCCTTCGCGCTTTCGGGTGCGTCGGACCGAAGGTAGGTGGCGATGCCGCTCGCGCAAAGCCGACCTTCGGACGCGGTGCCTGGATCGAATGCGCATCGCGCCCGTTTGTGTCCCGTCGTCGAGGGATGGAAGCGGGAACAGCATGGCTCTGCGTCGATCCCTCGCTATCGCGGCCATGCTCCTCGCGGGCGGGCTTGGTCCCATCGCGGCCGAGGAGCGTGCGGCCCCGCCGGTCCCGCTGCCGCCCGAGCGACCGCTGGAACTCAGCCCCGCGCCGCCCGACCCGCCGAAGCCCCCCGAGGCGACGGCCGCGGAGACGCCCCTGCCGCCGCAGCGCCCCGCCGAGTTCGCTCGGGAGCCGGCGCTCGCCCCGACGGTTCCGGCGGCGGACGACGCCGCTTGCCGCCGCCGCCTCGAACGGCTCGGCGCCACCTTCGAGCCCCTGCCGGCAATCGCCAACGGGCAATGCGGCGCGGCGCGGCCCCTGAAGGTGACGGCGCTCGCGGGGATCTCCCTGTCGACCCCTCTTACCCTGGTCTGCGGCGCGGCCGAGGCGCTGGCGCGCTGGGCGACGGAGGTTCAGGTCGCCGCAGAGCGCGACCTCGGGCAGCCCCTGGCGAGCCTCTCGATCGGCACCTCCTACGAGTGCCGCGGCCAGAACCACGATCCGGACGCGCGCCTGAGCGAGCACGCCTTCGCCAACGGCATCGACGTCATGGGCTACGGCTTCACGGGCCGCCTCGCCATCGGCGTGGGGAAGCTGCCGGCGGGGACGCCCGAGGCGACCTTCCAGGCTGCGGTCCGCGCCCGCGCCTGCAGCTTCTTCCGCACGGTGCTCGGCCCGGGCTCCGACGCCGCCCACGCCAACCACCTCCATCTCGACGAGCGCGAGCGGAACGCGGGCCATCGCCTCTGCCAGTAGGCGGGGTCACGGAACGCAGGGGCGGCGTTCCGCCTTTACCGTGCGGGCGCTCCTGCCCCAGGAGGTTGTGGCGGTGACGATGCGTTCTCTCTTGCGGACCGGCCTTGCGGCCTTCCTGGCGGCCGGGATCGGCATCGTCGATGCCGCGGGGACGGCCAAGGCCGCCAAGAAGCGGGACGCCAAGGAGGCGAACGCCAAGGCCGAGCCGCTGACCAAGGACGCGATCAACGCGGCGACCTTCGATCCCCAGAAACCCGCCGAGAAGGCGGCCGGCAAGCGGCCGAGCCCCCTCCTCATCAAGGTCCAGGTGCTCCTCGACAGGGCCCGCTTCTCCCCCGGCGCCATCGACGGGCGCAACGGCGAGAACCTCCAGGGCGCGCTCGCGGCCTTCGGGGAAGCGCAGGGGCTCCCGGCCGACAAGACCCTGACCAAGGAGGTATTCGAGAAGCTCCAGGCCACGAGCGCCGACCCGGTGGTCACCGAGTACACGCTCGCGGAGGCGGACGTCGCCGGTCCCTTCGTCGAGAAGATTCCCCCTAAGATGGAGCAGCAATCTGAGCTGGACGCGCTCGGCTACACGAATGCGCGGGAGATGCTGGCGGAGCGCTTCCACATGTCCCGCGACCTCCTCGGCGCTCTGAACGGCGGCGCCGACCTCGAGAAGGCCGGCACGGTGATCCTCGTCGCGGCGGTGCCCGCGCTGGAGCGCGGCAAGCCCAAGGACGACAGGCCCAGAGATGCCAAGGCAAAGGACGCCAAGGCTGGGGACGGCAAGGGCAAGGAGGCCAGAACCCGCGAGGCCAGGGCTAAGGATGCTGACGCCAAGACCTCCGATGCCAAGACCTCCGACGTCAAGAATGGGGATGCGAAGAACGCGGAAGGTCAGACCGCCGACGCCAAGTCTGCCGAGCCGAAGGCGGCCGGTGAGGATGCCGCGCGGGCCAAGGTCGTCCGGATCGAGGTCGACAAGGAGACCCGCCAGGTCCGCGCCTTCGACAAGGAAGGCCGTCTCCAGGCCTTCTATCCCGCCTCGATCGGCAGCGATGAGAAGCCGGCGCCCTCAGGGACCGCCAAGGTCGAGCGCGTGGCCTACGACCCCACCTACACCTACGATCCGAAATACGCCTTCAAAGGCGTGAAGGCGAAGGAGAAGTTCACGATCAAGCCCGGGCCGAACAATCCGGTCGGGCTCGTCTGGATCGACCTTTCCATCCCCTCCTACGGCATCCACGGCACGCCCGAGCCGGAGAAGGTCGGCAAGACCGAGTCCCACGGCTGCATCCGGCTGACCAACTGGGACGCTCGCGACCTCGCCTCCCGGATCGAGCGCGGCGCGACGGTGGAGTTCAAGGACAGGTAGCCCCCCTCCCGGCCGGGATGTTCCAGCGGCGAAGGCGCGACGCGGCCGCCAGCAGGGCCGCGTCGCAGAGGAGGGCCAGGGCCGCCGTCGCGGCGGCGCCCTGCAGCATCGGCACGAGGTTCTGGTTCTGGAGCCCGGCGACGATCGGCGTCCCAAGGGTGGAGGCGCCGGCCAGGCCGCCGACGGCCGTCGTCGCGACGGCGAGCACCAGGGCGGTCCGGAAGGTATCGAGGATGATCCCGGCGGCGAGCGGCAGCTCGACCTGCAGGAGGACCTGCCGCGGGCTCAGGCCGATGGCGATTGCGGCCTGCCGCGCCTCCGGCGAGACCGCCTCGATGGCGCCGACCGTGCCCCGCAGCATCGGCATGATGCTGTAGGCAACGAGGGCCAGCACCGTCGGCGGACCGCCGAAGCCGAGCACCGGCAGCGCCAGCGCCACCATCACGACCGGCGGGACCGCCTGAGCCGCCGCGGCCGCGCCGTCGATCCCAGCGCGCAAGGGTGCGGCGAAGTCCCGGGTCGCGAGGATGCCGAGGCCGATCCCCATGAGCGCGACGAGCGCCAGCCCGATCCCCGCAAGGGCGAGGTGGTTGAGGCCGAGCTCGAGGAGGCGGTCGAGGGGGAGCGCCCGGCGCGGCTCCGCACCCAGGGTGACGGCGAGCCGCCGCGCGACCTCGGGATGGCTCCCCAGGGCGAGGGCGAACCCGGCCAGCGCCGGCCCGAGGATGGTGCGCCGGGGGGTCATGCCGGCCATCTCCGCCGCGCACCGGCCTCGGCGACACCCAGAGCCTGGTCTGCCGCGAAGGAGAGCAGCACGATGGGGATCGCGCCGAGCAGGATCAGGTCCGGCGCGAACTGCGCCATCCCGTCGAACACGACCTGGCCGAGGCCGCCTGCACCCACCAGCGCGCCGAGCGTCGCCAGGCCGAAGCTCTGGACCAGGGCGACGCGCAGGGCCCCGATCAGGATCGGCGCTCCGAGCGGCAATCGGATCCGCATCAGGATCTCGCGCGGGGTCAGCCCCATCGCCGTCGCCGCGTCGAGGACGGCCGGATCGGGCGCATCAAGGGCGGCCGTGAGACCCCGCCGGAGCGGGAGCAGGAGGTAGGCCGCGGTGCCGAGAAGGGCCGGCGCGGGCCCGAGCGCGCTGAAGCCCCAGTCCCGGAGCGTGGGTGCGGCGTTCAGGAGCCCCGAGATCAGGGCGACTAGGCCGCCGAACAGGGCGATGGCCGGAACCACCTGGATGCCGCTGACCGCGAGATCGACCACTCCCCTGCCCCGCCGCGGGGCGGCGAGCAGGGCGGCGACCAGGCCTGCCAGCAACACCGCGCCGAGAGAGAGCAGGAGATGCCTGCCGAGGGCGGCGCCGACGACCTCGCGCCGCGCTTCGTACTCGACCGCGAGCGAGAGTGCCGCGAGGCTGCCGGCCTGCCAGGCCAGGGTGCCGAGCACGGCGGATGCGCCCAGAACCGCAGGGCCGAGCCAGGGCAGACGGCTTGCCCGTATCGCCAGGGCCAGGCTGGTGCCGAGCACGCCCACGGCGAGCCAGGCTCCGGAGCCGAGGCTCGCCCGCACCGCGGGCGGACGCCCGGCAATCAGTTCCGCGGCGCCCGCGCCGAGCGCCTGGACGAGGAGCGCCAGGGCGGTTGCGAGGAGCGCGACCGCGAGACCCGCGCCGGCGCGGCCCCTCACGGCGCCGAGTATGAGAAGGCCCCCCGCACCGAGCCCGGCGGCGGCGTCGATCGTCCAGCCCGGCAGGTCGGCGGCCGCGAATGGCAGGCCGACGACGAGGCGGTTCGCCGCGATCCTGAGCACCGGCAGGCCGTAGAGCACCCCGACGAGGAGGGTCGCGCCGGAGAGGGAAGCCCCGATCGCCGCGGCCTGCGGCGTTCGCCCGTTCAACCGAGCAGCCCGCGTTCTGAAAGGTAGCGCCGCGCCACCGCCTCCGCGACCTCGCCCTCGACGGTGACCTGCGCGTTGAGGCCCCGCAGCGCCGCCGCGTCGAGGCCCGTGAAGATGGGCCTGAGGGCGGCCCGGATCCCCGGGTGGCGCTCCAGGACGGCCGCCCGGACGACCGGCGCGACCTCGTAGACGATCTGGGCGCCGCGCGGATCGCTCATCACGACGAGGTCGAGGGCCGAGAGCGCGCCGTCGGTGCCGTAGACCATCCCCGCATTGACCCCGCTGATGCCCTGCGCCGCGGCGCGCGCCGTCACCGCCGTGTCGCCGCCGGGCAGGCTGACGATGCGGCCGCGGGGCAGGTAAAAGTCGTAGGCGGCCTCGAACGAGGGCAAGGCGGCCGGGCTCTCGACGAACTCGGTGGAGGCGGCGAGCCGGATCAGCCCCCGCCGGACCGCGCCCGCGAAATCCTCCATGGTCCGGATGTTCTCGTCTCGCGCGAGCCTCCCGTTCACCGCGACGAGCCAGGTGTTGTTGGCCGGCGCCCGATCGAGCCAGGCGAGGCCCCGCTCCGCATCGCGGGTCCGAATCTTGTCGAAGGCCGCCTGCGGCACCTTCCAGGCCGGGTCGGTCTCGGTACCGGTGAAGAAGGCGCCGTTGCCGGTGTATTCCGGGTAGACGTCGACCGCCCCGGCGAGCAGCGCCGATCGCACGATCAGGGTCGGCCCCAGTCCGAGCTTGCGCGTGACGGCGAGCCCGAGATGCTCCAGCGCCAGGGCGATCATCGCCCCGCACAGCGCCCCTTCGGTATCGTTCTTCGAAGCGACCACCAGGGCTGCGGCGTGGGCCCCCGAGGATCGCAGGGCCGGGAGCGTCGCCAGACCGGCGAGCACGCCGCGCCGGCTCGGACGCCGCGAGCCTTTTCCCATTAACAAATGATATATCATTCCGGCGGCTTTGTCGGGAATGTATTGCTCAATAACATCGTGCCGTAGGAAGTGATGCCGTCGGCCAACGCGGGTGCTTGACACACCGCTTCGGACGGGCGACGGGTCGCTTCGTACCTGAACTGTTCCCCTCGTTCGGACCGATGGAGGCGCCCCGCGCGGCGCTGCTGTTGCCGGGCCGGGTTCTTCGCAAAACGAGATCGATGGAGACGCGTTCCGGCAACGGGACGCCCCCCGAGGGAAGATTCCGCGGCGTGAGTGCTGAACCGAACGACGATCTCCTGAACGGCACCCGCGTCCTCGTCGTCGAGGACGAGGCGGCCATCTCGATGCTGCTCGAGGACATGCTCCTCGATTTCGGTTGTACCGTCGTCGGGCCGGCGGCCCGGCTCGCGACCGCGCTCGAGATGGCCGAGGGCGAGGCCTTCGAGATCGCGATCCTCGACGTGAACGTCGCGGGCGAGCCGATCTACCCGGTGGCCGAGGCGATCGCCAAGCGCGACCTGCCGCTGGTGTTCTCCACGGGCTATGGCGGCGCCGGCATCCGCGAGCCGTTTCGCGATCGCCCCGTGGTCCAGAAGCCGTTCAGCCAGGCGGATCTCAAGCGCACGCTGATCTCCGCGATGAAGGCCGCGCGGGGCTAGGGTCTTCACAGACCCTCCAGCGGGAAGGCATCGACGAGGTGCACCGGCCAAGTCCGGCTCCCGACGAAGACCGCATCCGCGCGAAGGATCAGCCCGGCATGGCGCGGGCGGCGCGCGATCCAGGCGCGGGCGGCCCGTGAGAAGCGGGCGCGCTTGCGAGCGTCGATCGCCCCGAAGGCATCCCCGAGGACGGCGCGGGCCTTGACCTCGACGAAGACCAGGGTCGCGCCCCGGCGCACGACCAGGTCGATCTCACCGCCGGCCGCAACGTAGCGGCGGGCCAGGGGCCGGTAGCCCTTCAACATGAGCGCGACCAGCGCCAGGGTCTCGGCCGAGCGGCCGCGCAGGTAGGTGGCGCGGCGGCGCGACGCGGCCGCATCGACCTTAGACGCCCGCATCGTCGCGCCGCGCGAGCACAAGGGCGCGGGCATAGACCGTCCGGCGCGGCTGGCCGGTCTCGTCGGCGACGAGGGACGCCGCGTCCTTGATCGAGTGGCGCGCCAACGCCGCGGTGAGCGCCGCGTCGAGCCCAGCGTCGGCCTCCTCGCTCGCCTCCGCCTCGGGTGCCGCTCCGATCACCACCACGACCTCGCCCTTCGGCGCGCCCTCCTCCGCGAAGGTTTCGGCCAGCGCGCCGAGCGTGTCGCGCCGGATCGTCTCGAACAGTTTGGTGAGTTCCCGCGCCACCGCCGCCGGACGGCCCGCGCCCAGCACCTCGACGGCGTCGGCGAGCATCTCCGGCAGGCGGTGGGGGGATTCGAACAGGACGAGGGTGCCGGGCACGCCGGCGAGCACGCCGAGCCGCCCCCGGCGCGGCCCCGACTTCGCCGGCAGGAAGCCCTCGAAGAAGAAGCGATCGGTCGGCAGCCCGGCCGCCACGATGGCGGTCATCACCGCCGAGGGGCCGGGGATCGGGGTCACGGCGATGCCGGCCTCGATCGCCGCCTGGACCAGCTTGAAGCCGGGATCGGATACCAGCGGCGTGCCGGCATCCGAGACCAGAGCCAGCGCCTCGCCGGATAGCATCCGCGCCACCATCCGCTCCCGGACGGCGGCGTTCGAGTGCTCGTGATAGGCCACCAGCGGCGTCGTGATTCCGTAATGCATCAGGAGCGTGCGGGTGACGCGGGTGTCCTCCGCGAGCACCGTGTCGGCGGCGGCGAGCGTCGCCAGGGCCCGGAAGGACACGTCGCGCAGGTTGCCGATCGGGGTCGCCACGACGTGAAGGCCCGGCGACAGCGGCTCCGCCTCCGCGGCGAGGCCGAAGGCCGTGAAGGTCGCCGGTGGCTTGCCCGCGGCCGGCGGCGGCCCCTCTCTGCGGCGGCGGCTCCTGTTGTCGATTCGTTGGCTCATGGCGCGAACCTTGGCATGGCGTCGCCGGCCCGCGAAAGATTTGCGCGGGGCAAACGGCACATTTACTGTTTGCCGCGAACCTCAAATTAGGGTTTCGCCGGTCGCGACAGAGGTCTTTTCCGAGATGGTGCGATCAACCTGGCTGCGACGCGGCATCTCGCTCGGCGCGATCCTTCTTCTGGGGGTCTCGCTCAAGGCCTGCATCGGCGGGCCCGACGGCGGCCCGCGCGGCACCGTCCAGGCGCCTGCGCCGAGCGTCGCCGCTGACGCTGCCGCCACCGGCGGGACGCGGATCGGGGCAGGCACGGTCAAGGTCGCGCTCGTCGTTCCGCTCACCGGACAAGGCTCGGCGATCGGCACGGCCCTGCGCAACGCGGCCGAGCTCGCGATCGAGGATTTTCAGAAGCCCGATCTCCAGATCATCGTGAAGGACGACCGGGGCGCCCCCGACGGCGCCCGGGAGGCGGCGCAGGCTGCCCTCGCCGATGGAGCGGAGCTGGTGCTCGGCCCGCTCTTCGCCGCCAACGTCCAGTCCGCCGCGCAGGTGGTGCGCGCCGCGGGCAAGCCCATGGTCGCGTTCTCGACGGATGTCAGCGTCGCTGCCCGCGGCGTCTACCTCCTCAGCTTCCTGCCCCAGGCGGAGGTCGACCGCATCGTCGAGGAGGCCACGGCCGCGGGACGCCGCTCCTTCGCCGCCCTGATCCCGGAGAGCACCTATGGCAACGCCGTCGAGGCGCAGTTCCGCGAGGCCGTCGCGCGGAAAGGTGCCCGCCTCGTCGCCATCGAGCGCTACGCGCCGGGCAACCCCGCCCCCGCTATCGGCCGGATCACTGGGTTGATCACGGGGGCCGGCGCACAGGCCGACGCGCTGTTCCTCCCCGACACGCCCGAGGGCCTCGCGGCCGTGGCGCCGGCGCTGACCCGGGCCGGGTTCTCGCCCGGCCGCGTCAAGCCCCTGGGCACCGCCGTCTGGAACGATCCGCGCGTCTTCGCGCTGCCGGCGCTCCAGGGCGGCTGGTTCGCGGCCGCAGACGCGGCGGGCTTCGCGAACTTCTCGCAGCGCTATCAGGCTCGCTTCGGCGCGGCCCCGCCGCGCGTCGCCTCGCTCGCCTACGACGCGGTCTCGCTCAGCGCCGCGCTCACCCGGCAATACGGATCCCAACGCTTCGCGGACGCGACCCTGACCAACCCCTCGGGCTTTGCCGGCACGGACGGGACCTTCCGCTTCCGCCCCGAGGGTCTGAGCGACCGGTCGCTGGCGATCTACGAGATCCGCGGCAACGCGTCGGCGATCGTCAGCCCGGCACCCCGTACCCTGTCGCCTTCCGGGACCTAAGGCTCAGGCCGAGAGCGCCGTCACGATCGCGTTGAGAACCGGCGCGCCCCGCTTCGTCGTGGCGATACGGCCACCAGGCCGTCGGGCGATCAGATCCTCCGCGAGGAGCGCGTCAACCCGGGCCGGCTCCAGCGCCCTCCCCTTCAGGGCGGCGTAGCGCTCCGGATCGATCCCCTCGCTGAGCCGCATGCCCATCATCAGGAACTCGTCGCCCTGGTCGTCCGCCGACAGGGCTTCGGTCTCGACGATGCCGTGCCCGTCGCCCTCCACGCGCGCGAGCCAACCCTCGGGCGCGCGCTCGGTCACGGTGCCGAGGCGCCCTTCGTCCGAGACGAGGCGGCCGTGGGCGCCGGGCCCGATTCCGGCATATTCGCCGTAGCGCCAGTACAGGAGGTTGTGGCGCGATTCCGCGCCGGCGCGGGCGTGGTTCGAGATCTCGTAGGCCGGCAACCCGGCCCGGTCGCAGACTTCCTGCGTGACGTCGTAGAGCGCACGGGCCGCGTCGTCGTCCGGCGGCACGAGGCGTCCGGCGGCGGCCAGGCCGTGGAACGGCGTGCCGGGCTCGATGGTGAGCTGGTAGAGCGAGAGGTGCTCCGCCGCGCGCGCGATGGCCTCGCCCAGTTCGGCGCGCCAGGCCGCCTGCTCCTGGTTGGGGCGGGCGTAGATCAGGTCGAACGACATGCGTTCGAAATGTGCCTGGGCGATCGTGATCGCCTTGGTCGCCTCGCTCGCGCTGTGCAGGCGCCCCAGCCCCTTGAGCGCGGCATCGTTGAGCGCCTGGACCCCGAGAGAGACTCGATTCACCCCGGCGGCGCGGTAGCCGCGGAAGCGGCCGGCCTCCACGCTGGTCGGGTTCGCCTCGAGGGTGACCTCGACGTCGGGCGTGATCCCCCAGGCGCCGGCAATGGCATCGAGCAGGCCCGCGACGGTGCCGGGCTGCATGAGCGAGGGCGTTCCGCCGCCGAGGAAGATGCTCGACACGGTGCGGCCCGGCGTGCGGGCCGCCATATGCGCGATCTCCGCCCGGAAGCCTCTGAGAAAGCGTTCCTCGTCCACCGGCGCGTGCCGCACGTGGCTGTTGAAGTCGCAATAGGGGCACTTGGCGGCGCAGAAGGGCCAATGGACGTAGACCCCGAACCCGACGTCGCGGGTGGGGTGATCCGGGCCGGTGGAGGCGATCATCGGGCGGATGTGCGCGCGGGAGCCCGATTTGGCAATCCTGCCCGGACGTCGCGGCCTCAGACGAGGATGTCGAGAACCCGCTTCTCGGCGTCCAGGCTGGAGCGGAGCATGGCGGTGTTCAGGCTGACATCCGCCTTCGACTCGATCAGCTGCACGGCGGTCGCCGACAGATCGACCTGAACCGGGCTTGGCAGGCTCGTGCCGAGCGTCGCGACCCCTTCGGTCGCGGTGCCGTAGCGCTGCGCCGCGACCGCGAGGCCGCCGCTGCTCACCGAAACTGCGCTGATCATGGCTCCATCTCCGCCTTGAGCGAGCACGCTGACACGGGATTTCTGAATCGAGCGGCCGAGATTTGCGTCGTATTTGAGCGATGCCGGCGGTCCGGGAGGAGATTTCCTCAGAATTGCTCGTGGGCGACTGGTGCATCGTGTTCCCGCACCTACCTGCCCCCGCACCAAGCGCTCCGGCCGACCGGACGCGCCCCCCGGAGAGACCCCTCGATGATCGACCTGTATTTCTGGCCCACGCCCAACGGGCACAAGGTGACGCTCTTCCTCGAGGAGGCAGGCCTTCCCTACGCGCTCAAGCCCGTGAACATCGCCGCGGGCGAGCAGTTCAAGCCGGACTTCCTGAGGATCGCTCCGAACAATCGCATGCCCGCGATCGTCGACCACGCGCCCGAGGGCGGCGGCGAGCCGGTCCCGCTCTTCGAATCGGGCGCGATCCTGCTCTACCTGGCGGAGAAGACGGGCCGGTTCCTCGCCCCGGACCTGCGCGGCCGGGCCGAGACCCTGCAATGGCTGTTCTGGCAGATGGGCGGCCTCGGGCCGATGCTGGGTCAGAACCACCACTTCACGCAATACGCGCCCGAGAAGGTCCCCTACGCGATCGCGCGCTACGTCAACGAGACGAACCGCCTCTACGGCGTGCTCGACCGGCGCCTGGCGGATCGCGCCTTCGTCGCCGGCGCAGACTACTCGATCGCCGACATGGCGGCCTATCCCTGGATCGTGCCGCACCGGAAGCAGGGCCAGCGCCTCGACGACTTCCCGAACCTGAAGCGCTGGTTCGAGGCGATCGCGGCGCGCCCGGCGACGGTTGCGGCCTACGAGAAGGGCAACGCGCTCAACCCGGACCGCGACAAGCCGATGACGGACGAGGCCCGCAAGATCATCTTCGGTCAGACGGCCGCCAGTACCAAAGTGTGATCGATCCTACCGGCGCAGGCTGTCCAGCGGCACCGGCGCTGCGTGCGGCCGGGTCGCCAGCATGCCGTCGATGAGGGCCAGCACCTCGGCCCGGCCGCAATTGGCGGCCGGCTCGAAGGGGGTCCAGGTCTGGGTGAAGTCGAGCTTGGCGAAGACGTCGCGGTAGCGCCGCAGCTCGTTGGTGGTCAGCGGCACCCCGCGGACGAAAGCCTTGTGGGCCGAGATCGTCGTCGCGCGCCGGAAATCGCCCGGATCGAGCTCGAACTTCAGCGCATCCCCGCAGAACAGGATCTTTCGCGCGCGATCGAACAGGACCGCGTGGCCGTCGAAATGGCCGGCCGTGCGGTGCAGCTCCAAGCCGGGCAGCGGTTCCAGGAAGTCGTCGTAGGGCCAGGACACCTGCAGGGCCGCGCTCCAGACGAAGTCGGCCGCCGGCAGGCAGAGCTCGGGGTCGAAGCGGTCCTGGAGCTGGACCAGGGCGCCGTAGGCGTGGGGATGGGACGAGGAGAGCACCTGCATCCCGCCCAAGGCCGCGATGTGCTTCAGCGCCGCCTCGCTGAAGACCGGGCAGGCCTCGAAGCCCATGTTCCCCTGCGGAGTCTGGACCAGGTAGGCGCTCGGGCCGATCCCCGAGACGGGCTCGTTCCAGAAGCGCCAGACGCCCGGCTCCAGCTCCTGCCAGTGGCAGGGGAAGCGCGCCTGCGCCTCGGCCTCGGTCCAGAACTGCCAACCGTCCTGGGGCACCACGTGGCGCGCGTCGAGGCACATCGGGCAGGAAGGCGGCTTCGCGAAATGGCGCTGCCAGAAGCCGCAATTGTCGCAGGTGTAGGCGGGCAGATCGAGGGCGCCCGCGAAGGGCAGGTAACCGGGGGACACGGGCGTCGATCTCGTAAAAGCGGATGGCGTTGCGCCGGATGCGACGCATATAGGCCGGATCGCGACCGCGATGCATCACCCCCATCGGGAGGATCATGACCCAAGCCGCCGTCGCCTTCGACCTGACCCGGCTCGTCACCCGGCTGGCCCATGCCAGTCCGAGCGGCATCGACCGGGTCGACCTCGCCTATGCCCGACACTTCCTGTGGCAGGACGGCGCCCGGTTCGGGGTCGTGTCGACGGTGCTCGGCCCCCGCGTGCTCGATCGCAATGCGGCCCGGGCGGTGGTGGACGCCGTGGCGGCCGGCTGGGTCGAGGATCTCGATGCCGGCTCCGATCCCGTCTACCGCCGTCTCGTCGCGTCGATCGGCACGGGCGGCGAGTTGCCCGCCCTCGCCCCCGCTCCGGCCCGCACCCGGATGGCGCGTCGCCGCATCCAGCTCGACACGAACCTGCTTCTGCTCCGGGCCGGCGGGCACGAGGCGCTGCCCCGGGGCACGGTCTATCTCCACACCTCGCACCTGCGCCTCGACAAGCCGGAGCGCTTCGACTGGCTCTACGACCGCCCCGACATCCGACCCGTGTTCTTCGTCCACGATCTCATCCCGATCGCCTACCCGGAATACGGGCGGCCGGGCGAGGCCGAGCGGCACGCCGTCCGGATGGAAACGATCGCCCGCCACGCCGCGCATGTGGTTGTGAACTCGGCCGATGTCGCCGCGCATTTCAGCGGGTATCTCGCGGTGCGCGGCCTTGGATCGAAGCCGGTCTCGGTCGGCTGGCTCGGCGTCGAGCCGATCTTCCTCCAGCGGGAGGGGCAGCGCTTCACCCCCGCGCGCCCGACCTTTGTCGTGTGCGGCACCATCGAGCCGCGCAAGAACCACCTGCTCCTCCTCCATCTCTGGCGCGAACTCGCCGCGGAACTCGGGGAGGCGACGCCGCGCCTCCTCCTGGTCGGCCGGAGAGGGTGGGAGGCGGAGAACGTCATCGACATGCTGGATCGCTGCCGGGCCGTGCGCGCGCACGTGACCGAGGTCGCGGGCCTGTCGACGCACGGCCTCGCCGCCCTGATGCGGAGCGCGACCGCGCTTCTGATGCCCTCCTTCGCGGAGGGCTACGGGCTGCCGGTGGTGGAGGCCGCCGCGAGCGGCCTGCCGGTGGTCGCCTCCGACATCCCCGTCCACCGCGAGATCGGCGGCAGCTTCGCGGCTCTGCTGGACCCCCTCGACGGCGTCGGCTGGAAGCAGGCCATCCTTGGCCTCGGCGAGGCCGGGTCGCCGGTGCGATCGGACCTCCGTGCGCGCCTCGACGACTACGCGGCGCCGACCTGGGGGGCACATTTCCAGGCCGTCGAACGGGCGCTTGCCGCAGCCGCGTCCTGACTGTTCTGGCGACGCCCAAGTCTTGCGAAGGGTCCGCGCGCGGGCGCGATTGCCGTGGTGAGATCTGACGAATAAGAACAGGCGTCAGGGCCGCCCATATTCTGGCCCCGAGCGAGAGGCAGGCGATGAAGGTGGTCGATCTCGACCGGGAAGACATCAAGCGCGGGCTCGCCGACGGCTCGATCCTCGTGATCGACGTGCGGGAGCCGCACGAATTCGAGCAGGGCCGCATTCCCGGCGCGGTTCCTCATCCGCTCTCGACCTTCGACACGGCGGCCGTCGCCGCCTTGATCGAGGGCGATGGACGGCGCCCGGTGTTCTCCTGCGCCTCGGGGGTCCGCTCGGTCCACGCCCTTCAGGCGGCCCAAGGCGCGGGCCTTCCGATCGACGCGCATTATCGGGGGGGCTTCAAGGAATGGCGGGCGGCCGGCGAGCCGTTCGAGACCTGATCCGCCGTGGGCATGTGCGCTACCGCACGACGCGTGGGTAACACTCGCCTTAGCTCGGCACCATTAGGGACAGCACAGATGCCAACGCGCCGGCTCGCCAGCCTCCTCTCGATTCTTGCCTTCGCGGCCCCGCTCCTCGGGCAGCCGGCGCTCGCCCAGGCGCCGGGCGGACCGCCGCCGAAGGTGACCACGGCCAAGCCCGTCGTCCGTGAGTTCGTCGAGACCGACACCTATACGGGCCGCTTCGAGGCGGTGGACTACGTCGAGGTGCGCGCGCGCGTCACCGGGTACCTGGAAAAGGTATTGTTCCAGGACGGTGCGACGGTGAAGAAGGGCGACACCCTCTTCGTGATCGACCGGCGGCCCTACAAGGCCGCCCTGGAGCAGGCTCAGGCGGCCCTGGCCTCCGCGAAGGCAAGCCTGAACTTCTCGCAGACCGACCTCGAGCGCGCCCAGACGCTGAGCCGCTCGGGCAACATCTCGGAGCAGGTGACCGACCAGCGTCGCCAAGCCTCGCAGACGGCCCAGGCCAATGTCGACAGCGCCGAGGCACAGCTCCGCCAGGCGCAGCTCAACTACGACTTCACCGAGGTGAAGGCGCCGATCACCGGCCGCATCAGCCGGCGCCTCGTCACCGAGGGCAACATCGTCATCACCGATCAGACCATGCTGACGACGATCGTGTCGCTGGACCCGATCTACTTCAGCTTCACCGTCGATGAGCGCTCCTTCCTGAAATACCAGGGCAGCCTCAACATCGGCATGGGCGCCACCCAGAAGGCCAACGCCGTTCCGATCATGATCGCGCTCACCAACGAGGCGAAGCCGACGCGGAAGGGCCAGCTCGACTTCGTCGACAACCGCGTCGACAACGCGACCGGCACCGTGCTCCTGCGGGCCACCGTGGAGAACGCGGACGGGTTCATCAAGCCAGGCCTGTTCGGCATCGTCTCCCTGCCGGCGACGAAGCCCGCGAAGGGCGTGCTGCTTCCCGACGAGGCGATCTCCGCCAACCAGGACAAGCGCATCGTCTACGTGGTGAGCGAGGACGGCTCCGTCGCGACCCGGGACGTCCAGCTCGGACCCAAGGTCGACGGCTACCGCGTGATCCGCGGTGGGCTGACGGGCGAGGAAAGCGTCGTCGTCAACGGGCTCAGCCGGATCCGCCCTGGCGCCAAGGTGGCGGCCGAGGCGACCACCCTGCCGCCCTCGCGGACGTGAGGGTCGTGCGCTCCCGAGCGCGCGGGCGAGCTTACCCTCTCCCCTGCGGAAGCGGGGGAGTTGTGACAGGTCGATAACGAGACACCACCGCCGAGCCGCATGATGCGGCGAGAGGTTTGATCGATGCGCTTTGCCCACTTCTTCGTGGATCGACCGATCTTCGCGTCGGTGACGTCGATCATCTTCCTGATCCTCGGCTACGTCGCCTATGAGTCGCTGCCCGTCGCGCAGTACCCGGAGATCGTGCCCCCTACCGTGGTCGTGCGCGCCTCCTATCCGGGCGCGAATGCCGAGACCGTGGCCGCCACCATCGCGACGCCGATCGAGCAGGAGGTCAACGGCGTCGACAACATGCTCTACATGACGTCGCTATCGACCAACGACGGCAACATGCAGCTGACCGTCACCTTCAAGGTCGGCACCAACCTCGATATCGCCAACGTGCTGGTGCAGAACCGGCTCTCGGTCGCGCAGCCCCGCCTGCCGCCGGACGTGCGCAACCTCGGCGTGACCGTGCGCAAGTCCTCGCCCGACCTGATGATGGTCGTGCACCTGCTCTCGCCGGACAACACCTACGACCAGAACTACCTCTCGAACTACATCTACCTGCGCATCCGCGACGAGCTCCTGCGCCTCAACGGCGTCGGCGACATCACGGTGTTCGGCGGCAGCGAGTACGCGCTGCGCATCTGGCTCGACCCGAACAAGCTCTCCGCCTACGGCCTCTCGACCACCGACATCATCGGCGCCCTGCAGGAGCAGAACGTGCAGGTCGCCTCCGGCGCGCTCGGCGCTCCGCCGGCCCCGAAGGACAACGCCTTCCAGCTCGTCGTCCAGTCGCAGGGGCGCTTCCAGACGCCCGAGGAGTTCACGGACGTCATCGTCAAGGCGAGCGAGGGCCGCCTCGTCCGCATCAAGGACGTGGCGCGGGTCGAGCTCGGCCAGCAGACCTACACCACGCAGTCGTTCCTGAACGGGCAGCCCGCCGTCGGCGTCGGCGTGTTCCAACGGCCGGGCACCAACGCCCTCGAGGCGGCCGCCCAGGTCCGCCAGACCATGGAGACGATCAAGAAGAACTTCCCGCCCGGCGTCGAGTACAAGATCGCCTACAACCCGACGGAGTTCATCGAGGAATCCGTTCACGAGGTCTACAAGACGCTGTTCGAGGCCGTGGCGCTCGTCGTCGTCGTGGTGATGGTCTTCCTGCAGAGCTGGCGCACCGCGCTGATCCCGGTCATCGCGATCCCCGTCTCGCTCATCGGCACCTTCGCGGTGATGCAGGCGCTCGGCTTCTCCATCAATAACCTGACGCTGTTCGGCCTCGTGCTCGCCATCGGCATCGTCGTCGACGACGCCATCGTCGTCGTCGAGAACGTCGAGCGCAACATGGCCGAGGGGCTCTCGGCCGGCGAGGCCGCCCACAAGACGATGGACGAGGTCGGCGGGGCCGTGATCGCGATCGCCCTCGTGCTGTCGGCCGTGTTCATCCCCACGGCCTTCATCCCGGGGATCTCGGGCCAGTTCTACAAGCAATTCGCGCTGACCATCGCGGCCTCGACCATCATCTCGATGTTCAACTCGCTGACGCTGTCGCCGGCGCTCTGCAAGATCCTGCTGAAGCCGCACCACGAGCACGCCAAGCCCAAGTTCTTCCTGTCGCGCTTCCTGGCCTGGTGCGCGGACCTGTTCAACCGTGGCTTCGACAAGCTCTCGCACGGCTACGCCCGCACCATCGGCTTCCTCACGGGCAAGCTGGTCGGCGTCATCGGCATGCTCGTCGTCTACGCCGGCGTGATCGCCGGGACCCTGCACCTCGCGGCGACCACGCCGACGGGCTTCATCCCGCAGCAGGACCAGGGCTACCTGATCGGCGTCGTACAGCTCCCCGCCGGCTCCGCCCTCGAACGCACGACGGCGGTCATCCGCAGGGCCGCCGACCTCGCCCTGAAGGTCGACGGTGTCGCCAACGCCGTCATCATCTCGGGCTTC
Source organism: Methylobacterium iners (assembly GCF_022179305.1). Classification (GTDB taxonomy): domain Bacteria; phylum Pseudomonadota; class Alphaproteobacteria; order Rhizobiales; family Beijerinckiaceae; genus Methylobacterium; species Methylobacterium iners. The sequence continues at coordinate 36,883 of NZ_BPQP01000032.1, forward strand.
GACGGCGCCACCTTCACCAACACCACCAACGGCGCGGTGATGTTCCTGACGCTCAAGGCCGCCAAGGAGCGGGCCGCGGCCGGGAGGACCGCCGCCGCCATCACCGGTGACGTCTTCAAGGCCACGGCCGGCATCCAGGAGGCGCGCGTCCTCTTCATCCCGCCTCCGCCCGTCCGAGGTCTGGGCACCGGCGGCGGCTTCAAGATGCAGATCGAGAGCCGGCAGAGCTCGGAGATCGCGCCGCTGCTCGCCGCCGTCAACGAGGTGCTGGCCAAGGCCAACCAGAGCAACGAGGTCCAGCGCGTCTTTACCACCTTCGGCAACGACACGCCGCAGCTCTTCATCGACATCGACCGGACCACGGCGCGGATGCTGAACGTGCCGCTGCAGAGCGTCTTCTCGACGCTGCAGACCAATCTCGGCGGCGCCTACGTCAACGACTTCAACACATTCGGCCGCATCTACCAGGTCCGGGCACAGGCGGACCCCGCCTTCCGCCTGGAGAAGCGCGACATCGAGCAGCTCAAGGTGCGCTCCTCGACCGGCGCCCTCGTGCCGATGGGAACGCTGGCCTCGATCCGCGAGATCTCCGGCCCCCAGATCGTCCAGCGCTTCAACCTGTTCTACTCGGTGCCGATCCAGGGCGACGCCAAGCCCGGCATCTCGACGGGCCAGGCCCTCGACGCGATGGAGAAGATCGCCGAGACCCTGCCGCAGGGCTACGCCTACGACTGGACGGAGATCGCCTTCCAGCAGAAGGCGGCCGGCAACACCGCCATCCTCGTCTTCGGCCTCGGCGTGCTGCTCGTCTTCCTCGTGCTCGCAGCGCAGTACGAATCCTGGGCGCTTCCCCTCGCGATCATCCTCGTGGTGCCGACCGGCGTGCTCTCGGCGCTCGGCGCGGTGCAGATCAGGGGGCAGGACAACAACATCCTGACCCAAATCGGCCTCATCGTGCTCATCGGTCTCGCGGCCAAGAACGCCATCCTGATCGTCGAGTTCGCCCACCAGCTCGAGGAGACCGAGAAGAAGGGGCCGGTCGCCGCGGCCGTCGAGGCCTGCCGCCTGCGCCTGCGCCCCATCCTGATGACGGCCTTCGCCTTCATCCTCGGCACCGTGCCGCTCGTCATCGCCACGGGACCGGGCGCCGAGATGCGCCAGGCGCTGGGCACGGCCGTGTGCTTCGGGATGATCGGCGCGACCGTGTTCGGCCTGTTCCTGACGCCGGTGTTCTACGTGGTGATCCGCCGGGTGCTGATCTGGTTCGCGCGCAAGCGCGGCAAGGACCCGCACAACACCACGCCCGGCAAGCACGACCCGCATGTCAGCCCGGCCGGGGCGTGACAGCGCTCCCGAGACGGAAGCATCCGAAGGGGGTTGCGGCCCCCGGAGGGTGAAGCTATGACCCCCAAGCCTTAGGGCGTCGGAGCGTAGCGCAGCCCGGTTAGCGCACTAGTCTGGGGGACTAGGGGTCGGAGGTTCGAATCCTCTCGCTCCGACCATTATTCCTTATAAGCCGGAATGAGATAGCAGAGGCGGCCTTCGGGTCGCCTTTCTTGTTTTTGTGGGTTGGGTCCAAATTGGGTCGGATTATCCCAGCGGTCTTGTGACGACCACAAAATCCGTCCGGGTGTCTGCAGACGGCCGATAGGCAGGTGACGGTCGTTTGTTCGCCACAGCGCGATGGCGGCCGGATTATTGCTCTTACTGACGTGTCGGCCTCTGTCGGAGTTGCGAGCCCATGCTGAATGAGCGGCCGCTGTACGTCAGCGAGAACGGTGACACCTGGCATTTGGTGCGCGGCTCTACCAGCGGGTCGGTGTTCGTGCGCCACCGTGCCAACGAGGCCTCAGGCGGCCACGTCACGGATAGCGCGATCCCGGACTTTCTTGGCGTTGAGCGGCGTGGCCCTGAGCATCAGGAGCTCTGGCGCCTGATTGCTGGCTTTGTGGAGGACCAACCTGAGGCATGCGCAACCAAGCGCTAACCGTGGCTTTCTAAACCACGCCTTCTATCCGCCAGACAGCTTGAGACCGCCATGTTGGCGAAGCAGCAGATCGCCGCCCAGCTGACCCATATGGCGAAGGTCCAGATCAGCGATATCACTCGGGCGGTGAAGGGTAGCGAGAAGGCAGTCGCCTTGAACGAGATCACTGATCTCGCCCGCCGCCTGAACCTGCTGGCCGACGCGATCGCGACCAAGCCACCTGCCGCGGCTGTGGTGAACCCAAGCGTCGAGGTTACGCTCGAGCCGGCCTAGATTCGTCCGCACACCACCAAGTGCGCAGGCCCGAGGAGGCACTTCTCAGCAAACCCACAGGTGGGAAAGAGACGTCAGAGTGCCTCCTCTAAAAGTGCCGGGGACATCAGAACCCTCATGCCTTTTCCCAGACGAGAATGAGATCGCGCTTTGCATTCTTGGGCCTGAGCGCAGCAGGACCTGGTCAGAGCTCGCCATCGTGCTCGAGCGGCAAGGCCTTCCTCGGATCGATCCTTTGTTTGGTGGCCGGTACTGGCCAGCTGTGAAAGCTTTCCTGGATCGGATGCACCTCCCAGCCTCTCGGCTGGCTGACTAAGTCACAGCCAAATCCGTAGCCGATTGGCTGCCGGCCGACGAGTACCATTGGTGCGAACCCGTCGATAATGCGAGTGCGCTCTACCTAACAGGTCTCCGCGGCGCGCTGCACCTCGGTACGCTTAATCCGCTGCTCCGCTGCCGAGATGCACACCTAGCCCCTACGTCTCCGTCGGCATCGCACCCGTTGCCCTATGCGCATAGGGATCCCCGTCGTTGGCGTTCGGGAAGCGGCGGTCTACGTCCGTTGCTGCTCTAAACCGCCTACCATCTTGACCTTCTGACCCAGTATCTCAGACTGACACGACTTGGGTCACGCCTGGCTCTCGCGCGAGATCGCGAACCGCAGGAAGCCCTGCACAAGGCGGGGCTTCTGGTCGTCGTGCGGATCGACTTAGGCGACGCTGTTCTGAATGCCTAGGTCTTCGGCTGGGTCCACGCCCTCCGTTGTGTGGTTGCTCTCTACCTTGGGCTCGGCAGACTTGCCCTCTGCACCGCTCTTGGTCGTACGGGTGCTGTGGCCTTCAGCACCGGTCTCGTCGACCTCATGCGTCCTCTGGGTCTCGCGCATGCTCTCGCCATGGGGCGGCTTCTTCTCGGTCACTGCTTCCTCGCCATCATTCGTGGGCAGTACCAACGGCTAGATCGGATGGTTGTTCGCGCGTCGCCTAAGCGACGCGGGTGATGCAGAGGTGGGGCTTGCCCTGATGTACGCGGCCCTCACGCATAGCAGGTGCCGGCGAATCCTCGCCTTAAATCCGATCCGTCAGCGCTCGCGCTTAATTCCAGTCAGGCGTCCGGCCCCGATCTACCGAGCACGCCTCGGGTAGCCCGTTCCGGCATTTATGCGTTGCTCCGCCGCGCGCCGCCCCCGTACAGCATGCCGCCCGGCCACATCTGTTCGGCCATGAACTGAGCCATCATCACCTTGGCTTAGAACTGCGCCTGCTTGGCGTTCTCCGCCGCATTTTTCCGGTCCATGGCCAGATCGCCGGACGAACCGTTCGTGTGAAGCGAGGTCACGAAGGTCGGGGGGAGCACCGCCGAACCGCCCGGTCGTCGCCCCGTTGCTATTGGCCGGGCCGGTGATGTGAACCGGAATGCGTCGACCGTCTGGGAGTGGTACCGCCGCCTCACCTCTGGGCATCTCAGACGAACAGGATGTCGTTGTGGGTGCCTCCGGTCAGCAGATCGAGGTTTGTCACACTGGTGATCTGGATCGTCTCTGCCGCAGCCGCTCCGCCATCGCACAGGGGCATCGCTGCGCCGCCATCGCCTCTGCAACTGGGCAAGTTCTGCCCGGAGTGACGCTGGCGCGCTGGCACGCGAAGCGAGGTTCGACGACTGGCATCTTCAGCCCCGCGACCCGCGCAGAAGCAGATCTAATCCGGGCCTCTGCTGCAGCCGAGAGTGCTCTCGCTCTCAGGCAGCAGGGCTTTGATCCCAATCTCATCATCGGGCATCCCGGATGGGGTGAGACCTTGTTCATGCGCGAGGTGTTCCCGCGCGCCAAGCAGATCCTGTATGGCGAGTACTACTACCGCTCCTCAGGCGGAGATGTCGGCTTCGACCCCGAGTTCAGCAGAATGACAACTGAGGAAGCGTTCCGCATCCATGCCAAGAATGCCACGATGGCCTTGGCCTGTACTGAGGCTGACAAGATCATCTGCCCAACAGCATTTCAGGCCAGCCGCTTCCCAGACCTCTTCCGCTCACGGATGTCCATCATCCACGAGGGCGTCGATACCGGGCGCATCAAGCCGGATCCTGATCCAACGCTGAGCTTAGCAAGCGGGCGCAGGCTCGACCGCTCGAACCCCGTCATCACCTTCATTAACCGCCGCCTCGAACCATTGCGCGGGTTTCACATCTTTATGCGAGCCCTACCTAAGGTCCTGGCCGAAGTGCCGAATGCCGAGGTCGTGCTGATCGGGGCAGACGAGGCGGGCGGATATGGACCAAAGGCACCATCAGGCATGACTTGGAAGCAGGTCATGCTGGCGGAGGTGCAGGACTGCCTCGACCTACAACGCGTGCATTTCATGGGACAGATACCCCATGAGCAAATGCTGGCCGCCCTCTCCATTTCGACGGCGCACGTCTACTACACCTACCCCTTCGTGCTCTCTTGGTCGCTGCTTGAGGCAATGACCTCGGAGTGTCTCATCATCGGCTCAGATACCGCGCCCGTTAGAGATGCCATCGTGAATGGGCAGAATGGCCTGCTGCTCAACTTTTTCGACTTGGAGGCGCTGTCAAGTGCACTCATCCATGCCTGCCGTGATCCTAAGATGTTCCTGCCCTTGCGCCGTGCTGCACGTGAGACCGTGTTGCGCCACTTTGATCGTGACAGCCGTTGCCGACCTGCTTGGCTGCAGACCATCCATGAGGTGCAGCCCAGTCTAAAATTCCGCACTAGCGCCTGAGCGCGGCTGCCACCTCCCGTGCATACAAACCAACACTGGGATTACGCTCGTTCCAATGGTTGCGAGAAAAGGCGCCGGACGTCGAGTCGGGGCCTGTCCGCGGTCGGCACCTCGAAGCCCTGCGCGCCTGCACTCTTCACCCCCTTGCCCTGCGTCGCGGCGCCTACCCGTCCGCGATGACGGTGCTGGTTGCGCGCGGGCTGGTCGAGCAAGGCGCAGCACGTTGGAAGTACCGCAGACCCGGCGAGACCGCATGGTTTCTGACAGAGACCAGGCGTGCTCTGGTGCGAAACAAGGGCGACTGAAAAAGATCAGGCGTGAGCCACAGCCGTCCACGTCGGCGGAAAACCCGCCTTCGCCTTCCGCTTTGAAATCCAACACGCTGGAGGAGCCGAATTCCGTAAGAGTATCCAGGCTGCCGCTGCCGCAGTCGCTAAGCTTTCGCCGATTGGGGCAGCAATAATGGCTTCCAGCACTCCGCTGGGCCACATCAAAGCAGCGCCGCCAACTGTGCCGATGAAGGCCGTGGTGATGTACGCGATGATCATGCTTTGGCCCATCGCCTTACGCTGATCGACTACCAACGCGCAGACATCCTCTCGGTTGCTGCCAAGCCTCTGGCTGCTACCAGCAATTTTCCAAAATGATGATCGCGAAGGCAGCTCAGGACCTTCCCACTGTACTGTCCACTGTGTCGGATTGCACTGAACTGCGTGCCGGGGTTTGGTATTCCTGCGCGGAATTACAGTAGAGACACTCGTCTTGCAGCGCGACGAAGCCATCCAAGCTCACGATGACGTGGAGCATGTTCCACGTCCCAAGCGGGATCTCGTTACACCGTTACTGCTCGGGGTCGGCGGCATTCTCACATTAACGTGGTGTGGGCTGCTGGCCTGGGGTGCTGTGAGTCTAGTCAGCTACCTGCTCAGCTAAGTGACCTCGTCTGATGCAACCTTAGGCGCGCAATGGACCAGCTCAAGGAAGAGGGCGAGTCTCGCTAGACAGGCAACGACTTTCCGCGGTGACGTGCCTCAAGGAAAAAAAGTAAGAAGCCCGCCGCAGCGATGCTGGGCGGGCTTAAGGCCTGTGTCGTGTCGGCATTGAGCTTATTGAGCTAGAGGTGCCGCGTCCTTAGCCAAGGCGGTGACATCCCTGTTCCGAGGCTGATCCATGGCGGTTGCAGGACGCACGCTCTCAAGTCCGGCTAAATCTTGCGGCTTCCAGTTGCGGCGAGCTAAAATCGACGCTTCCAGAACTGCGCTAGGATTAACTAAATAAGAACTTTGAACGTTATTCGTGCGGCGCCTCATGGTCTGTTTCTTCGTGGCCCGAGGCGTTTCCGCATCGATTCGGGAAGAGTCCTCGTCGCTCGAACCACCTCGTTGGAGGGCACTATATTGAGCAGGCGCATCTGCTAGGCGACTGCATGCGCCTACTAGCTGTATAGCAATGCCGCTTACGAGAATTCTGTTGATCAACAACATGCATGTCTCAAGGTATAAATCTCCGGGTAATTAATGGGTGGCCCTGCTGCCGTAGCTCGTGGGGGATACCCGACAGCAGGGCCTGTCTAAGGCGCGACAGGAAAGAAGCTCCCAGACCAAGGGAGAATGCCTAGCTCATGCCGCAGGAACAAGCCCTGCTGATGGATGCCGGTAGGGCCGCTCCGGTTGATTCAGATCAGGTAGTAGGTCCCGGCCGTCCTGAAGATTTTGGCGCAGTGACCCTGCTCCACGAGGCGCCGCGCTTCCTCGATCGTCACGTGTCGATCCAGCGCGATCTCCGACAGCGTCATCCACCTTGCCTGCATCGCCATTCTCCAGCTTGTCGAGTGCGAAACGCGTCGGCCCGTTAGACGTTCGACAGTGGCCGACGAAAAAGCCCCGGGCAGCGGGTGCCGGCGGGGCTGAAGTGGATGCTTGGGGTACGGGCTTAACCCTCATCGGTGGGATTGGTTCTCCGGCGTACCTCCATGAGGAATCGGTGTGAGAAGCGTATCGGACGTCAGGCCTACTAACGCCGCAGCTCATCTTCCCAGGTCTCGGCAGGACGGGGCATTACAATGCGGCGGACAGCACGCTTGAGCTGCTGCGCTCGACGGGCGCGTCTCTGCCACCAGCTAGTAGTCCGCTTCACAGCCCTTCCTGATACGAACGAAACGGGCTTGGACCGGACCGCCCGCAGTACCCTCGCACCAGCACCGGGAGCTTCTTGCCCCACTGAAATAGCGACTACGCGTTCGGCCGAAGCAAGGGACGTTGCTCTGATCGTAGGCATGCAGCCTTGGCAGATATTGTCATAGGCGTCCGCTATCCGGGGTCTCAGGACGAAGCCATGCATGGCCTTCTTGGCACGCTCACCAAGCCTTTCGAGTGCCGCCAGATCAGGGTGTCTAGAGCGCCACGAATCATCTTCCGGGAACGCGGTTCCTGCGGCGATGATCACCCCAAGGCTCAGCACGAGGGCTGCAGCAGCACGTGCTTGCATGATCCTCAGCTCACCGTGAACAGGCTCCCGGTGATTGATGAAGCGGTAAGGTTAAGATTTTGAGTTCGTCTACAAGGCGGAATGGCACGCGCTACGCTCAGCGCGATCTCATCCGCCCACTGCGCCGATTCGAACCGCAAGGGCAGCCGACTGAGGTCGTCAGGGGCCAAACGCCGTTGCAATCGTTTGGGATGCCGGCGGGGCCGCTGCGGTGACGATCCGAATAGTTCAGAGCAGGTAGTAGGTCCCGGCCGTCTTGAAGATCCTGGGGCAATGGCTGCGGTCGACGAGATGCTTCGCCTCTTCGACGGTGATGTGACGGTCCAGGGCGATCTCCGCCAGCGTCATCAACTTCGTCTGCATGCCCGCTCTCCGCATCGTCGAAGACAGAACGTACCGCGCAGGATGCCGCTCATAGGTCTGAAGCGAAAAAATGCACCGCGCAGCGTATGCAGGCGGGGCTGAGGGTGCTCTGAGGAGAAGTGTAGGGGCAACCCGGCCTGGGCCGGTTCGGTTCAGTGCGACCCGCGTGGGGGCTTCAGCCCCTCCAGCGCATCAATCCGGCGTTGCATCTGCGTCAGGGCGTCCCGCAGGCTGAACGTATCGCCGAATGTCGAGGGCAGCGGCCATGATCGTCTCGCGATGTGGGAGGATCGGAGCCGTCGCCGGTGAAGGCGGGCAAGCGGGGATCAAATTGCGACGGTCGCGAAAGACGTCCGGTAACGCTGTCTGAACGTCACTCGGAACGTCGAACTTCGAGGGCATATTGAGCCAGCATGGGCCGGTGGGGGAGCGGATCACCCGGATGCCGTGCAAGGCGTCACAGGCTCGGTTCGACTCCGAGCCCGGCCCTCCAACTCGCGATGTGGAATGATCAGCGGAGCTAACGGGCTGGCCCACTCGTTGCAGTCCGCTCCCCGTGATCCAAGGAACCGCCCGTTTAACTACAACACCTCCCATCGGCCTCAGACGAGCGCTGCTACGCGGCCGCTCCTACATTCAGGTCGGGGTTTGGATGGCGAAAGAGATGAACCCCTGGCGCAGGTTCTATGGGAAGCGGCGGTGAGGCTCGGGCGAGGAGGCGTGGCGCGCAATCTTGTCAGGGGCTTCTTGACGATCCGACCTATTCCCGTCGGGACTGCCATGCAACCCTATCGAAACGATTAGTCGGCAGAAAACGTTTCTGGTGCCGAGTAGCGGCCTGGAGCACGTTTCATGGCCGCATCACGTCTCGCGACGACCGCCCTTCTGATCGGATTGTCGTGCGGCTCGGCATTTGCCAATGAAATCGATCGCACGGGGAGTGTATTAGCCCTGCCGCCTCACGGTGATCCTCTTGTTTCGCCAGCTCGCTCCTCAGCTGTGAAGCCAGCCGAAGCCATCTTGCCTGAGCTGCAGGTGGTGGCTGACGTGCCGCGACGCGGCTTCTTCTCTTCAAGGAAGGACAAGCCCTGGGATCCTCGCGTTTGCGTTGGCTGCTAGGCGCGCTTCAGTCGTGCCAGGCCGTTCAGGCGCCCGAGCCATCTCGTCCAGCACAATGGCCGCGCACGCGAGGTCGGCGATGCCTGGCCAGATCACAGCTTCGGAGCGCCCTGCGGCCCCCATTCGATCCGGTTGCCAGGCGCGCCACCCCGTACAAGGGGCGTTCCAGCCGGCACTTGGATGTCGTGGCTTTTTACCACGACCTGCGCCGACCCGTTCTCAATCGTCAGGATCGGGGTCGCATCCTCAGCCCGCACCATTAGATGCTCGATCACGATGGTCGGCGGGGTCGTGTTGTTGCCCTGAACCCAGACTTGGGCCGTCGTGCCGGCATTGGCCGGGTCGGACTTGCTCGGGGTGATGCTGGTAAGCCGCGCGGCCGTGATTGACGACCAGAAGCGGAAGTTGCGGCGGCATCGCTCGGCCCGCAGATCGCCGAGGGTGATGTTGCGCCCCTTGATGTCGACGCCACCGTCCGTGCAATTCAGGAAAACCGCGCGATTGATGGTGATGTTGTAGGCCTCGCCCTCGATCGTCAGGCCGTCCGAGTTCCAGTATTTGCCTGCCTCGCGCCGCTGACCCATCTGCTCGAAGCGCACGTCCTCGATCAGGATGTCGTGGGCCGTGCCCGAGATGCTGATGCCGATCTGCATTGGCGTCTGGCCAGCTGCGGGATCGGGAGCCAAGCCACGGCCGGTCGCCCTGCGGATGACAAGGCCGCTGCTGTCGCCCGTGATGTTGATGAGACCCCGCAGCAGCTCGTCGCCGCGCACGTCTTCGATCAGGCTGTCCTTCAGGCAAGCGCCCATGCCTCGAATATTGATGAGGCGTCCGACACTCCTCGCCCTGATGTCTCGGATTGTCACACCTGAGATCTGTCGCGCGATGCCGAGCACCCGTCCGGTGTCGTGCAGCGCGCCGTTCAGCGCATCGAAGTGAGCGTAGATTTCGCCGTTCTTGACCTCCCAACCGCCCATCTTCGGAGGACGGCCGAGATCGTAGACCGCACGGGGTGGCGGCTTGGGCCAGGTGAAGCCGACGATCCCCGGGCCGGGCGGTGGATGGGAGAGCGAGCCTTGTATCAGAACAGGGGGCATGATCAGCTTTCCTTCAAGAAAGCGGCCAACGCGCAAGGCGCACATCCAACCGCATAGTAGGATGAGGTAGCTGACGAAATCATGCCTGAGAGCATCGCTCATTAAGCAACGTTGTCACGGCCAGAATAGACCGACCTAGGGCATCAACTTGGTGGGCCATATTCCTTGGGCGAGGTGACGACGCGAGATTGCGCACCGACTAAAGGAGAGAAGAGTGCAGAACGACTTTAAAAGGCAGTTAAAAGCTCAACAAGGTTTTCTGCAACGCTCTATGGCTCTTTATGATCAAGGTTTTGCCGAAGAAGCAGTCCGAGTGGCAGTCACTATACGTGTGCTTCTACATGACACGAAAAGCTCTACATCCCTTTTGTCGCATCTCGGCTTAAACGATGCGAAGTTAATGAGTTTCATGGCCGAGTATGATCACAGCGACCCGGGCGGCTATGGTCAGTTTTTGTTTCAGTTGGATTTGATGAGCAAAGCAAGTTTGCGGTCATGCCTCAAGATAAGCCTGATAATCCGAGATTGCTCACCGTTGCACAATGGCTTGATGAAATAGGTTTCTATGTCGATGGAGTAACAGTGAATCGCCGTGATTTGATGCTGTGGTTGCGAACAAAGATGGCGGAGCGCATGTCGACGATCAGCTGCCAGCCCGATATCAAAAAATTTTTCTCAACTTGGACCGCAGCGGGAGATCCGGAAGATATTTATAGAGCTCAAGATATAGCAATTCGCACGATGGCAGAGGAGGTATTAGCATCGCACGAAGTGTGGAAGATCATTGATTAAACTAAAACGTTTTAGTTCTAGCAACCGGTCACGGAATAGCGACCGACTGCGAAGTCTGGCGGTTGTCGTTCACGGCGTTCGGAAAGCTCTCATTGATCAGCACGTTGTAGGTGCCTGCCACTGCCTTGGGGTAGCGGATGTTGTCTCCATCCGCGATCCAGGCGCTCGTCACGTTCGCGCTGTCCAAGGTCCAGGTGACACTGACGAGCGTGATAGTGCTGCCCTGTGTGCGGTTCGACAGGGTGCCGACATAATCCGCGCCGACTGTTTCAGTCAGCGGTGAGAGCGTCAACGCCTTCAGCCCGACCTTTGAGACGTAGGGCGTGGTTTCATCAGCAGACAATGGCGCTCCCAATGGGTGACTTCGCCTGAGCCTTACGATCAAGGCATTGCCTCAGCCCTCAGTCCTGCTGATCCTTTTGCACAATGCGGCGAGGCGGCGAACGAACTAAAGCATTTAATGCCCGCAAGCTTCGCCACTTAGTGTGCTTCGGACGCTTTCGGAGCTTCCTGGCGGTGACCCTGATGCATGATCTGGCTCTGCATGAGTGGAGCCGCTCGCTCGTATTCCTTGAGCAGCGAGAATGCTCCAATCAGGGCCTGGAACTTCGATTTGACCAGCGAATCCTGCGAACCTGAGTGCAGGTCTATCTGTCCGCACGTTATGGCGGAGTGGAGCGGTCCGAGCTGCACGCGGGAAGCTGGCTCGGCTATTAGGTTATCGTCGTGACCATCCAATTCAGTTGGCGGATATACCGGTCGCACATACGCGATGCAGCGCATGTGTCGGATGAAGCGACCGTTGCCACACAATTTACGGTCAAGCTGAAACCGGAGCGAGTGCCTCACCAGGTAGGTGAGCAACGACGCCACGACGGCGCAAGTCCGCGGCCACCACCTTGAAGCCCTCCGCGCCTGCGCCCACCACCCCGATGGCCTGCGCCGCGGCGCCTATCCGTCCGCGATGCTGGTGCTGATCGCGCGCGGGTTGGTCGAAGAAGGACTCGGGCGTTGGAAGTGGCACCGGACTGGTGAGACAGCCTGGTTCCTGACGGATGCCGGCCGTGCTCTGGTGCGAGAGCAGGACGACAGAGAAGGATTAGGTGTGAGCCACAGCAGTCCATGTCGGCGAGAAGTGCGCCATGGCGCTGCCCTTTGCCACGCGCCGAGTTGCCCATGTCGACCCCTGGAGCAGAACCCAAGCTGCCAATGCCACCGTCGCCAAGCTGCCGCCGACTGGGGCAGCAATCATGGCTTCGTACACTCCTGCGGGCCACAACAAGGCAGCGCTAGCCGCTCCGCCTATTAAGGCTGTGGCGATGTATGCGATGATCATGATTTGGCCTTCCAGCTGTTCGTGACCAAGGACCAATGCGCCGCGTTGCGCATGGTTGCGGTTAAGCTCGGGGACCCTTGATCCCCTCAGCGGCAGAGCTGGCGCGGCTGGCGCATGGCACGACAGATGCTCTCGGTTGATTGCGCGGAACAGTTTGTTAACCGTCACCGTTCCTGCGCCGCAGCGACCATGGAGTGCACCGCAATGCAGCTTGAACAAGCCCTGCAGCCTCATGCTGTCACGGAAGAAACAGCACGTCCTAAGCGTGACATTCTCACCCCAGCCCTGCTGGCGGCAGGTGGGGTACTGACAGTCGTCTGGACAGGTTTCCTAGGCTGGGGAGCAGTTAGCCTGGCGAGCTACCTGCTCGGCTAGGTGAACTCGCTTTCCTCGATGCCAGGCGCGCGATGGACCAGCTCAAGAACGAGGGCGAGACTTGCCAGATAGGGAATAGCCGATGAGCATCACACCCTCGCGTGAGTAGCGTTTCCCGCCGCACACTCCGTTGCGGTCGCTTAAGTAGTTTAACATAGGATTATTGAGGGCAATCGAATTGTGAGCCGCCTCATGGTCGAGGGCATCAACTTCGGCCGGTCGCGCGCTCCGAGAACAAAAAGCAACAAGCCCGGCCCGGCGATCTGGCCGGGCTAACGTTGCGTGGCTCTGACACTGGAGATCGGGGGAAGTCGAGCGCCAGGGCCGGCCCCGGGGGAGATGGGGATCAGGATCCTGAACGACGCCTCAGTGCCTGGTGCTGGAGATAAAGAAAAGCCCCGCGCGGCAGGTGCCAGTGGGGTTGAAATTCATGGTTGGGATGTGCGCTCAACCCGCGCCGATGGGGATAGTTCAAGGCTCCCTTACTTCTACCTCTAGCTCACCACGGTTTTCCGGGATGGACTTGATGCTGGCGGCCTCAAAAGCCTGTCGGACGTCGATCAGCAATCCATCGTTCGGTAAGCCTTCACCTTTCTCGAAGCGATGAAGGGTGCTGGAGCTGATTAGGGCAGCTTGAGCGAGGTCTTTTCTCGACCAACCCAATCAGGGCTCTCGCTTCCTGGCACCGCTCAGGCGTCACGTCTCGGACCTTCCCAGGCCTGCACCCGATCCATCGCTGTTCTGGCATGCAGCGGCAATAATGCCGATAGCCTCAAGCCGGCTTTGGAAGCGCTCGTAGGCCTTGCTGAGCAACCTGAGTTGCCGATCCTCAACCTTACCGCGGGCACCCGCCTCCATCACGTCGTGAACGCTCCTCTGCAGGTCATCGGCCGCCGCATCCAGGCCAGGGTTGCGGTCGAGCAAGCTGAGTAGATCGATCAGGTGTGCACGGATGGTCAGGGCAGCGTCCTTTGCATCTCGCCCCAAGCCGACCTGGAGCAGCGCAGCGTCGATGCCCTCGACCCGCCTGCTGACAAGCTCGTGGCGTAGCTCTGGTGTCATCGGATTACTGTCTCAAGGTTCCTGGGTCTTTCCATCGAGGGCTCACATCCGCGCTTAGCCTTCCTGATCTGCAGCTCGTTCTCTCTGGCTCACATCGGCGGGATGACTCAGGAGCAGGACCATTTTGTTACGCTTAGCGGCGGCTTTTGCCCTCGCCACAACCGCCGCAGGCACCGCGGCTGGAGCGCCGATAGGAGCAGACAAGAAAGCCACCCTGCAACAGCAATGCACGAGTGACTTCACGACCTTCTGCGTCGATCTCTCCTAGAAGACAGCCCCGAGGTTCAGGCGTGCTTTGAGAAGAACATGTCCAAGCTGTCGCCGGGCTGCCAAGGTGCAATCAAGAGCTACAAACAAGGCAAGAAGGGCTAGCTGCAGACCACATCGCCACGCTGGTGTACTCGCCCCAGTGACTTCAGGCCTGCCCCGATTTCGCCGAAGAGGGCCTGACTGCGGCGAACTGGATGCTTCACGTTAACGTGAGCGCCCGGCGAATCGGCCATCCTTTAATTCTTGGTTGGGCTGGTCATGCCGCGCATCACAAATATGGATTTCCGCACGCACGATGACCGCATCTCACGCAGGATCATCGCCGCGCTCGTGTTTCTTCAGTTCGCTTTTGCGACAGCCTGCCTGCTGCTCCCATAGCAGGCAGGTAGTCGGACTGATGCTCGCGGTGCATCGGGAACATAGCAAAAAATCGCGCTCGCACGTGGATCAGCCCGCTTTTTGCCTGCGATCAAGAATGTGAGAGACGCCGACTGGACAGATGCGGCTGCAAGTTGCGTCCGGTCGACCTTCCACGAGCGTGAGCTTAGTTTGTACAGCGATCTAGCGTTGCAGGGAGGAGCCTGAGCATTGAATGACATAGATCAATGCCAACAATCTGGGCACGCTCATTAACCTGTTCTTAATCCCAATGGATCGATCTGAAGATGCTCTACGAGGCTATAGTGCATATTCAGGATGTCTATTATGCAACATTTTGGCTTCAGATCGCTACTGGTATTAACAAAGATTGGTTATGACCTGCGGGATCAGTTCGCAGATACGTTCCATGAACCCGTCGAGGAGGCTTTTGGCTCCCTGCTGGATGCCCTAGATGATGCAGAGGGCGTACTCAGCTTGGCACCTAGCCAGTACGAGTGGGCCAGCGACGACTCCTCATTCCGGTACGCAAGCTAGTGTAACTGGCGAGCGTGCTTTCGCTTTTTACGCCTCAGGAGCAGGGGCTGCTGGGCCTCTGGCTCCTCAGTGCTGGCCTGATGCTCGCGTGGAGCGGATTTGAGGAGCGTACCGGCGACGCCCACAGACCTGAGTTGGTGTGTTCTGATCGGGGCGGTGGTGTCAGCCTCGCGCCGAGCACCCGCAGGGAGGTCGGAACTGGTGCCCAGCTTCTACGGGACCTCTGACCTCGTGATCGTTGACGGCCCTCGTTCGCTCCTTGGAGCGGACGAAGGTGCCGGACAGACACGGGCATTTGGCTGGCCTCTGAGTGATGAGCCCACAGTGTCAGGAACCGACCTCGGCCTGCAACATGTGCCGCTTCATCTGTCGATACGGCCGACCTCCGCGGCAAGCGAGGCCTGCCAGTGGTCCGGAACCACGCTGCCTTTGAGGCGCATCTTCAGCTCAACGCCGGTCAGAACCTTCTGTCAGTGCTCGGCCGGCAATTCCTCGAGCGGCTTCGTCAGGCCGAGATTACGTGCCGTCGCCTCGGCGCAGACCCGCCAGTCCAGTGGAAGACGAGGCACCTTGGGGCCCTTGTCCTGGGTCATAGCTTATCGCCTCAGGATCTCGTGAAAGACGCCAGTGCCCAGACGAACATCAGGCCGCAGATCAGGGCGATCAGGGTGCGATTGACCGGCAGCAAATCATGAAACGGCGCGACGTTCATGATGATGATGCCGACAAGGCCACCGAGAGCACCAATCCATCCAAGCTGACGATCGCGTCCGTTCATGGCTGCCGGCCCCTGACCGTGCTGGCGTGTCGCTTGTACCCCAAACTTAGAACCGCTTCGGCGTCCCGGCTCCTACACACGCCGGGGGATTGATGGCGGCCTGACCATCCAGAACTGAGACAGCACCAGAACCGCCTCGAACAGAACAGTGCCTGCCTCGTCGCGCACGCTGCAGGTAATCTGGCTTCTTACGTCTCCGTCGAGGCTATGGCTGCCCATCTGGCGAAGGACTGTCACGACCTCGCGACGCGCGGCCTCTATACTGGGCAGGTCGAGACCTTCCTCGTCCCGTGCCTCGAACTTGCCGTCGCTCGTGTCGATGAAGTAGCGCGGCATCAGATTCTCCGTGACGGAGCCACGCTGTCGTGAGGCAGGGACCTGCCGCCCTAACGTTCAGCAAGCCCCGCGGTCAATTCGGCTCCGAGGGTGCGAAAGCGCGTCCGGTCGTGTTGCGAAGGGCGCGAGCGCGTACGCTCTTCGTCAACCAAGCCCTGCGGGTCGGCTCTTGGCCAGGCGGAGCCGCAATAGCCGTCAATCGATCAGGCGGCTGAGAGCCAGGAGCATCGCCGTGGTGCCGAGCATGACACCCGTGAGCTGGGCGAAGGCACCGGAGCGACGAACGACGTCGGTTCGCGACCAACCAACGAGGAGCCCACCGGCCTCGCAGAGCGCGTATCCGACAACTAGGAGCCCGAGCACCGCCATTATGGTCGACCAACGTGATCCTTGCCATGTGGCTCCGCACCAATTTGCAGACCGAGGCTGCGGACTCCAATACGACGCCCAATGAGGGCCGCAGGGCATGGCAGCGCCCTTTAAGGTCCACGCAGCAGGCTGGTGCTGAATAGTCAGGGGCGCAGCATGTCTGTACCGCATGCCAACGACGGTGATGCCTATCCTCACTCAGCACAGGTACGATGCTTATGGCGCCATTGCGGCCCCTCGCGTGAGCCGTAGGGGCCAAGCCTGACCCTGCCAACATCGAAGATCTGCAGAGATAATCCGGCGATTACAACCGACCTGCTCGACGGGAACACCGACTTCCGACAGTGTGATAAATCAGCAGCAAGCAACCACAAAGGCATCAGAATTTACATAAAGCAATACAGTGAATTTGACACGGGAATTTTGTTTCTGGATCCTCTCGCCACATCCGCGAGTAGTGCGTCCGCTGTGACGCTGGCGGGGCAGTCGTGACATGGACCCGAACAAGCGCCTGCCCTGGGACCTCACCTCTGGGCGCCCCTCTCAGCTCATTGATCGTGGCACCGAGGAAGTCGTGGCCGGGAACAACAGCTTGAGCAACGTCCTGCGGTTGGTGGGTTCCTTCGATGAGCTGGAGAGCCAAGCACCACCCCCGACCGGCCGGTCCTCAGCACGCGATTGGACGAAGCTGATCGACCGCATCCGTGAGGCTGCTGCGCGCAGCCGTGAGATCGAGGCGCAGGCGCATGAACAGGAGCTGCGCGTTCAGGACCTCTTGGATCGTGCCCGGGAGGACATTCAGGCCGCAGCTGAGCAGGTTCGTGCCGCCGATGCGCGTGCCGCTGAGATGCAGGCCCGCACTGAAAAGCTGCTGAAGGCGGCCGACGAGCGCGTGACGGCGGCTGAGGAGCGCGCTCGCGTCGCCGAGGAGTGGCTGGCGCGGGTCCACGACACGATCTCGCAGGAGTTCGTGGTCGAGCCCGGCAACAAGCCAGTCGCCTGATGGCGCCGCGTCTTCCCAGCTCGGTGCCCGACCACCCCGATGATGCTGAGGAGCCTGCGGCCCAGATGAGCACGACCTCCTCCGCAGGCGTGGGAAGTTCGCCGCCGGCCTTATGGACCGCGCCGGACGCAGCCTCCTCGCAGAATGTCGTTCCCCTCTTTGCTGAGCTGGAGGGATTTGACGCCCATTCGGACCAGCTGGACCCGGACTGGCCGGGTGCAATCCAGCTGATCCGCGATGTGGGCGCGCAGGTCCGTCGTGAACGGCACCGAGCGAGGGAGATTGTACAGCAATCGCGTTCCCTCATTCAGCGCACCGTCCTGCAGGCGGAGAGCGCTGAACGGCGTGCCGAGGCTGCCGAAGCCCAGGCGTACGAGGCCTGCTTGCGGGCCGATCGGGCTGATGCGAGCTTGCGATTGGCGCAAGAGCGAGCGCAGCAAGCCGAGGAACGGGCGCAAACGGCGGAAGCAAGCGAGCGAGAAGCCCAGATCTGGCTGCGCCGCCTGTATGCCTGCCTCAAGATCGAGCAGGAGCTTCTCAGTCGAGACATTCTGAACGAGGAGGTTCTGCAGTCCCAAGCATGATCACTCGGAGCTCTCGGCGGGTTTGCCGAGCAAGATCCACGAAGTGTGGCCTCACAACAAGGAGGCTGTGTTTGCCGCCACCCCCTTCGCCGAACGCCAAGGAGATCGAGGGCTGAGACATGGGACCACTGACCCCGCTTCAACGCAACCTACTCCGGGGTACGCCCGACGATTGGCGGGGCATGCCTGAGGAGTGGCATGCGGGAACTGTGTTCCTGCGCCTTGTGGAACGAGGGTTCGTGGAAATGCGTGAACGGCGACGGGGCTATTCTGCCCTCAGCATCGTGCCGGGACCCAATGGCGGGCACTACTGGCAGACTCGTAGGACAGAGGCCGGTAGACAGGCCCTTACATTTACTCCCCAATTAAGCGACCCAGATCATGGGTGAGTTTCCGCCTTCGCGGATTGGCAACGAACGCCCCGCCGCGTCGAAGTAAGGGGAACCGTCAGCGGCAAGGCCTGTCCAGGTCGCCATAGGAAGGAGGCTTCCGTATCAGCGAGTGGCGTCTAACTGATCCGCAAAGAGAGGCCCCGCGCGGCTGTTGCCGGCGGAACTGAAAAGTCAAGGTGGTGGTCTGGGGGACCGAAGATCGCCTTGCAGGGCACGTGCCAGTGTCAGGATATCTGACTGTTTCACAATTTCCGCAGCCATATCTCCGCGCCCGTCGCCGTTGTCGGCATGAGCTCAACGCCGGAGGCTTCAGCCCATCCGTCGGCGCGCTCGAGCGAGAAAGCCCTTGATGCCACCTTCGTCCGCGGGTTGGTCTGTCGCAGGCGCGGCGTCGCCCTCCCGATCGGCATCAATCAGCTCGTGCAGGGCTTGCGTGAGCATTGGAGGCCAGGGCTCCCCGTACTCTCGAAGGAGTTCTGCGGCCTTCGCAAGGGCTTGAATCTGCTGCTGGGTGATGTCCGCACCCATCATGTGCGCATGGAGCAAGCGATCGGTGAGCGCACTTGTCAGACGATGCACCTCAGCCAGAGCTTGGCATCGCGGCTCTGCGGCTACACTCATTTCCGGTAACCCTTCGCCTGCAGGTGCTCGGTGTAGCGCACGCTAGCTCCCATCCGCTAGCAACCCGGCGGGCCATGTCCAATGTGCCCTCGTTTATTTGCTCAGCTCCATCATGCGAACGATGGCCAACGCCGTGGGTGCAACGCCCATCCTGCGGTCTGGCGTCACTGCCCGATGATTCTGCGCTGCACTCGACAGCTCAAGCGTTTCGCTGGGTCACTCCCGATCGCCAGAAACAAGGCTAAGACCTCGGGCGACACGCTGAGCGTCCTGGAGTGCAGCAATGACGTCCGGGATCCCGCTCCGACCATTAAGGCCGATACCTCACGGACCTCCCGTCCGGATCACAGACGCCTCAAGGCGACCATCGCCAGGCCGGATCCACGACGGAAGACGTCGCCCTCAGAGCGGCTGGGATCTCTTGAGCGCCAGGTAGTCCAGGACCGCGAGCGCGAGGTACGGACCGACGAACACCAGGAAGAGCAAGAAGCTCATGGTCACGCTCCTGTTGGAATCGGCGGCGGGGCCGCCCTGCAGCAGATAAGTCGCGAGACCGGTATTGAGTTCACGTGCTGACCGGTGCCGCGCCAGCAGCGTGGTATCGTACTCGGACCCGATCCGCTAAACGTCCCGGGGAGAGTAGAGCGGATCATGACGCGGGCGATGTGGAGCGCGTTGCTCCTGCTAACGGCTTTCCCCGCGCGGGCGGCCTTTTTCTCGGACGGGTTCGTTCCGCCCCCGTCCAAGCAGGGCGTCATGGAGTTCCGGACGGATCTGCCCGCCGCAGTTCTCGCCGAGCGCACGCGCCGGCTGGCGCGCTTCGGGGCCGGCTACGTCCAGGTCAACCTGTTCTGGTCCGATCTCGAATCGGCGGGCGTCCCGTCAGGCACGGCGCCGCTCGCCTGCCCGGAGGGACACCGCATGGAGCCGTCCTCGGAAGCCGAGCGGCTCCGCCTCGGGTTCCACCGCTTCCACTGCATCGATGCCGGCAGGATCGCGGTCTACGACGCGATGTTCCGCGAGCATGAGGCGCTCGGCATCCAGTCCGGCGCGGTGCTCTGGTCCTCGCCGGCGCTGTACCGCGACCCTGGCTGCGAGGGCAGTCCGGGCGCGATCGGCAAGCAATCCAGCGCGCCGAGGCCGGACGCCCTGGACGATTTCGAGGATTACATCAACCTCGTCGCCTCGCGCTGGCGTGGCGGCGGGGCCGGCAAGCTCTCGCACTTCATCCTCTGGAACGAGAACGCCGCGCCCGAATGGTTCGACCTCTCGCCTGCCCTGCCGAAGGACGATCTCTCCCCCGAAGGCATCGAGCGGCGGATCGATGCCTATGCGGCGATGCTCAAGCGCGCCCATGCGGCCCTCGCACGCCATCAACGCGCCGCCCTCCTCTACGTGAGCACGGACCCGCTCTGGGCAAGCGGCCTGCGGCCGGGCCACATCGGCAGCCGCCGGCTTCTCGAAGGGCTGTGGGACCGGCTCGGCACGGATTACAGCTGGAGCGTCGCCGTCCATCCCTATGGCCGCGTGAACCGGCCCGCCCCGCCCGGCCATTACACCTTCGCCAATCTCGGGGTCGTCGCCGCGTTTCAGGAGGCGCAACTGCGTGCACGCGGCGTGACCCACCCGGAGGTCCGGCCGCAGATGCGCCTCATCGCCTCCGAGCAGGGCTGGGGCCTGCGGGAGTCCGGCGGGCGCACGGGACAGGCCGAGCAGATCTGCCGCGCGCACGATGCGGCGATGCGGCTGCCGAGCCTCGTCGTCCAGGCACACAACTACTTTCAGTCGATCGAGCCGGACGAGGCGTCGCCGGGCGCGACCTCGTCGCAGGGCATGTTCTTCGGCCTGCTTCCCCACGACCTGCCGGCCGACCTCGACGGCATCGAGGGGGTGCCGACCGGCGCGGCCTACCTGGCGACCTTCGACGCGAAGGCCTGGGGCCGCAGCGACGGGCATTACTGCTGCCGGTCGCATGGGTTGGGCTGCAGCGCCCCCTGATCAGAAGAAGACCGGCCGCGCGCTCGCGACATGCTCGGCGAGCACGTCCTCGCTCTCCGGATC
The DNA here is from genome assembly GCF_022179305.1 of Methylobacterium iners. Lineage (GTDB taxonomy): Bacteria > Pseudomonadota > Alphaproteobacteria > Rhizobiales > Beijerinckiaceae > Methylobacterium > Methylobacterium iners. The sequence continues at coordinate 57,844 of NZ_BPQP01000032.1, forward strand.
GATCTCCCGCAGGACGGCATCGTAGCCCCAGAGGTCGGCGAGGTGCTGGAGCACGCGCCGCGCGTCGTCCTTCTGCAGGGTGATGCGGTTCAGCGCCCTGTGATGCAGGTTCAGGCGCCGGTCACCTTCGAGGTCGACGTCGATGACCTCGATGTCGGGGTCGAGCCAGGCGACGTCGTACTGGCGCGCGAAGGAGCGGCGCATCCGGCGATAGCCGCGCTCGTCGTGGATGGCCTCGACGCGCAGCTCCGGCTCCTCGGGATCGTCGACGACGTGGAACAGGCGCATGTCGCGCATCAGCTTCGGCGACAGGAACTGCGCGATGAAGCTCTCGTCGCGATAATTCGCCCAGATGTCGCGCAGCGTCGCCATGGCATCGCCCGTGCCGGCGATCTCGGGGAACCAGGCTCGGTCCTCGTCCGTCGGCGTCTCCACGATGCGGGCGATGTCCTGCATCATCGCGAAGCCGATGGCGTAGGGGTTGTGGCCACCGTAGGAGCGCTCGTTGTAGTTCGGCTGGCGGATGACGTTCGTGTGGGATTGCAGGAACTCGAGATAAGCGGCCTCGCCGATCAGGCCCTTCTCGGAGAGCGCGTTCATGATGCGGTAATGCACGTAGGTGGCGCAGCCCTCGTTCATCACCTTGGTCTGGCGCTGCGGGTAGAAGTACTGCGCCACGAGGCGGACGATGCGCAGGATCTCGCGCTGCCAGGGCCGCAGGCGCGGCGCCGCCTTCTCCAGGAAGTAGAGGATGTTCTCCTGCGGCAGTTCGAGGAGCGCCCGGCGCCGCTCGGCCGCCACGTCCGGCCGGACGCCGGCCACCTTCTGCGGCAGGGTGCGCCAGAGGTCGTTGTAGATCTGCTCGCCGTGCTCCAGGCGCTCGCGCTCGCGCCTCTGCTCGGAGGCCAGGTCCGGCCGCTTCTTGCGCGGGTAGCGGTGGACGCCCTGGCTCATGAGGGCGTGGGCGGCGTCGAGCACCTGCTCGACCGCCTGATGGCCGTAGCGTTCCTCGCAGCGGGTGATGAAGCCCTTGGCGAAGTCGAGGTAGTCGAGGATGCCCTCGGCGTCGGTCCACTGCTTGAACAGGTAGTTGTTCTTGAAGAAGTGGTTGTGGCCGAAGGCGGCGTGGGCGATGACGAGCGTCTGCATCGTCGCCGTGTTCTCCTCCATGACGTAGGAGATGCACGGATCGGAATTGATGACGATCTCGTAGGCGAGCCCCATCAGGCCGCGTCGGTAGCCAGCCTCGTGCTGGGCGAAGTGCTTGCCGAACGACCAGTGCTTGTAGAACAGCGGCATGCCGATCGACGCATAGGCGTCGAGCATCTGCTCGGCCGTGATGATCTCGATCTGGTTGGGGTACCAGGACAGGCCGAGTGCCGCGGCCTCCGCCTCGCAGGCGTCGTGGATGCGACGGATCGTGTCGAAATCCCAGTCGTTGCCCGTGAAGAGCGGCTGCACCGCGCCGGCGACCTTCTGCGTCTTGGTGCGCGTCATGCCTCCGCCTCCGCCCGCGCGTCCTTGCGGCCGAAGAGCTCGCGGAACACGGGGTAGATCTCGCGGCGGTGGTTGACCTTGCGCATGGCAATGGGCGCGCCGGTCTTCGCCAGGGCCTCGTAGGTCCGCCAGAGGGTGGTGCGGTGCTCAACGAAGCCGGCGCGGGGGCCGTTCTCGTCGCCGACCTCCAGATAGGCGAAGTGCTGGCAGGCCGGCAGGATATGCGCCCGCAGGAGCTCGGTGGAGGTCGGCCCGTCGCTCGACACGTTGTCGCCGTCCGAGGCCTGCGCCGCGTAGATGTTCCAGTCGTTCGGGTCGTAGCGCTCGGTGATCACCCGCTTCATCTCGACGAGCGCCGAGGAGACCAGCGTGCCGCCGGTCTCGCGGGAGCCGAAGAAGGTCTCCTCGTCGACCTCGGTCGCCTTGTCGGTGTGGCGGATGAAGACGATCTCGACGTGCCGATAGCGGCGCGTCAGGAAGATGTGCAGCAGGATGTAGAAGCGCTTGGCGAGGTCCTTCATGTGCTCGGTCATCGAGCCGGACACGTCCATGAGGCAGAACATCACCGCCTGGGCCACGGGACGCGGATAGGGCTCGAAGCGGCGGTAGCGCAGGTCGATCGGGTCGACGTAGGGAATGCGCTTCGAGCGCTCCCGAAGGGCCTCAAGCGCCAAGCGAAGGTCGGGCAGTGCCGGATCGCCCTCGCGGGCCTCCGCGATCCGCGCCTCCAGCTCGGCAATCTCGTCCGGCTTCGGCCGCTTCAAGGCGATGCGCCGCGACATCGAGTTGCGCAGCGTGCGCGTCAAGGCGAGGTTCGCGGGCGACCCCGAGACGGTGTAGCCGGCCCGCCGCAGGCCCTCAGTCTCGACCACCGCGAGGCGGCGCTTGGCGAGGTCCGGCAATTCGAGGTCCTCGAGGAAGAGCTCGAGGAACTCCTCGCGGGTCAGGACGAAGCGGAAGGCGTCCTCGCTGTTCTCGGAGCCCTCCCCGCCCTCGCCCGAGCCGCTGCCGCCTCCGCCGCCCGGCGGGCGCTCGATGCGGTCGCCCTCCACGTAGGTCTTGTTGCCGGGCAGGATGTGATCCTGAAGGCCGGTGCCGGGCTGGCGGCTGAAGCGCGGCTCGCGCACGCCGTCCGCGGGGACCGTGACGCGGCCGTCCTTGCCGAGGTCCTTGATGTCCTTCTCGCGAGCGGATTCGCGCACGGCGCGCTGGGCCACGTCCTTGACCCGGCGCAGGAAGCGCTGGCGGTTGGGAAGGCTCTTGCCCCCCGGGTTGAGCCGACGATCGACGATGTGCATCCGGTCTCTTCGCCCTCGCACTCATACTCGACGGGTTCGACCGGCCGGGCCGACCACGCGCCTATCCCGCCTGTTTCACCCGCATGTACCACTCGACCAGCCGACGGACCTGACGCTCGGTGTAGCCGCGCGCCACCATGCGCTCGACGAACTCGCCGTGCTTCTTCTCGGTCTCGCCGTCCTTCTTCGAGCCGAAGGAGATGACCGGCAGCAGTTCCTCAACCTGCGAGAACATCCGCCGTTCGATCACCTCGCGCAGCTTTTCGTAACTCGTCCAAGACGGATTTCGTCCACCGTGCTGCGCGCGCGACCGGAGGGCGAACTTGACCACCTCGTTGCGGAAATCCTTGGGGTTGGCGATGCCCGCGGGCTTCTCGATCTTGGTGAGCTCCTGGTTCAGGAGTTCGCGGTTGAGGAGTTGGCCGGTCTCGGAATCCTTGAAGTCCTGATCCTCGATCCAGGCGTCGGCATAGTCGATGTAGCGGTCGAACAGGTTCTGACCGTAATCGTGGTAGGATTCGAGATAGGCCTTCTGGATCTCGTGGCCGATGAACTCGGCGTAGCGCGGCGCGAGCTCGGTCTTGATGAATTCGAGGTAGCGCTTCTCGGTCTCGGGCGGCAGCTGCTCGCGGCGGAGCGCCTGCTCCAGCACGTACATCAGGTGGACGGGGTCGGCCGAGACTTCCGTCGTGTCGTGGTTGAAGGTCGCGGCCATGACCTTGAAGGCGAAGCGGGTCGAGATCCCGTCCATGCCCTCGTCGACGCCGGCCGCATCCTTGTATTCCTGCATCGACCGGGCGCGGGGATCGACCTCGCGCAAGGACTCGCCGTCGTAGACCCGCATCTTCGAGAAGGCGTTGGAGTTGGCGTGCTCGCGCAGGCGCGACAGCACCGAGAAACGCGCCAGCATCTCCAGGGTGCCCGGCGCGCAGGCGGCCTGCGAGAGCTCGGAGCCGGAGACCAGCTTCTCGTAGATCCGCTGCTCCTCCGTGACGCGGAGGCAGTAGGGCACCTTGATGACGTAGATGCGGTCGATGAAGGCTTCGTTGTTCTTGTTGGTCTTGAAGGTCTGCCACTCGGACTCGTTCGAGTGGGCCAGTATGATGCCCGTGAAGGGGATCGCGCCGATATTCTCGGTGCCGACATAGTTGCCCTCCTGCGTCGCGGTGAGCAGCGGGTGCAGCATCTTGATCGGCGCCTTGAACATCTCGACGAACTCGAGGACGCCCTGGTTGGCGCGGTTCAGGCCGCCCGAGTAGGAATACGCATCCGGGTCCGCCTGGCTCAGGGTCTCGAGCCGGCGGATATCGACCTTGCCGACGAGGGACGAGATGTCCTGGTTGTTCTCGTCGCCGGGCTCGGTCTTGGCGATGGAGATCTGGCGCAGGCGCGACGGCCGCACCTTGATCACCTTGAACTGCGAGATGTCGCCGTTGAACTCGTCGAGGCGCTTGAGCGCCCAGGGGCTCATCAGCCCGGTGAGGCGACGGCGCGGAATGCCGTAGCGCTCCTGGATCTCGGCTCCCATCGCCTCCGGGTCGAACAATCCGAGCGGGCTCTCGAAGACCGGCGAGACCTCGTTGCCCGCCTTGAGCACGTAGACCGGATGAACCTCCATCAGCGCCTTGAGACGCTCGGCGAGGGACGACTTTCCGCCCCCGACCGGACCGAGCAGGTAGAGGATCTGCTTGCGCTCCTCCAGTCCCTGCGCGGCGTGGCGGAAGAACGAGACGATCCGCTCGATCGTCTCCTCCATGCCGTAGAATTCCGAGAAGGCGGGGTAGACCCGGATCGTCCGGTTCATGAAGACCCGGCCGAGGCGGGCTTCCTTGGCGGTGTCGACGAATTCCGGCTTGCCGATGGCATCCAGGATGCGCTCGGCCGCACTCGCATACATCAGCGGTTCGTCGCGACAGGCCTCGAGGTACTCGGAGAGGCTCATCTCCGTGTCGCGCCGCGCCTCGTAGCCACGGGCGAAGCTCTGGAACAGGTCGTTCGTCGACGGCATAGCGTTCGATCCCCTCACGACAGCGACAGCTTCATCCTGTCTCGGCTCGGATGCAACTGACAGGCCCAGTTTTGTCGCAGCGCAGTCACACGCGATCGCTCGCGTGTGTTGATTGCGACACTGCGGGGCGGACGGAGCCCGATCGTTCGATCCGGCGCGACCGAGAGGCGGGTCAGCGAGCGGTCCCGGCCCGGCCGATGCTGCGGTGCGGGAAGGACGCCGATCTCAGAGATCGGTGCCTTCCTTCTTGGCCTCGCCGTCCTTCTTGCCGGCGGCGGCCTCGACGGTGATCTTGATGTTCTGCGTCTGCACCTGCCCATCGGAATTCTTGATCTCGATCGTCACCTCGTCCGCACCCGTGAAGTTTGCCTTGGGCTGGTAGAACACAGCCTGAACGCCAACCTCCTTATTCGGGCAGCGATAGCTCGCCGGCGTCTTCTGCTTGCCCGCCTTGGTGATCAGTGCCCCGCTCTTGGGCGCACCCGTCACCTTGATCTCGGCCATCGGGCCGATCGAGCAATCCTTCTTGAGGTTCGGCGCGATGGCGAGCCGGACGGACTTGCCGCTGACGACGGACTCGCTCTTGGTCAACGTGGTCTGCGCGGCCACAGGCCCCGCGGCGAGGAGGCTGCCGGCAACGAGCAGGGTGATCGGACGGATCGCAGGCATGGGTCTCACTCTCCTGAAAGCCCGGCCCTCGCCGTGGCCGACGGGATGTGGGGACGCCGCAGGCCCCCGTCGAGCCCAGGCAGGCACGTGACCCGACGACGTGGGGACTGTCCGCCTCGCGGGGGCACGCGCAGTGGTCCGTCTCCGGGACCGGACGATCCGCCCCGCACCCGCGCGCCCACCGCGAGATGGCCGTCGATGTCGCCTTCCGCATCGTTTACGCGACGCTCTCGCGGCGCGTCATGTCGGGACCGCTTTTCGAGTCGCATCGGGCGATAGAATGGGACGATCTGGTGAGAGAGCTTGGTCAAGCGTTGACCCGTTATCTTCTCGATCAACATGATGGATGACGATACAGCGCGTCGGCCGGCGAGCCATGTCCGGTCCGCGCGCGAGCCACAGCCATTCCCATGTCGGGCAGTGGTGCCGCGCCTCGCTGCCCGGGCCAATCGCAGCGGGACACCCGTGACGGGCCTACGCCCCCAACATCGTCGCAGCAATCCCAGGTCGGCGGTGCCGCTTCTGGCTCACACTCAGGATGCGCCGACCCGATACTCGCGGGGCGGGGCGGTACCGTTCACGGCGAAGGCTCCGACGGTGCGGTCGCGGTAGATCCGCGGGTTGTGCGAGGCGATGGTGCGGGCGTTGCGCCAGTAGCGATCGAGGCCGAGACCCTCCTTGATCGCCGAGGCGCCGAGGGCGTCAAACAGGCTGGTGGTCGCCTCGAGCACGAGGTTGGTGACCACGGTGACCGCTTGATTGACCTCCACGTCGGCCAGAGCCGCCGCCTTCGCCGCGCGGTCATCGCCTTCACCCCGGGCATCGAACACGCGCTGCAACGCCTCGGCAGCCTTGAGGACAACGGCACCCGCCGCGTAGGCGTTGCCGCGCACCCGGCCGACCACGGCCTGGACCTGCGGATCGTCGGCGCTGCGCCCGCCATTGCCGTGGCTGTAGACGCGCTGTCGCTCGGCCACGAGCCGGGCCACGTCCTCGCTCGCCGCGCGGCCGATGCCCGCGAGCGTCGCGAGATGCACGAGCTGGAAGAAGGCCATTGCGTAGGGAAAGCGCGCCGGATCCGGCTTGATCAACTCGGGGGCGAGGACGACCCCCTCGAAGCGTGCCGTGCCGCTGGCGGTGAGCGCCTGCCCGAAGCCGTCCCAATCGTCGACGATGTCCACGCCGAGCGCTCGCGTGGGAACGGCCGCGACAACGGCCGCGCCGTCCTCGTCCTCGGCCGAGAGATGGATCCAGTCCGCGAAGAGCGAGCCGGTGGTGTAGAACTTCCGGCCATCGACGACGTACTCGGAGCCGACCTGGCGCAGTCGCGTGTCGAATTGCCCGACCTTCGCCCCGCCGGTTTCGGAGACGCCGCTGCCGACCGTCTCACCGGCGCTGATCCTCGCGGTCCAGCGGGTGCGCCACTCCGCCGATGACGAGCACAGCATGTCCTCGGTGAAGCCGAAATGCGCACGCAGCGCGTTCGCCACGTTGGAATCGGCCTGCGAGAGCTCGATCAGCAGGTTGAACAATTCCGGCAGACTCGCATCGTGCCCGCCCGCCTCCCCGGAAAGCCGAAGGGTGGTGAAACGCGCCTCCTTCAGCCAGCCGATTTCGGCATGGGGCAGGCGGCGCTCGACATCCCTCGTCACCGCCGTCGCACGGATCTGCGCGAAGACCGGCCGGAAGCGCGCGGCCAACTCCTCGTAGCGCGCGCTGGGGCCCGCGCCCCAACCTGCATCCGTCTGCAACATGGCCTCGACATCCCGTCTCCAAGTCGTGCCTGTTCTAACCCGATCTCGGCGCAAGTCGCCGGATATTTGAACAACACCGGCGAATTTGGGATCTGTTGCCTCCTAGATGTCGCAGCATGAACGGCAATTCTCTCAGGAGCCCTGCTTTCGAGAGAACGTTCTCGTTGATGCCCGGGCGTGAGCCGTTAGCTCCGAGCCCCGCCTTCGGTGGTGGCTGGTCCGGCTCCCCTCGCCGCAGCGGGAAGCGCCCCACGCCTCAGTTCCGCGGAAACGACATGCCGAGCGCCGCAACGGAGGGCGCTCCGAACGGCTCTCCCCGACAGAGGGCCGGCGGCTCTTGCGCGATATCGAGTCGGTCAAGTCGGCAGTGAGCCGATGACGGCTCAAGATCGCCGAACGGGCGGCGTCGATCCTCTTCGACATAGCAATTCAGCCAAAAATCCTCTCCGCAGCGATGATTGCAGGCGCATGTTTCCATATTATCTTGAAAATTCGAAACAAAGATGTCTTGTCAAACGATATGACTGCGGCTAGAAGAAGATCAATACAGTAATAGACGGCGCAGAAATCGATTTTCTGCATGTGGTTGTTCCATCGCCGTCATTTAATTAGGCAAGAGGGTTGCTCCACCACTCCCTGTACGCAGCCGCCCTCGCCGGATCGGAGATGACGATGACCAATAGCCAACCGCGCGGGGCAACCTCGTCCCGCCGGACGATCCTGCGCGCCGGCATCGGTGGGGCCGCGCTTCTCTCCCTGGGAATGCCCACCGTTCGGGCAGCCGAACGGACCATCCGTCTGAGCTATCAGCGCTCCTCGACGCTGCTCACCGTCCTCAAGGCGAAGGGTACCTTGGAGCAGCGCCTGAAGCCGCTGGGCTTCGCCCCGTCCTGGCATCTGTTCACCAGCGTGATCGAGCCGATGAACGCCGGGGCCGTGGATCTCCACGCCGATGTCGCCGATGCCGTGCCGATCTTTACCCAATCCGCCAACGCGCCGCTGACCTTCTACGCCCGCGAGGTCGGCGCGCCCTCCGCGGAGGCGATCATCGTGCCGGCCGAGTCCTCCATCCGGTCCGTTGCGGACCTGAAGGGGCGCAGCGTCGGCGTCTCGCGGGGATCGGGCTGCCACTTCATCCTCGCGGCGGCCCTCAAGCGGGCCGGGCTCAGCTTCGCCGACATCAAGCCGGCCTACCTCCAGGCCCCGGAGGGTCTCGCCGCCTTCGGCCAGGGGAGCCTCGACGCCTGGGTGATCTGGGATCCTTTCCTCGCCATCGCCCAGGCCAAGCGCCCGGTCCGGGTCGTCGCCGACGCCACCGGGCTGTCGAGCTACCATCGCTACTACCTGGCCAACGACAGCTTCGTGGCCGAGAACCCGCTGGTGGTCGCGACCGTGTACGACGCCCTGGTCGAGGCCGGCCGCTGGGTGAAGGCCGAGCCCGACGCCGCCGTGGCGCTGCTGGCGCCGATCTGGGGCGACCTGCCCCCGGAGGTCGTCGCCACGGTCAACCGTCGCCGCACCTATGCCGTCACGCCGGTCGTGCGCGCGGAGCTCAACGAGCAGCAGGACATCGCCGATACCTTCCACGAGGCCAAGCTGATCCCGCGCAAGCTCGATGCGACGGCGGTGAGGATCTGGCAGCCGCAGGCCGAGCGGGGTTGAGGCGATGGCGGGCGCACCCCGGTTCGGCATCTGGGCTGCCGTCCACGGCTCGCGCGCGGCCCATCACGATCCGGACGAGCCGGATGACGCGAGCTGGGCGCGCAACCGCGCGCTCGTGCTGGAGGCGGAGGCCCTCGGGTTCGACGCCGTGCTCGTCGCCCAGCATACCGCGAATCCGTTCGACGATGAGCGCGACCAGCTCGAGGCCTGGACGGCGTCGGCCGCCCTCGCGGCCCTGACGCGCCGGATCGAGATCATCGCCGCGATCAAGCCCGGGCTCTACCACCCCGTGGTGCTCGCCAAGATGGCCCTGCAGATCGAGCATGTCAGCGAGGGCCGCTTCGCCCTCAACCTGGTCAACGCCTGGAACCGGGCCGAATTCGAGCGGGCGGGGCTGCCCTTTCCGGCCCATGACGACCGCTACGCCTATGGCCGTGAATGGATCGGCCTCGTCGACCGGCTCATGCGCGGCGAGCGCGTCACCCACGAGGGCCCGCATTTCCGCATCGCGGATTATCAGCTGAGGCCGGCCGGCACCTACCGCCGGCGGTCGACGATCTATCTCGGCGGCGAGTCCGAACCGGCCCGTAGCTTGGCGGCGGACCATGCCGACGTCTGGTTCATCAACGGCCAGCCGGTCGCCGACGTCGCCGCCCTCATCGCCGGCGTGGCCCGCCGTCCAGCCGCCAACCCGCCCCTCGGCTTCGGCCTCTCGGCCTTCGTCATCGCCCGCGACACGGATGAAGAGGCGCAAGCCGAGCATGCGCGCCTCCTCGCCCTGGCGCATCGCGACGAAGCCCTACGGGCGGATACGCGGTCGCGCACCGACGCGGCGAGCGTGATGTTCGCCAAGACCGACGCGGCCGCCTCCCGTCATGTCGGGACCAATGGCGGGACGGCGGCCGGCCTCGTCGGCAGCTACGACACCGTCGCGGCCCGCATCAGCGCCTTCCGCGCCGCCGGCGTCGAGCTGTTCATGCTGCAGTTCCAGCCCTTCGAGGCGGAGATGCGCCGGTTCGCGGCCAAGCTGCTGCCTCGCCTCCGCCGCTGAGGCGAGCGGCATCCAAGACCATGTCCTTCCCTCGATCGTCCAAGCGGCGCGATGTTCGGTCTCCCGCGCACGGGAATTTTGGAAGCACATTCTGGGAGAAACATGGATGTTGAGGATCGAAAACCGGGATCGGCTCGGCCCCATCAGGATGGGAGGAAGCCGCTCCGACCCCGCCTCCCACAACCTCCCGACGCCCGTGCACCGACCCACGCTCGCCCCGACATCACCACGGCTCCCGTTGCTCAGGGCAGTGCCATGCAGGGCGTCGCCTGCCGCATCGGAGGCCGCCTCGTCCTTCCCATGCTTGAGCCGGCGGCTCCGGGGACGGCCGCAAGCAGGCCCGCCGGGATCCATGCCGACCACCAACCCTGCCCGGCCTCGTTGCACCGTCCGACCCTGATCTCCGTCCCAAGAGGTTCCTGCCCATGAAACTTCTGCACGTCCTCGCCGTGGCCGCCTTCTCGCTCGGGGCGGTGGCCGCGCACGCACAAAGCCTGAAGATCGGCGTGGTGCCCGGCGTCTATGCCGATGCGGCCAACGTCGCGGCGAGCGAGGCCAAGGCGCAGGGGATCGACGTCGAGGTCATCGAGTTCAGCGACTGGACGACGCCGAACGTCGCCCTCGACGCCGGCGACATCGACGTCAATTTCTTCCAGCACCGCCCCTTCATGGAGAACACGGAGAAGCAGAAGGGCTACGACTTCGAGATCGTCGCCCCCGGCATCCTGCAGAATCTCGGGCTCTATTCCTTGAAGCACAAGAGCTTCGACAAGGTGCCCAACGGCGGCAGGGTCGCGATCGCCAACGACCCGGTGAATCAGGGCCGCGGCCTGCTGCTTCTCCAGAAGGCCGGGCTGATCAAGCTCAAGGACGGCGTCGGCTTCCTCGGCACCCTCGACGACATCGTCGAGAACCCGAAAAAGCTCAAGTTCACCGAGGTGGAAGGGCCGCAGCTCGCGCGCATCACCGGCGACGTCGACCTGGCGCAGGGCTACCCGCACTTCATCGTCGCCGCCGGAACCTTCGATCCGACGAGCGGCCTCATCTACTCCGGCATCGAGGACAAGCTCTTCGCCGTCAGCTTCGTGACCAAGGCGGCCCGCAAGGACGATCCGACGATCCGGAGGTTCGTCGGCATCTTCCAGGGCTCGGAGGCCGTGAGGAAGCAGATCCACAAATCCTTCGCCAGCAGCGACAAGCTCTACGTGCTGGCATGGGCAAACCCGTGAGCGGCCTGGCCTTCCAGGGCCTGCGCGCTCCGCTGAGCGGGATGGTTCAGGGAACGTCGGGCGCCCGCGTCGTTCCGGTGGCCCCGGCGGCCGGGGCACGCGCCGCGGCCGGCACCGTGCGCTTCGAGGCGGTGTCGAAGACCTACCGTTCGGCGGCCGGCGAGGTCCGGGCGCTCGACCGCGTGGACCTCGAGGTCCCGGCCGGCGCGATCTTCGGCATCATCGGCCGCTCGGGCGCCGGCAAGTCGAGCCTCCTGCGCACCATCAACCGCCTCGAGGAGCCGACCTCCGGCCGGGTGCTGATCGACGGCGAACCGATCGCGGCGCTCGACGAGAACGGCCTCGTGTCCCTACGCCGTCGCATCGGCATGGTATTCCAGCATTTCAACCTGCTCTCGGCTAAGACCGTGCGCGGGAACGTGGCGCTGCCGCTCACGGTCGCCGGCGTTCCGAGGAGCGAGATCGGTCCGCGGGTCGACGAGGTGCTGCGCCTCGTCGGTCTCGAGGCCAAGGCGGAGACCTACCCGTCCCGGCTGTCGGGCGGCCAGAAGCAGCGCGTCGGCATCGCCCGCGCCCTCGTCAGCCGTCCGGAGATCCTGCTCTGCGACGAGGCGACCTCGGCCCTCGACCCGGAAACCAGCCTCTCGATCCTCAACCTCCTGCGCGACATCAATCGGCGCCTCGGCATCACCATCGTGCTCATCACCCACGAGATGAGCGTGATCCGCGACATCTGCAGCGACGTGGTGGTGCTGGAGGGTGGCCGCGTCACCGAGATGGGGCCGGTCTGGCGCGTCTTCGGCAGCCCGGAGCATCCGGCGACGCAGGCGCTCCTCGAGCCGCTGACCCGCGGCCTGCCGGACGACCTGGCCGCGGCCCTGCATGCCCAACCTGCGCCTGGTGCGGCGACCGTCTTGCAGATCACCTATTCCGGACAGGGGGCGCCGGATCTTTCCGCCCTGGCCGCAGCCGCCGGCGCGCCGGTGCGACTGCTTCAGGCCGGCATCGAGCGAATCCAGGGGCACGCGGTCGGCCGGATGCTGATCGCCGTCGCGGCGGAGGCCGGGCCTGACCTGGAGGTCCGGTTGCGGGCGCTCGGAGGGAGCATCGAAAGGATCGGCTATGTCCCAAGCGATGATTGACCGCCTCTGGCAGGCCTCCTTCGACACCCTCTTCATGGTCGGCATCTCGGCCGGGATCGCGGTCCTGGTCGGGCTCCCGCTGGCGCTCTTCCTCGTCACCTCGGCGCCGGGCGGCATCTTCCCCGCGCCCAGGGCCAACCGGGTGACGGGGACCCTGGTCAACGGGTTCCGCGCCGTGCCCTTCATCGTGCTGCTCGTGGCGCTCATCCCCTTCACCCGGCTGGTGACGGGCACGACCATCGGCGTCTGGGCCGCCATCGTGCCGCTGGCGGTGAGCGCCACGCCGTTCTTCGCCCGGATCGCCGAGGTCTCGCTGCGGGAGGTCGATGGCGGGCTGATCGAGGCGGCCCAATCTATCGGCTGCCGGCGCCGGCACATTCTCGTCCACGTCCTCCTTCCGGAGGCGCTGCCGGGAATCGTGGGCGGCCTCACCATCACGGTCGTCTCGATGATCGGCGCCTCCGCCATGGCGGGCGCGGTCGGCGCGGGCGGCCTCGGCGACGTGGCGATCCGCTACGGCTACCAGCGCTTCGACACCACCGTGATGGCCGCCGTCATCATGATCTTGATCGCCCTCGTCTGCTTGGTGCAGTTCGCCGGCGATCTCACCGTGCGACGCCTGCGGTCGCGTTGAGGATTGCTCGGCCTGGTCCGACGAGGCTCGCCCGACCTGCAGGCCGTCGCGCGGGAGCTTCCATGGACGGCCTTCGTCGCCCAGCCTTCCACCCGACATCCGATCCGCGCGGCACCTCGGCCGCGAACCGCCTGCGCGACCTCGCGCGCTGGAAGTACGACTGGATCGGCGCCTGCCACCTCAACGGCCGGCACCCGCCCCGGCACGGAGCGTTCTGATGGCCGTGAAGAAGCAGATCCGGCTCAACGCGTTCAACATGAACTGCGTGGGCCACATCAACCACGGCCTCTGGACCCACCCGCGCGATCGCTCGTCGGAGTACAACACGCTTCGCTACTGGACCGATCAGGCCAAGTTGCTGGAGCGGGGCCTGTTCGACGGCCTCTTCATCGCCGACATCATCGGCGTCTACGACATCTACGGCAGCGGCATCGAGGTGACGGCGCGCGAAGCCGTGCAGCTTCCCGTCAACGATCCGACGCTCCTCGTCCCCGCCATGGCGGCGGTGACGGAGCACCTGGGCTTCGGCGTCACGGTCAACGTCCACAACGAGGCGCCCTACACCTTTGCCCGGCGAGTCTCGACGCTCGATCACCTCACGCAAGGCCGCATCGGCTGGAACATCGTCACCGGCTACCTCGACAGCGCCCATCGCGGGCAGAGCGGCGGCCGGCTTCCCGACCACGACCGGCGCTACGATTACGCCGACGAGTACCTCGACGTGCTCTACAAGCTCTGGGAAGGAAGCTGGGCCGACGACGCCGTGCTCCGGGACCGTTCGGCGAGGGTGTTCAGCGACCCCGCCCGCATCCGTCCGGTGGCGCACCACGGCGAGTTCCTCGACGTCGAGGGTTATCACCTGTCCGAGCCCTCGCTCCAGCGCACGCCGGTTCTCTACCAGGCAGGCGCCTCGGGCCGCGGCCGGGCCTTCGCCGGGCGCCACGCCGAGTGCGTGTTCATCTCCGCCAGCGACCGGGCGGGCGCCCGCAACGCGGTGCGCGCCATCCGGGCCGAGGCGGTCGCGGCGGGACGCCGCCCCGAGGACGTGAAGATCTTCGTTGGCATCGCCGTCATTCCCGGGCGCAGTCGCGCGGAGGCCGAGGAGAAGCGCGCCGAGTACCGGCGCTATGCGAACCCCGAGGCGGGCCTGGCGCATTTCTCCGCCTCGACGGGCATCGACTTCGCCCGCTACGGCCTCGACGACGCCATCCCCTACGGCCCCGGCAACGCCATCCAATCCGCGACGGCTGCCGCCGCACGGCGTGGGCTGACGAAGCGCGACCTGCTCTCGGAGCTCGAACTCGGCGGCCGCTACGCCGTGCTCGCGGGCGACGCCGTCTCGATCGCGGACGAGCTCCAATCCTGGATGGAAGAGGGTGAGGTCGACGGGTTCAACCTCAGCCGCATCGTGGTGCCCGAGAGCTACGCCGACTTTATCGACATCGTGGTCCCCGAACTGCAGGACCGCGGGATCTACAAGACCGCCTACGCGGAGGGCTCGCTGCGCGCGAAGCTCTTCGGCCAGGGCGACCGGCTGCCCGCCCGCCATGCCGCCAACGCATTTCGCCCCAGCGCCGAGACCGCGGAGGGGTAGCGGTAGCAACCGACAACCGCGCCAGATCAATGGCATAAGGTCAGCCAGACGGATGATGCTGACTATCGGTGGTCTCGTGCCGACAAATTTCTCAGTGGCGCAAGAGGATCAAGGGCAGAGCTGCCTTCAGCGTCCTTCCAGAAGCGGCCTGAAATTCTCCAACCAGCCCCGCAGCCATGCCTCGAAGCCCAGCTTGGCCCCAGCTTCGCTCTGGGCATGACCCCAGGCATCCTCCGCGAGCGGGCTCGACCACGTCCACAAACGGTTCGAGCCGTCGAACGCCACCGCACCCACTTCCACGGTGCCGACGTGGCTCACGAAGCGCCTGAGCGGTACGTTGGCGACGGTGTCCTGCGTCCAGGTGATGGGGGCCTTCGGCACGGGATCACAACCGTCGACCTCGACGCTTGTTCAAACCGGCGGCCTGCCGCAACGATCAATGGCCCAAGCAAGTTCTCAGGGGGAACCGGATTATGGGAACGGACTGACGTGATCGAGGCCATCAACCGGGCGATGAACGCGCTGGATGCCTATTGGGCCAAGCACGGAACGCCCGATCCCCGCGTCATCGCTCAGGTGCATGCGAAGCTCGAGGAGCACGCCTCTGGCTGCAGCGACGATTGGCAAGCGCTGCTGAATAATGCTCTGCGAGACCTCGGCTACGATGTCGAATGGCGCGGCGAGGACGTTCACGCTCTCACGCCGATGCCGGCCGAGGGAACTCAGGCGGACTAGTTCGAAGCGGGACCGCATCCTGCGCGGCGTATCGATCCTACAATGCGCCGTCAGAAAAATCGCTTAAGGTCCGTCAAGTCAGTGGGTACGCGTCCTAGGCCGGATGATGAAAAGCGCTGCAGGAGCCATCTGTGTATGTGCGACATCCATACTGGCCTTTCTGCTGACGACGTCTTCGGGGTCTGCCGCTTCGGTACGTGAACGGCCCAAGGTGACGATCTACACGGCCATCGAGAGCGAGCAGGTGGCGTGGATCAGCGAGGCCATGGCGCGGGCGGTGCCGGAGGCCGACATCGTCTGGGTCCGCGGATCGACGGGGGTGATCACGGATCGGCTCCTGGCGGAGCGGGACGCGCCGGGCGCCGATATCGCCTTCGGGATCGGCGCCTCGAGCTTGATGCTCCTGGAGATGGCGGATCTGCTGGCCGAGTACCGGCCCGCCGGGGTCGAACGGCTGCGTTCCTTCTTCCTCGACCAGACGCCGCCCTACACCTGGACGGGAATGGACGCCTATGTCGGGGCCATCTGCTTCAACACCGAGGCGGCCAAGGCGTCCGGCCTGCTGCGGCCGGTGCTATGGCGGGAGCTGCTGGCGCCCGGCTTCAAGGGGCAGATCGTGATGCCGGATCCGAACCTGTCCGGAACCGGCTTCCTCCTCGTCGCCGGCTGGCTGCAGAGCATGGGCGAGGCCGCGGCCTGGACCTTCATGGACGCGCTGCACGAGAACGTCGCGGCCTACCTGCCCTCGGGCTCGGCGCCCTGCCGCGAGGCCGGTCGCGGCACCTACGCCGCTGGGCTGTCCTTCGACATGCGCGCGACCACCGAGCGCGCGAGCGGGTCGCCGATCGAGATCATCGTTCCCATCGACGGCGTCGGCTGGGAGCAGGAGGCCTTCGCCATGCTCCGGACCGCCCGCCGCCCGGACCTCGCGCGGCGCATCCTCGATTGGGCGGCCTCGCGGGAGGCCAACGAGATCTACGCCCGGAGCTTCGCCATCGTCGCGCATCCCGATGTGGCGGGCGCGAATCCGGATTATCCCGCCCACGCGGAAGCGCGGATGGCGAAGATCGATCTGCGCTGGGAAGCCGAGCACCGCGAGCGCATCCTGCGGGAATGGACGCGACGCTACGGCAGCAAGACACGCCCCTGATCGGGCCGGGCTGCGAGCACGAAACAATCCGCGCAATGATGTCGAAAAGCCGGGGGCTTAGACGTCCTTCGACAGACGGTTGCCAATGACCGCGGATTGGGGAACGCTATGCTCGGGATGCTGGTACGCTTGATCATCGCAGGAGGCCTGATGGCCGGCAGCGCCTACGCGCCGCTTCTTCGCGCCGAAGCGGGCGTGACGGCCCCGCGGACGACGGACGACCGAACCTTCCGGTCCTGCCCGACACCGCGCGCGGCGGCCGTCCGGGCCTGCATCGCCTGAGGCGGGTCGCCGATGCGGCTCCCCGCCCTTCTTCTCGCCGTCAACTTCCTCGCCGCCATGGCGCTCTCGGCGGCGGCCTACGGCACCTGATCAATCCAAGAGCCGCACGCCCTCGAACAGGTGCCGCCCGAGCGGATCCATCTGAAAACCCACGACATCGCGACGCGCCACCATGTGTACGAGCGTGTGGGCCAGGGGGACCCAGGGCGCCTCGCGGCGGAAGATGCCCTGTGCGGTCCGATAGAGCCGGGCGCGCTCCTCGCGGTCGACCGCGCGGCGCGCGGCCTGGACCGCGGCGTCGTATTCCGGATCGCACCAGCGGGCGAGGTTGGCGCCGCCGGGCGGGGCGGCCTTGCAGCCGAGGAGGATGTTCAGGAAGTTGTCCGGGTCGCCGTTGTCGCTCGTCCAGCCGTAGAGCATCATCGACGGCACGCCGCCGTAGAGCGCCGTCCGGTAGGCGCCCCAGCTCTCCGTGACGAGGCGGACACGGATGCCGACGCTGGCGAGGTCAGCCTGGATCATGTCGGCGACGCGCCGGCCGTTCGGATTGTAGGGCCGGCTGACCGGCAGGAACCACAGGTCCGTCTCGAAGCCGTCGGGAAAGCCCGCCTCCGCCAGGAGGCGCCGCGCCGCGGCCCGGTCGAAGGCGATCTCGGGCAGGGCATCGTCGTGGGCCCACATCCCCGGCGGCAGCGGATTCTTGGCGGGACGCCCGGAGGCGCCGAACACGCCCTCGACGATGGCGCTGCGATCGATCGCGGCAGTGATGGCGCGCCGCACCCGGACGTCGTCGAGCGGCGCGCGCGTCGTATTGAGGGCGAGATAGGCGACGTTCAATTCCTCGCGGGCGAGGAGCGTCAGGCTCGGATCGGCCCGGATCGCGTCGAGATCGGCGGGGCCGGGAAAGGCCATGACCTGGCACTCGCCCGCCTTGACCTTGGTGAGGCGCACCGCCGCGTTCGGCGTGATCGAGAACACGAGCCCCTCGATGGGGCGCCCGCTATCCGCGGCATCCGCCTGAGGCCGGCGCCAGTAATCCGCGAAGGCGCGATACCGGATCGCGAGATCGGGCCGGTAGCCGGCGAAGACGAAGGGACCCGTGCCGATCGGTGCGCGGGCGAGCTCCTCGGTCGCGTTCGTGGCTTCGAGGAGGCTCGCATATTCCGCGGAATGGATGCTGCCGAAGGCCTGGGCGAGATTCGCGAGGAACGTCGCGTCGGCCTCTCTCAGGCGGATGCGGACGTTGCGCCCGTCGATCTTCTCGATGGCCTCGATCAGGTCGGGAAGGCCGAGATCGCGAAAATAACCGAAGACGTTGCCGCTCGGCTGGAACTGGTGGCCGGGCTTCCACTGCCGCATCAGCGAGAACACCACGTCGTCGGCATTCATCGGCCGGCTAGGCGTGAAGCGGGCATTGGCGTGGAAGCGCACGCCGTCGCGCAGGGTGAAGACGTAGTCGCGCCCGTCCTCCGAGACGGTCCAGGATTCCGCTAGCGCCGGACGCAGGTCGGTCGTGCCGGGGATGAACTCGACGAGGCTGTTGAACATCTGCCAAGTCGCGTTCATCGCCGTCGTCGTCGTCGCGACCGCCGGGTCGAGGGATTCGGGATTGCCCTCCGAGCAGAAGACGAGGGTGCGGGCGGCCGCAGGCTGGGCCGCGAGGAAAAAGGCAAGCAGCAGGGCGGGGCGCGAGCGTCGGTCAAGCCTGGGCATCAGGCGCTCCCAACGTCGGCGTGCTGCCGCGCTGGCCCGAGCATGGTTGGCGCCCCGCGCGCATCCGAGGCGAACTCGACGCTGATCACGGTGCCGCTTCCGGGCTGACTCTCGACGGCGATGCGACCCTTCAGCGTCGCGGTCACGAGGTTGTGGACGATGTGCATGCCGAGGCCAGTGCTGCCGCGCGCGCGGGCGGTCGTGAAGAACGGGTCGAAGATCCGGGGAAGGTTCTCCGCCGCAATGCCGCGGCCATCATCGACGACGTCCAGGCGGACGAACCCGGGCGCCGCGTGGGCGACACGGACGACGATCTGCCCGCCCCGCACACCGCCGAAGCCGTGCACCACCGCGTTGGTGATCAGGTTCGTCACGACCTGAGCGAGGGCACCGGGATTCGTGTTGACGGTCAGTCCCGCCGAACATTCGTGCCGGACCACGTGGCCGCCCTTCCGCAGCATGGGCTGAAGGCTCGCCAGGAGGTCGTCGAGCCAGGCATCGATGGCGAAGGTGCGATGCTCGTCCGCCGCCCGATCGACGGCAACCTGCTTGAAGCCGTGGACGAGGTCCGCGGCCCGCGCGAGGTTGGCGTAGAGAAGGGCCGCACCTTCTCCGACTCGGTCGACGTAATGCGTCAGCCGCGAGCGCGAGAGCGCGTTCTGGGCCACGAGCGCCTGGAAGTCGCGCGTCTCGTCCCGCACGATCGTGGCGGTGGTCAGAGCGATCCCGAGCGGCGTGTTGATCTCGTGGGCCACGCCGGCCACGAGTTGTCCCAGGGAGGCGAGCTTCTCGGCGCGGATGAGGTCGTCCTGAACCTGCTTCAGCTCGACGAGGGCGGCGTCCGCCTGGTCCTTGGCGCGCCGCAAGGCCCGCTCGCGCCGTCCGATCTCCGTCACGAAGAAGTTCGTGGCTCTCGCGATCTCCCCGAGCTCGTCGCGCCGCTGGGTGCCGATGACGGTTCCCGCCGACGGGTCGGCCGCCAGCGCGATCATGTCATCCTGGAGCTGGCGCAGCGGCACGGTGATCGAGCGCGCGACCGCAAGAGCGGCGAGCGAGCCGAGCAGCAATCCGCCCGCGGCGCCGAAGAGCAGGATCTGCCGGAGGAAGCTGCCCAGGCGGTCGGCATCGCCGACGAAGGCGTCGTTGAGCGTGCGCGCGCTCTCGCTGACGACGGCCGCGACGCTGTCCATCTCGGCGAGCATGGCGCCCTGGCGCTTGAGCCCGTCGATCGTCGTGGCGAGGCGGGTGCGCCAGCCGTCGATCGCGTCGATCATCTCGCCCTGGATGAGTGGGGAGATCGGCAGGGCGGCCGTCTTGGCCGAGAGGCGCTCCCCCTCCCCGACCATGGAGGCCGCCGTCACGGTGTCGCGCCGCGCCAGCGCGTCGGCCGTGCGCTGCCCGAGCTTGAGGGTGGTGATGGCGACGTCCTGCGTCGCCTGCTGGGTCTCGTTCGCCTCGATGGAGTAGGTGAGGAGCTGGGCGACCTCGTCGTGCAGCGTGCGCTGGCCGGACGTGTCGATCTTCAGGAGACGCTCGCTCCAGGCCGCGAGGACCGCGGGTTGCGACGCGCCCGTGCGGTCCGGCGTCGCCTCGTCGAGGCCCTGGCCCGCCGAGAGGGCTTCGAGCTCGTCGGCCTCGCGGGCGCGCCCCTCGCCGCGCAGGGCGGCCGAGAGGCTGCGACTCGCATTCTGGAGGAGGGCGATGTCGGATTGCGGCCGGCCCGCGGCCGGCGAGGGCTCCGCCGGCGCTGCCGCTCGGACGCGGGCGACGGCGATCTCCGCCAGGATCGTCCGGAGCAGGTTGAGGTTGGCGACGATGTCCCGCGTCGCGCGCAGCTTGTTCACCTTCTCGCTCAAGGAGCGGACGAGGTCGGCGTTCGACGCCTGCTGCCGCAGGCGGGCCCGGTCGGCCAGCGTGATCAGCGTGTCGGCGCGCTGGGCCATCTCCGCGGTCAGGCCGTCGCTCTCCCGGGTCAGGCGGATGAGGTGGTTCATGCGCTCGACGTAGCCCGCCAGGGCACCCCGCGCCGAGGCGATGCCCGAGGTCTGCTCGCGCGTGCGCGCCAGCCCGCTCAGGGCGCCGAGCCCCTTGCTCGCCCGCGCCGTCAGAGTCGCGAAGGTGTCGGCGTGGGCTGCACGCTCCGAAGGGTTGGCGGCGACGTAGGCGTCGCGAATCAGGCGGGCGGAGCTGAGATCGTGGTAGACCTGGCTCGCGACCAGCGTGCCGTCGCGCGCGCGCTCCGCCTGGGCGAGCAGGAACCAGCCCGCGACCGCGATCGCCGCCGCGATGAGGATGGGCACACCGCCGACCAGCGCGATCTTACGGCCGACCCGCATGTCCCCATCCCGCCCGTTTGCTTCAGTTTAATGTCTTCCTGAAGTCGGGCAAGCACAGGGGCAGGTCAGTTCCTGGTGATATCCGCAGCCGGCCTGCGGGGTGGGCTCGCAGCCCGTGCGTTCGGTCGAACGCCGAAACGCGCCTCAAGGCTCGGTTCAGCGGGCGGCCGGGTCGGGGCCGGTTCATCCCGGCGACGCCCATGAAGGAGCTGGAAGAGCCGATCGAGGCTCTCGGGGTCTGCCTCGAGTGCTGAGCGCGTGAATTGGGGCATCTCGGTCCCCTCACTGCCGCTTGGACGCGGCGCGCGCAGGGCTCGGCGGCGTGGGGGCGCGGTTCTCCCCGTCCCGACGATCCAGGCTGATGAGCCGAACCTGGCGAACGGGCGCCCGCTCGCCCGAACTTCCGGGTGTCGTGTCCTGGCGCTGCACATCACCAACGTCGGGGCAATTGGCGGGGCGGTAGGGCCAGGCCGCCGACGCGCAGCCCGGTGCGGGCTTCGCCTCGACGGCGGGCAGAGCGGCGTCAGGCTCAGCGGAGGCGCTGCGGGCAGGAACGGCGGCGAGGGCTGCAAGCAGGCCCGTCGAGAGCGAGGCGGCAACCGCGATGACGATGATGAACTTGCCCATGACACCCCCCTCGACGCTTGGCGCCGTCGTTGGTGTCAGCTCTAGGAGCCGCGCATGTCCCCAGTTTTGCTTCGCTCGTCACAGGATACTGGTATTTCAGCGCGATTGTTTCTTCGATGCGGCGCCCACGAAACAATTGCCGAGCTTGCGCCTCGCTTCCCGCGGAGCACGACCCTCAGTCGCCGTCGGGACGGAAGACGTAACCGAGGCCGCGCACGGTCTTGATGTAGCGTGGATTGGCCGGGTCCGGCTCGATCTTCTTGCGGATTCGGTTGATGCGCACGTCGATGGCGCGGTCGAACGCGTCGGGATCGCGGGCATCGGCGAGGTCGAGCAGACGCTCGCGCGAGAGCGCGCGCTTGGGATGATCCGCGAAGGCCTTGAGCAGCTCGAATTCCGAACGGGTCAGCGCCTGCTCGGCGCCCTCGCTGTCCCGCAGGCGCAAGGCGTCGAGGTCGAGCCACTTGGTCCCGAAACGGATGCGGCGCCCGGGAACTTCCGCCGGCGCGGCCGGCATCTCCGGCTGGGGCGCCAGTCCGCTCCCTCGCCGCAGCACCGACCGCACCCGGGCGACGAGCTCGCGCAGCTCGCAGGGCTTGGGCAGGTAATCGTCCGCTCCGAGCTCGAGGCCGACGACCCGATCGATCGGGCTCGCGGTCGCCGTCAGCATGATGACCGGAATGGTGGTGCGCGCCTTCAGGTCCCGTACGATCGAGAGCCCGTCCTCCTCCGGCATGTTAAGGTCGAGGACGATGAGATCGGGCCTGCGCTCGGCGAGGTGCGCGCGCAGCGTCCGGCCGCCGTCGCAGAGCACCACGTCGAACCCGTGCATGCGCAGGTAGTCGCCCACCATCGCGCGGGCCTCGGCTTCGTCGTCGACCACGGCGACATGCGGCGCCGAGGCATTCATCGGCCCAATCCGGTCGAGGAGGCCAAGGGGTGACTCGTCGCAATCGGCATGACCAACGCTCTTCGCACTCGGATCTCGGGCCCGGCACGATGGGACCCGGCGAACGGTATTTCGGCGAAGATGATATCGGCAGTGCGTGCCCACACTCCACCCCGAAATGATGTATTCGGCATCCCCTGCCTCGCGCACGGCCCAGGTTTCACCAAGTTTGTTGGCGATCTCGCCGACGTGGACGAGTCGCGGCCTGGGAAAGGCTTGCGCCGAACGGTCCCGCGCAAATCCGCCGACACGAATGGGCCAGCAAGATCCGAGACGATGGACGACGAAATCTTTCTCCTGCCCGACGACATCACGGATCCCCCCGCGCGGGCCGGCGCCTGGACGATCGCGGTCGTCGACGATGATCCCGCGGTCCACGAGGGGACGCGCTATGCGCTGGCGGGTTACGAACTCGACGGGCGGGGGCTGGAGATCCTCTCCGCCTACTCGGCGGCCGAGGCCCGGCTGCTGCTGGCGGCGAGGCCGGACGTCGCCGTCGTGTTCCTCGACGTCGTCATGGAATCGGACGATGCAGGCCTGCGCCTCGTGGGCGACATCCGGCGGGAGCTCGGGAACGAGACGGTCCGCATCATCCTGCGCACCGGCCAGCCCGGCCAGGCGCCCGAGCGTCGCGTGATCGTCGACTACGACATCAACGACTACAAGGCGAAGACCGAGCTCACGGCCGACAAGCTCTTCACGAGTCTCACCGCCGCCCTGCGCGCCTACCAGCAGCTCAAGCGCCTCGACGAGACCCGGCGCGGCCTCGAGATCATCCTCGACGCGGCCCCGATGCTCCTCGACCACAAGTCGATGCAGCGGCTCGCCGAAGGCGTCCTGACGCAGGTCGCATCATTGCTCAACGTCGAATGCGCCGGCATCCTCGTCCTTCGCGAGAACGACGCCACCGACGAGCGCTTCTGCGTGCTCGCGGGTTCGGGCTGCTACGGCCATTATGTCGGCCGCAACCCGGCCTGGCCCCTCGACCCCGACGTTCACCCGGTCGTGGAGCGTGCCTTCGCGGAGCGCACCCACAGCTTCGGCGACCATTGGTCGACCCTCTACATGCACACCGCGAGCGGCAGCGAGATCGTCGCCCTCATCGACGCGGATCGCTCCCTGTCCGACACCGATCGCTCGCTGATCGACCTTCTCACGACCCGGCTTTCGATCGCCTTCGACAACGTCATCCTCTACGAGAAGCTTCAGCGGGCCAATGTCGAGCTGGAGCAGCGCGTCCTCGAGCGTACCGCGGAGCTGATACGGGCCAACCGGCGCCTCGATCTGCAGCGCTCGAACCTGCGCCGGGCCAACAATCTCAAGACGGAGATCCTCGGCACCGTCGCCCACGATCTGAAGAACCCGCTTTCCGTGATCCTCGGGCGCTCCGAGATGCTGTCGGACATGCTTGCGATCGAGACAGTGCCGAAGGCGCAGATGGGGGTGCAGGTGGAGGCGGTCCGCACCGCCGCCAAGCGCCTCATCGGCATGATCGACACCCTCATGGCCGACGCCATGAACGACGCCCTCGACATCACCCTGCGTCGCGAGCCCCTCGACCTCGCCGCCTTGGCCGGCGAGGTCTGCGAAGCCAATCGCCCCCTGGCCGAGACGAAGGGCCAGAGCCTTCGCTTCGCGACGCAGGAGGCGGTCTACGTCTGCGGCGACAGCGAGCGGCTGCGCGAGGCGATCGACAACCTCGTCTCTAACGCGATCAAGTACAGCTTCATCGACAGCGCGATCGAGGTCTCGGTGCGCGACGAGGGGACGGAGATCATCTGCGCCGTCACGGACCAGGGACCCGGCCTGTCGCCCGAGGATGCCTCGCGCCTGTTCGGCCGCTTCCAGCGCCTCTCGGCCAAGCCGACGGGCGGCGAGGGCTCGACGGGCCTCGGCCTCTCGATCGTCCGACGCATCGTCGAGCTTCACGGCGGCAGAACCGAGGCGCACAGCGCGGGCATGGGATCCGGCGCGACGTTCCTGATGCGTTTCCCCAAGATCTCGGTGGGGCTGATCTAGCCTCAGCAAGTCAGGCGCGTTCGGCCGCTTATCGCGGTCGATCCTGTACCGTGACGGCGACAGGGCAGTTCCAGCAGCGACCGCGTGATGAGGTTAGCACGACAGCGGTGAAGCAACGATCCGACGAAGGTCCGCTTTCCGTCCAGTGGCCAAGGTGTGTTCGTGGAGACACGCAGATCCATGTGGATCGGCAACCAGCAGCGACCCTGGACTAAACCGTGCGGTTTGCTTCACTCGAACGATGGGAGCTGCAGCTGGGCAGCCATCTGATCGAGACGCGGCTGGGCGCTTGGCTGTGCGGCTTCAGCCACGACGCCGCGAGCACCGAAGCCCCCGCGCTTTGCCTGATGGTAGAAGCCGCGCGCGTAGAGGGCGATCGCGCGGCTCTGATTGCCGCCCGCCACGCGATAGGCGGCCGCGAGGTAGGGGACTGCGTAGGTCAGATTGGTGTTGGCATCGAGCAGACCCGTCGCTGACCCGCTATAGCCCATGCCACGGGCTGTGCCGTGCCTGATCTGCATCAGACCGTAGTTCCCCCGGCTCGATGCTCGTGCGTTGTAGCGGCTTTCCCGCTGCACGACCCGATGCACCAGCGCCTCCGGTACACCATTCGCTTGGGCATGCTGCGCGATCAAGGTGTCGAGGTCTGACCCACTTGCCGAGGGCGAGGCCCACGCCGGTAATGCGAGAAAACTACAAGCGAGGCTGAGCGAAGAGAACCGAAAGATCATGAGCACTCCGAGACGGTATTGAAGCAATCATGATCATCGAAATGTGTCCATCACGTGTCGTATGTTGCAAGCTGTACAGTGATGCTTCTTGATCTTTGCTGGCGAAGGGCACATACAACTGCCAACCAGCCGCTTGATCTAGAGCGATTCTCTGGTGCCTCAAACTGGTCTTAAGTTGTACGCGCAAGCCATCCGAAGAGCGCAATGGTTCGCGCCTCTATTCCATATGGCTACGATGTTGGCGCGCCCTACGGGAATCTGACGTGACCCCTTAGAAGT